>CAWAIY010000029.1:0-113403 GCA_963782205.1 uncultured Verrucomicrobiae bacterium | reverse complement strand
GCTTCAGGTTGCTCGACGACGTTAGTCTTTTACTCGGCGTGGATCTCGAGGCATTCACCCTGGCGGCTGACGCGTGCTTAGAGCGTGACCACGATTTTGCCGATCTGCTGATTGCTTTCCAGGTAACGGTGCGCCTCCACCATCTGCTCGAGACCGGAGAACGTCCTGGCGATAATCGGCTTTAACTCCCCCGCGGCCAAGCCGTCGATGATGAACCGCTTCGCTTTTTCGAGCTTCCGCGGGTTGCCTGTGATCTCGAAGAGCAGGTAGCCGCGCACGGTTAGCGATTTGCCGAGCACATCCATTAAGGGCAACGGCGTCGGCTCGCTGCTGAGCGCACCATATTGAAAAATGATTCCGCGTTCCCGGGTCGCCGCGGCCAGCTTCACCAGCGTCGGCCCCCCTACCGGATCGAACACGATCCGCGCGCCTTTTTTGCGAGTGAACTTCATCACTTCCGCGACCAGGTCTTCCTCTTCCGTCGCGATGACATGTGCCGCGCCGGCCTCGATCAGGGCCTGGCGTTTCTCGCTCGTGCGCGTCAAGGCGACCGGCTTCGCTCCAATCCGGTTGGCAATCTGGATCGCGGCCAGGCCCACGCTGCTGGAGGCCGCCGGGATCAGGATCGTGTCGCGCTTTTTAAGTTTGCCGATCTCGACCAGCGCGCCATAGGCGGTGGCGAATTGCATCCAGATCGCCGCGGCTTCTTCCCAGGTGAGCGAAGCCGGATGCTTCGCCACCACCCGCGCCGGCACCAGCGCCACCTCGCCGTAAACCCCGTAATCATTCATGGAAAATCCCGGAATCGTGCTGACCGCGTCGCCGATCTGCAGCCCTTCCACTCCCTCGCCTAACGACTCGACCGTGCCCGATGCCTCATAGCCAAGGCGGGCGGGACACTTCGGCTGCTCCAGGTATTGCCCGGCGCGAAACATGGCCTCGGCCCGGTTCAAGCCCAGCGCCTTGACCGCGATCCGTACCTCGCCCTTCTTCGGCGCCGGCACTTCCACCTCGTCGATACGCAAGACTTCCGGTCCCCCGGTCTGATGAAAACGAATCACTCGTGCCATAATTTTTTCTCTCCTTCCCGGCCTCATCCCCGGTCCCCTCTAACATCGCCTCTCCCCGCCCAAAGGTAAACAATCTCGTCTCGTTTGAGCCGCCTGGAAACAGTGAGAGCCGCGGAAGAATGTTGTCAACGCCTGCGCCCGCGCATAACAACCGCAGCGAATGGCAGGAACCAAGAAATGGCCGGGAGCAAAGAAACCGCGAGCGGCCCGCCGCTGGAAGGGGCTCCTGATTTCGCTCGCCGTTCTGCTCTTCATCCCGGCGCTGCAGGTGGCGGCGGTTCGATTTATCAACCCGCCGCGAACGCTGCCGATGTTGCTCGAGCAGGGAGGCGCGGTTTTTTCGCGCGAACCGACGGTGCCGCTCCGCTATCGCTGGATCGATCTGTCGGAGATGCCCGAGATGTTCCTGAAACATCTCTGGATTTCGGAGGATCAGCGTTTCTTCCAGCACGATGGCTTCGACTGGAAGGAGATGGATCTCGCACTGCAGAAAGCGAAGCGGACAGGGAAACCGGTGCGGGGCGCTTCCACGATCACGAATCAGTGCGCCCGCTCGATCTTTCTTTGGCAGGGGCGCTCCTGGATCAGGAAAGGTTTGGAATCCTACTACACCATCTGGATGGAGGCGTTGCTGCCGAAGCGACGCATCCTCGAGCTGTATGCGAACGTGATCGAGATGGGACGCGGGATCTACGGGGTGGAAGCCGCGGCGCAGCACTATTTCGGCGTCAGGGCGCGCGGTCTCACGCGGGAGCAATCAGCCTTACTGGCGGCGGTGCTGCCGAACCCGAAACGCTGGGATCCGGCGAAACCGGGCGCGGCCTTACGGCGGCGTCAGCAGCGCATTCTCCTCCGGGAACAGAAGGCACATTTCCCGGAGAATTTGCTGCGGTGAGTGTGTCGATCCCCGGGGTCGCTAAGACTTCAATCCGTGCAACCGGATGAGGCAGTCCCGGCCGTCCTTGCTCCGGCCAAGACGTGCGGTGAGCGCGATGGTTAAACAGGGCTTGAGCCCGACCGTCAACCCGCTATTCTCGCAGGCCATGCATCGTGAATATCACCGCTGGTACTCTCACCGTCTCAATCGCGACATGGGCGTCGTCGTTTATGGCCATTACGGTCTGCCCATCCTCGCCTTTCCGACAAGTGGCGGCGACGAATGGGAGCAGGAAGGTCAGGGCATGATCGGCGCCCTCGGCCCGTACCTGGAAGAGGGGCGAATCCGCGTCTTCTCCATCAACGGCGTGAACAACGATTCGTTCCAAAACAAGGGCGCGCACCCCTTCCATCGCAGTTGGATGCAGGCGCAATACGATGACTACGTGGCGAGCGAAGTCTTCCCGTTCATCGACTCCATGTGCCAGACGCCCGGCATCCCGATTACCACCTACGGCGCATCGCTCGGCGCCTATCACGCGGCCAACACCCTCTTCAAGCATCCCGATCATGTGAAACGGTGCTACGCGCTCTCGGGCGTCTATGACATGCGGGATTCGATGGACGGAATGTACGACGACAACTTCTATTTCAATAACCCGGTCGACTACATGGCCAACATGAGTGACCCCTGGTTTCTGCAGCAGTATGGGAGTTGCGACATCCGGCTCGCGACCGGCTGTGGCCCGTGGGAAAACAGCGGGCCGACCTACTACATGTCCGGGATCCTGGCGAACCGCGGCATTGCCCATCATCTGGACGACTGGGGCCCGTTAGGCGGGCACGAATGGCCTTACTGGCACCACCAAATGTGGGAGTACGTGGGCCAGCACTACTAAAAGCCGTTGGGTTCGCCTGCGCGGGGTCGCATGGTTGTGACCACATGAAATCGCTCACCGAATATCTCTGGTTTGAAGTTTCCGGCCGGCGCGGGTTCATCAACATCACGCCAAAGATCGAGGAACTCGTTGGTAAAAGCGGCGTGCGCGAAGGCCTCTGTTTGGTCAACGCCATGCACATCACCGCGTCGGTCTTCATCAACGACGACGAGAGCGGGCTTCATCACGACTACGAAGTCTGGCTGGAAAAGTTGGCGCCGCACGCGCCGACCAGCGCCTACCAGCACAATCGCACCGGGGAGGATAATGCCGACGCACACCTCAAGCGCCAGATCATGGGCCGCGAAGTCGTCGTCGCCATTACCAAAGGCAAACTCGATCTCGGACCGTGGGAACAAATCTTCTACGGCGAATTCGACGGCCGTCGTCGCAAGCGCGCGCTGGTAAAGATCATCGGCGAGTAGACCGCAGACCGACGAACTTACGCTCGACCCATGCCGCGCTATTGAATCTCGAGCACTTCTGGGGCCGATTTGTAGAGGTCCGCGAGCGCAATCGTGTCGTTGCCGCGGGAGACCCCTCCTGAGACAAGTACCGTGCCGTTACGCAGCAACGTCGCTGTATGCCTATTGCGCCCGGGGAGAAGCCTGGCAGTGGCCATCCAGCTCCCGGTCGCCGGATCGTACAGTTCTGACCTCGCTATTGGGGGGTCGGGGAACTCGTCTCCGCCAGCCACCAGCACCTGCCCGTTCGGCAGCAACGTCGCCGTGTGCCAGTAGCGTGCATTTGCCATGCTGCCGGTCGCTGTCCACACCCCAGTCGCAGGATCGTAGAGTTCCGCGCTTGCTAAGATGATGCCAGGGCGGGCGCCGCCGGCCACCAGCACCTGCCCGTTCGGCAGCAACGTCGCCGTGTGATCGGTGCGTCCAGTGGCCATGCTGCCGGTCGTCGTCCATACCCCAGTCATCGGATCGTAGAGTTCCGCGCTTGCTAAGTCGGGGCCGGGGTTGCCGCCGGCCACCAGCACCTGCCCGTTTGGCAGCAACGTCGCCGTGTGCGAGTACCGTGCGGTGGCCATGCTGCTGGTCGTCGTCCATACCCCAGTCATCGGATCGTAGAGTTCCGCGCTTGCTAACGAGCCACCGGCGTCGTAGTTGAAGCCGCCGGTTACCAGCACCTGCCCATTCGGCAGCAACGTCGCCGTGTGTAGGTAGCGTCCAGTGGCCATGCTGCCGGTCGCTGCCCACGTCCCAGTCGCCGGATCGTATAGTTCAGCAGTTGCCAGGTAAATCTGATAGTAACCATTGTAACCGCCGGCGACCAGCACCTGCCCATTCGGCAGCAACGTCGACTTTGCCTCCTGTTGTGTCAAAAGTGAGGACCGATCCCTGTCCGGACACAGATGGTTCAAGATCTGAATGGCGAAACAAACTAAACACTCGAAGGTTGTTGCGGCGAAAGTCGCAGGCGTCTGACCTAGAATAAGATGCGGGTGCCGAATGCCTGCTAGTGCTCCCCACGCAACTAGGATTTCCACCGGGAAAAATGAACTCCAACCACCAAGAGAAGAGCGCCGCCGACTACAATTTGTAACATATGAATTTTGCCCCAGGAGGGGGACAACGCGCCCCAAGTGTAGCCTTTTAGAAACACGTAAAGGCCACTCACGATAATGAAAATGGATGCGAAGATTTGCGACCCCACCCACACAGGCCCATGAAATTTCGGTTTCCGGCCGTTGGCTGCTTAGCGCCACATTTCGACGCGCTATGGCGTCCGGTCAAACAGCTCGGTGCTCGAGAGCGTGCTGTCACCAAGCCCGCCGCTGACCAGAACTCTCCCTGTCTCCCAAAAGCGCCGCAGCGCAAGTAGTCCGCGCCACATTAAGGGGTCCAGCCGAACTCCAGGTGCGTCGCCCTGGGGTCTGTACGATTCTGTACATCGCGAGAATGTCGACATCGGTTTGTCCCCCGGCCACGAGAACGCGACCGTTCCGGAGCAAAGTAGCCGTATGGGAGCTGCGGCCATGCGTCAGGCTTCCGGTTTCAGACCAGTTACCTGTGCGAGGGTCGTAAAGCTCGGCGCTGGCAATCCCATAGTCGTTGAAGTCAAGTCCCCCCTCGGTGAGGACCGTACCGTCAGGAAGAAGTGTTGCCTGATGCGAGTCACGAGCGTGTTGGAGGCTGCCTGTGACTCGCCATCTGCCTCTGGCCATGTCGTAAATCTCAGCCGACGCCAGAATACCGCCGGTGGGGCCTCCTGTGCCGCCAGCGGCTAATACACGGCTGTTACCAAGTAAAGTAGCGGTGTGTCCCTCGCGGCTAAAATGCATGTCGCCCGTGGCTGTCCAAGTGCCGGTTGCCGGGTCATACAGTTCGCAGGATGAGATTTCACCGCCAATGTCACCAAAGCCACCGGCCGCAAGCACTGTCCCATTAGGCAAGAGAGTGGCGGTGTGGAGGTAGCGCGCATTCAGCATGCTGCCGGTCGCATTCCATTGTCCCGTCGCCGGGTTGTAGAGCTCGCAACTGGCGTAGACTAGATACGGGTTGGTAAAGCCGCCCGTCACCAGCACCCTGCCGTCCAGAAGCAGCGTTGCCGTGTGGTAGAAGCGGGGTGAATCGAGACTGCCAGTGGCCGACCAGAGGCCAGTAGCAGGGTCATAAAGCTCGCAGCTGGTCATTCCAGCTCCGCTTGCGTAGCCGCCAGCGACAAGCACTTTTCCGTCTTGAAGCGTGGTTGCGGTGTGAAGTAACCGCGCCGTTTGCATGCTGCCGGTGATTGCCCAGAACCGGGAAGTCACGGAGTTTGGATACGGTGCCGGAGCATTGCGCAACGACTGTGCCGGAAGCGTTCTTGCCGCGGCTGCAATCAATCCAATCAAGAGCAAACGCGGCAAAAAGTTAAAGCGAGACAAGGATGGTGAGTGTGCTGTTTTCATTGGGGCGGGTAAATGAGGTTGAGGTTGGAAAAGACCGACGAGTGTAGCAAAGGGGACTTGGAACATCAACAATTTAACCAGGCACGCCCGCGGCCGAATTGCCTCATATTAAATGACACCGCAATGGTCGTCTCGTTGGCAGGGCGCGTCATGCAGCTTGCTCGCCGTGGCGAGTGCGTGCCGTGCTTTGCTTGAGCGCTTTCGAAATTATGATGAAGTATTCCTTTGCGCTGTTGCATTTTCGGGGAGTGTTTTAATGAAGTCTGATTTGCGAGACAGGCCGATTCCGTGGCATGCACATCCACCGACCGCGCTCGACTACGAGAATGTTCCCGTGGACTTGAGCGATCCTCGGAGCAGTGAAGCTCTGGTCGACCCGATAGAATGGAGCATAGCGGCCCACGGATACTACGCGCGCACCGACGGCTTGAACGCTCCCTACCACCGGAGTTTTGCGTCCGCCTCGGCGCGGGTCTTCTGTCGCCGTTCGGTCGTGGAGCGGCTGAGCGAAGCAAACGAGCGGCTCCTGCCATGGGGGGTCGAACTCTTTGTGCTGAATGGGTATCGTCCCCTTGCCCTACAGAAGGAGCTTTGGGATTTCTTCGTCGAGAAGGGAAAAGAAAGCCTCGACGATCCGACCGAAGCGAACTGTGTTGCGTTTGCCGGGGAATACTGTTCCGATCCGCGTGAATTCGATCATTCGGATTCGCGCACCTGGCCAACCCATATCACGGGCGGAGCCGTGGACTTGACGTTGCGCATCCGCAAGACGGGAGAATTCCTTTTCATGGGAAGCGTGTTCGACGATCCCGACGATGTGAGCCATACGGGGCATTTCGAGAAGCTGTGTGCCGGGCACGCGATCGAGAAAAAAGAGGTTGGGCTCAGCTACGTGGAGGCGCTACGAAACCGACGGTTGCTCTACTGGATGATGCGCGAGGCGGGCTTTGCTAATTATCCCTATGAATGGTGGCATTTCGATTGGGGAACGCAGTTCTGGATCACCAACTGGGAGATGTCGTCCGACGAATCGCCCCGCCCGACGTCCGCATGGTACGGTCCGGCCGAGCTCCCGCGATAAGACGCCGGCCTTTTTGAAAAAGCAGGGCACGCAGTCCGCAGCTTGTACGCCGCGGCATGGGTAAGCTGCAGGTTGCCAGATCCGCATGGCTCCGGCGAAGACAACGCAGCCGCCTCGCAAATCATTTCAGCCTTTGCCGTAGCGGATCGACAGAACGAACGGGCTTTCCAAGCCGGCCGTTAGCTCCGGCATCCGTTACGGCAGCTTTTTTCTTCCCCTCTTCTACGGCGAGTTCGATGCCCGTCGTCGCAAGCGCGCGCGCTGGTCAAGATCATTGGCAAGAGATCGCCGACACTCGGACTTTGCCTTCCTTTGTCTCAAAAGTGAAGACAGACCCCTGCCAAGACACCCCGCTTCTACCCAAACTACCTCCGGATCTTCGCGTGTTTTTTGTCGCCGACGGCGCGCTATTGAATGTCGAGCGCTTATGGCGCCGATTTGTATAAGTCCGCGCGCGCAAGGAAGCCGTCATCAGAGTATCCTCCTGAGACAAGTACCTTGCCATTGTGCAGCAACGTCGCTGTATGAAGATAGCGCCCGGGTTGAAGGTTGTCGGTGCGCGTCCAGCTTCCGCTTGCTGGATCGTACAGTTCTGCCCTCGGTATGTGGTGATCGTGCTGCGCACTGCCGACGCTGACGCCGCCGGCCGCCAGCACCTGCCCGTTCGGCAGCAACGTCGCCGTGTGGGTGCCGCGTTCAGTGGCAAGGTTGTCGGTCGCCGTCCACATCCCCGTCGCTGGATCGTATAGTTCCGCGCTTGCTAAGTAACACACCGGGCAAAGTCGAAGCCGCCAGCCACCAGCACCTGCCCATTCGCCAGCAACGTCGCCGTGTGACCGTACCGTGCAGTGCCGAGGTCGCCGGTGACTTTCCACCTACCGGGCGCCTGCGCCGGCACCGATTGACTCAGCTCCGCGTCAGCGTTGTCCCCCGCGGCCGCGCTGCTCATCGGGGCCAAGGCCAAAACTAGGCCAGCCGCGTAAAGAGCAAAGCCGATTAGCACGCGGGGATTGAGGAAGGCTAAGCGAGAAGTGCATTCTGTTTTCAATGGAGGTTCTTTTCTTTCTGTCTTGTTGATTCAGTTTTCTTTCGAAAGCATCTCCGGTCTCTGAACGCACTGCTTATCATTTTTTGGGAGAGAGCGCTCGTATCTTTGCCATGTCAGGTGCGACCAGGGTCAAACATTTCAAGCTCGATGTAGCCCGCCGCAGCGCGGAGGTGCAGTTGATCAGGGCCTTCGGGGGGCATGCGTTCTCCATTCGTTAGGGAAGGGACGCCCCCAGCTGGTTCTTCACCCTTCGGGCATCCTGGTTGTTGATCAATCCGTTGGTGGTCACATCTGTTCGGAAGTTGGTTTCTGTCACCGGTTGGCCGAATTGGGCCCGCACCGCCCTTCCGTCAGTCTTTTCGACTAAACGGTCGCCATCCACATCTCCAAGGAGAAATCCGATTGGAACGGTCGCCGGACTGACGCTCCCGCCGCTGGCCATGAGAGTCAGCACCTGTTGATCCGAGACATTTGTCAGGCTTACGATCAAATCGTCGCCGCTGACCATAACGTTGCTGATCGCCCCCGTGGCGGTCGGCGGATCATGAGCCATCACACTGGCCGTCGCCCCGACCGGACTGGCAGTGTAAGTAAACACAATAGTGTAGTTGCCCCTGGATCCGCCCCAGCGGTCTTCCACTCCGGAGGACCCGGTGAGCGGCATTGGGATGGAAAAAGTCCCCGCGCTGCCGTGGCTGACTTGCGAAACCACTGAGGACAGACCGGAACCGGCCATCGGTGTGACGATGAGGTTGTCGGCCATGAAGATCGGACCGTAATCGCCGCCGGTTGGGGGAGGCGCGTCGTAGTGAATCACGATGTTGTCAAACGGCTCGGTCCCACTGTAGGCCAGAGTTCCGCTCGGCCAGGTGCCGGGGATCGGGATCTGGTAAGTCGCTGTCCCGACAAAAATCGTCCCCAGATACGCGGTCATTCTCATCGTGCAGGAAGAGTCAGTGGCGTATTCTTCCGGCGCGTAAAGAATGGAAGCAGCCGTTAGCTGGGTATCGAAAGAAACCAGCAGATCTGACTGATAGATCGTGCTCGGGAAAATACAGAGCCCCGAAAAACCTTGCGGAGTGAAACCGAGCACATCGGCTCGTTGAATGGAATAATTGTAAAAAGACGAACCGGAGCTGAAATGACCGGTGATGCCGCCAACCGTAAGGTCGATAGGCAAGGGGGCGTATTGGGATGCGTTGTCGAAGTCAAAGGTGACGCTTTGAGCTTTGGCTCCGCAGATTGTAAGAAGCGCGGTCATGGCGACTGCCATGAATCTGAGATAGAGTTTCATAGAGAGAAGATATTTTGCCGTCATACTGGCGCTGGGCGGTTCTTGGCAAAGGCTCGGCGCTTCTTGTTGGAGCAAACGGCCAGTCTTACTCGCTCCCGCGGGCGACCTAACGAATCTACAAAAGGGTGAATTACGAGTGCGCGACGAGGACGGCCGCACCACTCGATACGACGAAGAAATGGATGGGTGCGCGGTAGGTAATTCGCGAGGCGGCCGGAAAGCTTGACTATTTTAGCACAGTCGAACCTTGAATTTGCGAGAAGCCATTTGCCTTGAGTGATTAGAACAGCACGGTATCAGACGTGCGGGAAATGGATCTTCAGCTTGATGCAGAAGAAGAGGACCAAAATCGCACCGAGTGTGGAGAAAATTAGACCGGCACGGCGATATCGTTCGTTCGTCGGACGCGAAAAGATGTGGGTAACTGCTCCGCCGATGATCGATCCGACGATACCAAGCACGATCGTCCAGAAAGTGGTCATGTGTGCGTGCATCGCCGATTTCGCGATCACGCCTGCGACTAAACCGACAAGAATGTACCAAATTAGGTGAAACATGATTATTTCCTCCGCAGTTTCTCTTTGAATGTGGACAGTATGACCACAGTCTGTTAATGAAGAAGAAGGGCTTTTTGCGACAGGGTAAGGGATTCACCCCTCGGTGTGGTGCTTGATGCTCACGAAGAAAGACAAAGATAAATATGGAAACAACGATTGTTGATCACGCGGAGGCGAAGACTGTCGCCGCGAAGACTGGAACGAAACAGAAATGGCTGGCTCGCCTGCTCCTTCTGCTTTCTGTCGCCTTCGGTGCAAGCGGATGCACTGATTATTACAATAATCCTGCGTACGGCCCCGGTTACGCGGGCTATGGTCCGTACGGCCCTGGTTATGGCGCCTATCCAGGCTCTGTTACGGTCGAGATTGGAGATCGGCCATACTATACTCGGGGCCCTGGCTATTACGTTGGTCGTTCCTATTACGTCTGGCGCCCGGGCCACTGGGCACGGCGCAACGGTCAAAGGGTCTGGGTCCACGGCCACTACGTTGTGAGATAAATGGAGGTGCCGGGAGGTGCGAGGCAGCCTTTGATCGTGCATAGCGTTCCCGTCGCTGGGTCGTAAAATGGTCGCCGGCGCCTTTGACAACCAGGGAAACGAAGTCACGTTCGGGTTTTTCGCGAGACTCAGGCCGATGACGGCAGCAGACTCGGTAAAGCGACATCCCTGCATTCACCAAACTGGTCGAACAAGAGGGAGAGGAAACGTGATCGGCCAACCATCTCTTGGCAAAGAGTACCCCATTCTTGCCCGATATTGTCTTCTCTTGCCGAACGCCAGCTTGAAGCGTTGCTGAGAGGAAAGATGGCTCACATATCAGACACTCGGGTCGCTAACATCGCCAGCAACGATCGCACAGCTAAAATCGACAACCCGCTCGACAATGGAAGCTGTCACAGCACGCTTACCTGCGAGTCTTATACAGAGAAGGATCGCTCGTCGATATTTTCATCTGGCCGCCGGGCACTCATTCCGGCGCGTGCCTCCGGGGCGATCTTTACTCCCGCACAACGAACTTACCTTTGACCGACGCCACGCTATTCAATGTCGAGCACTTGTGGCGCCGATTTGTAGAGTTGCGCGCTGGCAAGGACTTCGTACCACTGTCCTCCTGAGACGAGTACCCTGCCGTTACGCAGCAACGTCGCCGTATGCGAAGCGCGCAGTGGCTTAAGAGGAGCGGTGGCCGTCCAGCTCTCGCTTGCTGGATCGTACAGTTCTGCCTTCGGTATTTGGCCAGTGCCGCCAGCCACCAGCACCTGCCCATTCGGCAGCAGCGCCGCCGGATAGTCGCTGCGTGCAGTAATGAGATTGCCGGTCGCCGTCCACGTGCCGGTCGCCGGATTGTATAATTCCGCGCTTGCTAAGTAACCACTGCCGCCTCGGCCAGCGGCCACCAGCACCTGCCCATTTTGCAGCAGCGTCGCCGTGTGACCATCGCGTGGAACGTTAAGGTCGCCGGTCGCCGTCCACACCCCGGTCGCTGGATCGTATAGTTCTGCACCTGCTATAAGCACATCGCTGAAGCCACCAGCCACGAGTACCTGACCGTTCGGCAGCAACGTGGCGGTGGCAAAGGAGCGTCTATTGGCCATGCTGCCGGTCACCGTCCACATCCCAGTTGCCGGATTGTATAGTTCCGTGCTCGTGCCACTGATGGCGTCACCGCCGGCCACCAACACCTGCCCATTCTGTAGCAATGTCGCCGTGTGTGTGGCGCGCACGACGTGCATACTGCCGGTCACCGTCCACATCCCAGTTGCCGGATCGTACAATTCCGCGCTTGCTAACTCGATGCCGTTCTGGCCGCCGGCCACCAACACCTTCCCGTTCTGTAGCAACGTCGCCGTTTTATAGGAGCCCCGCGCAGTGACCATGCTGCCGGTCGGCGTCCACATTCCGGTTGCCGGATCGTATAGTTCTGCGCCCACGCCGGTGGAATCGCCGCCAGCCACCAGGACCTGACCATTCTGCAGCAACGTCGCCGTGTGCCCGCCGTGTGGAACTCCGAGGTCGCCGGTGACTCTCCACCTTCCTGGAGCGCGCGCTGGCAGCGATTGACTCAGCTCCGCAGCGGTGTTGTCTCCCCCGGCCGTACTGCTCATAGGAGCGAAGACCAAAACGAGGCCAGCCGCGTAAAGAGCAAAGCCGATTAAGACGCGTGAATTGAGGAAGGCTAATCGAGAACTGCATGCTGTTTTCATAGAGGCTCTTTTCTTTCCGTCTTGTCGATTCTGTTTTCGCCGAAAGCGGTTCCGTATTCTCCAATCTAATCCGCTGTTGCCGACAAAATTCGATAGCTGCCTCTTTGCCGTCCAAATATCTCCGCTCTCGCTTTGCGGTGCTGCTCAGTCGCGGCCGAAGATTGGCGACCCACGACGCATGATGCCTTCCGGTCGGCTTTGCCTCCAGGACTGCCCGTTTTTGCCATACTGTATTGTGGTCATCCTTATCGCCTTAAAACAAGTAAATTCCGGCAGATAGACAGCGGTCAAAACCTACTTTCGTGACCAGCTGTCGTGTTCGTTCCGCCTGGGTGACAAATCCCAGCGTCTTATTCCGACCCTTCTTTTTTGTTTTCACGAGTCGACCGCTGCCGGGCAAATCCACATCGTTGTTATTGCTGGCGGCGGCGCGCCGTTTCGCCCCTCTGCACGGCCGGCGCAGATCAGTGACATCCCCATCCTGCGCAATTTTTCCTCCGATCTCGCGCGTATCATTGAAACCAAACTTGCATCGTTTTAAATTCACAAATGAGCACCGACACATCCGCCGAAGCCAAGTGCCCCTTCACTCACACCACCGTCACCGGGGGGGCCCCGACCGATCTCGACTGGTGGCCAAACCGGTTGAGAGTCGAACTGCTGCACCAGCATTCCGCCAAGTCCGATCCCATGGGCGAGGATTTCAATTACGCGAAAGAATTCAAGAGCCTCGACCTCGCAGCGGTGAAAAAAGATCTGGCGGCGCTGATGACCGATTCGCAGGACTGGTGGCCGGCGGACTTCGGGCATTACGGCGGGCTCTTCATTCGAATGGCGTGGCACAGCGCCGGCACCTATCGCACCGGTGACGGTCGCGGCGGCGCTGGCCGGGGTCAGCAGCGATTCGCGCCGATCAATAGCTGGCCGGATAACGTGAGCCTGGACAAAGCGCGTCGCCTGCTCTGGCCGATCAAGCAGAAGTATGGCCGCAAGATCTCGTGGGCCGACCTCATGATTCTCGCCGGCAACGTCGCGCTCGAGACGATGGGCTTTAAGACGTTCGGTTTCGCCGGCGGGCGGGAGGATACCTGGGAGCCGGATCGCGATGTCTATTGGGGCCGCGAAACCACCTGGCTGGGCGGCGACATCCGTTACGCCAAGGGCTCGCCGGGCGTCGAGGAAAGCCACGGCGTGCTCGTATCGGACGACGAAAGCGAAGTCACACATACGCGCGACTTGGAAAATCCGCTGGCGGCGGTGCAGATGGGTCTGATTTACGTCAACCCCGAAGGTCCGGACGGCAATCCCGATCCGGCGGCCGCTGCGATCGACATTCGCGAAACCTTCAAGCGCATGGCCATGAACGACGAGGAAACCGTCGCGCTGATCGCCGGCGGCCATAGCTTTGGCAAGACCCACGGCGCCGCACCCGCGACCAACGTGGGGCCTGAGCCGGAAGCGGCCGGCCTCGAAGCGCAGGGCCTCGGCTGGAAGAACAGCTTCGGCACCGGCAAAGGCGCTGACGCCATCACCAGCGGCCTCGAAGTCACCTGGACCAGCACTCCCACGCAGTGGGGCAACGGTTTCTTCCAAAACCTCTTTGGCTACGAATGGGAACTGACGAAGAGCCCGGGCGGCGCGCACCAGTGGCAGGCGAAAAACGGCGCCGGCGCCGGCACGATACCGCACGCGCACGACCCGAATAAGCGAATCGCGCCTTCCATGCTCACGACCGACTTCTCCCTGCGGGTCGACCCTGTCTACGAAAAGATCTCTCGGCGTTTCATGGAGAATCCGGATCAGCTGGCCGACGCGTTTGCGCGCGCCTGGTTCAAGCTCACGCACCGCGATATGGGTCCGCGCGCACGTTATCTGGGACCGGAAGTTCCGGCGGAGGAACTCCTCTGGCAGGATCCGATTCCGGCGGTCGATCACCCGCTGATCGATGCGCAGGACATCGCATCCCTCAAGAGCAAGATCCTCGCTTCCGGTCTCTCGATTTCGGAGCTGGTCTCGACCGCGTGGGCCTCGGCTTCCACCTTCCGTGGATCCGACAAGCGCGGCGGCGCAAACGGCGCCCGCATCCGTTTGGCACCGCAAAAAGATTGGGCGGCCAACCAGCCGGCTCAGTTGGCCAAATTGCTCAAGACTCTCGAGAGCATCCAGAGCGCGTTCAATGGCTCAGCGACCGGCGGTAAGAAAGTCTCGCTCGCCGATCTGATCGTTCTCGGCGGGTGCGCCGGCGTGGAGAAAGCGGCGAAGAATGCCGGGCACGAAGTCATCGGTTCCTTTCGCCCCGGGACGGATGGACGCCTCGCAGGAGCAGACCGACGTCGAAGCCTTCGAACCGCTCGAACCGATTGCGGACGGCTTCCGCAATTACCTCAAGACCAACTACACCATCCCGGCCGAAGCGCTGCTGATCGACAAAGCGCAACTGCTGACCCTGACCGCACCCGAGATGACGGCGCTCGTGGGCGGCATGCGCGTCTTGAAGACCAACGCCGACCAATCGCAACATGGTGTCTTCACCAAGCGCCCGGAAACACTGACTAACGACTTCTTCCTAAACCTGCTCGACATGAGCACAGAATGGCAGCCGGTCTCGAAAGCCGCCGACTTCTTCGAAGGCCGCGATCGCAAGACCGGCAAGGTGAAATGGACCGGCACACGCGTCGATCTCATCTTCGGCTCCAACTCCCAGCTCCGCCCCCTGGCGGAAGTTTACGGCTGTGCCGACTCGCAGAGTAAGTTCGTGCATGACTTCGTAGCGGCCTGGAACAAGGTGATGAACCTCGATCGCTACGACCTCGCGTAACCCCGCGGCTGTTCTTGCCGCGCCAAGGCTTCGACCCGTTGAGAGGAATCAGACGCACCTGTCCGTTCTTTGCTGTGCGATAAGGCCGGCCAAGAGTCTGATGCGCTCGGCCCGCTTCCTTTCCCCATTCAAACCCGGCGATCCGCGAAAAGTCAGACCCTGAGCGAGCTACGGAAAGCCCGGCCACTATAGTAGGAGTCCGCGCCGTTGTGCCCCACGAAGACGCGGCCGTAGCGGCGATCACAATAAAGCGCACCGCCAAGCTTTCTGACTTCCGCGGGCGTCTTTATCCAGCTCGATCTCTTCGTATCGAATTCTCCCAGCTTCTGCAGCTCGAAATATTGCGTCTCAGTCAGGAGTTCCACACCCATGGCCGCGGCCATGCCGAGAGCGCTACCCTTGGGCTTGTGTTCTTTTCTCGCCTCCAGCGCCTCATCGTCGTAGCAAAGGCTTACGCGGTCACTGGGAGTTTGCGCTGAACAATCGAAGAAGACGTATTCGCCCGTCTTCTTATCCTGACCTACCACGTCCGGTTCGCCGCCGGTTCTTTCCATCTCATGGAGTGACCACAGCTTTGCGGGCTTGGCCTCCAGCTTCGCCTTCACCTTGACCCAATCGAGACCCTTGTGGCGGTTCATATTCTTCTCGAAACGCGACTTTAGGGTTTTTAGCAACTCGTCACGCTGTTCCGCCGACAGCCTCTGTTTTTCGCTCCCAACCTTGCTCATGCACTTACTTTAGGCATCGCCCTTCGTCCTGCCAACGATTACCTCTCCCGCGAATCCGGCCTCGGAGTCCGTCGGCGGCGCTTGCGCTGGACCACGACACGCGTAGAAGCAATCATGCGCTCACTGCTCGTCCTGCTCGTTAGCCTTCTCACTGCCGCGATCTCGAGCGCGGGAGACCTGTCACCGAAAGATCTTGTCGCGCAGCTTTATCAAGCACATCGGTCCAAACACGACCCGCTCGACGACACGGCCCTGCTGGGCCGCTATTTCGACTCCGCGCTGCTGACGCTTTACCTGAGAGATCGGCGCGAGGCGAAGGGCGAAGTCGGCCGCCTCGACGGTGACCCGCTCTACAATTCGCAGGACATGGAAATCAAGGACCTCTCCGTTTCAGCGCCGGAAATGACCGGCGGAGAAGCGCGCGTGACGGTTAACTTCAAGAACTTTGGTAAACCAACGCGAGTCGTCTACATGCTCGGCCGAACTGCCAATGGCTGGAAGATCAGCGACATTCGCTACGATGACGGCTCATCGCTCAAGAAGATCCTTGAAGGCAAACTCTGACCTTTGTCGCTTTTCGGGCCTGGTCAACGCAACCTACAATTGGAAGGCCCGGCCGTTGCTGCGCAGCCGTTACAGCAGCTTCTCAGCTTACGAGGTCGGGCTGGAGAAACGCCGGTCCGCACGATGGGGTCGTGCTTCACGCCGGCCATTCCCAACTTTTCGGTTGCTGCTCGCGGCTGTCTGAGACACGAATCACCATGGCCAGAAAACTCACCGGCGGCTGCTCTTGCGGGTCCATCCGCTACCAACTCCTCGTCCAGCCGATGTTCGTTAACTGCTGCCATTGCGATGACTGCCAGCGGCTGACGGGCAGCGCGTTTGTCATCAACGCAGTCATCGAGACCCAGGCGATCAAGCTGATCCGCGGAAAGCCGGTGGCCGTGCCGGTGCCGCGCGAGCACGGGCCACACGACATCTATCGCTGCCGCAAATGTCAGACCGCCCTCTGGAGCGACTACGGGCACAGGCCGAATCTCCGCTTCGTCCGCGTCGGAACACTCGACGATGCCGGGGCCTTGCAGCCCGACGCGCACATCTTCACTCGCTGGAAGGTGAAATGGCTCCAGCTGCCCAAAACAACGCCGGCGTTCCGCGATTACTACGACACAGCCAAGCTCTGGCCCAAGGCCAGCCTCGAACGCCTGAACGCTGAAATGATCGTCTGGGGCGGAAACGGCCCCGGCTTCCTGAATACCGGCGGCAGATATAATCCCAGCACAGACAGTTGGATTGCAACCACCACCGTGCGTGCGCCCACTGCGCGCGCGAATCACACGGCGGTGTGGACTGGCACTGAAATGATTGTCTGGGGTGGACTTGGCAATACGGGCAAACTGAAAACTGGCGGTAGATACAATCCGAGCACAGACAGTTGGGTTGCCACTACCACCAACGGCGCGCCTACTAAGCGCTGGTTTCAGAGCGCAGTGTGGAGTGGCACTGAAATGATAGTGTGGGGCGGAGAGGACGCAGCCACAAACAGGGAAGTTAAGACTGGTGGGAGATACAATCCGAGCACAGATAGTTGGCTTCCGACTGCAACCAGACAAGCACCTGACGGGCGCGTCTATCATAGCGCAGTCTGGACTGGCAGTGAGATGATCGTTTGGGGTGGATATGATCGCGACACGAACTCCATAAACACTGGAGGAAGATACAATCCCAGCGCCGACAGTTGGGTTGCCACGACCATCACTGGCGCACCTGATCAGCGGTATTGGCACACGGCGGTGTGGACTGGCACTGAAATGATCGTCTGGGGTGGCGCCAGCGAGATCGCCATCTTCAATGATGGGGGCAAATACAATCCGAGCACGAACATTTGGATTGTGACGACTACCACCGATGCGCCTGATGGGCGCTCCTATCACACTGCAGTGTGGACTGGGACTGAAATGATCGTCTGGGGCGGACGCGACGCCAACAACGACTTCGTAAATAGTGGCGGCAAATACAATCCAGCCACAGGCAATTGGGTTGCCATGACTACCACCGGTGCGCCTGATCCGCGCTACCAGCACACGGCAGTGTGGACTGGGAGTGAAATGATTGTCTGGGGCGGAAGGGATACGGGCGGCCAACTAAATACCGGTGGCAGATACTCCCCGTAGAATTACGCAACGCCGGCGGCCCGAGCTCTCCCCGGACTACCTTCGCAAATGTTCACGGGTGCGACGATGCAGCAGGCGTCGGGGACGATTTCTTTTCGTCGACCTTGTCCTGCGCGTTCTTCTTTCCAAGAAGATCGCGCTGCAACTTTTCGGTGACTTCCTTTTGGATTGCGCTCTTGATCGTGTCGCCTAGCGAAAGGGATGCGGTGGGGCTCGGTTGAGGCGTCGGCGTCGCGTTGCGTCGGTCGAGCGTGCGCACAATCGCGGGCGCGAAGATCATCGCCACGATCGCAAACGTGATGAAGAGCACGGCGAGAATAAAGATCGCCTTGGCGAGCGGAGAGAGTCCTTGGCGCGTCGCGGCTCGAGAGCGGAAAATGCCAGCGTGCACCTTGCCGACTCGCTTCGGCGGCGAGGGATTGCCGATTGCGTCCGCATAAAGATTAACTAACGAGACAACGATTCCGTGTTTCACTTCCACGTCGCCCAGCTCATGAAGATACGGCTGCCAGCGACGGTGTTGTCCCAGATCGTCCGCGACCCGTTTGCTAACCAGAATGTGGCCGGCGTCTCCGCAATCCATCACTCGCTGCGCGATGTTGATCCCTACGCCGGCGATGTTGTCGCGTCCGTTTGCGTCTTTCACCTGATGGACCGGGCCGCTGTGGATTCCCATTCTCACCGGCAGAGTTGGCTGCGCGCGCAGAGCGCGACTGATCTCCAGGGCGCACTCGACCGGCTCTTCCACCGACCCCGTGAAAACCATCGCGACGCCATCGCCGGTCGGCAGGACGGTAAGCTGTCGTGCCGCCTCGGCCTCGCGCGCCGCCTCAGTGTTGCGAACGACGTGGTTCAACTCCTGAAGCGCTTCCGATTGTTCGTCGGTCAGCAGTTTGGAATAGCCGACGATGTCCAGGAAGAGCACGTGCGCGATTTCCAAACGCGTCCTGGTCTTTTCTTCTTCTGCCATAACCCCAATTTATACCTTCGGGCGGTCAGTTCCTACATTCTTTTGCCATGCCGATTCAGGTCCGACACATCCCGAAAGCACTTGCCTTAATTTAGCTGCCCTCGGACGCGCTTTCCGCCAGTGGGATCAGCTCACAGCCGTGACCTTCTGCCCCAATCTCTTCCTCGGCCCCTAAAGCTGGCGAGCGCGCCAGCCCTGATCGATGTTTGCTGATGCCAAACATTCCCGGTCTGCGCAGTTGCTACGATAAGGTTGGGCGCCTGATTTATTTCGGGCGGATGCTGGATAAGATTCGACTCCACGCCGCGGGACAGCTCCCGCAGGACTATGTGGAGAACCTGGGCGAGCCGCACCCATTTACCCTCGACGGCCGCTGCTGCCGTTTCCTCGGTGTACCCTATTCCGAGATCAAGATGCGTACCTTCGCCGGCGAGACAGACGAGTCGGTGCTGGCCTGGGCGCACGCTCACGGCACCCCGCGCACCGATGAAGAGTGCCACATCTGGAACCGCTTCATCGCCAAGCTCGGCTGGCGCGACGAACGCAGCCACGTCCTCCCGCAGCGCATCCAGGAGAGTGGCCTCACCGGCAAACCAATCGAGACTCTCATCGACCACATCGAATTCGACGAAGGTCGCGACCCCATCGCCGAACGAGCTTGGGAGAAAATCTGAAAGTCTCCGTAGTACGGCCTGTCCCTTTTTGATGACCCTCGGCGATCTTTGCGGCCCGACTAGCAGTCCGGTCTATCGCCAGCTCGCATCTGGCAACTCGATGGCATCGCGCGGAATCCGGATATACTTTTTGGCATGTGTGTTCTCATATCCGGAATTGGCATCGCCGGCCCGACGCTGGCGTATTGGCTCTCGGTTTACGGGATAGAGTCGACGCTGGTGGAGCGAGCGCCACAACTGCGTACCGGCGGTTACGCGCTCGATTTCTGGGGGCTCGGCTTCGATGTCGCGGAACGCATGGGCATCCTGCCCGAGATCCGGCGCGACGGTTATAACATCAGGGAACTGCGAATCGTCAACGCGCAAGGCCGGCGCATCGGAGGGTTCGACGTGGATATTTTTCGGAAGACGGCTCAGGGTCGCTACGTGACCATTGCCCGCAGCGATCTCGCGCGGGATATCTACCGCAAGGTTGAAGGGAATTGCGAAATGATCTTCGGCGATAGCATCACCGGCATCGACCAGCGGCCCGACGGCGTGGAGGTCACGTTCGAGCACGCGCCCTCCCGGCGTTTCGATCTCGTGATCGGCGCCGACGGTCTTCATTCCGCAGTGCGAAAACTAACTCTTGGAAACGAGGGTCAGTTCGAGGAGTTTCTCGGTTACTCCGTCGCCGCCTTCGAGGTCGTCGGTTATCCGCACCGCGACGAGGACATTTACATCAACTACAGCGTGCCAGGAAAACAGGTGGGCCGACTGACGCTGCGGAACGATCGGACGCTGTTCCTTTTTGTTTTCGCCGACGAACGCGGACAGCTGACCGATCTTCACGATATCGCCGCGAAAAAAGAAGCGCTCCGCTCGCACTTCGGCGGTCTCGGCTGGGAGTGCCCACAAATTCTGGCCGCGCTGGATTCCTGCCCGGAGGTGTATTTCGACCCGGTCTGCCAGATTCGAATGGAAAGCTGGTCGAAAGGCCGCGTCGGACTCGTGGGCGACGCCGCCTTCTGCCCATCGCTCCTCGCCGGGCAGGGATCAGCGCTCGCCATGGCCGCAGCGTATGTGCTCGCGGGCGAACTCGGCGCAACCGGCAGCTCACCCGAACAAGCGCTCAAGCGCTATGAAGAGCGGCTGCATCCTTTCATGCGCGGCAAGCAGGAGGCGGCGAAGAAATTTGCCGCGTCGTTTACGCCGAAGACGCGCTGGGGCCTTTTCCTGCGCAACCAGGTGACTAAAGCTTTCGCGATTCCCTTTTTCGGCAAATGGGTTCTGGGTAGCAGCCTGCTCGATCGCCTGGAGCTTCCGGATTATTCAGAAACAGCGCCGCCACTCGGCGTGAGTTCATCAATACTACGTCGAAGATTGAGGAACTGCTGCGCATCCGTTAGGTCCCTTTTCAGATCAACCCAGGCCATCCGCTCAACCGTTAGACCTTGAGCGAGCCGCGGAAAGCCCGGCCGCTATAGTAGGAGTCCGCACCGTTGTGCCCCACGAAGACGCGGCCGTAGCGGCGATCACAGTAAAGCGCACCGCCGAGCTTTCTGATCTCAGGAGGCGTCTTTATCCAGCTCGATCTTTTCGTATCGAATTCTCCCAGCTTCTGTAGCGCGAAATATTGCTCCTCAGTCAGGAGTTCGACACCCATGGCCAAGGCCATGCCGAGAGCGCTACCTTTGGCTTGTGCTCTTTCCTCGCCTCCAGCGCCTCATCGTCGTAGCAAAGGCTTACGCGGCCGCTGGGAGTTTGTGCTGAACAATCGACGAAGACGTATTCGCCCGTCTTCTTGTCCTGACCTACCACGTCCGGCTCGCCGCCGGTTGTTTCCATTTCATTGAGCGACCACAGCTTTCCAGCACTAGCCTCCAGCTTTGTTTTTACCCTGGCCCATGCAAGACCCTTGTGGCGGGCCACATTTTTCTCAAAACGGGACTTCAGGGTCTTTAGTAACCCGTCACGCTGCTCCGTCGACAGCTTCTGTTTTTCGCTCCCAACCTTGCTCATGCACTTACTTTAGGCATCGGCCCGCTTCCCGCCAATCGTTACCGCTCCAGCGAATCCAGCCCGAAGGACGTCGGCGGCGCTTGCGCGGGACCGCGACACGCGTAGAAACAATCCATGCGCTCACTGCTCGTCCTGCTCGTTAGCGTTCTCACTGCCGCGATCTCGATCGCGGGAGACCTGTCACCGAAAGATCTTGTCGCGCAGTTTTATCAAGCACATCGCTCAAAACACGACCCGCTCGACGAAACGGCCCTGCTGGGCCGCTATTTCGACCCCGCGCTCCTGAAGCTGTACCTGAAAGACAGACGCGAGGCGAAGGGCGAAGTCGGCCGCCTCGACGGTGATCCGCTCTACAATGCACAGGACATGGAAATCAAGGACCTCTCCGTTTCAGCGCCGGAAATGACCGGTGGAGAAGCGCGCGTGACGGTTAGCTTCAAGAACTTCAGCAAACCGACGCGAGTCGTCTACATGCTCGGCCGAACTGCCAATGGCTGGAAGATCAGCGACATTCGCTACGACGACGGCTCATCGCTCAAGAAGATCCTTGAAGGCAAGCTCTGACTTTGCCCTGGTTCGCTTCGTTTTCTGCGTTCCTTAGAGATCGCATCGTCAGCGCACAATTACGCTGAGACCGCTCTGGTCCGACAAGTGCAGCTAGCTGCGCTTGTTGGCCGCGTTCACTGCGGAAAGTCCATGTCGGACTGGAGCTTATCCCAATTCAAACGTCGTAACGCCGAAGATCTCGGCCTCCGGCAGCTCCGGGATCGCACCGAGCATCATACGCGCGCAACCGAAGACCTCCTTCATCCCATGGCGCGCGGCCAGCGCCAGCGCATCGCGGTTGATCTCCGGAACGTCGAGGAAGATTGGCTCACCCGGGACCCGCGAGGCAAGAGCTACCAGGAGCGACTCCGCTACGGCCGCGCTGGCAGCGAAGAGAGGGCCAATCTTGTACCCGGTCCGGCATGGCCGCATGACCGCGTAGCCGCGGACCTCTTTGCCATCGATTGCGGCGAGGGCATGGCCTCCCGGTCGGTTGATCCAGTCTCGCAGGAACCTGCTGCGCGGAGCGGGAAAGTGTCGCCGATCATAGGCATCGATGTGCTCGAAGGGAAGAGAACTCGCCTCGACGACGCCCTCGGGCTGCGGAAGATCCATGCCTCGGCCCTCGAAGCGAAGGTCGCGGCAAACAAAACGGAACCCGCCATGGCCGTAGTAGTCCTGCATATTGAACACGCCGTCCATGCCGACAGACGCGTCGGCGTCCAGTCGCGCCAACAGGCGTCGCTTGCGCTCATGCCAGAGGCGATCACCCAAGCCATGCCCGCGGTATTCCGGACTCACGATGAATAGACCCATGAAACCGTACTTTCTTTCGTAAGCGACGATCGAGCCTCCGCCAACCAGCTTACCGTCTATCTCAGCGGCGACAAAGCCATCCGGGTCAGTCGCCCAAAAAACCTCGGCATCGTCCAAGCCTGGATTCCAACCCTCGCGCGCCGCCCATTCGACCAGCGTGTCCAGTTCGTCGCGAGTCATCCGGCGAATGCTCATGTCGTCAGGCGTCATTACTTTGTTCTCCTGCGCTCGGCGCTCCCCTCCCGCGTCGCTCCATCATGTCATTCTGCTCCTCGCCGTGCAAACCTGACCGTTTCCGTTGGGCGGCTCGGGTTTCTCTGTCGTCGTTAACGCTGATTGTTGAACTTCGTTGGTCAAGTTGTTGTCACCGCCGTACCGTCGACGATGAGTCAGTGATTTCAGCATCTCAGCATTTCAGATGTCAGATTTTTTCTTGCCGCTCGCGGCCACGTGAGCCACGAATCACCATGGCCAAGAAACTCGCCGGCGGCTGCGCTTGCGGATCCATCCGCTACCAGCTCCTCGCCCAGCCGAGGTTCGTGAACTGCTGCCATTGCACCGACTGCCAGCGGTTGACCGGCAGCGCGTTTGTGATCAACGCCATCATCGAGACCCAAGCGATCAAGCTGCTCCGCGGAAAACCGGTCGCTGTGCCGGGGCCACGCGACGACGAGCCGCTGGGTAACGGGGTCAGTTCCAAGTATCGCCAATCAAACATCGTTCAGCCGATGGTAGAGCAGATGGGCGACATGGGTCGGCGCGCCCGTGTGCAGCAATTCGGCGATGCGATGCAAAGTCAGGGCCGTCTCGCAGCGCAGCCGGCCTGCAATGCGCACCTTGACGACGTCGCCCTTTCTCCGGCGCGGCAACTCTGCCGCCGAGCACTTCGCCTTCCCGAGTTCCTCCCGCACGTCTCACTGAGCGTCTTCAAGAAGCTCGTCCGATCATCACCATCCGTGAAAATCGCTTCTCGCCGGTCGCCCCGACTGCTCGCGAAAACTTTCGGAGCCCGCTCGCGAAGGCATTCGGAGTTCATCACGTGATAGATCGCGTCGCCTTGATACTCGATTCGCAGCGGCTCCGGCATGAGGTCTTTCTAGCGGATCAGCCCAACAACTGTTAATACTCGGAAGGGACCCCTGTTTACTCTTGAAGTCGCTTACCGAATATCTCTGGTTTGAAGTTCCCAGCCGGCGCGGGTTTATCAACATCACGCCGAAGATTGAGGAACTCGTTAGGCAAAGCGGCGTGGGCGAAGGCCTTTGCCTGGTCAACGCCATGCACATCACCGCCGTCGGTCTTCATCAATGACGACGAGAGCGGGCTCCATCACGACTACGAGCGTCTGGCTGGAAAAACTGGCGCCGCATGCGCCGACCAGCGTCTACCGGCACAATCGCACCGGCGAAGACAACGCCGACGCCCACCTCAAGCGCCAGATCATGGGCCGCGAAGTCGTCGTCGCCATCACCAAAGGCAAACTCGATCTCGGCCCGTGGGAACAAATCTTCTACGGCGAGTTCGACGGCCGCCGCAGAAAACGCGCGCTGGTCAAGATCATTGGCGAGTAGACCGCCGACGCACCAAGTTCGCCTCCTTTTGTGTCAAAAGTGAGGGCTGACCCGGCACGTGAATCCCAGCGGACGCGGTTGCCTGAAGAAAACGTCTTTCCCAGTGGGAAGCAGCGCCATCTCTGCCGTCGCGCTGCCTCGTCGAGAGAAAGCCCCGCCTCGCCAGCCGGTAACGCGAACGATCCGCGCTGAAAACATCGGCTGGTTCTTCGTCAGCCATGATCGCCTGACTTACAAGACTGTAAAGCTAATTAGACGCACAGGCTGGCTAATTGGAAACACCGCGATTCCGGAAGAATACACTGCCGGCGTGATCTGGAACACGGCCTGGCTAATAAGAAACCTCGCTTCGCCCAGGTCAGCGCTTTCATCCAGAGAACGAATTCTCGGGCACGTCTGGCGTGTCGAGCTCGCCAAGTTGTTTCATTTCCTCGAGAAGCTTGTAGGTTCGCGCGGCTTCTTCTTCGTCCACTTTGCTCAAGGCGAAGCCGACGTGGACCAGAACATAATCTCCCAGCTCAACTTCGGGCATGTATTCGAGACAAATCTTTTTCACGATCCCGCCAAAGTTGGCTTTCCCCATCCGAATGCCAGCGGCATCCGGGGCGATCTCGATCAGTTTACCTGGAATCGCGAGACACATGATTGAAATGACGAAATCCGAATGAAGAAGCCCGAAATCGGGCGCTCGTCAGCAAACTTGAATGAAAAGGATGGCGTGATACTTGCCAAGAAAAAAGCTACGAACAAGAATGCCGTCATGACGGTCGGGCCACGTTGGCCTCACTGAACCTGATCGATTTGATCGCGCACTCCTGTCCTTGATCGGCTACGACCGTTTCCCCGCATTTTGGGCAGCGCATCGTAATCACCGGCGCGGCCAGCAGCACATCGTCCCAGTATTTCGGCCGGCCGCGGTAGGAACAATACGGACATTTCACCAAGCGCCGGAGTTTTTTGGATAACCAGGCAGCTTCCTTCGACCGCCGTCCCTTTGGTGACCGCTTCGTAGCAAAAACTCAGCGCGTCGGAATCGATATGGCTGAGTTCGCCCATCTCGAGACGAACTTCAATGATGGTGCGCTGCGGATTCCGCCGGGAAAACTCCAGCAGCTTTTCGATCAGACTCGAGGCGATCGAAAGCTCGTGCACGGGAGAAATTTAGCCGATCGCAACCTCTCGACAACCTGCTCGGGACGGCCGCTTTGGCGAATCGCTATCCGGCGCAGCGCAAGACACCCCCGAAAGCGCATCGGACTGCCGCAAATTTTCGGCAAAATCACATCGAGGGTGCGGAATTTTCCTGTGCGGAGTGCCACACCGGCGGTCCCCAGAAACAGTAACGACTTAGATACTCAAATAAATGACAAGAAACGCAAACAAACCGCAAAAACCAACTTGCAACCGGTCGAGTCGAAGAAATAACATGATTCTCAACCTGGAGCACAAAACCAATGAATGAGATGAGCCAATACACGGGGGATTTTTGGAAACGCGGCGAGACCCTGGGAGAACACCTCGATCGTCGCGGCGTCGATCGGCGGGAGTTCCTGGGGTGGTGCGCGAAGATGGCGGTGCTGATGGGCCTGGGCCCGATATTGGCCGCCGGGGCTGAATTGAGTCCCGGAAACGCTCTCGCCACGAAGCTGCGGGCATTGAAACGGCCCGTGGTCATCTGGCTTCAACTACAAGAGTGCACGGGGTGCCTGGAGAGTACCGATTCGCTCTTACGACACGGCCATCGGCGACCTGGTGCTTAACCTTATCTCCCTGCAGTATGTGGAACTCCTCATGGCGGCGGCTGGGCAACAGGCCAACGATGCCCTCGAAGAGGCGTCCAGCGAGGAGCACATCCTGCTGATCAATGGATCCATACCGCGTGGAGCCAACGGCGCATACTGCACCATCGGAGGTGAAAGCGCTGAGGCTGTGTTGCAGAAAGCGGCGGCGAAAGCTACGCATATCCTTGCGGTTGGCGCCTGCGCCTACTACGGCTGTGTTCAAGCCGCCAAACCAAACCCAACGGGGGCGATCGGCGTGCAGGACGTTCTTACCGACCGTGCCGTGATCAACGTCCCCGGCTGCCCGCCTATTGGCGAAGTCATCACCGCCTGCATCACCTACATCCTGAGCCAGGGCCACACGCCTCCCTGCGATCCGGAGGGCCGCCCGCTCTTCGCGTTTGGGCAACGAATTCACGATAACTGCCCGCGGCGCGGTTACTATGACGCCGGCCAGTTTGTCGGCCAATTTGATGATGCCGCCGCGCGGCTGGGTCACTGCCTCTATCACGTGGGCTGCAAGGGCCCCGAGACTTTCGCGGCCTGCCCGGTTGTGAAGTGGAATGGCGGCACCAGCTTCCCCATTCAATCCGGCCACCCGTGCATCGGATGCACCGAGAAGCACTTCTTTGATCGCATGACGCCGTTCTACTCCACGCTGCCGACGGTGCCAGGTGTCGGGGTCGAAGCCACAGCTAACAAGATCGGCGCCTGGGCCACCGGTGCCGCGCTGCTCGGGGTTGCCGGCCACGCTGTCGGATCTGCCATCGGTCTGCAGAGAGCGCGAATGAAGGAAGATGCCGTCGTCTCGCTTCCTGTCGTTGGGCACGGCAACATTCAACCCCCGGACGAAAAGACGAAATAGAAAGGAAGGCCAGTTATGCCAACCGCGAACGCAAATCGAATTGTCATTGATCCCATCACGCGGATTGAAGGCCACCTGCGCATCGAACTGGAGGCGAGCGATGGCGTAGTGAAAAACGCCTGGGCCTGCACGACGCAATACCGTGGAATCGAAGTGGTGATGAAGAACCGCGACCCGCGCGATGCCTGGGCGTTTGCGCAGCGCATCTGCGGCGTTTGCACCGCGGTCCACGCACTGGCCTCCATCGCTGCGGTGGAGGACGCGGTCAGTTACCCTGTGCCGCAACAGGCCCAGTTGATCCGGCAGCTCATCTCACTGATGCAGATTGTGCAGGATCACGTCATTCACTTCTACCACCTGCAGGCGCTCGACTGGGTAGACGTCGTCAACGCGCTCTCGGCGGATCCGGCGGAAACCGCCAAACTCCAAGCCTCAATCTCTCCCACCTGGCCGCTTAACTCCCCCACTTACTTCGCCAGCGTGCAGGAGAAGATCAAGAACTCGGTCGCCGGGGGACGGTACTCCATCTTCAGCAATGGCTACTGGGGTCACCCGGCCTACAAACTGCCGCCGGCGGTCAACCTGCTCGCCGTGGCCCACTACCTGGAAGCGCTCGAATGGCAACGCGAAGTCATCAAGTTGCACACCATCTTTGGCGGCAAGAATCCGCATCCGAACTTCCTCGTCGGCGGCATGGCCTGCGCCATTAATCTGGACGCCGATCTCACGATCAACCAGATCCGCCTTGATCAGCTCGGCGCCATGATTGAGCGAGCGGTCTCATTCGTCGAACAGGTCTACTATCCCGATACCCTGGCTATTGCCGGGCTTTATCCGGACTGGCTCCACATCGGCGCCTCCAACCCCAATCTCATGGCCGTGGGAGACGCGGGCGCTATCTTGACTGGCAATCCTCAACATACCGGTTCTATCCAGCCAGGACTTTTGTTGAATGGCGACTACCGCACCGTGGTTCCTTTCGACATGAATAAGATCGCCGAGTACATCAACAGCGCCTGGTACACCTACCCGCAGGCGATGAAACCGGGCTTCCACCATGGGAGGGCGTTACTGAGGCGCGCTACACCGGACCAAAGCCGCCCTATCAATGGCTTTCCTCGAACGATCGTTACACCTGGACAAAGACGCCGCGTTACGACGGTCACGCCGTTGCCGTCGGGCCGAATGCGCGCGTCATGCTCGGTTACGCGCAGGGAGTCACTGAAATCAAAGAGCTGGTGGATGAGGCGTTGACCCACCTCCAGCTTCCGCCCGACCCTGGTCTGCTAAACTCCACACTCGGACGTATTTTTTGCCGCGCCCTCGAGTCGGTGGTCGCGGTGCGACGAATGCGCGCGGCGTTCGATCAATTCGTGGATCGAATCAAGAGTGGACAGACCACGACCTTTAACTCTTCCAAGTGGGAACCTTCCTCCTGGCCGGAGACTTGCCGCGGGGTCGGTTGGCTGGAGGCGCCGCGCGGGACCCTGAGTCACTGGGTCGTTATCGAGAAGCGCGCGATCGCCAACTATCAGGCCGTTGTCCCGAGCACCTGGAACTCGAGTGGCCGCGATGCCAAGGGTCAGATGGGTCCGTTCGAGTATTCCCTGGCTAATACGGCGACCCATCCGTTGGTGGACCCGGCCAAACCGCTGGAAGTGTTACGCACGGTTCATTCCTTTGATCCGTGCCAAAGTTGCGCCGTCCAGATACTGGATGATGCGGGCACCGGAATCATGGAGGTGATGGTCCAATGATAGATGTCATCGAGAAGGATTCGTATCACGTGTCCGTCCGCGATCCGGTGGACGCAGAACAAATCAATCCGCAGGAGTTGCTGGCCTTCTGCGCGGCCGGCGCCCGCAATGGCTCTGGCGATCCAGTTGATCTGGCCATCGTGCATAGCGCCTCCCGCCGGGGGCAGTCCATTCCATTCGAACAGGGCTCATGGAGCGGTCCCAGTCCGGAGCGCCGCTACTCGATCGCGCAACTGCGACGTGTGACCGACGACCACAAATTCCATGTCGCGCGCGGGGACTTGGAGAGCATCCTTTCGCTCACTTCCATCTCCCCCGAGCGCCGCGAGCATTACCACAAATCTCTTACCCTCCTGGAGAGTGAGGGCTTCGTCGGCGTCGGCGTGGCGGTCGCCGAAAACTCCGATAACTGGCGTTTCGCGGGAATCGTTCCGGTTCGCGTCACCCGGGCACGACCTTCTCTGAAGAACTCACCTGCTGATTTCCGTTATGTCCACGTCTGGGACTGGCAATTGCGTGTGCTACACTGGCTCTGGGTGCTTTTGATTCTGGTGCTCGCCACGACCGGGCTGTGCATCAGTCAAGGTTGGGTCCTCTGGCACGGGGATCTGGCGAACGGATTCGCCTTCGGTTGGATACGCCTGATTCACTACGTCGCGGGCTGGTTGCTCGTGCCTGTTCTTCTCCTGCGCGCGGCCGGTTGTTTCTTAGGTTCAAACAAATACCAGCGATGGCGCGCTCTCTTCCCGCTTTCCTTCCGCAGCCTGAAGGATGCCGCGGTGACGGCCAAGAACTACCTGCTTATGCGGTCCTGGAAGAGCCCGCGCTACGTCGGTCACAACCCCCTCCAGCAATGGACCTACACCGCCATCCTCGCGCTCATGGTCGTCATGGTGCTGACTGGTTTTTCCCTTTACGCGATGTATGAGCCGACCCATTGGTTCTTCCGGTGGTTCATGTGGCTCAACTATCTGATCGGAAACGCCAATGTCCGTCTAATTCACACCTTCGGCATGTGGGTCCTTGTCGTTTTCATCCCGGCACATGTCTACCTTTCCATCTTGTCCGACAACGTCGATCGCGAAGGAGCCATCACCTCGATGATCAGCGGCGGCCGCTGGCTGCGCAAAGGCGTTCGACTTCATCGACGAGTAGGCGCCGTGGACCGACCAATCATTGTCCTCGGACTGGGCAACCCGCTCATGGGCGACGACGGCGCCGGGCTGGAGGCGCTCGAGGCTCTCCGGCGCGGCTACGACTTCGGTCCCGGTGTTACGCTTGAAGATGGTGGGACGCTTGGCCTGGCCTTATTGCCGGTGGTGGAAGATGCCGGCTCGTTGTTGGTGCTGGATGCGGTCCGCCTCGGCGGCCAATCCGGAACGACGGTCGTTAGGGAAGGCGATGAGATTCCGCGCTGCCTCTCACTCAAGCTCTCGCCTCACCAGGCAGGGTTTCGCGAGACTCTTGCTCTGGCTGAACTTCGCGGGAACCTGCCACCGCGACTCGCCCTGGTCGGCGTAGAAGTGACAGACGCGGAATACGCCCAGCCGCTCTCCCTGGAGGTGCAGAACGCCGTGCCGGCGATGGTTGCTGCCGCCGTTGCAAGACTTGAGTCATGGGGATGCGCCGTTCGCCCCATCGCGCGATCGCTTCGACGAGCCGCTCATTCTTCTCGTCATTAGAATGATTCTTCATGTCGGATTCGGCCTCGCCCGTCACTCCTCGATGTCAAGCGTCCAGTTTTGGATCCGCGTCCTCTTCATCGCGCTGATCGTCGCCATGATCGTTTTCGCCTGGTGGTGCAAGGATTACTTGAACATGCGCGGGGCGCCTGAGGCGGGCGCTCAACATCTACGTGACAGCTCGCCAGTGGGCCTGGCAGTTCCAGTATCCTGACGGGACCAAAACGGTGGCCGAACTGGCCGTGCCCGTCAATGAGCCGGTCAAGCTGACGATGAGTTCCGAGGACGTGATCCACGGCTTCTACGTACCGGACCTTCGCCTCAACATGGACGTTCTGCCCAACCGATCCTCCACACTGTGGTTGAAGGCGACAAAGATCGGCGAATTTTCCCTTTATTGTTCGGTCTACTGCGGCACGGGTCATTCCGATATGACCGGCAAGGTCAAGGTTCTGAGCCGCTCCGATTACGAAAACTGGCTGCTTCGGGCGGCCTCGACACGGGATCGTTCCCCCTCCAGGGCGCCGCCTTGATTGGATAAGTCAAGTCCCTTATCTCGGCAGGGTAAGCGGCGTGCGAATCCCCAGCCCGGCCGCAACTTTGGCCGCGCTGCGGCCACTGGCACGCCAGCGTTCCAAGGCCTGTTGCTTATACTCCTCAGTGTAGCTCGCTCTGCCGCGAGCCGGCTTGCTCAACTGTGTTTTCATGTGGACTCTCCTTGGCTTTTGACCCTAAGCCCACTGTCCGTCAAATCAGGGCAACCCCACTCTGACCCCCCTCCCCGAACCCATCCGCAGACACGATATTCTGCGCCGGCCACTGCGAGGCGCCGGCCGCCTGGCCAAGCATGGCATTGGTCACCACCGTAACCACGCAAAGAATTGTGTAGGCGATGAGGTATTTTCGGCCTTCCTCGGTTGGAAGCGCTCTCCTGACCTTGCACACTCCTGCTTGCGCTCCCGCTCCCGGCAGCTGACCTTGTTTTCGTTGGAGCTCACTCGCCCCGCATATCGACGCCAATGGCAGCCACGGACTCGCTTCTACACCCTTCGTGCTTTGTCGTCATGCCCTTCGGCGGGCTGTGGGACGACTACTACACGCAGATCTACGCGCCCGCGATTTCCGAGGCGGGGCTCGTGCCAGGACGCGCAGACGAAGTTTTTCGCGCGGGCTCTGTGCTCCAAGACATCGTCGACCTCCTATCTCGATCCGCTGTCGTCTTGGCTGACATCACCGAGTCCAATCGAAACGTCCATTACGAACTCGGCCTCGCCCATGCGCTGGGGAAACCAACTATCCTCGTTTCCCCGCGCGGCCTCGAGCTATTCTTTGATGTGGGCCAAGAACGCATGGTCACGTACACTAAGGACAACGCGTTTTGGGGCAGCGAGCTGCACGCCACGATAACCCGCGCCTTGCGCGAAACGATTAGCGACCCCGCGTCCGCAATTCCAACCGCCTTCATGCACATAAAGCCAGCGCGCGTCGAAGTCGACGAGTTTTCCGTTCGCCTCCGTCGGATCGAGGAGTTGCTAGGGGATTTGATCCGCCAGGCCCCGAACACGTCGGTTCGACCGTTTAGCCGAATGGAGAGCATCCTGAAAGGCCTGCCTGCCGCGGAAGCCGAGGCCGAACGGCTGCTCGCGACTCTCGATCCCGAGAGTGTAGTGCGCCGGCTTGTGTCAACCGGCTACGGCCAAATCATGGCGGAAACGGCTGTGGCAACGGCCGCAAGGCGAGCGGAGCAAGGTGATCTCTAACCCTTCCATCGAGAGAGGCTGGGCCAGTCTTTTTTTCTTGCAGTGCTTGAAAGCGCTTTTGCGAGTGATCGCCGTCCCGGATGTGGTGAGCGCAGGTCAACGCCATGCACATCACCGCCTCGCGTGTTCATCAACGATGACGAGCCCGGGCTGCATCACGACTACAAGCTCTGGCTCGAGAAGCTGGCGCCGCACGATCGCCGACCACCGCATACCAGCACAATCGCACCGGCGAAGACAACGCCGACGCCCACCTCAAGCGCCAGATCATGGGCCGCGAAGTCGTCGTGGCCATCACCGAGGGCAAGCTCGATCTCGGCCCCTGGGAGCAAATCTTCTACGGCGAGTTCGACGGCCGGCGCAGCAAACGCGTGCTGGTCAAGATCATCGGCGAGTAGACCGCCGACGTACCAACTTCGCCTCCCGTTTGTGCTCCTCGGTGTAGCTCGTCCGCTCCCGAGCCCGCTTGCTGATCTGTGTTTTCATGTGGACTCCTCAGGTTCTTGACCCTAAGCCCACTGTCCGTCAATCAGGGCAACCCCACTCTGACCCCGTTCAACTCACAAGCGAGTGAGAGAATAAAATTGGATAACCACGGTTGGGTCGACTCTGACGTGCAGACCTTGAGCCCCGGCCATTTCCGTTTTGCCTCGCCCGCGAGCCCTGAAGAATGGCGAGCGTACGAAGCGAGCGAAAAGCGGAGACGGCGTCGGTTTTTTTCGATTTGATCCGCAGCTCGCCGACAAAGGTGCGGCCGTGTTCCTCAAGCAGCACGCGAACGAGCCTGCGTTTTTCGCTCTCTTTCAGCGTTCAAGGAAATCGCTCTTCGAAAACTTCGTGGCCGCAGAATGCCTCCGGCCATGTAGCCATCCCGAGCGAAGCGAAGTGCCGGCGAACCATCCGCAGCCGCGTCATGGTGCGAGAGCGGGGAAAATACCAGGAACCACGAATGTTCTTGAACTTTTCCTGCAATCTCAATTAAAAAGATCAGCGTTGATCGCACGATTGCATTTTGTCCTATCGTCGATGGGCATCTATGGAATTCCCCGTCGAATCGCTGCATTTCAAGACATGAAAACACGTTCTCCCAAAGGAAACAATTCTCACACACTCAGAACCGCAGTTCTCTTCTGCCTGCTTTTCTTCCTGCTGATGTTGTCGCGTACTGCTACCGCTCAAAATCACCCCAACATTGTCATCATCCTGGCAGACGATTTGGGTTACGACGACGTCGGTTTCAACGGCTCTCCCGATATTCCTACTCCCAACCTCGATGCGCTCGCCGCAAACGGTGCTTTGTGCACTGACGGATATGTCACCGCTCCCTACTGCAGCCCTTCGCGAGCTGGTCTTCTGACCGGGCGCTATCAGCAGCGTTTCGGATATGATTCCGAACCGGAAGAGGATAACGACAATCCGTTGCAGGGGCTGCCGCTGACCGAATACACTCTGGCGGAACTCCTCAAACCAGCGGGCTACGTCTGCGGCATTTATGGGAAATGGCACCTCGGCGTCGCGCCGGATCTTTTCCCGCTGGAGCGAGGGTTTGATGAATTTGTCGGCTTCCTCGGTTCCCAGTCCCGATATTACAATGCCGCGCTTTACCGAAACAATACGACCTATACGGAAACAAGGTATCTCACCGATGCCTTTTCCCAGGAAGCAGTCGCTTTCATCCAGGAACACGCCTCGCAACCCTTTTTCCTTTACCTGGCATACAATGCTGTGCACGCCCCCTATGACGAGGCACCGGACGTTTACCAGCAGAAAGTCTCCTACATTCAGGATCCCAATCGGCGCAACTATGCGGCGATGGCGGTCGCGCTCGATGTGGGCGTGGGACAGGTGATCCAAACACTGCAGGATAACAACCTCCTCAATAACACGCTCATCTTTTTCCTGAGTGACAACGGCGCCCCGAACAACTCGTTTACGAACCAAAGTAATTATCCGCTGCGAGGCTTTAAGCTAAATACTTTAGAAGGGGGAATCCGAGTTCCCTTTGCTGTCCAATGGATGGGCCAACTGCCAGCGCACACCGTCTACAGCGGGATGGTTTCTTCCCTCGACCTCACAGCCACGGCTGCGGCCGCCGCGGGAGTGAGTCTGCCGAGCGATCGCGTCTACGATGGAACGAACCTTCTGCCTTTCCTGGAAGGACAAGAACACAGTCCGAAGCGGAGTTTTTTTTGGCGCTGGTTTGGACTAGGGTCCGATGGCCCCTTGGGGGCGCTTACTACAATCTGGGCCGTCAGGAGCGGCGACGACAAGCTGGTGGTACCGCGACTCCACGATGATCTCCCGCCCGCACTCTACAACCTGGCCCAGGACATCGGAGAAACGAGCGATCTCGCTTCGCAAAAACCCCAAAAGGTCGCCTCTCTGCAGGGCCTTTACGATAACTGGCAGTTGGACACACTTCCCAGTGCCTGGCAGAACGATAATGACTCCCAACTTCTGCCCTTAGTCCTTGCCGGGGACTGGAATGGCTTTAACAAAGACGATCTTAATCCCCCCTGGAACCTGACGCGGATTACTGCCCCGGCTGCCGACGGATCGCCGGATGGATATAACTGGCTAACAAACACGATTCATGTCGCCACGACCGGTGGGGACACAACTCCGGGAATACATCGATTTACCGTCGTCGGGGCGGAGACTTATGCGACACAATGGGGAGGAGCGACCGTCAATATCAATGCCGTAACCAATATTCCTGCCTACTCAGGCGATGGGCTGGGGCCACCGAACACGATCTCATTTGATGACGGCTTTTATTATTCAATGCGTATCATCGATAGCCGTCTCCTGCCTGAGCCTGGGCAAAGTCTGCCTCTGGCTGTGATGAAAACCTCGGCGCCGCCGGTGACCGTGACGCGAGCCAGTCAGGTGCCTCGTAACCCCGGACCAACCGATCCGATCACGGTCAATATCTCGACCAGCCAATCGAAGTCTCCGGAAGAAAACATCTATATCCGGTGGTCGACAGACTCCTTCATTAGTTCGCACATTGTCCCCGCGACTCGCTCTGGAACCAGCTACGTGGCGACAATTCCCTCACAGGCGGCCGGGACCCATCTGCTTTACACGATTGTGACGTCGACCGTTGATCTGACGCCCTACTCCGGCTCCGGGGTGATCGATTCATTGCTGCTCGACACGAGCGTAATCTACAACGGCTATCCACCGGTTCTGCCGTCAATTGTGCGGCAACCCGCTGATCAGACTGTGGCCGTGGGCGAGCAGGCCTCGTTCACAGTGCAGGCAAGCGGAACCAAGCCGTTCGCCTACCAGTGGAACAAAAACGGCGCGCCAATTTTTGGAGCAACCCATCCCACCTACGTGACGGCTCCGGCAAGGCGCAGAGACGATGGCACAGTCTTCTCCGTCACGATCAGCAACAGAGTGGGACGTATCACGAGTAATGGTGCCGTTTTGACTGTTCAATAACGCACGTAGCGAGCGACCGCTTCGATTGCCGCGGGCGCGGCATCCTTGCCCATCACAATCCCCGGCCCAACAATGTAATCCCTTTCCATGAACGTGAATTCAGGGCAAGGCACGCGCCGCTGGACCTTCTCAATATTTTGGCACGGCTGGCAGCGACTCAGGGAAAATCGCTCCTACAGAGCTTCTGCGGTTCGCTCTTGTCCCGGAAAGACGCGCACCTGCCGACGTTTGGTCAGAAACGTCAGTACCCATTGCAGCATGACGAAGAATCGGTTCGCGAACCCGATCAGAAAATAGATGTGCACGACCGCCCAGACAACCCACGCCGGAAATCCGGTGAATCGAAGCAGGCGAAGATCGGCGAGGGCGTAGGTTCGCCCCGCGATCGCGAGATCGCCTTTGTCCCAATACCAGAAGGGCCCCGGCGGCGGCTGTCCCGCCACGCGTCGTCGAATCAGGGCTGCCACGTACCTTCCTGCTTGAATAGCAGGCTGCGCAACGCCTGGCATGACCATCGGCTCTTTGGACCTGATCCCCAGCAAATTCCGCGAAAATGCAACAACGTGCGCCGTGTCGCCAATTGCAAAAATCTCGGGATGGTCCGGCACTGACAAGTCGGAGCCGACGATGATTTTCCCCGACTTATCCATCGCCGCGCCTAACCAGTAACCCGCTGGTGAGGCCAGCACTCCGGCTCCCCACAGGATCGTGCCCGACCGAACGCGCTGGCCGCCCGCCACGACTCCGTCGGCATCCACACTGGTCACTCGCGTGTTCGTGTAAACCTTCACGCCCAGGCTCTCGAGATGACGCTGCGCCTTCGCCGACAGATCTTCGGGAAATGTCGGAAGCACGCGCGGTGCCGCCTCGTAGAGGAGGATCTGCGCGTGGCGCGGATCGATGTGACGAAAGTCATGTGCCAACGCCATCCGCGACATCTCCGCCAGGGTGCTCGCCATTTCCACGCCAACCGTGCCCGCGCCGACCAGTACGAAGGTGAGTAATTGCCGTATTCTCTCCGTATCGGCGTGATCGAGCGCAGCCATCTCCTCGGCGCGCTCGAATGCAAGCAGGATCCTGCCTCGAATCAGGTCCGCGTCATCCAGCGATTCGAGCCCGAGCGCCACGCGCCGCCACTCATCGTGTCCGAAGTAGTTGTATTGAATGCCGGTGGCGAGGACGAGGTAATCGTAAGAGATTGAATGCCGGTTCAAACGAACCAGGCGCTTCTCCGTATCGACCCCGCTGACTTCGTCCATCAATACCTCTACATTGGCCTGTCGGCTCAGGATCGATCGCAGCGGTCGGGAAATTTGATCGGCCGATAACAAACCGGTCGCCACCTGGTAGAGCATGGGACGGAAGAGATGGTAGTTGCGCCTATCAATCAGCGTCACACCGACGGGAGCGCGGACTAACCCGCGTGCTGCGCAGAGTCCGCCAAAACCGCCTCCGATGATCACCACCTGAGGCTCATCATTCACTCAAGAGCTGCCTCATTTTTCAAGCGGCGTTAACAGTTCCTTTTCGTCCATGTCGACCACAAACACGGCGAGTAACCTGGCGGGTTCGGTCTTGCTCGCATTCTCATCCAGAGTGTGCCGATCACCAGGCATCTCGGCGAAGTTCTGACCAGCGTGATAGGTAACGACCGGCCCGTCATTGACTGAAGTTCGGAGCGTTTTCAGATTCTGGCTTCGGATTAACCTTTGAAGAACGCGAGCAGGTCGGCATTGATTACATCCGCTTGCGTCGTGATCATGCCGTGAGGCAGGTCCTTATATGTCTTCAGCGTGCCGTTCTTGAGCAGTTTGGCTGAGAGTGGACCGGCAGCCTGATAGGGAACGATCTGGTCGTCCTCGCTGTGCATGACCAGAACTGGTATCGAGATCTTCTTCAGATCCTCCGTGAAGTCAGTCTGTGAGAACGCGACGATGCCGTCATAACCCGCCTTGGCGCCACCCATCATGCTCTGGCGCCACCAATTCCAAACGAGAGGCTCGATCGTTTTCACGCCGGGACGATTGAAGCCGTAGAACGGACCGGCCGGCAGATCGTAATAAAACTTGGCCCGGTTAGCGGCGAGTTGGGCTTGAAGATCGTCGAACACCGATTTGGGCAGGCCTAACGGATTGGCCGGGGTCTTCACCATCAGTGGCGGCACCGCGCTGATGATCGCTGCCTTCGCCACATTCTTGTCGCCATGACGGGCGAGATAGCGCACCACCTGTCCGCCGCCCGTCGAATGGCCGACGTGAATCGCATCCTTCAAGTTGAGATGATCCGTGACGGCCTTCAGATCGTCGGCGTAATGATCCATGTCGTGTCCGCCGCCAGTTTGAGTCGAGCGACCATGTCCGCGTCGATCAGTTGCAATCACGCGATAACCTTTGTTGAGGAAAAATAACATCTGCGGATCCCAATCATCCGCCGAGAGAGGCCAGCCGTGACTGAACACAATCGGCTGCCCGCTGCCCCAGTCTTTATAATAAATGTCGATGTTCTCTCCGTTTTCTTTTCCAGCTGTGACGTACGGCATATTGAATTTCCTTTCGCTTGAGGTTGCACTAAACTCCGCCAGCCTTGGCGCGACCGGCACCGCAGAATCTTCATCCCGTCGGCTATTTGCCGTCAATGTTACGATTGTGTGACAACGGGAAACAGAAATGCGCGGTTTCGCCGCGACCCCGTTACCGAACGGGCGGGGCAAAGGATCTGAAGGAGGTTCGCGGGCGCGGACCACTTGGTCGCGTTTCCTCGATATACGTGATTCACGTATATCGACAAACGCCAGTCCGGAGGTGTTGTCGGCAGCTGCACCGATGTTTGGCATGCACGGCGAGACGGACCACGAGCGCCGGATGCGCTTGGAGGCGATGATGATCTCGCCCGCCGTCGAGAACGTATGCGTCACCGCCGCCGCTTCTTCTTAAAGCCGGTTTGGCGCTAAGGAACCGCGGCATCGCTCATGATCTGGACAACTGGGGCCCGAAAGGTGGCTACGACGTAATTCTTCGTCCTCTGCGCCCTCGTCAAACGCAATGCATGATCGCGTATCGCGGCCGAGCGTGATGGCGAATTTTCATCCGCGCCCAGAAGTTCCTTCTTAGAACCGGTTCCGTAGTTCGGTGCCCTTGTCGCCAGGGCCGGGTCCTGTTGCTCACCTCCCGGAGGAAGGAGCAACCCTCATCAACAAATCGGCTACTGTACGACGGTATGTGTCAGATCGTTGCCGTCGCCGCCTTCGTAGTTGGCCTGGAAGGTGTTATTGCCCACGGTAATGTTCCCGCCGTCGGGCAAATTCATGAAGGTTCCATCGATCGGCAGGTTGCCACTGCTTTGGATGACAGTGAAGGTCATCCCGACAGGCGCAGTGCCGTTCTCGGACAAGTTCAGTGTGGCTGTCACGGGGTCGATGCTTACAGAATTGGCTACCACCAGATCCGAGTCGCCGGCATCGCCATCCACCAGACATTCATACGAAGCATAGGTACCGACTTTTAACCTCCTCTTAAGGGTCAGGGTGGCGATATCATTGTCGGGGGATGGCGGTCCCTGGAGAGAGCAGCGATGCGGTAAAATTATTTGGAGGTAGACCCAGAGTTACACTCCCCGCGATGATCCCCACGCCGGCCGGTCGATCTCGCCCCTTTCTGGAATGCGCCGGCGCAAAAAAACCGTTGCATAGATAACATCAATTATGCAATAACTAATCCCTATATGGGCAGCTCTGAAATTTTCCTCGTCGCCATGATCATCATCTACACGGCGCCTTACCTCGTCTGGCGGCTTGCCCGGACGGAATATTTCGCGCCGCTCGTCGTGGTGCAGATCATCGGCGGCATTCTCCTCGGACCGGGCGTGCTCGGGGCGCTCTTTCCCCATTACTACCATTTTGTGTTCACCCCCCAGGTCATCGCGCAGCTCAACGGAATTGCGCAGTGGGCGGTGATGATATTCGTCTGGATCGCCGGCATTGAACTCGATATCCAGAAAGCTTGGCGGTATCGGCGCGAGACCAGCATCACGAGCGGACTTGCGCTCGGCGTGCCCCTGCTCTTCGGCTGCGGCGCGGCTGCCCTTATGCTCGCGATGACCGGGCGCTGGATCGGGCCCAACGGTCGCACCTGGCAGCTCATTCTTGGCATCGGCATGGCCTGTGCCGTGACCGCGCTGCCGATCCTCGTGCTTTTCATGGAGAAACTCGATATTCTCCGCCAGCCGCTCGGGCAACGTATCCTGCGTTATGCCAGCCTCGATGACATTGCTATCTGGGGCGTACTCGCGATTATCCTGCTCGACTGGAATCGCGTCGGGCGGCAGATCGGTTTCCTTTTCGTATTCGCCGGGGCGGCGCTGCTCGTGCGCAAAATCATGCGCAGCATTCCGGAGCGCGATCGCTGGTTCGTCGGCCTCATCTGGCTCGCCATGTCCGGATTCGCGGCGGACTGGTCGGGCCTGCATTACATGGTCGGCGCCTTTCTCTCCGGTGCGGTGCTCGATGCCGATATGTTTGATCAAAAGCGGATGGATCTTTTCCGCAGTCACGTCCTCCTCGGCATCATGCCGGTCTTTTTCCTCTCCACCGGATTGCGCACGACTTGGGAAGTCGGCGGTCTCGTTGTCTTCGCGGCGGCCGGGCTGCTCCTCGTCGCCTCTGTCTCCGGTAAACTCACCGGCGTTCATCTTGCCGGAAAGATTCTGCGCTGGGAAAAAGGCGAAGCCTCGATCATCGGATGGCTCCTGCAGACGAAGGCGCTCATCATGATCATCTTCGTCAACATTCTGCTCGATAAACACATCGTCACCAGCGAGACCTTTACCGCCACGCTCCTGATGGCGATCGGCAGCACAATGTTGAGCGTGCCGGTGGTTACGCCGAAGTTAAGCAAGCTCGTTTCCCTCATTCATAAGGATGCGAAAGCGAATGCAGAAGCGCCGCCTTCGCTCCGCGATGGTGGGGAAGGCGCATCAGGGGCGGTGATCCTGAATGCCAATGGGATGGTCTGATTCGGAGCGAGCTGCCAAGTGGTTTCAGAAGCTCGTGCCACGAGGGCGATACTCGCGCCAACAGACCCGGCGCGCTCCAGAACCGGGGAGGCAAATCCGAGGCCCCACCTAAATCGGGATAAGAGCTAACTATCGACACTCTTAAGCTTGAACAGGTATCGACGTGCTCGAAGTGAGTTCGCCGTGAAGACGCGCCCTCAGAGCTGCGAAGCATACCTTGTCCCTCGAAGCGAAGGTCGCGCCAGGCGAAATGGAACCCGCCCCGGCTATAGTAGTCATGCATGTTAAGCACGTCGTTCCTGCCAATCGACGCGTCGGGCATCATCCAAGCCTGCGTTCCACCCTGGCGCGCCGCCCATTCGACCAGCGTGCCCGGATTTCTCCGTCATCGTTAGCGCTGATTATTATACGTTGCTAGTGCAGCTGCTGTCTTCGCCGTATCGCCGGCGTTGAGTCGGGTGATTTCAGTTTTTGATGTGTTCGCTCCGCTCGCTTCCGCCACCTCGCGGCTTCCCTTCTCTACGTCGCACGCCAACTCACTTCGTTTCGTTTTTTCCCTGTCAGCCCGATAACGCCGTCTGTAGCACGGCGAAGTACCAGATCCATCCCACGATTTGCATGACGAGCGCCAAGGTTTGCACCCACTTATTGTTAATAAAAATCGCCGCCACGCCCGTCATGATGGTCATGGGAGCGATCACGAGATTCTGCGCCGGCCATTGCGAGGCGCCGGCGACCTGGCCAAGCACGGCATTAGTCACAACTGTGACCACGCCAAGAATGGTGTAGCTGATGAGGTATTTTCGGCCTTCCTCAGAATGAAAGCGCTGCAGGTCGATCTCGCCTCTTTCTGGAATGCGCGGGGAGACGAGACGCGCGAGCAGATAAATACCCGAGGCCATCGAGAAATAGAACGCTATTGACCCGACGCCCCAGGACGCGACCGCGTGCAAGTCCCAGAGGCCGATCCACCACGCGCAGGTGAAGAGTAGCACGGCCAACATCCAGCCTGCATTGAACCACGAGAGCCGGATACGCTTGGAGGCGATGATGATCTCGCCCGCCGTCGAGATCAGATGCGTCACCGCCGCCGCGTAGACGAACGAGAAGAGTACCAGGATAAAATCGAACGCGTGCATCGCCAGCGGGATATCAGCAGCCGCTCCTCCCTTCAATTGCAATCGCCAACTTCCGACGACTGGCTTCCTGGATTCTCTCAGGGCACCTTTTTTTCCGCGGCGTCCGGTGCGGCGCCGAGCGCGGCCAGCGCTTCTTCCACACTCTTCTCGAGCCCGCCGAGATTAAGCGTGGCGGAAACGGCAAAACTATATTGATATCGGAGATCGGCCAGGACGGCCGGATCGCTGCGCAGCGCAAGGGCAACATCTTTCAGGTCGGCGGGACTGACGTCGAGGTCGCAGGTCTGGGCAAAGCCGACAATATTGCCCCGTTGATCCCGCACATCGCTGCAACCTGCGCGCATCGCAATCTGCATGGTCATCGGGATGATTTGCCGCACGGTTTGGCGATAACCGGAATTGAGACCCATGCGATAGGTATCCTGCGCGGTGTCGAAGGCATAGTATTGCGACAGGCCCGATTCCGCCGCGCCCGGCGGCAGAAGCCCGAGATGGCCGGAGGAAACGATCTGGTCCCACGTCGCGCGCACGGGCGCGTTATAGGCGATCTCAGTCGCGCGATAGGCGTTGACGACGAGCGCGCGCGGGTCGGGATTAGCCGCCCTGAGGAGCCCGTCTGTCCGCTGAACGCTTTCCAGGACGGCGGAATAATAGGCGATTTCCGCCCGAAGCCCGGTCAGATTCTCCTGCAGGTCACGGGTCAGCCGCCTGACGTAATCCTGGCCGAGGCGAGCGTCCGCCCGCGCTTGGTTCCAGTTGTTGACCTGCAGGCCGATAAAGACGCCCACGACGACGATCGCCAGCTCGATGAACACGCCGGTCCAGTGGTGCTTCTTCATGTGCTCATCTGCATTGGAATCGAGCCTATTGGAAGAGCCAAACCGGCGGCAACAGCGAAGTTCTGAGGATGACTTTGAGCCCGTCTTCCCGGCAGCTTTTCAGTATTGGAGCGCGCATCGCCCATATGCTCACTCCGCGGGCTACGCCCATGTCGCTCCGTTCCCACGAGGTTCATTCAGCGTTTCAGTATTTCAGCTTTTTCCGCGTTCGTCCGCGCTGAAGAACGCGAAACCAAAAAAGGACCCTAACACTGTCTTCGGCAGTCAAGATTTGACGCCTGACCCGTATTCCGGATTTGGATACGTCCATTGCTTTACCGCCCTTCAATGAGCCCCGGATTTGTGGTGCTTTGAGGATCGGATGTGACAACAAGTCCGCCTTGAGGCTTACTGCACAACCGTCAGGGTGAGGTCATTCCCATCACCGCCTTCGTAGTCAGCCTGGAAAGTATTGCCGCCGACAGTAACGGTGGCGCCGTCAGCGATGTTGGCAAAGGTGCCGGCGATCGCAGTCGTCGCGGTGTTATCAATCGCAGTAAACACCGTGCCAATTGGAAGCACCCCCGTGTCGATCGGGGCAAAAAATAGGCGTGCACCGCTTTCGATTGTCACGCCGCGGGTGACTATCTTGTCTGCCCTAGGGCCGTTGCTCTTATAACCGAAGTGATCGATCCCGTCGGCCCGGAAGGTGAGGCTTTTTCGGATTGTCAGGACAGCGGGAACACCGTTGTTTATCCCTGGGGCTATAAACGCTTCCGCACCGCTACCGTCCCCGACAATCACGTCACCAGATATCTTGCCGGTTCCGGCAAGCTTCCCGCCGTTAATCTGCACCTGACCCACGCCTGTGCCCGAGCCACGCCGATTTGTGACAAAGAGTGTGCCGGCAGTAATGGTCGTGCCGCCCCCGTAAGTGTTCGCGCCGGAGAAATTCAGCCTACCGGTTCCAGTCTTGGTTATCGAGCCGGTGCCTTGAATGATGCCGCCAAAGCTAGTGTTGAGGTTGTTACTACCGATGGTGAGATTATTCACACCGAGGAGCACAAGGCCGTTTCCCTCGAGCGAGCCAATCGTCACACCTCCGAACCGTTCACTAATATCCAGCGTGCCATCTGTCACAGTCCCCGTGCCGGTGCCAAATACTTGAACGACTGATGTGCCGCCAGTGGCATCTTCCAGAAAGGAAATGACACTCCCCTGACCTCCATTGGTGCCACCATTGGCGATCAGCGCGGCGTTGTCCGCACTCGAGCTGCTAGCAAAAATAGTCGCCCCACCGGGAGCGGAAGGCCCGGTTCCGCCGCTTGCCGTTATGATCGCGTTGTTTGCCGTCGAGTTTGTATCGAATTCTACCGAGCCGCCAAGTCCCGCGCTGCTCGTCGCGCCGTTGGTGATAATGGTGCTATTCCCGGCACTCGAAGTGGTGAGGAATTGAACAAGGCCAGCGCCTGGAGCAGAGTCCGATCCTCCGTTAGTAATGATTGTGGCGTTACCAGCGGTTGACGAGGTTCCAAACGTCATCAATCCCCCGCCGCTGGCGCCTGGCTGATTGATAAAAGTGGCATCACCGGCGGTCGATGTTCCGTCGAATATGGATTGGCCGCACGGACCAGCGTCACAGCGGTGGGTGAAAGTGGCATTGCCCGCAGTGGCGTTATTATCAAAGTTAAATGTTCCTGCCGCGAATGGCAGAGAGGACGTCGCAACAAAATTCTCCGCGGTTTGCGAATTGTTCATAACGCCCGCACCCTCGAAGCTGAAAAACCCAAGCGTACAGCTGATTGTAAACGCGCTGGCACCTGCATTGAAAACGACGCTGTCGACCGTGTTACCAGTGGACGATATGCTCGTGTTATTGGAAACGGAGAAAGTGGCTATGTCGGCCGGACCGTTAGGCACGGTATTCGGCGTCCAATTCGTTGCGGTATTCCAGGCACCGCTGGTCGGATTCAGATTCCAAGTGGCACTCCCGGCACGGGCAGATTGCATGTTAAGGAACAATAGAAGCGCTGGCATCCACATTCCTCGGCGGAAGGTGTGTAGTATCCGTGATCCGATTATGATAATGGACTGGCTCTTCATAGGTAACTTTCACCTCCGGTCGTGGTGCCAAGGTAAGTTGTTTGAGCACAAGGAATGTCGAAGGGCGAATTTCAGAGGGCTCAAAAGGGTGGTGAGATTGGCCCGCCTGCCATCAGTTGTCGAGACAAATCTTTGCAGGGCTGACCTTCTGCCTGCTGACAAGCTCGAAATACGCGCATAATTAGACATCACGGTATAATTCGAATTCGGCGTCAGTCCTAAGGATTGACAGATTTTCGCCATTCGGACAGGATCGATCGCGCTGGCCCGCCCCCTTCGAATTCAATACCCGGCGCAATCTATCACGTCATGAGCCGGGGAGATCGGCGGCAAGACATCTTTCGTCAGCCAGAGGATCGAATTCTCTTCCTGGAAACGTTGGCCGTCGCCTAATCCGCATCGGCTTAGACTGCTCGCGTGCCCAGGCACAGCCCCTCCGCCAGCCGGCGATTTGAAACGCTCTGGCGTTGCCTGCCTCCGCGCTGCGCGATTCCGGGATTGACCCCGATTTCCCTGCCCCTGAAATGATCCTGATCCTCAGCACTTGTCGAAGAGTCGGGTGCGCGTTAGTGCTCCTGTCGTATGAAAACGCCGCGCAGCGATTATGATGCAACCCAGGGTGTGCTCTTTTTCCCCCGCCTCCTCGATAAGCTGCGCTTGAGAGAGCAAGGTCTTCTGCCGGCCGATTACAACTACGCCGGCTGTCCGGTTCACGATTGCTTCGATGGCTACTTCTGCCGTTTCTTCGGAATCGATGCGGCGCAGCTCGTCGCCCGCGTGCGCGCCGGCGGCAGCGACGACGAAATTCTCGACTGGTGCTTCGTCAACTTTGGCCGGCCCGACGAAGAAAAGATCAAGTTTTGGAATAACTTTCTCGTCAAACGCGGCTGGCGCGACGACAGCACGAAAGAGCTGGAAGAAGTAAAACAAGCCAACGACCTGGCTGATCGTACCGACATCCAGACCTGGGTCGATTTCCACGACGTCGATGAAGGCCGACGCCCGCGCACGAACGACAGCTTCGCCGTCTAAGCGCCGCTTCGCATCCTTGAACTCACGGAACCGTGTAAAAGGCTTCGCCTCACGCGGTTCATCGAGTAAAACGCGAGTCGGCGTTCTACGTTTATCTCCTCCATTCTGCTAAGGACAACGGTTTCTACATTGGCTCGGTAAATGAAGATCTTATCGGTAAAGGTCACAGTCGCCTGCGCCGTCGCGAGTTGGTTGCTCATCCAAATCGTCTCGGCTGCGGATACGGAAAGTCCCGATGCCCGGCTCCGCGCGATTTACAGCGCGGAATGGAAATGGCGCCTGGAACAGTTTCCCGGTCTGGAGGGACCGACCAAGCCGGTTCCCGATCGCCTGCCGAAAGAAGACGTCGAAACGCAACAAATGCGGCTCCGCTACTGGGAAGAGGTGTTGCGCAAGCTCGATGGGATTCCGCGGGCGCAGCTCTCCCCGGAGGAGCAGATCAATTACGATGTTTACCGGCCGGAGATCGAGAACTTCGTGGCCGATGAGAAATTTCGTGATTACGAAATGCCGGCCAACTCAGACTCCGCGTTCTGGACCGATTTGGGCGAGACCGCGCGGCGTCCGTTCAAGACATTGACCGATTACCAGAGCTGGATCGCGCAGCTCCGCGACGTGCCGCGCTATTTCCGGGAAGAGATCGCGAACATGCGAGCCGGGCTGGCGCGCGGCTTCACCCCGCCTCGCACCACCTTGAAGGGGCGTGACAAATCCATCTCGACGATCGCAGAGGGCAAGCCCGAGGAGAGTCTGCTCTACGCGCCGTTTCGCGAGCCGATGGTCGGGGTTCAGCCTAACGACCAGGTGAAGCTGAAAACTGAAGCCGCGCAGGTGATTCGCGAGATCGTGCAGCCGGCCTACGCGGACCTGCTCAAGTTCTTCCGCGATGAATACGTTCCGCACACGCGCACGACCCTCGCCGCCGAAGCGCTCCCGGACGGAAAAGCTTATTACCGGCAAAAAATTCGGGAGTTCACGACGCTCGATCTTTCGCCTGAACAAATTCACCAGATCGGGCTGGCGGAAGTCGACAGGTTGCACCGGGCGATGGTGGACGCGATGCAGCAATCGGGTTTCAAAGGCGATTTCCCGGCCTTCCTGAAATTCCTCCGGGACGATCCGCAGTTCTATGCCAAAACACCGCAGGAGTTGCTCAATCGCGCCGCCTGGATTTGCAAGGTGTTCGATGGCAAATCCTCGCAGTACTTCGGCTATCTGCCGCGGATGCGTTTCACGATCAAACCCGTCCCGGCCGATCTGGCGCCATTTTATACCTCGGGCCGGGGCGGGCCGGGTGTGTATCTTCTCAACACCTACGATCTGCCGCACCGTCCGCTCTACAATCTGACGGCGCTCACTCTGCACGAATCCGCGCCGGGCCACGCCTTTCAGATTCCAATTGCGCTGGAGCACAAGAACCAGCCGGAGTTCCGCCAGCACGATTACATTTCGGCTTACGGTGAAGGCTGGGCGCTCTATTGCGAAAAGCTGGGCGAAGAAATGGGCATGTACGAAACGGCCTACGACCGATTTGGAATGCTGGGCTACCAGATCTGGCGCGCCGCCCGGCTGGTCGTGGACACGGGCGTGCATTCGCAAGGATGGACGCGAGAACGGGCGCTTCAGTATATGCGCGATTACACGGCTCTCCCCGATCATGAAATCGAAACCGAGGTGGACCGTTACATCGCCTGGCCGGGACAGGCGCTCTCCTATTACATGGGTGAGCTCGCCATTGTGCGCGCCCGCGAGAAGGCGCAGAAGCAGCTCGGAGCGAGGTTCAATATTCGTGCATTTCACGACGCCGTGCTCGAGCTTGGGTCGGTGCCACTGCCCGTGGTCACGGCACGGATCGACCGCTTCATCGCGGAAGGCGGCAAAGGCCCTTACCCGGATATGGAGTGAGTCAGTCTATCCGGTCAGAAAGAGCTCAGAGCTTACTTTTGACACTGGCTTTCTCGGTGCTCGCGCGCGGCGGCGAGGCGTTCTTCGTCCCGGGCGCATCTTCCCGAATGCGGGCTGTCTTCACGGCTGTCGAAAGCTGAATAAGCTGACCGACTTTGCGGATCTCTTCCTCAAACGATTCATGGGCAAGTGCGCGACGCATTTCGCTTTTCCATGCCGCACCGACGTTTGCCGCGACGATCGCGGTCACAGTTTTCCCGCCCATCACTCCGCCACATCACATGATAGAAAACCGCGTCTTCCCCGACCGGCAGTTCCTCGCTGCAATGAACGGTGCGCGGCGTTCCTGTCCCTCGGCGTTTAGATCCCAGCTTTCGCTCGCCTCGATCTATTTGGTCGAATCAGAATGTCCGACATTATAGACCTCGACGAGGCCAACGCCGGTGGCGCCGTTTTGGCCTCGCACGATCGCCGTGTAATTGCCGGGATCAAGAGTCTGCACGATCGCTGATTCCCGGTCATCTGTTGGTGCCAGCCCGGTGGCGATGATTTCGGATTGCTGCGTCGATCGCCAATTATCATTACTGGCTATGATCGCGCCCGTCGCATCGTGCAACTCGAGAAGCGGATCGGCCAAGGGAAAAGCTATCCCTTTCCCGGCCAGGGAAGGGCCAATCGCGCGCACCACGACCTCGGTTGGCTCCGTTCCTCCAATAATGAAACCTCCAATCATGACATTATCTCCCGTCGTCACCTTTCCGCGCGTCGAGATGTTGGCCAGAAGGGACTCGTCAGGCGTCAGATCGTAAACTTCGATCAAACCCGTCCCGGGCTGCCCCGTCTTGTCATGCACCACGACCGTATAAGCGCCGGGGTCAAGCGTACGCAAAATCGCTGCTTCGCGCGGACTCGAGGGCGCGACTTGCGTTCCCAAAATGGCTGTCCGGTTCGTCGTCCAATCGTCGTTCGAGGTAATGAGCGTGCTCGTGCTGTCGTAGAGATCGACAACCGGATCGGAAAGGGCACCGGTCAGTGGCAAGGAAGGCCCTATCCCCCTGATCAAGACTTTCTTCGGGTTCGAGCCCTGTACGATAAACCCTCCGATCATGGCGTCCTCACCCGCTCCCACCCTGGCCCGGGTTGAGATGTTAAGAAGGTCTTTGCTCCCCGGCATCGTCGCCGGCGCGAAATTGTCCCGATCGGCCGAGAAGACCCAAGTCTCACCGTAATGTCCTGCTCCAAAGACAAAGAATTTTTGCCCCGTGTGATCAAAAGCTCCGTATTCCTCCGCGGTATGCGCATCGTCACTATTCCAGAGAAAATAGATCCAGAAATGGAAAGTCAGTCTGCCACGGTGTTTCGACCAGAAATCATCAACCAAACGCCAGTGTTTGAAATCGCGCCGCACTTCTCCCGGCAATCCCGCCTTTCCGTGGGCAACAAAAAGTGCCCGCGTTCCAGGTCTGACCTTATAACCGGGCCAGAGCGTAAACTGGTCTTCGCCATAAGCTTCGGGTTGAACATAGGTGACAGGATGGTCCGGCAGATAGAACTGCATCATGCTCGCGGGCACACGGTCGTTACCAATCAATAGGTCAGAATGAGTCTCTTCGCGGGCTTTCTCCACGTGTCCAGCGAAATCCAGCCAGCCCTCGGCCCGAAGCAGGGGGTCATACTTTCTCGGCAGTCGAAGGAAAACTACGGTGTGCAGGAAGCCTGTCAGGACCAAACTCAGGCCTAGTGCGGCCCATATCACCCAGCGCCATGTTGGGTTCCGCGCCATCAGCTGCCGCCAGAAAACCACGAGCAATACAATTCCGGTGATGAGGGAAGGAGCGATCCAGTTGGGTAGTCCTTTATTGTTCAGGCTGAGGATGAGATACATCACCTGGACCGGCAGAAATTGACTCAAGAGATGTTTAACTCGCGTTGAATTCCCATTGAGCCACCAGAGTCCAACCGCGGCGACGAACATTCCGGCCATGATCGGCGGCGAAACTACGGCAAGAATTTCGCCCAGATATTCCAGGAATTGCGAGGGATGAATGCCGAAAGAGTGCTCGATACCGCTGCGCTCGTGCAGTGCCCTCACATGGAGCCACCCCGTCTGCATATTCCACCAAAACACCGGGAACGAACTCACTCCAAAGGCAACCAACGTTGCCAGGCTCTGCCGGCTGAAAAGAAAACGCCGGTGTGGTTTCGACCAGCAGAGGAACAACGCGACACCAAACAACTGGACTGCGTTGATGAACTTTGCCAGGAAGCCGACGCCTATGGCCAGCCCGAGCAACACCCAATACCGTATTTTCCCGCTTTCGAACGCCGACCACGACAGGTTCGCGCCCCAAGCCCAAAAGAATACGCTTAAGGGATCGATCGTCATAAGGATCGAGCCGACTGCGAACAGGGGTATCACTGCCGCGACACCAAGACACCACAGCGCGGTGCGATCGTCGTACAATCGCTCGGCCAGCCGAAACAATTGAAAAGCCGTCCCAGCGCTGAGCAGGACTGCGAAAAACCGGACACCAAACACCGTGTCACCGAAAAGGTGGGTACCCAGCGCGATGGTCCAGGCAACTAAGGGCCCCTTGTCCCGGTATGAAAGGGCAAAGTGTCTCGACCAGACCCAGAAATAGGCCTCGTCAGGAACCAACCCGACACAGTTCACGTACCAAAGCCGGAAGGCCGTCACCAGGACAATACTTAGCAGGGCGACGTGTACCGGCCGCATACTCCACAATGGAGAAAAAATGGAGGCTGTTCGTTTTTCTTGCATTTGCTTAGCGCTGCATCGCCTTTTCAAAGGCGCGCCGGCCCGGGTGATCTTGCAAATCGCTCAGCGAACTTGCCAGGCGGCTCACATGACCCTCGCTGCCCATTTTCAGGCGGCCCGGCCAGCCATCGCAGGCTCACGCTCGTCTGCTGACGCCCCCGCTGCGCAATGACCCGTTTCCGCAAGTCACGCTTGCGGGCCACGAGAAGTCCGGCTTCGGCGATTCCAAGTCCACCCAACATCTCCCTAATCATGCGCTCGGTCTCGCACTCCCCGTGATCACAACCCGACTCTACGCGCTCCCAGCGCCCGCGCCATGCGTCAATCTTGGCAGGCCCGGCCGTTCACTTCGCGATTTGCCGTAGCGGATCGCTAGAACGAACGGGCTTTCCAAGCCCAACCTCGGCTTCGCCTGCGTTATGGTTACGGCCGCGTTTCCGGCGCGGCGCCGAGCGCGGCCAGCGCTTCTTCCACACTCTTCTCGAGCCCGCCGAGGTTGAGCGTGGCGGAAACGGCAAAACTATATTGATATCGGAGATCGGCCAGGACGGCCGGATCGCTGCGCAGCGCAAGGGCAACATCTTTCAGGTCGGCGGGACTGACGTCGAGGTCGCAGGTCTGGGCAAAGCCGACAATATTGCCCCGTTGATCCCGCACATCGCTGCAACCTGCGCGCATCGCAATCTGCATGGTCATCGGGATGATTTGCCGCACGGTTTGGCGATAACCGGAATTGAGACCCATGCGATAGGTATCCTGCGCGGTGTCGAAGGCATAGTATTGCGACAGGCCCGATTCGGCCGCGCCCGGCGGCAGAAGCCCGAGATGGCCGGAGGAAACGATCTGGTCCCACGTCGCGCGCACGGGCGCGTTATAGGCGATCTCAGTCGCGCGATAGGCGTTGACGACGAGCGCGCGCGGGTCGGGATTAGCCGCCCTGAGGAGCCCGTCTGTCCGCTGAACGCTTTCCAGGACGGCGGAATAATAGGCGATTTCCGCCCGAAGCCCGGTCAGATTCTCCTGCAGGTCACGGGTCAGCCGCCTGACGTAATCCTGGCCGAGGCGAGCGTCCGCCCGCGCTTGGTTCCAGTTGTTGACCTGCAGGCCGATAAAGACGCCCACGACGACGATCGCCAGCTCGATGAACACGCCGGTCCAGTGGTGCTTCTTCATGTGCTCATCTGCATTGGAATCGAGCCTATTGGAAGCTCTATCGATTCTCGGATTCGCTGAAACCAATGATCCCACAATTGCATCACTCGATCGTAGATTTGACCCGGAAACCCTGCCCCAGAGGCCTATCCCTGGCCGCTACCAGCCTGTCCACACTCGGCATTCCGCAACCCGGAATGAATCGCCTGTGCCTCACTAACTCCCGCAGGCAATTGAAGCCGCGTGGCGAAAATGGCCCTGTTCTGGCGCTGGCGGAAGTTAATCGCGAGCGCTGAGGCAAGACCACGAACAAGCCGCAAACCGAGCCCGGTTCCGGCTGTCGCCATCGTTCGCCGATCGAAATCGTTCGTGACCGTCAGGCTCACATACTCGTGCATAGGACGAGCGCGAATCTGTATCCTTCGATGCGCGTATCGCACGGCGTTGCTGAGCAGATTATGGAGAATCTGGCGCAGCAATTCTGCGTCAGTCGCTACCCGCAGATTAGTCCCGACGGAGCAGCGGATACTTAGATCACGCTCTTGCGCGAGGAGGACGTAACCCTCGAGGACGTCGTCCAGTAGGGCACTGAAATCAACCGCTTGTAGGTTCGGGTTGATGCGCCCGCTCTCTGCCTTCGCCGCGAGTAGCGACTGCTCGACCAGTCGCGTCAAGTGCGCCAGCTCCTCCTGCAACTCTTCGGATAAACCGGTCGGCAGATTGGCCGCGGAGCGCTCGATTTTCATCCGCAACAGAGTCAGAGGTGTGCGGAGTTCATGGGAGACTTTCGAGGCAAATTCGTCGAGCTTCTCGTAGGCGTCGCCGACGCGTTCCAGCAACCGGTTGATGTGATGGACGAGGTCGGAGAGAACGACGTCGTTTTCCGGCACCGCAATTCCTTTCCGCAGAGACTTCGTTTCGAGCAGGCTGAGCTCGCGGTTGATCGCGTGGATCGGGCGCACTGAGCGGCGGGCGAGAAGGAATCCAATCCCGAGGGCGACCGCAAGCACCGGCAGTCCCGCCCAGACCCAGACCTTCATCAATTCACCGAGAATGTCGTGGACTTCCTCGTTGGTGAAGCTGCCGTGGATGGACCAGCCCGGATATTTGGGATGAGAACGATCCCATCGGTCCTGGCGCAGTTCCTCATCGAGATGCCAATGCGCGGTCGCCATCAGCACCGCGGTCAGTGCGGCGAGCGAAATGCCGAACCAAACCGCCATTCGCAGACGGAAATTCATGATGCCTCTTCGCGAAGGGCGAACCCGATGCCGCGCAGCGTGTGAACCAGAGGCTTCAGGCCGGGCAGATCGATTTTTTTGCGCAGGTAATTGACGTAAACGTTAAGCACGTTGGTTCCGGAATCGAAGTGCTGGTCCCAGACGCGCTCGATCAGCGTGGTTTTGGAAACCGGACGTGGAGAAGCTTCTGCGAGCGCCGCGAGTAGTGCGAACTCGCGGTTCGTCAGGAGGATTTCCTGCCCCGCGCGGCTAGCCGTCCGGGAACGCAAGTCAATCTCCAGATCCGCCACACGCATTTGATCGCTCACGTCCGGCCGGCGGCGGCGGAGCACGGCCCGGAGCCGCGCGAGGAGCTCCTCGACCGAAAACGGTTTGACAAGATAATCATCCGCGCCGGCATCGAGACCGCCGACCTTGTCGCGCAACTCACCGCGCGCCGTGGCCAGGAGCACCGGAGTATTCTGTCCTGCCGCCCGGATCGCCCGGGTGATGCTCACGCCATCGCGCCCGGGCATGGAGATGTCGAGGATGGCTGCGTCGTATTGATGTTCGCGCAGAAGCCACAGCGCATCCTCGCCATCGGCCGTATCGTCAACCGCGTATCCCACCTCGGAAAGGGCACTCCGCAGGTGGGACCGCAGTTTGGCGTCGTCTTCTGCCACAAGAATTCGCATCGCTTCTGGATGGTACCGGCTGCACTCTGCGAATGCGAGCACTGACGACTTGCTCAATCATCGGCCTCCTTCCTCTGATCGGCCGCGCGTCCAGCGGGAGCGACTGCACTGTCCGCGACCGCTCCTGCGGCTGTGTTAATGCCAGCGCCGTGTTTGTAAACCAGCTGTCCGCCATAATGGCCCGCGTTCGCCACGCAGTAGGAGGCGGCCAGCGCGGCACAGGCAGTGGCGACCGAGAAGGTCCGCGATATTGCCGGAAAGCGCCGCACCGTCGTTGCACCGAGCGCCAGCAACGCCGCGACAATCGCCAGCGTCCGCGTGCGCTCGCCCCATTCTTCGTGTTGATCGAGCAGCTGCTCGGCGGTGGCACTCAGTTCGCCGACTAACTCCTTTTCTCCGCCACCGCTCCATGCGGCGCCGATCGCGCCGGCTGCCCCGAAGGCGAGCAGACCGGCTGCAATCCACGGCAGGTGCCACCGCCGCACGAACACGGCCACGATTGCCACCACTGTTCCGATCAGGATGAGCACGATCGGGAAGTGAACCAGCGCAGGATGAAGAGGACTGGGAATCGTAATCATAACGCGTTACCCAACCTTCTTGTATTCGTCCCGGCTATTGCGGCACGAAACGCATTTTGCCGGCGGAAGCTCAGTGACTGTCATCCCACAGACCTGGCATACATAGTAATCTGCCGGAGCATTCTTCCCGAGTGAGTCCAGTGCCTCCTGGTATAGCCTGGCATGCTCCTTTTCCGCGGCGTAAGCGAACTGAATCGTGCGAATAGCCGGTTGCGAGTCGTCTCTTTTAGCGGTTGCGAGAAACTCCGGATACATCGTGTCGCGCTCGTAGGTTTCTCCCTTGATCGCGGCGCGCAGGTTATCTTCCGTCGTTCCCGGGGTGACGCTTTCGAGTTGAAACGTCTCTACCTTCCCTCCGAGTTTCACGATCGTTTGCTTGTGCGTCTCGCGATGGATCGCCTCCGCCGCGGACGCCGCCCTGAACAGTTTCGCTACCTGTGCGTAGCCATCCTGGTCGGCTTTCTTCGCGAAAATCGCATAGCGGTTTGCCGCATTCGATTCTCCCTGGAAAGCGCTGTTGAGGTTTTTGATTGTTTGTCCCGAAACCGCGGCAGAGGCGCTTCCAGCGAAAGCGGTCAATGCCACGGCGACGGCCAATAGGTATGATGTTAGTGGTTTCATAACATCACAGAATGCCAGCCGATGATTAGAAACCCGTGAGGCCGAAAATTAGAATAATCTAATCTTTCGGGACGCTTGTTTAACGAAATTTCGAAAACGCAGATCGGTTGCGGGTCAGAATCGGGGTCAGTCCTTTTTTCTTGCATTGGAGCCCTGCCGTACAACGGCCTTTGAGGACGTAGCCACGCGATCTAACGTTGACCCAAAATGATCGTTCATCTGGTCGACGGCACGTACGAGCTCTTCCGTCACTTCTACGGATTGCGCCGATTCAACAAGGGCGTGGACCGACCCTATGGCGCGGCCGTCGGCGTGCTGCAGACCATTCTCCAGTTGCTGGAGAGCGACCGCGTAAACGACTGCGTCCAGCGCGGCGAGAGTGCGACTTATCTCGGCGTCGCCACCGATCACGTGATCGAGTCGTTTCGGAACAAGCTTTGGGCAGACTACAAGACCGGGGCCGGAATCGAGCCGGTGTTGCGTGCGCAGTTCCATCCGCTGGAGGAGGCGCTGGCGGCGATGGGCGTGGTCGTCTGGCCGATGATCGAGCTGGAAGCCGATGATGCGCTTGCTTCGGCCGCGCATCTAGCGGCGAAGGACAGGAAGGTCGAGAAGGTCGCGATCTGGACGCCCGACAAGGATCTGGCGCAATGTGTGCGCGGAACCCGCGTGGTGCAGATCGATGGCCGACGCAAGATCCTGCGCGATGCGACCGGGGTCCGCGAAAAGTTCGGGGTCGATCCCCCGCTCATCCCGGACCTGCTCGCGCTCGTGGGCGATGCGGCCGACGGCTACCCCGGCATCGCCGGGATCGGCCCCCGGACCGCCGGCCAGCTTTTGAACCGCTACGGTCCGATCGAAAAATTTCCGTCAGATGTTCTCGGCGAAAGGCGTGATCTCGCCTTGCTCTTCAAGAAACTCGCGACCCTGCGCACTGATGCGCTGCTCTTCAAGAAGGTCGAGACGCTAAGATGGCGCGGCCCGACGCCGGAGTTCGCGAAGTGGGCAAAGAAAATGAAAGCGCCACGCCTCTTGGAGAGGCTTCAAAAGCCGACACGCTGAAAAACTGCCGTAATGGATGCGCAGCAACGGCCGGGCTTTCAAATGCTGACAGCAGTCGAAGGTGGCTCGGCTCGATCTCCAGCCTCGAATACACGGGCTCCATTCATCTGCAACTGCGCAGAAGCCTCCGCTGCGGTGTGGCCGATCTGGAAAGAAGCCGCGTTAGGCGTTGGTTGCCTGCTCACTGACACGCCTCGCAACACTACGGTGTCCGACCGAACACCTCGGCACTCTCGAGCGTGCTGTCACCCAGTCCGCCGCTAACCAGCACTCGCCCGTCCCGCAAAAGCGCGGCGGCACAAGTTGTCCGCGCCACATTGAGGGACCCGGCAGCTTTCCAGGTGTGACGCCTTGGATCGTACAACTCCGTACTCGCAAGAATGTCGGTAGCGGTCTGACCTCCCGTCACGATTACAAGGCCGGTCGGGAGGAGCGTAGCTGTGTGGTAGCCGCGCCCTTGTGCCAGGCTGCCGGTATCGGACCAGCTACCTGTGATCGGGTCGTAAAGCTCCGCACTAGCGATCTCGTCGTCGACGAAATCGGATCCACCTTCGGTCAGGACTGTGCCATCTGGAAGAAGCGTTGCCTGGTGCGCAAAACGAGCGTGTTGAAGACTGCCTTTGACTCGCCATTTGCCTCTGGCCATGTCGTAAACTTCAGCCGAACCCAAGAGACCGCCGGTGGGGCCTCCCGTGCCGCCAGCGACTAATACGCGGTTCTTAGGCAGTAAAGTGGCGGTGTGCCCCTCGCGGCTAAAGTGCAAGTTGCCGGTGGTCGTCCAGTTGCCGGTTGTCGGGTCGTACAGTTCGCAGGATGAGATCTCGCTCCCTTCACCAAGGCCACCGGCCGCAAGCACAATTCCATTAGGCAAGAGAGTGGCGGTATGGATGTAGCGCGCATTTGACATAGTGCCGGTCGGGCTCCATTGGCCCGTCGCGGGATCGTAGAGTTCGCAGCTGGAGTAGACCGTATAGGGGTTGTTGAATCCCCCCGCTACCAACACTTTGCCATCCGGCAGCAGCGTCGCCGTATGGTAGAAGCGGGGGAAGGCCAGATCGCCGGTGTGGGACCAGAGCCCTGTAGCAGGGTCGTATAGTTCGCAGCTGCTAATTCCAGCTCTGTTTGCGTACCCACCAGCGACGAGCACTTTTCCGTCTTGGAGCCTGGTCGCGGTGTGAAGCAACCGCGCCGTTTCCATACTGCCAGTGATGAGCCATGACCGGCTACTCACGAAGTTTGGAACCAGTGACGTAGCGTCATCCAACGACTGTCCTGAAAGCGTTGCGGTCGCTGCTGCAACCAATCCGATAACGAGCAAACGCGGCAAAAAGGCAAAGCGGGGCGAGGATAATAGGTGGGCTGTCTTCATTAGTGCGGGTAGGTTAGGGGCGAGGTTATGGAAAGACGCCGAGCTTAGCAGAGGCAGCTGGTAAGGTCGACGATTATTTCCAGCTAATGGGTGTCTCGGTCGGGGACCCTTTTCTCTTCAATCGTTTTGCGAATTCGGGAGACTTCCATCAAGGCGGCGGAGCCATACCAGGGTCGGAACTCAAACTGGAGCGTGCCTCGTTGCACGGCCGAATCGCTTTCGGTGAGCTTTTGCTTCTTCGACCGTCTCGACATGGGAACGGCTGGCAAAAACCAATAGGTAATAACCGAACAGCGCGAGTCTACCCTAACGACCACGCTCCAATCGGATAGCGAGCTGATCGAAAGTTCATTCTTATTTCTTTCCGCCGCTTTCGTGAGAGCGGCGACATCGATCGTATCATTTTATCATCGTCTTCATGGCGCGTTCTGCTGCCGCGAGATTCCGCCGTAATTTGGAACGCAACGCGTGATCGCGAAGCGACGCTGGGGTGTTTCAGGATCTGTTAACAGGTTTGTTACAATTGTCCGACTTGTGCAAAAGGACCAACCGCGCGATTGGTTGCGCTCCCAAGACGCCAATTAAAACTATACCAACCCAACTTTATGCAAAATTACCGATCCGGAATCCGTTCATACCGACGCTCGAACCGTCGATCTTCGCACGCCATCCTTTGGCTGGCCTGCGGCGCATTCTTCATCTGCTGTTGCACCGCCGCGCGCGCCAACACGATGCACGTGCCGTCGGAGTTCCCAACCATCCAAAGCGCGCTCAATGCCGCCGTGTCGGGCGATTCCATTCTCGTCGCTCAAGGCACCTACATGGAGAATGTTGTCTGGCCGCAGGTTAGCGATCTCCACTTGTTGAGCGATCCCGCCAATGTCACCAAGCCGACGATCGACGGCGGGTCGGCCGGCCGCGTCGTCGACATCGAGGCCGAAGGCAACACAGTCTTCACCGCCGAGATATCGGGCTTTGTCATTACTCACGGCTTTCTCGACGTGCCTGCGCACACGGGAGAAACGGGGGCCGGTATTTTCGTGAACAACGGCGTCCTGCAGCTTTCCAAATGCGTCATTCGCGAAAACGTGATCACGAGCAGCTTTGCGATCCAGAACAACGGAGGCGGCGCCGGAGTGAGTATCGTGGGAACGCCAGCCGGTGCTCAGAACGTGATTCAAAATTGCGCATTCCTTTTCAACACCGTGTTGGCGGTCACGAGCGGCGACGGGGCGGCCATTCATCTTGATGGCGCGCCGGCCCTTATCAGGAGGACCGAGGTCAAGGGTAACCGAATCAGCGTGGGCGAAGTGGCCCTGGGGACGATTTATGGTTTCGCCAGCGATCTTTCGCTCGAGTCGGTCAAGATCGAGGAGAACAGCGCACAGACCAGTGTGTCTCTCCTCGCTGGATTTGCCGCCATCAAAGGCGCGGCCGTTTTCAGCTATCTTTCCAATCTCGATATCCTTAATTGCAAGATGGTTAATAACTCCTCGACTCCACAGAATAGCACGCTCGCCGTACTCGGGGCGGCGGTCTATTTTTACGGCGAAGGCACTACCCTTAAGGTTTCCTCTTCCTCCATCGCCTACAATAAACGAACAGACGCTGCGCCGGTTGCCGGTAGCCGCGATCTTTTTCTCTTCTCTGAGCCCACGGACGGCAACCGTGGTGAACTCCATCCTCTGGAATCCGTCTGACGGCGATGAAGTCGACAGTTTTTCAAGGCCGGCGCGGATTGGGTTCAGCGATGTGAGAGATGGGACAACTGATCGCAATAATCTCAACGCCGATCCGTTATTTGCTTCTCAGGTCGACCTGCATCTGCAGGCCGGTTCTCCATGCCTCGATGCAGGCAATAATAGCTCGGCGCCGTCGCGTGATATCGACGGCAATCCCAGGCCGCTCCCAGCCGGTTCAAATGTTGACCTAGGTTGCTACGAGATGGAGTAACTGCCGACGTGTTAGTAGCAAAAGTGTGCCATTAATAGAGTCTCAAGAAAACGGACAAAGTCCGGGCGGAATATGGTCTCGGCAGGATTGCAGCCCTGACGAATCAGGCCGAACCTGCCCGGTTCGATCGATAACAACAATCGACGGGAGCCCCAGGGTTCCAAATTTGCCCCGTACTCTGCATCCGGGATCAAATGCCAGCGGTATCGTGACTTTTTGTTTTTTGGCAAACGCGCGCACCTGGGGAATTTGGTATCAGGGTGCAAATCTTGACAGATTAGTTCGTCGCCCATAATGGCGGCGCATTCTCCGCCGGAGACTTGAAGTCAAATCAACGCGCAAAAGGCTTCGCCTCACGCGGTCTATTCCGTTTTATCCTAACGGGGTCCATGCACTTGACATTTACTTCGGGGAGAACCGGGGCGCATTACCCGAGGGACCCCGGTTCGGCATTCTATCCGAATTGGGCTTTCCTTTTTTTGAATTCCTTGCGATGAAAACATCTTCACCCTGCATGCCTCGCTTCCTCGCCACGTTAACGTTTGCGGCTGCCCTGATGGCTGCCGCAGCTTTCCCGCGGGCCGCGGCGGCGCAGTCGGCGGGCGGGGTCGGCCCCGGCTACGACATCGAGATGAGCCGCATGATCCCCATGCGCGATGGCGTGAAGCTGGAAGCGTGGATCTTTAAACCGTCGAATCTAAAGGCGAAAGCGCCCGCCGTTCTGGAGCTGACGCAATACGAGATAGACGGCGGCCGCCACCAGGATTTCAAGACGTTCGTGCAGCGCGGCTATGTGTTTGTGCAGGTCGAGGTGCGCGGGCGTGGCCGCTCGGGCGGGGAGAAGAGCGGCAATCTCGGGCTTCAGGTCGGCCGGGACGGTTACGATGTGGTCGAGTGGATCGCCGCGCAGCCCTGGAGCGATGGGCACGTCTTCATGTATGGCGGCTCGTTCGTCGGCATGACGCAGTGGCGAACCGCCGCGCAAATCCCCCCGAAACTCTCCGGCATCACGCCTTATGTGCCGATTTATCCGGGATGGGACGTTCCCAACAGCAACGGCATCCCGGAGTCCTGGTCGGCGGTCATCCTGGGTTTCGTAGCGGGGCGAACGCTCAACACCGATTTCATGGCCAGCGACTACTGGCGGAAGAAGATGCTGGAGCATTATGCGGAGCAAGGCTCCTTCCGCACGCTGGACGAAGCGATCGGTATTCCGCAGGACGACTGGTGGATGGTGGACGCCCGCGGGCAGAAACTCTCCTTCATGAAGATGTGGCTCGATCATGTGGGCGACAAGGCGTTCAACCTTGCCGCAGAGCCGAGGCCGGCTGATTTCGCGACGATGAATTTCCCGGTCTTCACGGCGACGGGCTTCTTTGACGACGATCAGCCCGGCGCGCTGCATTACTACCGCCGCTATTCGCAATCCGCCCCGGCGAAAGAGGTGAACGATCTGCGGCTCATCATCGGGCCGTGGGATCACACCGGCACGCAGCATCCAATCAAGATCATTGATGGCCTGCCCATTCCCGAAAATGCCGTGCTCGATATGAACAAGCTGCATGCGGACTGGTACGATTGGGTGCTGGGCCGTGGCTCAAAGCCTGCGCTGCTGCACGACCGCGTGACCTATTACATGATGGGCGCCGATGAGTGGCGCTCCGCGCACACGCTGGAGGGCGCGTCGTCGGGCAAGCAGCTCGCGCTCTATATTGACGATCGGCGCGGTACACCGAAGGGCCTGGCCGATCCGGGCGTGCTTTCCGCCATACAGCCTGGCGCGGAGCCACCGGCCACGATCGTGAGCGATCCGCGAACCTTGCCGGAACTCGCGGTCGCGAAGAATCTTGCGGACGAGAATTTGCTCAGCCAGTTCCGCGCCGGCGAAAAAGACGCGCTCGTCTTCCAGTCCGCCGCTCTGCCCCAGGATACGGAGGTGGCGGGCCAGATGCAGCTCGATCTGATCGTGCAGGCGGACGCGCCCGATTTCGATCTTTGGGCGCAGGTGCAGATGGTCAAGCCCAACGGCTCGGCGGTGACACTGGGAGAGGTTATCCGCCGGGCGCGGTTCCGCGACGGCTTCTTCAAAGAGGAGCTTCTCAAACCCGATCAGGTGGTCACGATCCCGTTCGCGTTCAACTGGCTGGCGTGGCGCATTCCGGCGGGTGCGAAACTCAGGCTCGTTCTCATGCCGCTCAATTCGCCGAATTTTCAGAAGAACTACAACACAGGTGGCCGCATTGGGTACGAGAACCCGAAGGATGCGCGCGTCGCGCAGATCAAGCTGTTCCACGACAACGCCCGCGCGAGTGTTCTGTCGTTGCCGCTGGCCGCCGTTCAGTCTGGCGCTGATGGTAAGAGCAGCGTAAGCCGGTGAATGGGTTGTGTCCGCGTAAAAGGCTTCGCCTCACGCGGTCTCATCATTCTATTTTTCGCGGACGTTAACCCAAAATGATTGTTCATCTCATCGATGGCACGTACGAACTTTTCCGTCACTTCTACGGCTTGCGACGGTTTACACACGTAAAAGGCTCCGCCTCACGTGACGTCGACCGGCCTTACGGCGCCGTTGTCGGCGTATTGCAGACTGTTCTTCAGATAATTGAAAGCGAGAACGGTCCCACGTATCTCGGTGTCGCCACCGACCACGTGATCGAGTCGTTTCGCAATCGGCTTTGGGTGGACTACAAGACTGGCGCCGGGATCGAGCCCGCGCTGCGCGCGCAATTCCATCCGCTCGAGCAGGCGCTGGCGGCGATGGGCGTGGTCGTCTGGCCGATGATCGAGCTGGAAGCCGATGATGCGCTTGCTTCGGCCGCGCATCTAGCGGCGAAGGACAGGAAAGTCGAGCGCGTCGCGATCTGGACGCCCGATAAGGATCTGGCGCAATGCGTGCGAGGGACGCGCGTAGTGCAGATGGACGGCCGGCGCAAGATCCTGCGCGATGCGGCCGGGGTCCGCGAAAAGTTCGGGGTCGATCCCCCGCTCATCCCAGACCTGCTCGCGCTCGTGGGCGATGCGGCCGACGGCTACCCCGGCATCCCTGGGATCGGCGCCAAGACCGCCGCCCAGCTTTTGAATCGCTACGGTCCGATCGAAAACTTTCCGTCAAATATTCTCGGCGAACGGCGCGATCTCGCGCTGCTTTTCAAGAATCTCGCGACCCTGCGTACCGATGCGCCGCTCTTTAAGAAGGTCGAGACGCTGCGCTGGCGCGGTGCGACGCCGGCATTCGCGGCCTGGGCGGATCGGATGAAAGCACCGCGGCTCCTGGAGCGATCTGAAAAGGCTGCGGACCGATAATTCCTCGTCGAATTCGGGCGCTGCGGCCCTAGTCGCCACTTTTCGTGGCGCGCGTGGAGACCCAATCGCCAACCGGTGGTCGTCGGGGTCGGTCCTCATTTTTCACACTCGTCCCCGGAAGAAGGCGCGTTTTCTCGCCCGCCGGTTTGCCACTTTCCGCGCGACGCGTGCGAATGCTCGTTCCGCTCGGGCGACAAATTCCGTCGTCTTATTCCGAACCCTTCGTTTCATTCGCGCTCGTGCAAGTAGCACGGCATCCGCGGCTGTGTGACCATGAACTCGGCTCAGCCCATCGAACACCAGTCGTTACTCCGGACAATTGAATGCGGCGAGTTCGGGAAAATCGGAACTAGAATGCCGCCGCGTTCACCGCGGCCAGTCCGTCCAGAGGCGGACCAGCCGGTTTAGGAGCGAGTCCCTTGTTGGGCGCGCGGCGTCTGTCAGTTTCTCCAGTTCCTTCAAAAAGCCGCTGGGCGGAAATCGTGCGAAAAAACGATCTTGCCACCGACGAGCACCATCGGCTACAACTTGGTCAGCGCGCGGAGCTAGCTTGCGAGCGCTGCCGTGAGATGCCCCCGCGCCCAACTGGAGCGTCCCCATAGTGTACGACGGAAACAGGCTGATCGTTTTTGGTTCACAACTGATCGGTGTGCTGATCGTGATCGCCGGCCTGCTTACGCAGCAGGCGGACTTGCGGAGCCCGCGGCCGGTCGGAAAGAAAACGCCGAGCCCGGCCGAATCAAGCCAGACAGGGGACCGGTTCGCGCGGCTTTGGGACGATCCTCTGGAGGGATTGCTCGCTATTGAATCGGGAGAGTCTTTGGCTGCGGTGAAAGGATCGCCGACCGCTCCTCCATGCGAAGGGACCGCGGTTCAAAATGAGTCCAAGAACGCTCCGGAACGCGGCATAGTCCTCTGGAACATTCTCGATGGACGACCGCTCCCTGAGGTGAAGGAACGCCGGCTTCGCATACGCTACGCGATCGTATCCGCGCTCGTCGCTGCCGACTATCTTCCGTTGCGAGATTCAAAGTTGATCCCATTGTTCCGACCTGCCGATGGTTCGCCTGGCTGCCAAGAAAAGTTGATCGGCTATTTCGAGACGTTCAAAGCAGATGCTAACAATGCAGAGCCTAACGCCAAGCTTTCTTTCCCACGCGTCTGCCTTGTCTGGACCCCAAAGCGATCGACCGCCGTGCCGCTGGATGGCTTATTGTGTGACTCTGTTTGCGATCAAATCTCCAAACGGGGAGACTTGGAGGCCAACTCTCCGGTCCACATTCTCCACCACGGAAGCAGCGACGACCTGACGGCCTATCTGGGGCAACCGGACCGGTCGCAAGATCAGAAAATTTCTTTCATGCGCGCCACGAGGCCGTGGCCGGATCCGCTCCCGGAGTCACTTCGCCCCATCATTACGGACGACCATCTCGTGCAAGAGCTTGTGCAAGAACTCTCGCTGCGCATCCCGGATATGGATGAGAAGGATATCGTTATTTTCACGGAGAGCGACACGGGTTACAGCCACCAGATAAAGTCGGAATTGAACAACCAAATCAAGGATAAAGAAAAGCTGAAGTTTTACTCCTATCTTCGCGGACTCGACGGGCGAGAGGAAGATTTGCGCGCTCAGTCAAAGACCGAAACCAACCGGAGCGACGATGCGCTTTCATCTCTCCTGAGCGGGAGTGCCATCTCGGAAAGCAGTCTGGGCACGTCGCAGTTTGATTACCTGCGCCGGCTAGCTCTCGAGTTTGAGCGCAAAGATAAAGAAATAAACAAACGCAATATTGGTGCCGTCGGCGTCCTCGGGAGCGACATCTACGACAAAATGCTGGTCCTAGAGGCAGTTCGTCTGGAGTTGCCGGCTGCGGTTTTTTTTACGACTGATCTCGACGCCCTTTATCTCGAGCGACAGGACCGAAGACTTCACCCGAAACCTCGTCGTCGCGAGCGCGGCTGGCCTGGAGGCCACCTCTCTTCCTCCCATGCGGGATAGCTATCAGACGGTCCTAGTCCAGTTTGTCAGGAAAATCCTCCGTATTTCCGGCTCCGAGGAGCCGCGGAAGGATCCCGAGCTTTTCGAGATCGTCGCGGGCCGCAGCATTAATCTCACTCCGGAGTCCGCTGACGGCGTGGACGAAAACACCGGGCAGGGAAAAGGAACTCCCTCGTTCTGGAAAAATGTCGCCAGCCGGATCGTCTCACTGAATCCTTCCCCAGCGGCGGCAAACGGATTGAGTCGTCCGCTCTTTCCCTCTTTCCAATCGTTTACGATTCTGATTTTCCTTCTCGGGCTCGGGAACGGCTTCCTCATTTTGTGGGCTGTTTCCACGAGGATCTCCCTAGACGTCCCGCCCGGACATGAGAGCGCGCCGATGACACCTGGAGCACGGCGCCTTGTCCACGCGGAGGTCGTCATTGCCAGCTTCGGGATTATTCTCATCTTCGGCCTGCTGCTTTGGCGCTGGACTACTGGCCAATCGCTTCTCTGGGGCGAACCAATTGCCCGCGGCGCCAGCATTTGGCCGGGCGTCCTGATCCGGCTCTTTGCTTCTTTGGTCGCGATTCTCCTTTTGCTCAATGCCTCCCATTCTTTCGTTAGTCGCAGCCGGCGCTTGAGCCGGAGTCTGCAGGCAGCTCTGCCGAGTCAAGAACGACTGCGGCTCGCGGATCCGCTGGGAACCGAAGCCTGGGCATTTGTGCGCGCTTTCTTTTCCGAACAGCCGCCAGGCTGTCGGAAGAAAACGTTCGACCAGGTCTTAGAACGCTTTTTCGATCGCAAAGCGCGACCAAGACGAATCATGATCGCCTCCGTCTTGTATTTAGTTATGTCCGGCATCCTCTTCGCTGTCTGGCCACCCGCGGTGCCGGCGCGTGGGCTCACCGCCTTTGTCATTGAGAGGGTCATCCTGGCCGCGGGGGTCGCCCTTTACATCATCCATTTGATTTATTGTCTCGATCTACACCTCTCCGCACTCACCCTTCTCCGAACCTTGCGTTCCTTTTACAGCGCGGACGTCCGGCAGCGCCTCGGCGGCCTTTCGTTTCAAACGAAAGAGATGTTGGAAGCGGTGAGCGAGCTGACCTTGATCATCGGCCGAACTCTGCTTTATCCGCTTACGGTTCTCATTCTCATCATCCTCTCGCGCTTACGCATTTTCGATAACTGGGCCATGACTCCGAGTCTCACGATCACCTTTGCACTCGGCGCCTTCCTGCTTATCAGCGCCTCGGTCGTTCTTTGGCTGGAAGGATCGCGCTTAAAGAGAACAGCCCTGCAGGAGTCAAGACGTAAGATGGAGGAGGAATCCGCTCTCAAACCTACCCCCGCGCAAGAGCAGCAAAAGCTGGAAGGAGTCGACCAGGGCGTTTTCGCGACCTGGTATCAGCAGCCTATCTTTGCCGCTATCTTTTCCGCGGCGGCAGTCTTCGGCAGTTTGAGCATTGCCGAGCCGCTGGCGCGAATGTTGTTCCGATAGGTGATGGTGATCGCGCTCCGGCGACCGCTCCCCGGAGCAATCGGCGGGTTTGTCATGATACCGCGAAGGCGACACGCTTTCGACCGGACGCGGTTGAAGATGTCGCAAACGCTTTACGAGTGCGCCGATAACAATGGACAATTCGGCGGCACAATGAGCTGAATCGCCCGCGAGACTGCTTCATGCCGGACGCTTGAAAACCGCACTGGCTCGCCATCGAGGTTGACTGGAATTGGTTTATCGGCCCGGACTTCGGCCCAAGGGATTTGCCAGTAGGAGACATATTCGCCGTCCGGCGGAAGCGCCTGTAACTCACGGGCGGCAGTGAGCAACGCCCGCGGAGGAATATCTCGAACGACAAGAACGTCGAGCAAGCCGTCGTCAATGCGCGCCCGGGGCGTGACCGGTATGCCGCCGCCCGTCTGACGTCCGTTGCCAACAATCGCCACCAGGCCGCTGCCAGTAAGCTCGCGGTCTGGCAGGATGAGCCTTCCTTGATAAAGATGGAGGTTCGTCGCCAGAATCGCACCCATCACGGTGTAGGCAACAGGGCCAAGCGCACGTTTCAGCTCAGGCGGGGTAGTGGCTGTGATCTCGGCGCCGAAGCCGATACTGACCGCATTGAGGAACCAATACTCATTGGCTTTACCCACGTCGACCGGGACCGCCGTTCCGTCCATGCAGAGAGCCAGCGCCTGCTCAGGGTCAGGCGGAATACCAGAGCCGGTGGCAAAGTCGTTCGCCGTGCCCAGGGCCACGATTCCTAAAACAGGACGCGCGACTTGGGAAAGGTCCATCAGACCGTGAACCACTTCGTTCAGGGTGCCGTCCCCACCCGCTGCGATCACCAGATCTACTGCGCCGGCCTGCGCCACAAAGCGTCGCGCGTCTCCCTTTTCCCCGGTGACGCTGACTTCGATGGTATGCCCGGCCGCCCGTTGTCGGTTCACCGCCGCCCGCACCGCGTCATTGCCGGCCGCTTTGCCGTTGAGAATCAGCCGGGCTTTTTTACCTCTCGGTTTTGTATTCATTCAGGTCGTTTCGGCGAGTCGCCGCCGTAACGCAACGTGACAGCGCGACGCCGGGCTTTCCAACCAAGTCAGAGGTCGCGTGCGCTCCCGGATAACGGACGGCTACAGGCTGCGCTTTCCGCGGCCTCCCTTGCTCGCTTGCGGATAAATATGCTCATCTTCGCGCGCGCGGGTCGCGACGAGTTCATTGGCCGCGCGAAGAACCTCCGCCAGGAGGAAAGGCTGGTGGCTCTTCGCTCATATCAAGGTGGGTGTGCAAAGTTCATGACGGCGAGGTCGTCGTCATCAGCAGGCGAGTCGCGTGCGCTCCCCAGATGGGTTCACGCTTTCGTGTAAACTTCCGCCCCCTTCGGCACGTATTCTTTCCTCTTTTCCTGCATTCCTGATTCCAAAGCCTCGGCTTTCGAGACTCCGTGCTCGGCCGCGTATTTGCGGACATCCTCTGTGATCTTCATGGAACAGAAATGGGGACCGCGCATCGAGCAGAAGTGCGCGGTTTTTGCTCCCTCCTGGGGCAAGGTCTCGTCGTGGAACACGCGAGCGGTTGAATTGGTCTTCCCATCTGAATTGACTCGGCTGTTCTCACAGCCGTCGCTCCTGCGGGCTGGTCGATGAACGCCAGTCTATGTCGCTCGCGTCCCCGCGGCTCCATTCGAACCACGCACTTGAGAGGGAAACCGGGACTGTGATCATGTGGGTCAGCGGTAAACCTCCCGACGATGCCGAATTCGACGAACACGCACAACTCGAATCACGTCGGCAATCTCGTAAGTCACTCGGTATTCGCGCACGCGGATTCGCTAATCGTTCTCGCTTCCGCTCAACTTCCGACAACCCGACGGCCGCGGATTCTTAGCGAGGGCGGCGATGCGATCGACAACCTGATCGTGAACGCGGGAGGTGAGCCGACGTAAATCCTTCTCGGCGGAACGTTCGAGGAGAACTTCAAACACGCGCTTTCCTGTCGGCGAGATATTCGCTGAGGGGTCGATAATGGAGCGGCTTCTTTCGCATTTTCCTCAGCCACGCGGCATCTTCCGCGTCTTCGGCGCGCTCCAGCAGCTCCTGGTAGGCCTTGATTGGAAGGATCACGGAAACCGGTTTCCCGTTTCGCGTGACGATTTCCGGTTCAGGCTTGGCGGCTTTCATGCTCCGAATGTATCAGCCTGACGCCTTCGCGTAAATCTCGGCGCCCGCTTCGCTAAATTCGCGGGCTTTTTGTTCCATACCGGCAACCAATGCGTCCTGATCAGATACCGCGTGTTCGGCCGCGTATTTGCGGACATCCTCTGTGATCTTCATGCTACAGAAGTGAGGACCGCACATACTGCAAAAATGAGCCGATTTAGCGCCTTCCTGCGGCAAGGTTTCATCGTGGAATTCGCGCGCAGTTTCAGGATCGAGTGAGAGATTGAATTGATCTTCCCAGCGAAACTCGAAGCGAGCTTTGCTGACGGCGTTGTCGCGGTATTGGGCGCCGGGGTGGCCTTTGGCGAGGTCGGCAGCGTGGGCGGCCAGCTTGTAGGTGATGACTCCGGTTTTGACGTCGTCTTTGTTTGGTAAACCGAGGTGTTCCTTCGGCGTGACGTAGCAGAGCATGGCGCAGCCGTACCAGCCGATCATGGCGGCGCCGATGCCGCTGGTGATGTGGTCGTAGCCTGGGGCGATGTCGGTGGTGAGCGGGCCCAGCGTGTAAAAGGGCGCTTCGTGGCACCACTCGATTTGTTTTTCCATGTTCTCTTTAATGAGATGCATGGGGACGTGGCCGGGGCCTTCGTTCATGACCTGCACGCCGTTGGCCCAGGCCCGCTCGGTCAGCTCGCCCTGCACTTTGAGCTCGGCGAATTGCGCTTCGTCGTTGGCGTCGGCGATGGAGCCGGGGCGGAGTCCGTCGCCAATCGAGAAACTGACGTCGTAGGCAGCCATGATGTCGCAGATGTCGTCCCAATGTTCGTAGAGGAAACTCTCGCGGTGATGGGTGAGGCACCATTTCGCCATGATGGAGCCGCCGCGGCTGACGATGCCAGTCATGCGGCGCGCGGTGAGCGGGACGAAGCGGAGGAGGACGCCGGCGTGGATGGTGAAGTAATCGACGCCTTGCTCGGCCTGCTCGATGAGGGTGTCGCGGAAGATTTCCCAGGTGAGGTCTTCGGCGCGGCCGTTCACTTTCTCCAGCGCCTGGTAGATGGGGACGGTGCCGATGGGCACGGGCGAGTTGCGGATGATCCATTCGCGGGTGGCGTGGATGTTTTTGCCGGTGCTGAGGTCCATGACGGTATCGGCGCCCCATTTGGTGGCCCAACGCATTTTCTCGACTTCTTCCTCGATCGAGCTGGCGACGGCGCTGTTGCCGATGTTGGCGTTGATTTTGACGAGGAAATTGCGGCCGATGATCATCGGCTCGAGCTCGGGATGGTTGATGTTGGCCGGGATGATGGCGCGGCCGCGAGCGACTTCGGAGCGGACAAATTCGGGGGTGATTTCGCTCGGGATGGCGGCGCCGAAGCTTTCGCCGGGATGCTGGTGTTGGAGCGATGACGCTGGGTGCCAAGAGCCGTTTGGCGAGGCGCCAAACGGTGCGGGCGGGGCGCCCGCGCTCCCCGGAGCGGACGAAGCCGCCGCGGCGCGGCGGCCGTTCTCGCGGATGGCGATAAACTCCATTTCCGGCGTGATGATGCCCTGACGCGCATACCAGAGCTGGGTAACGGGATGGTCCGCTGAGGCACGGAGAGGTTTCCTTTTTGCGCCTTGGAAATGGTCGAGGCGGTTCTTGCGCTCGGCCTGGCTGGCGAATTCTTCGTGGCCGCGTGTGAGGTAGCCGTTGTCTTCCGGTTTGATCTCGCGGCCTTCGTACTCGGCCACATCCCGTCGCCCGCGGATCCATTCCTCGCGCAAGGCGGGAATGCCCCGACTCGAGTCGCCGGTAAACTGCGGATCGCCCCACGGGCCACTGGTGTCGTAGACGCGGACCGGTTCGTTAGGCTCGAGGTTCCCGTTGAAATCCCTGGTCGGCGCGAGGCTGATCTCGCGCATCGGGACGCGCACTTCGGGATGGATCTTGCCTTCGACATAAACGCGCTGCGAATTGGGCATCACGTAGTCGGAGGATTTCGGTTCGAGTGTGTCTTTGTCCGCGATCATGAGAATGATGAATTAGGAAAGCAGGAAAGCAGGAAGGGCCGGAAAGATGACTGTCTCTCTTCCTGCGTTCCTTAGTTCCTGATTCATTGTCTTTGGCGTGTTAAACAAAAAAGCCATGCGTGGAAAACGCATGGCTGGATTTGGAACTCCTCGCTCCCTACGGCGGCATTACCCGCGTCAGGTTTAAGGGGTCGTCCGATTCTTGCCGGACCTCTCAGCCATGGGCTCCCCCGCTCTGTCATTTTCAGAATAGGACGCAAGCGGGGGAAGTCAACGCAATGGACCGCAGCGTGCCATAATCGACGCGCTGCTGCTTCCGCAAATGTCCCGGGCGAATTCGAGCGGCGGCTATTCTTTTTTCTGCGCTGCCGAAGCCGTCCCCTCCTGCTTCACGTTGGTGTGGAAAATGGCCAGCCATTTGCCGCTCTCCTTCTTCCAGACCGAACCAGCGTTGTAGGTGCCGGAGGCATCCTTGCCGTCGTAGGTGCCCTCGATTTTGACGACGTAGCTCACGACCACGACGTCCTTCTCATCGGAGTGGCTCTTGTAATCGCTGATCTCAAACGATTTCATGTCCCACTTCTGCATGTCGGACATCTCCTTTGCCATGTCGGAAATACCGTCGGTGTAAACGCCAATCATGTCTTTGTCGACGACCTTCTGGAACCCGGCGGAGTCTTTGTCTTTGAAGGCCTGCCAGGCGGCTTTTTCCTTTTCCATCATCTCGTCGTTGCTCGGCGTTTTCGCGAACGAGATCGCGGCCGTCGCGAATAAGGCAATCATTGTGTAGCTGAATAGTTTTTTCATCGATGCTCCTTTTGTTGGATTGGTTGGTTAGGGCCCCAGACTGAACACCCAGGGCGCCACGGTCAACTCCATTCCGGGCACGACGGAAGGACCGAGAAGGCGGAGTGGCGGAACCTCGACTCCCCGGCGCGACGCTTCAGTTACTCGCCGGAATGACGACTGACGTGGGCGATGCTCCCGGTTTGGCCGGAGCAGTCGCATCCTTCAAGACGAGCTGGCCCTCGAATTCGCGCCGATAATCGGCCACCATCATCGGGCGCTTATGATTATCGACCAGCTCCTTGTAATTCATGATCCCGGTCGCGATCGACTCGGCGAGCTTCTCGCGCCAGCTGCTTTTTGCGATCAGACGGCTGTCACCGCGCTGGGTGAGAAAACCGCCTTCAATCAGGATAGCCGGGACTTGCGTCCGGCGCAGGACGGCGAAACGGGCGCGCTTGATTCCGCGATCGAATTCCCCGAAATGGCCGATCATCGAATGGAAGACGCTCATCGAGAGCGCAAGGCTCGGGGCATCGACCGGGCTGCCGGCCTCCATATTCATAAACCGTAGCGCGAGCGCGTCGTCCGAGGTGGATGGCGCGCCGCGCGGTGTGAGTGAATAGATTTCGAAACCGTTTGCCGACGGATTCGTGTCGGCGGCATTGAAGTGGATGCTGACGAAGATGGAGTCCTTCGTCGCGTTCGCGATGCGGGCGCGCAAGTCCAGCGGCACAAAGATGTCACTGTTACGCGTCATTTTCACCTTCAGCCCTTTGGCTTCGAGGAGCGGCTTAATGCTGCGCGCAACGTCGAGCGCGAAATTCTTTTCGTAGCCGTAGGGGCTGATCGCGCCCCTGTCGTAGCCACCGTGGCCGGGATCGAGCACGACGGTCGTGAAGTGGCCGAGATTATTGATCATCTGCGGGCGCAACTCCGGTTCGAGGGTCTTGGCCAGATCCACGCGGGAGACGAGATACTGGCCGTTCTTTTCCGTGACCGGGAAGCAGAGCCAGTTGCGCACGCCGTTGATCATGACCTCTCGGCTGTCGAGCTGGAATTCGACGGAGTTTCGGCTGTTTTCGATCCGGAGGTGTTTGTCGATCGGCGCGACCCCGGTCGGCAATCCGTAGAACTTCGCGATGTTATCGACCGTGAGATACTCACGACCGCGGATTTTCACAATCTGCCAGTCGGAGTCCGCAAAGACCATGCCGGAAAAAGCAAGGAAGGCGAACAGACCGAGGGGGAATTTCCACTTGGCACCCATGAGCGGCGAGTATGGAGCAAGCCCCCCGCCACGGCAACGAAAATCATGACTCACCGTAAAAACTGGGAGAGAAAGAGGGCCGCGCGAGGCGGTTGACGCGTAGATCAGGTATATGCCAGCAAAATCCAAAAAACAGCAGATGGCAGCCGGCGCGGCACTGGCGGCGAAACGTGGCGAGCGGAAGAGATCGTCGCTCAAAGGGGCGTCCAAGAGTATGGCGAAATCGATGAGCAAGAAGCAGCTCAAGGATATCGCCGGGACAAAGCGCAAGAATCTGCCGAAGAAAAAATCCAGCGGCAAAAAATAAGCAGGCGCGCGTCCTGGACTTACGGAAGCATGTGCCCCCGGAGGGACGAGCTTCCGCTCGTCCAGGGGGCGCCATCAGTAGTCGTGCAGCCAGCCGGCGCGGCGCAGCACCTGTTTAAAGTTCGGATTATTCGCATCCAAAGGTGGCAGCCAGAGGCCCAATCGCTCGCGTTTCCACCAGAGCCCCTGAGGATTTGGCCTGACGAACGAGTAACGATAAAGGACGGCCCGGATGTAACGCGGAGGTTCGCCCGGGAACGGGTTGGAGCGAAACAATCCGACCGCCCCGCGGTCGTTGTGAAGGAGTTTCCAGATCAGATTCAAGGTCCAGGGATATTCGTTAGGCGAACCCATCGCCGCGAACCACATTTGCCAGTCGAGCCGCAACTGATAGGGCGCGATCTGCGGCGGGCGCTCGTTGAGCGCGACCGGCAGGCCCTTGTAGGGATACGGTTTCCACTCGGCGGTGAGATCGTCAGGGTTGGAGGCCGTCGTACCCTCGAAGACGACGTTGTAACGCTCCTTCCCCACGCTGCCGAAGGCGCCGTAAGTGTTGACCAGATCGAGAGGATCGAACGACGTGTTCATGATCTGGTGCGGCGAGAAGATGTTCAGGATCGGTTGAACGCTGAGGACCGCGACGAGCGCCGCGATCGCCCAGCTCGTGGTCAGCATGGGGCGTGAAACGATGGCCGCGTCGCGCGCGATCCCCGCGCGCATCGTCAGGCTGCGCGGCAGCAGTTTGGCCCACAATCGATCGTCAAAGCAGGCCAGGGCCGGAATAATGGTGAGCCAGTTGAGAAACGACAGGTTGCCGCCGAGCGCGATCGTAATTTGAAAGACGATGATCACACCCCCGGCAATAAGGCGGGCGAGACGCGGCCAGAAAACAAACCAGGGCGCGACTAATTCGGCGAAGTGATTAAAGAGCGTTCCAGCGCGCAGGAGGACGTGCGGCAGGAAATGAAACCAGCGGCTCAGCCCGTTGGGGATGGGCTGCGTTTCAAAATAATAGAAGAGCGCAGTCAGGTTCCGCCAGCTCTCGTCGCCGCGGATCTTGATCATGCCGGCGCCAAACATGATCCGGAAACTAAGCGCGCGAAAAAGCCAGAGAACAACGAGCGGCGGCGACCGGCCCGGGAATGGTCGCCCGTCGAGAAGTGGACAAAGAAAAATGGCGAGGAAACCGGTCTCGAGCAGCTGCACTTCCCAGCCGTAGCCGTACCAATCCTGGCCGAGGTGGACGAACGACATGTAGAGAATCCAAAGGAGCGTGAGGAGAAGCGCGTTGGCATAACCGCAGGCCACCACGCAGGAAAGCGCGAAGCCAATCCAGGCGGTGACGACAAGAGCGGCATCGGAATGATCGAACCAGAAAAGCGAAGGCAGCCGAAGAAAACCGCCTAACGAACTACCGAGCGCCGCGTGGATGCGATCGATGAAGTTGCCGAGCGGAAGCAGCCCGTCGGAGCCGATAAGGGGGAGGATCTGGTTTGCCGCCACGAGAAACGCGATCGCGTAAACGATCCCGAGCAGGCGGAGGATGACAAAGCGCGTCAGCCAGTAGCTGCTCCGGTCCGGCAAAGCCCGCTCCCGTTCCTCCAGGTTCACCCTAACGAGATCGTCGCGTAACGGCGCGGCAGGTTCAAGTTTGTCCCGCTCCGAAAAAGTCACCGCGCAGAGACATTTTGGCGGCGCAAGGCGGAGAAACACGCTTCGGCGCCCGGAGATGCGGAAGCATGTCCCTCCGAAGTTAATCTGTGGTCGCTTCTTTTTTCGCGGGACGTCGGATGAGCGTGATCTGCTTGATCCGCGCCGAGTCGGAAGGGCTCCACGTTCCCACTTCCGGATCGTCCTTGAATGCCTCGTGCACAATCCGGCGTTCGTAGGAATTCATCGGCTCGAGCTGCAACGGCCGGCCGGAAATGCGAACGCGCTCGGCCAGCTGGCGGACATGCTGCACAAGCTTGTCCTGGTGCATCGAGCGATACATTTCGCAATCGACAATCCATTTCGGCGCGCTCGGATCCTTCGCCTGGAGCAGTCGGTTGAGCAGGAACTGCATCGCATCGAGCGTTTCGCCGTCGCGGCCGATCAGGCGGTCCGCTTCCTCGGTATAAATTTGCAGGGTGGGACTGCCACTTTCGCTGCGCGTTTCCTCGATCTGCACGACGAAACCGAGATAGCCGAGCATGGTATCGAGCACCTCTTTCGCATTTGCGATCGGTTTGGCGTCGATACTCATCAGCGTGCTTTTCCTTTTCGTTTCGCCGGCTGGTTCACCTTCTCCAGTTTCGGCAGGGGCTGCTTTCGATTCTGATACAACTGCAGAATCGTAAACAGGTTCTGAGTTGTATAATACAAGGCAAGGGCGGCTGCAAAGTTGTAGCAGAAGACAACGAAAATCAGCGGCATAAACATCATGACGCGCTGTTGTGTGGAGTCGCCGCTCTTCGGTGTGATGTGCGTCATCCAAAAACTGGTGCCCGCCATGATGAGAGGCAGAATGTTAATCGGCCAACCAAGTCCCGGAATGTGCGCGATCGTGTCCGGCTGCGAAAGATCGCGCACCCAGAGGAAGCTCGCGTTGCGCAGCTCGACCGCCTGCCGCAGCATGGTGAAGAGACCGAAAAAGATCGGGATCTGGATCATCATCGGCAGACAACCGCTGACCGGATTCACCCCGTAGTCCTTGTACATCTTCATGACCTCGGCGTTCATCTTCGTCGGGTCGTCCTTGTACTTTTCCTTGAGCTCCTGCATCTTGGGCGAGAGCGCGGCCATGCGGCGCATCGATTTGTTCGCCTTGGTTTGCAGCGGCCAAAGAATGAGCTTGATGATCGCGGTCAGGATGAGAATCGCGACCGCGTAGTTGCCGACGAACCCGTGGATGAGGTTCATCATGTTGAGCAGCGCTTCGCTGACCAGTTTCCAAAGACCGAAGTCCATGATCTCGGCCTCGTCGTGCGTCAATTCCGCGAGGCGATGGTAGAGCTTCGGGCCGACGTAGAGCTGGAAGTGCAGGGTCGCGGTCTGACCGGGCTGGACGGCGAAACCCGGCATGCCCATCGCGCCTTCGATCCCGTAATCGATCTTGCCCTTCGCATCCTTGCGCGACTCGAAACGCTGCGCCCAGACCCCGGTGGCCTTGGCATTGAGGGGTGTGATGAGGGTGACGAAGAATTGGTTGCTCACCCCAAGCCACTCCGCGTTGCTGATTTTCTCGTCGAAGTATTGCTGGGCGGCGCGTTTTTGCACCCCGACGAATGGATAATTCTGCTCGGAGAACCAGCTCACGTCGGTCGATTTGGTCTTGCCGTCGATGCACCAGGTCACACGAGTGTAGTTCGGCAGATCGTTGCCGTGAATCGGGGCCGCGGAGCCGAGCGCAACGAAGTAGCCAGGGTTCTTGTAGATCGCAGGACCGCGATTTTGGAAGTCCAGCTCGAGTTGCGCGACATAGCTGTCCTTTTCGTTAGGCGCAACCGGCAGGGTAAATTTCTTGCGTAACGTGACGTCGTCAGACAGGGCGCGCTCGAACTGCGCGCTCCCCTTCCCGCGCACGATGGAAAACTCCTCCAACGCCGGAGCCGCCGGCTTTTCGATCAGAGCGCCGATTGGCAAACGCTGACGCGCATTCAGTTTTACCGGCTGATGATTCTCGCCCTTGTGCTTGGGCAGGATCGCCTCGGCGATGCCGCCGCCGCGATTCGTCAGGATAAGATCGAGATCGGCGTTGCGCAGGGTTGTTGTCTTCTCCACGAACGGCTGAGGCGTCGAGGTCGGAGCCGGCGTAGCTTCGTTAGGCGAAGCACCCGGCTCGGTGGGGCGGGGCTCCGTCGAACCAGATGTGGCGGCTGCTGGTGAAGAAGTGGCCGTGGTCCCCGGCGGGACCGATGGGCTAGCAGCGACGAGCGGCTTCGGCGCCACCGGCGGCGCATGTTTTGCGACATAGACCTGCCATCCGAGCAATCCAACGATGCAAAGCGTAACGGCAATCCAGGCTTGTCTGTCCATAAACTGATTGGGCGGGACTATTCACAGGCCAAGCCCTGCGGCTGCCGATTGGAGTGTGGAATCCCGTAGTGTGAAAGCCGCTCTGGCGCAGCGACGATCGGGGCGGCAAGGCCCTTCCCACATCGCTCCGGTACCGGATCTTCGCCCTGTCCACCCCACGGATGGCATCGCGCGATACGCTTCAACCCGAGCCAGCTCCCGCGGAGCGCGCCATGCCGTTCCACGGCCTCGAGAAAATAGGCCGAGCAGGTCGGGTGAAACCGGCAGCCAGTAGACGGTCCGCCGAGCCACGAGAGGAAAGGCGAGAGTGTCAGTTGGTAGACGCGAATGAGGAAACGAACGAGCAAAGCCATCGTCAGGGCGGTAGGATAGAAGCGCGTCACGCGAGGCGCAAACTCCATCTCCTGGTCGTGCTCCACATCCTGGACGCGGCGAAGTGCGCTTCCCCCGGAGGGACATGCTTCCGCATGTCCAGGCACAGGAGATGGACCGCCGATCAGGAAGCGGATGCAGAACGCAATAGCCCGGCTCGCTGCGCCAGCCGCAGCCATTCCTTCTCCAGTGTGGCGGAATCCGCCTTCGCCGCCTCAGGCCGGGCGATCACCACCAGCCAAACACCATCCACGAGCGCCGATTGATTCCGCCGCACGACTTCGCGCAAGCGGCGCCGCACCCGATTGCGGACGACCGCACCGCCGATCCGCCGCGAAGTCACAAACCCCACCCGAAATGCCGTCGTTTGTTCCAGCCGCAACGCTCCCAGCATCAGCAATCCACCGCGGACCGTCTGGCCGTCCCGCCGGACCCGCTCAAACTCCACGCTTCGCTTCAACCGTCGCGACGCGGAGAAGCGAAAGCGCCTGGGATTGGTCGTAACATCGCGCATCAAACCCGAGCCTAGCATACCCATGAAGCGCGGCCTCGATCGAGACCGGTTCACAGTTCACTATCCACAAATCACGATTCCCCTGCGCGTCACCCGATCGTCACGAAAGGCCCCTCGAAATCGCTCAACAGCGGTGCAAACTTCCCAGTCCATGCAACTCCGCCGTCTGATCGTTGCCGCGCTGCTTCCGTTCGCGCTCAGCGCTACCGCCGCGCCTGACGAACACGGCAAGGCGGAACACTTCGTCATCGTGGTCTGGGACGGGATGCGACCGGATTTCGTAACGCCGGAGCACGCGCCCACCCTCTCGGCCCTGGCACGCGACGGCGTCTTCTTCCGGCAAAACCATCCCGCTTTTCCCAGCTCGACCAACGTCAACGGCGCTGCCATCGCGACCGGCGATTATCCGGGGCACGACGGCATTATTGCCAACCAGGAGTTCCGGCCCGAGATCGATCCGCACAAGCCCTTTGACACATCGGATTTTCCCGGGCTCGACGAGGGCGGGCGCATCAGCCAAAGCTTCATCAACATTCCGACATTCGTGGAGGATTTCCACAAAGTGGGCATCCGCACCGCGATTGCGGGCTCGAAGCCGGTCGCCCAATTATTCGACCGCTCCCGGATTCGCGAAAACGCGATCGCGCGGGATTCGGTGGTGTTGTACCGCGGCAGGACGGTGCCCGCGGGTGCCCTGCAGAGCATCACCGACGTGATCGGGCCTTTCCCAAAACGCAAAGGCTTCCCGAATACCGGACAAGACGCGTGGACGACTCGTGCGTTGACCGATGTGCTTTGGAAAGATGACGTGCCGATGTTTTCCCTCCTCTGGCTGAGCGAGCCCGATCTTTCCCAGCACGAGACTGCGCCCGGCTCGCCTACTTCTCTGGCCGCGATCAAGAGCTGCGATGAAAACCTTGCAAAAGTCATCGCCGCCTTGAAAGCGAAAAATGCCCTCGCAACGACCGACATTTTCGTCGTCTCCGATCACGGATTCTCCACGATCGATCTAGCACTCGACGCGACCGAGCGCCTGCGTTCCGCCGGATTTGATGCCGTCCGCCAGTTCGCCGACGCGCCGAAGCCGGGCCAGGTGCTGGTCGTTAGCCTGGGCGGCAGTATCGGATTCTATGTCACCGGGCATGATGCCAATACCATTCGGCGCCTGGTCGACTACCTGCAGCATTCCGATTTCGCCGGTGTGATCCTGACGCGCACGGCGCAAGAGGGAACTTTCACACTCGCTCAGCTCCACATGGACATTCCGGATGCGCCGGACCTCGTCGTCGCCTCGCGCTGGAACGATCGCCCGAACAAACTCGGAACACCCGGCGAGGTCGCCTCGGACATCGGAAGAAACCTTGACGAGGGCACGCATGCCAGCCTGAGCCGATTCGACATGCACAATACCCTGATCGTGAGCGGGCCCGATTTTCGCCGCGGCTGGAACGACGAAACGCCGAGCGGAAACATCGATCTCGCCCCAACGATTCTTACTCTCCTTGGCCTGCCCGCGCCAACGTCGATGGACGGCCGGGCCTTGAGCGAAGCGTTTCGCGACGCGAAGACGACCCCCCCCATCCAGTCCCACGAACTGATCGCGGAACGCGATCTGGGCGATGCGACCTGGCGCCAGACAGTTCGCCTGACGACGGTCGGCGCGACTACCTATTTTGCGGAAGGAAACGGCAAACGGGTGGCTCACGCCGGGCGGGAGAAGACGCCCGGACAAAAATCGCCCAGCACCAAAGACTAACGAAGCACTCTCCGGTAAAGCGTCTCGTATTCCGGCACGATCTGATCGGCCGTGAAATTTGCCTCGGCGCGTTGCCGGCCACGTTCACCCAGCTGTTGCGCGAGTGCGGGGGAATCCGCCAGCAGCGAAAGGGAACGCGCAAGAGCTTCGACATCCCCAAAGCGATGGAGGAAGCCGACCTCCCCATCGATCACCACTTCCGGAATCCCGCCGACCCGAAATGCGACCACCGGTTTGGCATGAAAGAGCGTCTCGAGAATGCTCAAGCCAAAACTCTCGTTTTCCGAAGTGTAGAGACCGGCATCGGCTGCGTTGAGATACTCCTCCACGTCGCGCACCTGTTCCTTCACCATGACGCGCTCGCGCAATTTCAGTTCGTCGAGCATTGGCTGGTAAGCGGCGAACGAACTCCCGGCTAGAATAAGCAGCCGCAGCGGCCGCGCACTGCGGGCGGCGGCGAACGTTTGCAGGAGCAGATCGATTCGTTTCAGCGGCCGAACGTTTGAAATATGGACGACGAGGAACTCGTCGTTCGTTAGGCCAAGCTCGCGTCGTACCTCCTCCCGACTGCGCAGACGCGCGGACGGAACGAAGAAGTTGTGTATGACTTCCACCGGTCGATTCAGTCGAAAAGTGGCGAGCGTTTCCTGGCGCAAACTCTCCGAGACCGTGGTGAGCGCATCCGAGTGTGAGAGCGCGTGCTCGATCGCCGGTCCGTAGCTTGGATCCTGGCCGAGCAGCGTCGTGTCTGTCCCATGCAACGTGGTAACAATCTTCGGCGCCCGCGCGGCGGAAGCACTGAGCATCTGCACCGCAAGATAAGCCGCAGTGGCGTGCGGCACCGCATAGTGCACATGATAAATGTCGAGCCCCGCCTCGCGCGCGATCTGGGCCATTTTCACCGCCAGCGGCAGCGTGTAATCGGGATAGGTAAAGAGGCTGTATTCGTTCACCACCACCTGGTGAAAGAAGAGTCGAGGTTGCGCGAGATCGAGGCGGACGGGCAACGCCGAACTGAAGAAGTGCACTTCGTGCCCACGCAACGCGAGCTCCGAGCCAAGAGCAGTCGCGAGGATGCCGCTCCCGCCGATCAATGGGTAGCAGGTAATCCCGATATTGAGCGGCGGTGAAGTTCCCATTTTCATGCATTCGAACCGCCTAAAGCGAGATCGCCATCCGTGTCTTCTGAAACCGGACGCGCGGAAGCGCGCCCCTCCGGAGGGACATGCTTCCGCATGTCCAGGATCTGCTGCAGCAATCGTGCTCGATGCCTTGAAGAAGTTCTCATTTGCGGCGTCAGAAAAGGCGGACCGAACCGGGCAACTCCGCCAGGCTGGCGATCACCATGTCATCCGTTGCATAGAGCGCCTGGGCATATTCGACCCCGGCCTCGAGACCGCAAACGCGAGCACGAGCGGTTTGCAATTCGAGATAGCGACGGGTGCGCAGCTGCGTTTGATGGCATTCCATCAACTCGACCCAGCGATCGAACTGTTCGCTGATATCGACGCGAATGATCGAATGTTTGCCGCCCGGCTCAGCGCCCGATGTCACGGCGTATTCCAAATGATGTTTGATTGCGTGCGGAGCGAGATCGCGCAGTTCGGCTAGTCCGCCGTAGCGCGCAAGACGAGCCGCATTCCGGCAAAGCTGGCTGCCGACGATGTGATCCGGGTGCTGATCGGGAGACGGAATGGGCGCGAGCAAAAAGTCAGGACGCACTGCGCGAATTTGACGCGCGATGACGATGCTGTTCGCAGCCGAAACTTCCAAATGTGAATCGCCACCCAGATCGACGAATTCAATTGTGGCATCAAGGATCTTCGCCGCCTGGCGCGCCTCCGCTTCGCGCTCCTCCGGCGTGCCGTTGCTTCCCGCTTCCCCGCGCGAACAGATGCAGAGCGAGATCTCGCTCCCACGCGCCACTTCACCGAGCAGGACGCCGCCGCAACCAAACTCGATGTCATCCGGGTGCGCGCCGACGGCAAGAATGCGAGGTTTGGTTTCAGGCATCGGGCAGATAAGCGCGGTCGGACTCGGATATTTCGTCGCGCGCGATGAATTGGACGCCGGGCGCATCTTCCGTGTTCAGATATTTGATCTCACTCGCGCCCGCCACGTAATGCGTGCAGTGGACGATTGATTGCATCCAGCGCAACCGCGTGTCGCGCGTCGGACTGATTTGGGCGGCGTCGCAGTCCTGCAACGGCAGCTTCAGGTAGAAATTTCCACCCTTGTGGAGGAGGAGGCCGTCAGGACTTCTGCGCGCACGCACGAGCTCATTCTCATAGATCACGTCGACGAAGTAGTCGTCGACCGGCACGGCGCGTCGCCGCAGTTCCGGATCGCCCGAGCGCAGGATGCGCAATCCTTCGAGCAGCCCGAGATGCCGATACATTTCGAGGCAAAAGTCGGCCACGTTGTTCGCGGTGATTTCAGCAAAGTCTTTCACGAGTCGGAGCGGGACAAAGTTCGGAAGTTGCCGCGCCGTTTTTGTCTGCCACTCGGGCAGGACGCGCTTGGCAAAAAGCGGTGAGAACTGTTTCTGCAGTTTGTTTGCAAACTGGAAGTTGAAGCGCTGTTCCCGACCGCTTTGTCGATCACGCAGAATGGTGATCGTCTCACGCGGATCGTGGTCGCTGTCGTGATAAAAGAAAACAATCTCGCCTCCCATCTTGCCTTGCAGCCGCCGCGCGGTCTGGATTTTCGAATAAAGGAAGCGGCGCGGGAAAATCCCGCACGGTTGTTGTCCGAAGCAAATGATCGGCGTTGCCATTTTGTCAGGCCATGCGTTGCCTGCGGAAGAGGGTCGTCTCAAACAGAACGGAGAGGGCGAGGACAACGAAGCAGCCAATCAGATTGTACCAGAGATAGCCGATCTTCGTCGTGTAAAAGAGAATCAGGACAAGCGCCTGCGAGGCCAAGGCGGCGGTGAAGACGGCCGAGCCGCGCACGGCACGGAGGAAGAACGCGACAAAAAAAATCCCGAGAATGCTGCCGTAAAAAATGGAGCCGAGAATGTTGATGGCCTGGATCAGGTTCTCGACCAGATTGGCGAAGAGAGCGAAGGAAATGGCGACGCCGCCCCAGGCGGCGGTGAGCAATTTCGAGACAAACAGGTAATGCTCGTCGCTCGCGTGAGGATGGAGGAGCGGCCGGTAAAAATCCACCACCGTGGTCGAGCCGAGCGCATTCAACTCCGAGGCGCTGGACGACATCGCGGCGCAGAAGATAACCGCAATAAGAAGCCCAATGATTCCATGCGGGAGATACTTGAGAACAAAGGTGATGAAAACGTAGTCGGCGTCGCCGGTTTCATTTTTCGGATCGGCGGTTTTCAAAGTCTGCTTCACTTCGTTGCGCAGGGCATCGACCTTTTTCTCCTCCTGCCGGACGGCTTGGGTCGCACCCTGGATCGCCGGCACGGAGTGGGAATCGAGCGCCCTCGTCAGAGCGCGAATCTCCGTCTGCTTTTGCGCGAAGACCGCATCATAGCGCGACTGAAGTGAGGCGAGTTTGCCGGCCTGCCCGCTCTGCATCGCGCGCTGGTAGGCGGGCTGATTGAAATAAAGTGGTGGCTTTTCGAACTGAAAGAAAACAAAAACCATCACGCCGGTAAGGAGAATAAAGAACTGCATCGGCAATTTGAGAACGGCATTGAAGAGCAGACCGAGGCGACCAGCGGTCAGCGAACCGCCCGCGAGGTAGCGCTGAACCTGCGATTGGTCGGTCCCGAAATACGAAAGCGCGAGGAAGAAGCCGCCGAGCAGGCCCGACCAAAAGGTGTAGCGCCGCTGGAAGTCGAACGAAAAATCAACCGCGTCGAGCTTGCCCATCTTGCCCGCAACCGCAATGGCCTGGGGAAAGGAGACGTCCGGCGGCAGATGATGCAAGATCATGCCGAAGGCGACCGCCATGCCGGCGAGGATGACCGCCATCTGCCATTTCTGAGTGTGGCTGACCGCGGTCGTGCCGCCGGTCGTGGTGTAAAGAACGACGAAAAGACCGGAGAGCAGGATCGTGAGACGCAAGTCCCAGCCCAGGAGCGCCGAGAGAATGATGGCGGGCGCGTAAATCGTGATCCCGGCTGCCAGCCCGCGTTGCACGAGAAAGAGAAATGCGCCTAACAATCGGGTCTTTTGGTCGAAACGCTGGCCGAGATATTCGTAGGCCGTGACGACCTTCAGACGGTGATAGATCGGGATGAAGACCGCGCAGACGACGATGAGCGCGAAGGGCAGGCCGAAGTAGTTTTGCACGAAGCTCATTCCGCTCTCATAGGCCTGCCCGGGGGTGGAAAGGAACGTCACCGCGCTGGCCTGCGTCGCCATGACCGAAAGCCCGATCGTGCCCCAGCGAATGCTCGAGTCGCCCTGCAGATAATGCCCGAGATCGTGATCGGAGCGCGTCTTCCACCAGCCGTAAATCGCAATCGCGAGCAGCGTGCCGAAGAGCACGGCGTAATCGAGTCCGCTCACGAGAAATGACGACTGACGAAATAGAAGAACGCGACCTCGATAATGAAGACGACGGCAATCGCGAGATAGGCGTTGCGCCAGCTCCCGAAGAGCGGGACGGGATCGCCGGCCTGCTTCATTTCTCGGAATGCCCCAACGAAATCAGGTTCGCGAAAATCCGATAGGCGCCAGGCACGCCCGCGGGCAGTTCGCGAAACCATGAGTAGCCGGTGTAAATGAACCAGCCTTTGCCGCAGCGCGTGACGAGCAGCCCGCCGTCGAGCGGCCTCTCGCCCGGATCGTTGCTCGAAAGGATCGGCGTCCAGGCCGCGTCCCATTGATCGGGGAAATAGAGACCGCGCTCCTGTACCCAACCGACGAAGTCAGCCGCGGTGATTTTGTTTGGAAAATTCATCACCGGATGATCCGACGCGAGGATGCGCACCTCGGCGTTTTCGTCCGTCACCCGATCATGGGAAACGTGCAATGGATGCGGCAACTCGTCAGGCTTGGGTCCGGGCGTGGTGTTGTACTGGATGACAACCACGCCGCCCTTTTGGGCATAGGCGAGCAGCTCCGGATACCACGCGCTGATTCGTTCCGGGTGCACATTGTAAGCGCGTACACCGAGAACGATCGCATCGAAGCGCGCGAGATTTGGCGCCTTGATATCCTGGTCGGCGAGAATCGTGACGTCCGATCCGATCTCGCGCAGGCTTTCCGGAATGGCATCTCCGGCGCCCGGGATGTAGCCGACCTTGGCCGCCTTATTCTCGATTTTTGCCCTGACGAGTTTGGCGGCAGCAGGCGAAATGAGGGTTTGCGGCTCGATATGTGAATAGGCGATCCGCTGCCGGCCGTAGGCGTCGGTCCTCTTGCCAGCGGCGGAAATAAAGACGGCACGCAAGGTTCCCTCATTGCTCGCAGCGGGCGGCGTGATCTGGAATGTGCCGTTGGTTTCACTTTCGGTGCCTTCGAGTTTTACCGGGATGGACGCGGGTTGCACCTTCCAGCCGGCCGGCACCTCCAAGGTGACGTCTCCGCTGAACTTCTCAGCGGAGGCGATCACACGCACGGTGATCGTCTTTGGCTTATCACTGCCAAAAACGAAGACCGGACGCGGCAGTTGAACGAAAGCGGCTGGTGCGATGACAAGCGGTTCACTCACCTCGCCGGCGACCCGATCCACCTTGCGAAACCGCGGTTCGAGAGAATAGGTGATTTCTTCGCCGCCGATCTCGAGCGTGACGTCGACCGGGAACGGCGGCGGGTTTTCAGGGCGGCCGATCAGCGTTTGATCCGCGACCGTATAGGTCCCGATGGTGCCCGGCTGGCGCAACCAGTAGGGCTCCGAAAACGGCAGATCCTTCGGCAACGTGACGGTGGTCTTTTGCGTTACGAGTTCGTTAGGTGCAAGCCTCTTCCCGACGGCGGTAACGGCGCCATCCTTCAGCATCCGTACGGATTGAAACGTCACCCTGACCGGCGCGCGATTGATCGCTTCGATCTGGAGGCCCAGATTTTCTCCGGGTTGGGCCGCCGGTTTTTCGGTCACCGCTTCGAGATGCAGACCGAGACAGGCGGCAATGATTTCGTCGAGGTCCGACAACTTCTTCGTTGCCCACGAATTGTCACCCGAATCGCGCAGCGTTTTGCGAAGCTCGAGCAAGGCGGCGACCGAAGCGGAAGGCTGCGTGTCGTCGAAATTCCTGAGGATTTCACGAATCTTTTCGCTAATCGCCGGGGCTTTCGGAACGCGCGACCAGGTGGTATCGATGCCGTCGAAGATTCCTTCACCTTCCCGGACCGGCTTTCCGTCAAGAAACTTGAAGTATTCCTTCCGCTCGCCGCGGTGGACTTCGACCCCGAAGCCCTGGCTTTTGTGCATGCTGCGGCTGGCAGCGGCGATCTCAGGATACGACTTGCCAAGGAGCGGTTGATAGCCGCCGACCTCGAGAGTGATCAAGCCGGTCGTGTCAATGGGCTCGTTGCGCTCACGGGCGCGAAAAGTAACCCAGGAATTCCAGAACAGACGGGTGGACTGCCACGTTTGGACATATTTCAACTGCTCTGGAAAACGCTTCGGATCCGCCGCCGCACGGAAAGCTTCTCCGGCCAGACGCGCCGAAGCGGTGTGATGACCGTGGGTCGTGCTGTCCTCAGTCGGGAAACGGGTCACGACAAGGTCGGGTCGAAATTCCCGGATCACCCAGACGACATCCGCGAGAACCTTTTCGCGGTCCCAGATGCGCAGGGTTTCCTCGGCGGATTTCGAAAAACCGAAATCGTTCGCGCGAGTGAAGAATTGCCGACCGTGATCGATGTGCCGCGCCGCCAGCAGCTCCTGCGTGCGAATGACACCGAGTTGCTCGCGCAACTCCGGTCCGATCAAATTCTGTCCGCCGTCGCCGCGCGTGAGCGACAGGTAAGCGGTGTCGTAAAGGGCACCATTTGCCCAGTAGGCGATCAGGCCGGTATTCTCGTCGTCCGGATGAGCGGCGACGTAAAGGACGCGGCCGAGTACGTTCAACTTCTCAAGCGCGAGACGAATGTGTGCCGAATCCATCGACTGGGGTGCCTCGGCGGCGTGAGCAGTGCTCGTCAGACTAACGACCGCAAACAAAGACACGAGACAGCGCGAGAGCGGAATCATGACCGAGAACGGTTCGCAATGAAACCTGCCGGCCCCGGCTCGCTATTGCAGCCCGTCGATGATCAGTTGGCTGTTGCGGATCGCGGATGGGTCGGGCGTTTTTCCGGCTTTCAACAACTCGATCGACTTCTCCGCCGCAGCTTTGGCTTCCGGTTTGTGCCCCAACTTCGCTTCAATCTGCGCCTTTTTGTAATAGAGGAAATAACGCGGCGGCTGTTGCTTTTCGATCGCCTGGTCGACCCATTTCAAAGCCGTTTCCAAGTCCTTGTCGTGGTCGTAGTAGAAGCTGGCCGCCTGATAATAAAAAATCGGTTTGAGCGATTTTGGATCTTTCAGCGCCTCGCTAATCTCCGCGTTCACCTTTTCAATCGTGTTGGTTGTCAGCTCGACCGGCACGTGTGTTTTATCCCACTCGAGCGAAATGGTAGCGCCGTTGTCTTTTAGATTATCGAAGCTAATGGTGAAGGTCTCGACCGGATTGGCAAGCGTGGTTGGTTTCACCTGCACCCGCAGCGCATCGGCATCGGGCTTGTAGCCGTAGGCGCCCCACAATTTCAAATTCTTGGAGAGGATGATCGTCCACTCATTCTCGTTCGGGATGGTGTAAAAGGCGTATTCTCCGGCGGGCACATCCTGGCCACCGATCTTGACCGCGTCGCTGAACTTGATCTTGGTCGGAGCGTTCGCTCCGGTACGCCAGACCTGGCCGTAGGGAACCAGCCCGCCAAAGATCTCGCGACCGCGCATGTCGGGACGCGAGTAATCAATCGACACGTCCGTGAGACCGACACGCTGGGTAATCGTGGCGTGCTGGCTCGCGTCCGGGAATTCAAATTTTTCTTCCGCAGCGGAGAGAGCGGACGTGAACGAAGCAGCCAGAAAACAAAAAGCGGCAGCGCGAAGACAGGACGAGAGAGGTGAAGTCATGATGAAGATGAATGTTGGATGATCGCCGAAGCGAGAATTGGCGGATCGCCAATTCGATTTAAAGGGAAACGCTGAGGCGGAGAGAGTCAAATTCGCGCGCTCAATCCGGTCATCCCGAGCTCGCGCAGACGACGGCGGGGAGCTCAAAGTTGATTTACATGGGCGCGTTCCGCGAACTCAGGACGACAAGATCAGCACGCTCTATCGATTGCCGCAGCTCCGTCCTCAATTTGACGGACACTACCCTATGATTTGATCAGTTGATAAACATCCGGCGAAGGCAACCGGAGCAAAGTCACGTCGATGATCGTCGTGCGATGCGATTGGATCAGGTTCTTCACCTGCTTGCCGGAGAGCGGAATTCGCAACGGTAAATAAGAGATCAATGGATTCTGCGTCGGCGCGGCCGGCTCGATGGCGGTGATCTCGACCTCAAAGTCGCTCACGTTCGCCAACTGGTCGACCCAACCCTTGGCGCGCCGGTCGAATTTTTGGGTGCGCAGATAGAAGACGATGACGTTCGGCGTGGCTCCGCTCACAGACGTGTGTTCGATGATCGACTGGATCGGGACCGTCCCTTTCGCCCCCTGCTCCGAGACAAAGAAAATGTCCGAGCTTGCAATCGGGATCGGCAAACCATCCTGATCGTGCAGCCGAAAAATGACCTGAGCGTGCGGATCGTATTGGTTCCGGGGGTCGTCGAGGAAATTGAACAACCCCGGCTTCTGCATCGTCCTGGCCGACTCGAAGGTGAGCGCCGTCTCGCGATCGAAGGCAGCTACCGCGCGTTGATAGGCGGCCATCGTTTGTTCGGGCGTTTCGAGCGCGAGCTTCAGCATCCGCTCGACCTGCTCACGCGGCACGGTGCCATAAACGACGCCCAGCTTGTCGCCCGAGTGCGCGCAACGATACGGAATGCCACAGGCCACCAGCGGTCGATCCTTCCCCGCGAAAGATTGTTCCGTGACCGAATAATATTCCGGGAAATCGGTTCTCGCGGCCGCCGCCTGGACGGCGGTTTGAATGGCCGGCCACGGGAGCAGGGCGGTCGACTCGTTAGGCGTGACCACCAGGTGATTGAAATTCAAATTGCCCGCCGCGACCCGGACGACGCCATCGGAACCGTCCTCATGCGCATAACGAATCGGAAACCCAAACCAGCTGGGATCGGCCTGTGTCCCGATGATGATGAATTCCTGGACCTTGTAATCCTCCAGCATGCGCGAGCCCGGGCGAGTGAAGGAAAGATGCAGATCGATCGTCGGACCCGAGCCAAGCTCGAGCGACTGGAGGACTTTCACCCCGCGTTGCGCGCCGCGTTCAAAGACGAACCGCCCCCAGCGCGCCACCTGGCCCTGGCCGATGCTGGCCCAACCGCTGCCGAGATTCGCGCCGGCGAGATAAACGAGATTTCCGACGGGCGAAGGCTGCGGACTGAAGAGGCGTATCCAGGTGCGGATGACGAGCGCGCCGGTGCTATGGATGACGACGTGAAATCCGCTTTTCAGCAAAGTCGGATGCTGCTCGATCACGGCGCGATTGAGGGCACGGGCGATATCGGCGACCGAGACCGAATCGTTCAGCGAAACGTAGCGCGACAGATCAACCTCGACGACATCGTAGTTCTCGCGCAATCGCTGCGGCAGATCGCCATAGATATTCTCAATCGAGGCCGGATCGGGAGTCGGGCTTTCCGAACTGTAGCCGTGAATGAGGACGATCGGTTTCATGGAAATTGGGTTATCTCACCGTATCGCCGGCTGCTCGCCCGCGACAAGCGCGAAGTTGCAGACTTGCCTAACGAACAGCAACGCCGGCTCTTCTTTTAAACGTGGGAGGGGCCTTTGCGCCCCGATCTGGAGCGACGCCTTGGCTGATCGGGGCACAAAGGCCCCTCCCACATTTGAGAAGTTTGGCGGTGTCCGCGGTCTGAAGGAATTCGGCGGCACCCCCAAAAAGGCGCTGATCATTGGCTGCTGCGACCTACAGCGACGCGGACAAATATGGGCACGTACTATCTCGTGCGCGAGCTTATCGTCAGCAATGGAGCGCTGGCCGGAGCGCTGCTCTGGAAGTTCGCCCCGGGGTCAATTCCGCGTCGGCCGCGATCTTCGGTGCGCCTGGCACGATTTACTATTGCTCCACGACGCGGCTGTGTCCGGTCACACGACCTCGGCCTGAAAATTCTGGAGCCTAGGGGATTCGAACCCCTGACCTCCTCAATGCCATTGAGGCGCTCTACCAACTGAGCTAAGACCCCGCGGGAGAATCCCGATTTTCGGGTCTCGCATGCCGATTTGCAACGAGGAAGTTGTTTCGGACGGACGCGAGCTGCCCGCTTGCCAATCCGGCAAATTCAAGCCGTCAACCCGCCTGACCTTACCGGCCGACAAGCGAAATTTTCAAGCGCTCGGCGAGGTCAAGAAGGGCGGCTTTCTCGAGGAGAAGGGTCCGGCCGGCTTCGACGGCGATGGCGCGCACTTTCGCTTCGTCCGCGACGCGCAAGGTTTCGGTCCCGATGACCGGGACGTCGAAACGCATGTCCTGATTCGGTTTTGTCACTTTGATGACGATGGCGTTCTTCTTGCCTAACAAACCGCCGCGCCGGATCGCTTCGTTGGTCCCTTCAAAGGCTTCGACCGCGAGCACGGTGCCATTCTTCACCACGATGGTCTGACCGACGTCGAGAGCACTGAGCTGTCTCGCGATGGCGAAGCCGAAGGCGATGTCTTCTTCTTCGCGCTCCTTCAGTTTTGGTCCGGCAATCTGTCCGTGAGGAGCGATAAGATGATCGAGAAACGTTGTGGCAGGTAGCAGCTCGACGCCGATCTCGGCGAGCTGGTCGGCGATCGCGCCGAAAATGGATTCAGCGTTGCGCTGCTTGAGGCGGGCGAGGAGGAACATCGCCTTGAAGTCCGGACGCAAACTGAAGAGGTTCCCGGGCGCAATTTGCCCCGCCATGATGGCGTGTCTGACCTTCGCTTCGCGGAAAAAATTCAGCAGCTTGCCGAGCTGGCCGACACGCAGCCACTCGATTTGGTCGGCGCGATTGGTGGCGTCGGGAGACGTCTCATCGGTGAAGGCGGCAAGAATGATCTTTTTCACTCCGGCGACGCGCGCAGCATCGGCGAGGAGAAGCGGATAAACGCCGCTGCCAGCGATGATCCCGAGCGCGTCAGGCGTTTGCATTTGCGCGAAAGACTTAGCGCAAGATCAAGACGCCGGGAAGCGAGGAGCGCAGAAAAGTTCGCGCCGAGGGGGCCTGTGCTCCCCGGATTAATGGCGGCGGCGCTTGACGTGTAACTGCGCGAGAGCCTTTTGTAGCGAGGCCTGGACGGCTGCGACTTCCTCGTGCCCAAGATCTCCCTTCATCGCCGCCTTCGCACGGGCGACAGCCGCTTCCGCGGCGCTCTCGTCGATTGCAGTCGATTCCAGGGCCATGTCGGTGATGACAGAGATGAAGTCACCCGTGACTTCGGCGAATCCTTCACCGACAGCGAGCGAGATCTCCTTGCCACCTTTGAAAGCGCGCAGTTCTCCAGGCTTGAGCGAGGTCAGCACAGGGACGTGCTGCGGATAAACACCAAGTTCGCCGTCCATCCCGGGAAGCACGACCATCTCGACGTCATCGGAGTACGCTTTCGCCTCCGGGGTAACGATTTCCAAACGCAAGGTTTTCATATCGGTCAGCTTTAGGTCTGAAGCTTATGCTTTAATGGAAAACGATCACGCCTAACGACCACTCAAAGCTAAGTCCTTACCACCTAAACTCTCCCCTATCCTTCCTTAATCATGTCAATGCCGCCCTTCATGTAGAAATTCTGCTCGGGCACATCGTCATGTTTGCCGTCGAGGATTTCTTTGAAACCGCGGACGGTTTCGGCGATCGAAACGTATTGGCCGGCCGTGCCGGTGAAAACTTCGGCAACATGGAATGGCTGGCTGAGGAAACGCTGAATCTTACGCGCGCGGAAGACGGTCAACTTGTCCTCCGGGTTGAGTTCGTCCATGCCGAGAATCGCGATGATATCCTGCAGGTCCTTGTAGCGCTGAAGCACCTTCTGCACGCCGCGAGCGACGCTGTAATGCTCTTCGCCGACCACTTCGGGCGCGAGCGCTTTTGAGGTTGAAGCGAGCGGATCGACTGCTGGGTAAATGCCAAGCTCCGCGATGGAGCGTTCGAGCACGATCGTCGAATCGAGGTGGGCGAAGGTGTTTGCCGGGGCCGGGTCGGTCAGATCGTCCGCCGGGACGTAAACCGCCTGCACCGAGGTGATGGAGCCTTTGTTCGTCGAGGTGATGCGTTCCTGAAGATCGCCCATCTCAGAGGCAAGCGTCGGCTGATAACCGACCGCCGAGGGCGTCCGGCCTAACAACGCCGAGACTTCCGCACCTGCCTGGGAAAAACGAAAGATGTTGTCGATGAAGAGGAGCACATCCTGGTTGCGTTCATCGCGGAAGTATTCCGTCATGGCGAGGGCGGAGAGCGCGACACGCAGACGGGCGCCCGGCGGCTCGTTCATCTGGCCGTAAACGAGCGCGACTTTCGACTTGCTCAGATCCTTTTGATCGATCACTCCCGCCTCGCTCATCTCGGTGTAAAGATCGTTGCCCTCACGGGAGCGTTCGCCCACGCCGGCAAAAACCGAGAAGCCGCCGCGGTTCTTGGCGATGTTGTTGATCAGTTCGAGAATCACGACCGTCTTGCCGACGCCGGCACCGCCGAAGGCACCGACTTTGCCGCCCTTGGTGAAAGGGCAAATCAGGTCGATGACCTTGATGCCCGTCTCGAGAACCGACGCTTGCACATCCTGGTCCGTCAGACTGGGCGCCGGACGATGAATCGGGTAGCGCTTGGTATAGGAAACGGGACCGCGGTTATCGACCGCCTCGCCGATGACGTTGAAGATGCGGCCCAGCGTCCCTTCTCCCACCGGGACGGAGATCGGTCCGCCGGTGTCGGTCACCTTCATGCCGCGTTTGAGACCTTCGGTGCCCGACATCGCGATCGAGCGAACCCAGCTGTCGCCGAGATGCTGTTGCACCTCGAGCGTAAGCTTGGTCGGGTTGCCGTTGACTTCAAATTCGATCTCGAGCGCGTTGTAAATGCCGGGGAGCTTCCCGGCATCGGCGAAGTCCACGTCAACAACGGGACCGATTACTTGGACGATATTACCAGTATTCATGCTTGGATTTTCAATCTTGAAATTTCGATTTTCGACATAAAGGAAGCGCGCAGGAGCGGGCCAACGCGAGTCGCTGCAATCGAAAATCACTGGACGAAATTCGAAAATTCAGCAACCGCCAAGCGCGCGGGATCTCAAGCTAACGAAGTTGTAACCGGCGACAAGGGAAAAGGCGGAACTTCCTGGTGGGCGGGATCGTGTGTCGCGTGCGCGCAATTGCGCCAGCAGGTGGACATGATCGGAAACACCACCCACCGCCTCTGGTAATCCCTCAAGGGTTCGGACGATGCTGCCCATGAACGCGGGCAGATCGGCGCGCCATGCGGGTGCGATCATCGGGGCGCGATCCTTGGTTCCGAAAACGAGATGATAGTGGAGGCTGAGATGGATCGATGGCATGGCCCGAATCTGCCTCTGCCCCTGTCGGGGCGTTGAGGTTTGAGATTATCGGATTCCGGTGGTGCCAACCACCGGGCAACCAGCAAAGAAGCTGCAATCTGGACGCGCGGAAGCGCGTCCCTCCGGAGGGACCTGCTTCCGCAAGTTCCGGGTGTCGGACGCTGAGCAGGCTGATCCCAGCTGCCGAATTCATCCGTGCCCATCCGCGCAATCCGTGGTTAAAGTTCTCTCCACATGAGCAAAGTCTACTCCAACGCCACGGCGGCCCTTGACGGCCTGCTCCACGACAACATGACGATCGCCGCTGGCGGCTTCGGCCTCTGCGGCATCCCGGAAAATCTAATCGCCGCGCTGCGCGATAGCGGCGTGAAGGGTCTCACCATCGTGGGCAACAACGCGGGCGTGGATGATTTCGGGATGGGCGTTCTGCTCACCACCCGGCAGGTGAAGAAGGTCATGGCCTCCTACGTGGGCGAGAACAAGGAGTTCGAGCGCCAGGTGCTCGCGGGTGAACTCGAACTGGAGCTCATCCCCCAGGGAACGCTGGCTGAGCGGTTGCGCGCGGGCGGCGCGGGCATCCCAGGATTTTACACCCGCACCGGCTTTAGCACCAAACTGACCGAGGGGAAGGAGACGAAAATTTTCGACGGCAGGGAATACGTCCTCGAGCCCGGGATCAAAACCGAGATCTCGCTCGTGAAAGCATGGAAAGGCGACAAATCGGGCAATCTGATCTATCGCAAAACCTCGCGGAACTTTAACCCCATGATCGCGAGCTGCGGCGACGTCTGCGTGGCCGAAGTGGAGGAACTGGCCGAACCCGGCGAGCTCGACCCCGACCAAATCCACACCCCGGGCATTTTCGTCGATCGCATCATCCAGGGTGCGAAATACGAGAAGCGAATTGAGTTCCGCACCGTCCAGGGAGCGGGCAGCGCGCAGAAAGCCAATCCGACCCGCGACCTGCTCGCCAAACGCGCCGCGAAGGAGTTGCGCGACGGTTACTATGTCAATCTCGGCATCGGCATTCCGACGCTCGTGGCCAACTTCATTCCCGAGGGAATGAACGTCACCCTCCAATCCGAGAATGGATTGTTAGGCATTGGCCCGTTCCCCGAGCCCGGCAATGAAGACGCCGATCTGATCAACGCCGGCAAACAAACCATCACGACCATGCCGGGCTCGGCCTTTTTCTCGAGCGCCGATTCCTTCACCATGATCCGCGGTGGGCACATCGATCTCGCCATTCTCGGCGCCTTCGAGGTGACGGACCAAGGCGATATCGCGAATTGGATGATCCCCGGCAAGATGGTGAAGGGGCCGGGCGGCGCGATGGATCTCGTTGCCGGAGTGAAGCGCGTGGTGGCGGTGATGGAGCATACTGCGCGGGACGGAAGCCCCAAGATCTTGAAGGAATGCACTCTGCCGATCACCGGTCTGGGAGTCGTGAACCTTATCATCACCGACCTCTGCGTCTTTGAGGTGAAGGAAGGCGGCGGGCTAGTGCTGACCGAACTGCTCTCCGACGCCACCGTCGATGACATTCGGGCGAAGACCGGCGCGCCATTTGAGGTGGCGCTGAAGGGCTGAAAATGTGGGAGCTGCCTTAGTGCAGCGATTTTCTTCCTGCCATCACTCAGAAGATCGGGGCACTAAGGCCCCTCCCACATTTTCTGCATTTTCGCGCGGGCAGAGCAGCACGACCAGCGATGCGATGATCCAGCAGGCGATCATAAAGATAAATCCCCCGCGAAACGAGCCGCTGCTCTGGCTGAGGTTGCCGATGATCTTGGGACCGATGAATCCGCCGATGCTGGCGGTGCAATTGATGAAGCCGACTGCCGCGGCCGCCGCCGAACTGGTGAGAAGTGAGGACGGCAGCGCCCAGAACGATGGCAGATATGCGGTCGTGCCGAAGCCGATGAGCGAGAACACAATCACAAGCACGGCGTTCGAATGCGGGAGGAAAAACCAGGCTGCGAGCGCAGCCGCACCGGTCAGTTGCGGTACGGCAAAGTGCCAGCGGCGCTCACGCGTGCGATCAGAGTTCCAGCCCAGCAAGAGCATCCCAATGAGACCCGCGACGAACGGGATCGCGCCGATCCAGCCGATTCGCTGAACATCCGTCCAGCCGGTCAACCGCTGGAGCATGGTCGGGAACCAAAACCAAAAGGCGTAACCCCCCGTATAGCAAAAAAACAGCCCGGCCGTAAGCAACAGCACCGCGGGATGACGGAGCGCCTGCCCGACCGTCACGTGTTCGACATGCGCTTTGGCTTGCCGTTCTTCTCCGAGGCGACTCGTAAGCCACTCGCGTTCGTCCGCACGCAGCCAACGCACTTCCTCAGGCCGATCCGGCAATACAAAGAATGTCGCCGTTCCAAGCAGGATCGCAGGCACACCCTCGAGCAGGAAGAGCCATCGCCACCCGGGAACACCAAGCCAGTCAACACCCAGGATCGCACCGGCCAGCGGCCCGCCAAAAATATAGGCGATCGGAATGGCGGACATGAACCGCGCCACCGCCTTGCCACGGTCCTGATTAATGAACCAGTGGGAAAGGTAAACGATCACGCCGGGAAAGAATCCGGCTTCGGCCGCGCCGAGCAGAAAGCGCGCACCGTAAAGCTCCAGCGGAGTGCGAACAAAACCGGTCAGGGTCGTTAGGGCGCCCCACGTGATGAGGGTGATGGCCAGAAGGCGCTTCGCGCTCCAGCGTTCCACTAGCAGCGCTCCGGGAATTTGCAGCCCGAGATAGCCGATGAAGAAAATTCCGCTAGCCGTGCCAAAGACCGAATCGGTCAGGCCCAGGTCGCCTTTCATTCCCAGCGTCGCGTAGGCGATGTTGGTGCGATCGAGATAATTCGCGACGTAGAGCAGGAAAAGGAATGGCAGAAGCCGCGTCGCGATGCGACCGCGCGCACTTGCTCCGGCATCGGTTAACAGGGAAGCCATGAGTGCGCGCATCATAGCGCTGTCCATAGTCCTGCCAATTTCAATTCACGCTCACCCGCGTCGCCGATCCGCGCTGCGTCATCTTCTACAAGGAAAACATCCGCCTCAATCCAGCGCGTTAGCGCCAGCAATGTGGGAGGGGCCTTTGCGCCCCGATCGCCGGCAGCCAAGACTTACGAATCAAAAACCCAGGGCCACGGATCGGTAACAATATCCTTCCTCACGACACTGCTCTCCTCCCATTCCTCCGGCGTCGCCACTAGGCCTCTCTTTACGGGATTCTCCTCGATATATATTGCGACATAGGTGAACTGCCGCGCGGTCTTTATCAGGGTTTCATAGTATCCATCCTGCCAGGCCGTTTCGTGCTTCGCCAGGCAGACCGCCGTTTTGGCTCCGACATGACTCATTAACGCGTGCATGAACTTGGGCAGCGTCCAAGGTTCGCGCAAACCGATCAGCGCATGCCAATCATCGGACATGACCACAAACGCGCGAAGTTAAATGCGCTCGTGTTGCACGGCGAAAGCGAAGGCGTCCACAGTAATTTGCCGGAACTCAGGCCCAAGGACCGGTTTCTTCGGTCGCAGCGATTTTGTGACGAAGAATGTCGACGGCACATCCCTCAGGCGGTGAAGACGCAGATTTTTAGAATGGGGGTCTGACATGTTGCCACCAATCGGGGCACAGAGGCCCCTCCCACCTTCCGTTACACCATGGGGCGAAAGCGGCCGACGATCTCTTGCAGTCGCTCGGTGATTTGGCCTAACGAACAGACTTCCACCGCCTCGAGCAAGGCCGGGAAGGTGTTCGCGCCGCTCTCGACCGCTTCAGCCAGTTTGGCGAGTGCTTTTTCTGCCTTGCCCGCGTTCCGCTGCTTGAACTTCTTCAGCCGATTCACCTGCAGCTCCTGTTTCTTGCGCGGGGTTCGGGCGAGCTCGATCTCCGGTGGTTCCTCATCCGGATCGCGATAGCGCGTCAACCCGACAATCGGCCGCGTGCCGTCGTAGATCTGTTGCTCGTAGCGATGGGCTGCGTTCTGGATCTGGCTTCGTTGATAGCGATTCTCGACCGCGCCCATCACTCCGCCTAACGACTCAATCTCGCGGAACTCATCCAGAATTGCTTTCTCCACCGCGCGCTCGACCGCTTTCATGCCAGGCGACCCGCTCAGCATGTTCATGGTGTGTTTGAAGATGCCGGATTCCTCCAGCAGGATGGCCTGGCCGTGCGCGGCGAGCCGGATCCATTCTTCGCTCGGCGTGGTGAAGGGCTCGTCGGCGCTGTTGGAATGGCAGGAGTTGGTCCCATTCATGTAGGCGAGCATCAGCTCGGCAGCCGTTCTCGTTAGGTTGTTTTTAAATTCCGCCGCGATGAGCGAGCGGCCGCTCGTCTGGGTATGCAGCTTGAACATTTGTCCGCGCGGGCTGGCCCCGAAAACATCCCGCATCCCGATCGCCCAGATCTTTCGCGAGACGCGCGAGAGCGCGATGTATTCCACGTCGAGTCCGCAATCGAGGAAGAAGGAAAGGCGCGGCGCGAACCGGTCGACCGGCACCCCGCGCGCCGCGAGCATCTCGGCGTAGGCGAAACCGTTCGAAAGCGTGTAGGCGGCCTGTTGCACCGGGGTCGAGCCGGCCTCGCCGATGTGATAACCACTGATCGAAACCGGATACCAACGCGGCATGTGCCCGGTCGTCCATTCAATCATGTCGCAGAGAAAACGAAGCGACGCTTCGATCGGGAAGATGGTTTCGTTCTGGGCCTGGACTTCCTTGAAAATGTCGGCCTGAATCGTGCCGCGAAGGTTCGGCACAACCTTGGAACCAAAGCGACGTTTGGCCGCTGCGATATACATCGCCATGATGATTGGCGCCGGGCCGCTGATCGTCATCGAAGCGGAAAAATTTGGCGCGCCCACTTCAAACCCGTCATAGAGCCGGACCATGTCCTCGACGGTGTCGACCGCCACCCCGCCCTCGCCGACTTTGCCCATCACGCCGTCGGCATCCGAATCGATACCGTAAAGCGTCGGGCCATCGAAAGCGGTGCTGAGACGTTTCGAGCGCTGATGTGCGCTCAAAAAATGGAAGCGCTTGTTCGTGTCCTCCGCCAGCATGAGGCCCGAGAAAAGCCGGGTTGGTTCCTCCTGCGGCTCCACCTTCGGCTGGGCGATTGTCGCTGTCGCGCCGTTGCGTTTCGCGGCTCCATTGGACCCGTTACCCGAATTCGCGTTGCCGTAACTGCCCGCCTCGACTTCCTGCAACGGCTCGAGATACATCTCGCGATAGGCGCCGTTTAAATAAGGGAACTCGCCCGGCAAACCGTCGCCGAAAAGATAGCGCGCAATCTCGCCCGCTTCATCGATCTCAGGCAGAGCCAGACGGGGCAGCGGCAGACCCGTCGGCGCGCGGGAAATCGGGATGCCGGCCTTGATCTTGTTCCAGCGCTCAACCATTTCGCGGCCGAATTTTTCGTCCGTGCGCGCACGCCTGACCTGTTCGAGCACGAATTTCTCGTGCTTCTCCACCGACTCAACGACTGCTCCCAGCTTGCTCATTTCTTCCTCGCTTTCCTCTTTCCAGAGCGCGGTCCTGCCTCCCGATCGCTCGCCGCGTTCTTGCGCGTGATCATCTCATAAAGTTCATCCACACCTCGATCGCGATGGCGCTTCGCCACCGTCGCGACGATTTGCTGCGCCCGCTTGTTCTGGGTCAGGCGATGTTCGATCTCCGAGAGGGCGGCCTTCGCCCGGTCGAGATCGGTCTTGTTCACGACCACGATGTCGGCCACGTCGAGCATCACGATCTTTTGCAACTGCAAACGCGCGCCGTAATCAGGATTCATCACCAGCACGGTTTGATCAATCAACTTGCTTCGAAACGGGAGCGCTTCCTGACCGGTGCCGACCGTTTCGATAAAAACGTAGTCGAAGTCGGCCCTCGTCAGGCGGGCGAGACAACTCTCGGTCGCAGGCGACAATCCACCCGCCTGCCCGCGCGTTGCCATGCTGCGCATGAAAACGCGATCGTCCTGTGAGTTGATCATGGTGGCGCGATCGCCCAGGAGGGCGCCTTCGCCGATTACGCTCGGATCGTGCGATAAGATCGCGATCCGCGCCTTCGGCTCGTTGCGCAAAAATCGCAGGATCAATTCGTCGATCAAAGTCGTCTTGCCCGCGCCACCCGGGCCAGTGAACCCAACGACCTTTGAATTTCTGATTACTGATTTCTGATTTCTGCTTTTCTTCTCACGTCCCCCGTTGGTGAAAGCGTCTTCTATTTTCGTAAGCTCGCGCGCGAGGACGAGATCCGGGCGGCTGCTTTTTGCCGGACGTTTTTTGCGCGCTTTGCCGTAGTGCTTGCGGACGTAATCCGCCATCTCGACGAGCGAAGTACCGGCGAAAAAGATCTGGTCGACGCCCTGACGCTTCATGAGGCGGGCGTCGTCAAAGGTAATCGTGCCGCCGCCGCCGCCAAAGACGGCGATGTCGCCCGCGCCCTGGCGACGCAATTGCCTGACGACCTCGGCAAAGAAATCGATGTGCCCGCCGTTGTAACTGGAAATGCCGATGGCCGCGACATCTTCCTGGATGGCGGCGCGCACGATGTCGCCGGCATAACGATGAAAGCCGAGATAAACCACCTCGATACCATGGCGAATAAACTCGAGGTTGATCGTGTTGATCGCACTATCGTGGCCATCGCAAATCGGAACGGCAGTGAGAATGCGGACGGGTACAGCCATGAGCCCCGCAAACTAACGACAAACGGTGACCCGGCAAACACCGGTTTCACAGGGAAAACTCCGGGCGTCTTCGGCCAGGCCCGCGGACCGTGGTTGAAGGTTTTCCCAGCCGGTTCACCTTGCGCGATGAACGATCCTCTCGATTTCACTGGCAAAGTCGTCCTCGTCACCGGCAGCTCGCGCGGCATCGGCGCGGCGATGATCAAAGCCTTTGGCGATCACGGCGCGCAATGCGTCGTCAATTTCATCAGCGACCCGGAAGGGACCAATGAGGCGGACGCGGCCAACGTGGCGGCCACGTTGAAGGATCCTCTCGTCGTCGACTGCGATGTGACCAAGCCGGAGCAGGTCGAGGCCATGATGAAAAACATCGCGGACCAATTCGGCGGGCTCGACGTGCTGGTGAACAATTCCGGCATCATCCGCGACCGCACGATCAAGAAGCTGACTTTGGAAGAATTCGAAAACGTCGTGCGAGTGAATCTCGCCGGCACCTTTAACGTGACGCAGAAAGCGGCGGCTGCCCTGCGCCAGGGCGGACGCATCATTAATCTCTCGTCGGTCAGCGGCCAGATGGGCCTCTTCGGCCAGGCCAATTATTCGTCGAGCAAGGCGGCGATCATCGCCCTGACCAAAGTCTCGGCGCGCGAGTTTGCGCGGCAGCAAATCACGGTCAACGCGATCGCGCCCGGCTTCATCGATGTCGGGATGAGCAAGGGGATGCCCGATGAAGTGACGGAAAATTTCAAGAAACAGATTCCGTTAGGCCGGCTCGGCGAAGCGCGCGAGATCGTCGACGCAGCGCTCTTCCTCGCCTCGCCGATGGCGAGCTACATCACCGGCCACGTCCTGAACGTGAACGGCGGATATTATATGGGATAATCTTCAGCCGCTCCTCCGGAAGAGAACGCAGCTTTAAGATCGCAAATTGCGATATCAATCGCGCCAGGCTGCCCGGCCCGCGAAGGGAGGTCGACTTCGCGATAAGCTTGTTCGTCCCCGCCATTTGCGTTCTAATTGACCTCCAAAGGCAGCGCCCGGGCACGCCCGGCGAGGTCAATATGAACTCTCCCGCAACTTGCCACGACGCTGACGCCGGCGGCGCGATATTCGCCACCACGCACTGGAGCGTTGTCCTCGCTGCTCAGGGCCGTTCGCCGGCAGCGGATGCGGCGCTGGAAATTCTTTGCCAGACCTACTGGCTGCCGCTTTACGCCTTCATCCGACGCGAGGGCCATGGGACGGAGGAGGCTAAAGATCTGACCCAGGACTTTTTCGCGCGCTGGCTGGAACGCCGCGATTTCGACGCAGCGCGGAGAGAAAAAGGCCGATTGCGTTCCTACCTGCTGGCTTCGCTCAAGCATTTCCTGACTAACGAGCGAAACAAAACGAGGACAGCCAAGCGCGGTCGTGGCCGCCAGCCCATCTCGCTTGACGAAATCATCGAGCAGCAGCGTTTTGCCCTCGAGCCGGTCGAAACTCTGACCGCCGACCAGATTTATGAACGCCAATGGGCCACGACGGTTCTCGATCGTGTCCTCGCGCTCCTCGAGGAAGATTATCGCGGTTCCGGGAGAGGAGCGTTGTTCGACCAGTTGAAGAGTTTGCTGACGAACGAACCGAATCATCCTTCGCAGGCAGAAATTGGGAAGAAGCTCGGGATGAAGGAGAACGCCGTGAAGCAGGCGTTTCACCGGCTGCGTTTGCAGTTCCGCGAGACCTTGCGCGAAGAGATCGCCCACACCGTGGCGACTCCCGACGAGGTCGAAGACGAGCTGCGACACCTGATCGCCGTTCTCCGGACATAACCTTGACGAAAATCTCTTGCATTAACCATGGAGATGACGAGAGATCGCGCCGACCCGAAAAGCAGCGGCGCATTTGTCTGTGAAAAATGCGGGGCGCAGGTCTTTGCGGCCGCGGCCACACGGTATTGCCCTGCCTGTCTCCTGGAGTCAGGTCTTAATCTGCTCGAACGCGACGAGTCAGTGACTCAGGATGAGCCGGTCCTGGCAGAGTTTGGCGATTACGAACTTCTTGAGGAGATAGGTCGCGGCGGCCAAGGCATCGTTTATCGCGCGCGCCAGAAGAGTCTGAACCGGCTCGTCGCGCTCAAGATCATAGGGCTAGGGCATCGCGCGAGTGAAACGCATCTGAAACGCTTCCGCCGCGAAGCCGAGGCCGCGGCATCGCTCCAACATCCGCGAATCATTCCGATCTACGAAATCGGCGAGCGCGACGGGGCCTGCTACTTCAGCATGAAACTGGAGGAAGGCGGCCAACTCGATCAATTCGTCAGGCGCGGGGCCATTTCCCTGCGGCGCGCGGCCGAGATCATCGCCAACCTCGCTCGCACAGTCCATTACGCGCACGAACACGGCATCTTGCATCGCGACATCAAGCCCGGAAACATCCTGCTCGACGCCAGCGGCGAACCGCATCTGGCCGACTTTGGTTTGGTGCGTCTGGTGGAATCGGACAGCACCGTTACCCGAACGATGGAAGTCCTCGGAACGCCGAGCTACATCGCACCCGAGCAGGCCGCGGGGCAAAATGAACAGGTCACAAGTACAACCGACGTTTATGGGCTGGGTGCCGTCTTCTATCAGTTACTCACCGGTCATCCGCCTTTTGCCGGTGGCACAACTTACGAGACAATCCGGCTGGTTCTTGAAACCGAGCCGAGGAGCCCGCGCCTCTGGAATCCGAAAGTCGATCGTGACCTAACGACGATATGTCTCAAATGCCTCGAAAAAGACCCGTCGCGCCGCTTCAAGTCCGCCCTCGAACTGGCAGAAGACCTGGAACGCTGGCTAAAGCACGAGCCGATTCATGCGCGTCGCACGGGCCCGATCGCCCGGAGCGGCAAGTGGATTCGCCGCAATACCACAATGGCTGCATTAGCGGCGTCGCTGGTCGCACTGGCCATCGCCTCCGGCTGGATCATTTGGAAAAGTGAGCTCATCCGCAATCCCCGAACAACTGGCATCGCCGTGCTCCCTTTTGAAAATCTGAGCGATGAGAAAGAGCACGCCTTCTTTGCCGACGGCGTGCAGGATGACATTTTGACCAAGCTCGCGAAAATCGCCGACCTGAAGGTGATCAGCCGCACGAGCGTCATGCAATATCGCGGTAAACAGGATGTGCGAAAGATCGCCAATGCATTGCGTGTGTCCCACGTCTTGGAAGGAACGGTCCGACGTTCCGGGAGCAAGCTGCATGTGAATGCGCAACTGGTGGACGCCCGCACCGACCAGGACATTTGGGCCGACGAATACGACCGGGATTTGAGTGACGTGTTCGCGATCGAGACAGAGGTCGCGCAGTCAATCGCAAATCGACTTAGAACCACACTCTCAGCTCGTGAACTGGCCGCCATCCAAGAGCGGCCGACCAGGACTCTCGCTGCCTACGACTTTTATGTCCAGGCGACCTCTCTGATCAACACGGCCAACTATGAGTTGGGCGAACAACAAAAAACGGGTTATCTCCGAGCCGTCGAATTGCTTAATCAGGCAACCGCGCGTGATTCCCATTTTTTTCGCGCATACTGCAGGCTGGCTGAGGCACACGATGAACTCGCTTTTCATGAGGAGGACGTCAAGACTGACCTGACGCTGGCAAAATCCGCAATCGATACTGCTTTTCGTCTCAAACCAGATGCCGGCGAAGCACACCTTGCTCTGGCATTACACTTTTACCATGGCTACTTGGACCACGACAAAGCCCACCGCGAACTTGCTCTCGCGCGTCGGACATTGCCTAACGACGCGCGAGTTTTTTATTGGAGTGGCTTAATCGACCGTCGGCAGGGTCGCTGGGATGATGCGGCACGCGACTTGGAACGCGCGATGGAGCTGGATCCGCGAAACGTTAACGTTCTTATTGCCGTCGGGTGGACGGGAGAATTAATGCGGAATTACGCACGTGCAAAGGTAGCTGCCGATCGACTAATCGCCCTCGAACCAAGCAACAGTCAGCGCCGAGAATGGCGTGCATGGATCGACTTCGGAGAACGGGGAGATACCAGAGCGCTGCATGCTTACTATCAGATGCTGGGACGCCCTAACTTTTATCTCTCTTTGTATGAGCGGAATACTAGCGACGCTCACCAGGCTTTGACTGCGCTGGAGGAAATTGCTTCAGAAACACAAACCTATCTTGTCAGACGCATAGACGGTTACAATGTCGGCGGTGCGTTTTTCGACAAGAATGTCATGGAGGGTCTCGTAGCCCGAATCAAAGGGGATGCAACCGCTGCGCAGAAAGCGTTTGAGGCGGCGCGTGCATTTTATGGGAAAGAGCATCGCGATGATCCTGGTTATGGTCCAAGTCTCTGTATACTGGCTATGATCGATGCCGCGCTCGGGCGAAACCAGGAAGCGTTGCAGGAGGGTCGCCGGGCACTGGAGCTTTCGCCTCTGACCAAGGATTCTTTTGATGGCGCGGATGTCCTCTATTTCTATGCGGTTACCTGCGCGTGGGCAGGCGAACGAGATCTGGCCCTCGAGCAGCTACAAAAGCTCGCGAAAACCCCGGGCGGCCTAACCTACGGCGACGCACTTTTCAGCCTATACTGGGATTCGCTCCGCGGCGATCCGCGCTTTGAAAAAATCGTCGCCTCTCTCGCGCCTACCGTGAGCCACAAATAATTCTAGCCGAGTGATTGCGAAGATTGCGATGGCCAAAGATGAGCCGGGCGGATAAACGAAGACATGACCGCTGGATGCGGAGCTAACGCAAATGCCCTTTTCTGCTTCGGCTTTCAGCCACCTGCTTATTCCCAATTACCCCTGCCTTTGCCCAGGAACCATCCCCCAGTCCAACCCCAGCGCTTGAAACCGAACGCATCATTGTGACCGGCTCCTCTATTCCGTCTGCGGCTGAAGTCGGACCTGATCCAATCCTGACTCTGAGCCGTGAAGCGATCGCACTGACGTCTTCAGTCTCGATCCACCCCGGGCCAGCACCACCGTCAACTACGAGGCCTTTACCTATGATTCGACGGGGCGCTTTGTCTATGTCAGTCTGAGAAAAGAGCTGTAGCGGATTTCGCTGGCAGCGCCGCGACATTCCCTTTGGAGCCAGGATCGGTGATCCCGGCCAGCAGAAATGCTGCATTCGCTTCTGCAGCGTATCCAGAATTTCCTCCGGTGGCGGACATGCGCCGACCTGTGCCTCGGCCGCCATTGCGATCGGCTGAGGCGCCGCCCGCGCTTCGAAAAAACTGTTTCCCCTCTTGGGCGAAAGGCCAGTTTTCAAGTTTTTAGTAACCTTCGCTTAGTTTTGCTGCATTACCCCGTGACGGTGAAAACAGCAAAACTCAACCTACCGAAAGGAAACCAACATATGCAAAATCAAACTCACTATTATCGAAAGACCATTCCGGCACTCTTCGCGCTGGCGCTGGCCTGCTTTGGACTGACGCCGGCCACCCAGGCCGCCGGGCGTCCATCCATCGTCGGCTTGTGGAACGTCCATTACTTTCAAGGCTCGACGCAGCTGTTCGAGACCTACGACCAGTGGCACAGCGATGGCTTGGAATTCGAAGTCAATTCCGTCTACCCGGGCGCGGTCTGCCAGGGAACGTTCAAAACCATGGGCAATGGCACCGTCCAGCTCTACCACGTCGTCTATACATACGATGCGAACGGCGTGTTCAACGGGCGCATCCTGGAAACGCAAACCAATACCGTCGGCGCTGACGGCAGCACCTATTCAGGCGCCTTCGACCAGAAGTTCTACGACTTGAGCGGGAACTTCCTGTTTGAGGTCACTGGCACACTCACAGCCACGCGCATTACCGTGCACGGCTGATCAGCCTCCGAGCGCGGCCACGAGTTCATTCGGGGCCGCGCAAAACTAATTTCTCACGGTGAGGAATCAAAGAAGGCCTAATTAAAGAAAGACGAATCAGTCCATGAAACAGAAAAATCTATTAGCCAAACTTACGGCTGTTAACCGGAGTGCTACTGACACTTGGTTCAGCCCAGGCCCAAGTGTCGAGAATGTTTGATCGGTTCGCTAGTCTCGGGCACGGTAGCATCCTCTCGCGGACACAGCGCGAGGTTCAACGGGAACAAGCGCCCGCGCAGTCCACGCCCGAAGTGCCGTCAACACCACTGGAAGACGTGCAATACACAGTGATCGAGCCCGGAGGGAGACGGGCGATCGACATTACTGAGTCTGGCGAAATCGTTGGGACCAATTATTCTACCCCCGAGCGGATCCATGCCGCATATTGGTCCGGCAGTCAGAGCGCGCCGATTGACCTCGGCACCTTACCCGGTCTCAATAGCGGTAGCGTCGCTATCAATCCTCGGCGCGAGATGGTGGGAAATACGTTCAATGACGACCAGTCTGTTGAACGAGCCTTGTTCTGGGCGAGCCCTGGCAGTGGCCCAGTCGAACTCCCCGGTCGTCCGGTTGACTTGCAAGGGGGGACGTATGACATCAATCCATCAGGCCAGATCGTGGGGTATTCAATAGCTCGGACTATTCAGTGCAGCGAGCGGTATTTTGGCCAAGGAGTAATGCCGCGCCTGTCTATCTCCCTCAGTTGGCCCCTGGGTTTCCGTTGGGCGTTGCCTCCAGCGTCAATGCTTCCGGCAGGATCCAAGGTGACGCTTGCTCCGCAGACTTCTCTGAATGTCACGCGGTCTTCTGGGCCAACAGCACCAGCATCCCGGTGGCGCTAGCCTCGCCGGGAGGTGAATTCATCTACACTGACATATCGCCCGGTAACTCCATCAATGGTGCGGGAAGGATGGTCGGTTTCACCTATAATGCTGACTTCTCCGCTACGCGCGCGGTCTACTGGGCCAGCAGCTCGAGCCCGGCGATGATTCTCAGCACAGTTGGCGAGTTTACCAATACCTTTGCGGTAAGCATCAGTGACAACGGCCAGATCGTGGGCTACGGATATGATCAGGATTTTTCGAGGCAACGTCCCTTACTCTGGCCCAGTGCCACCAGCCAGGCCATCGATCTAAGCACATTCTTTCCGGCCGGCTCTAGCTGGGACCTTGATACCCTGTTTGCCAGCGCGGTTAATAATCGTGGGGAGATTATCGGCAACGGACTAAAGGACGGAGCGCTCCATGACTTTGTGCTGGTCCCGGTGCATGGCCATTGAGCGGATGGCATTCGATTGCCAACCAAAATAAGACAGGCTGCATGCCCGCCGCCAGTGCGGCACCTCCCAAATAGCCGTCATGCTTCCTTCGCGTGACGGCTATTCCTGTCGAACTAACGTCGCTCGACGAGACTCGATTTCGATCGAGCGGCAAGCCTCGCTTTTCCCAAAAGCGGTGTGAACAAATCCCGTTCGCGGGAAATCCGTTTCGTTAGGTAAACCTGCTCATTCTTCGTAACAAGTTGCGGCTCCACGATTTGCCACGAAAGACTTGCCATGGCACGCGCTTTGCATCAGGCTGCGCCGCGATCGCTCCGTGAGCCAATCGCCAATCCTTATGAATCTGCGCCATTCTCTTCTCATTCCTGCCGTCGTCGCACTCCTCCTGCCGACGATCAACGCTCAAACTGCTGCGCCCACTCCGACGGTCGATGAGCTGGTCGCCAAGAATCTCAAAGCCAAGGGGGGCACGGCCGCGCTCGAGGCGATCCAGACGATCCGCTTCGAGGGTCGGTTGCTGGTCAACCAGGGTCAGATCGAACTGAAATATACCGAAACGAAAAAGCGCCCGGGGAAGGTGCGCACCGATGCCGTCCTTCAGGGAATGAACCTGGTAGAGGCATATAACGGCACGAGCGGTTGGAAGATTTACCCGATCTTCGGCCGCAAGGATCCGGAGAAAATGTCAGCGGATGAATCGAAGTCGCTGGTCGAAGAGGCTGAGATCGGCGGACCGTTGGAGAACTGGAAAGCCCAGGGCAAGACGATCACTTACCTCGGGACGGAAGACGTCGAGGGCACTCCGGCCCACAAGTTGCAGGTCGTGCGCAAGAATGGCGACGTCAGTTATGTCTATCTCGATCCCGATTATTTTCTCGAGATCCGCATTATCGATCGGCGCCTCGAACAGGGCGCGCAGGTCGAGGTCGAGACCGACCTCGGCGACTACGAAAAGGTCAACGACGTTTATTTCCCGTTCTCGATTGAGGCCGGAAGCAAGGGATCGAACGACAAACAAAAGATCATCATCGAAAAAGGTGAAGCCAACATCCCGGTCGATGACTCCATCTTCGAGTTCCCTGTCAAAGCCGCGAAATAACTCAACACACTTACCGTCATGCGATTCATTAATTTTCTTTTTCTCACCTCACTCGCTTTCCTCGGCGCGGCTTCCGGTCAACAGGCACCCTACAGTTCCGCCACAATTTCGGGCCTCGGCGCGCGCAATATCGGCTCGGCCACCATGAGCGGTCGAGTCGCCGCGCTCGCCGCCCATCGCGAAGCGTCCGGCAAACTTACGATCTTCGTCGGCGCGGCCAGCGGTGGCATCTGGAAATCGGAGGACGGCGGCACGCATTATCGGCCGGTCTTCGATGAACAACCGGTGCAGTCAATCGGCGCGATCGCGCTCGATCCGAAGAACTCGAAGAACGTGTGGGCTGGCACGGGCGAACCGTGGGTCCGCAACAGCGTCTCGATCGGCGACGGCATCTTCAAGTCGACCGATGGCGGAGAAACCTGGAACAAATCAGGCCTGCCAAACTCGGAGCGCATTTCGCAGATCATCGTTAGTCCGAAGAGCAGCGACACGGTTTATGCGGCGGTGCCGGGCGCGCTCTGGAGCGATTCGCCCGATCGCGGCCTCTACAAAACGACCGACGGCGGCAAGACCTGGAACCAGATTCTGAAAGGCTCGAACCTTTCCACCGGCGCGTCGACCATCGCGATGGATCCGACCAACCCGGATATCCTTTTCGCCGGTCTCTGGGATTTCCGGCGCAAAGGCTGGACCTACCGTTCCGGCGGCGAAACGCCGAGCGATCCTTCCGGCAGTGGACTCTTCCGCACGACTGACGGCGGCGCTACCTGGAAGGAAATCACTCCGGAAGCAAACAAGGGTTTTCCGAAAAAACCCTACGGCCGAATGGCCATTGCCATCGCGCCTTCGAATCCGAAACGGGTCTATTGCTTTGTCGAATCGACCGACAGCGCTCTTTTCGTTTCCGACGACGGGGGACAAACCTGGCAGCAACGCGACAAGAGCCAATGGATGGTCTGGCGCCCGTTCTATTTTGCCAATTTGATCGTGGACCCGAAAAATCCCGATCGCGTTTTCAAGCCCGATGGTGCGCTCATCATGAGCGAGGACGGAGGTAAGAGCTTCGCCACAGTCGGCGGCTTTAACGGCGGGCACGGCGATGTGCACGTGGTCTGGATCGACCCGACGAATCCGCAAACCGTTATCCTGGGCGATGACGGCGGACTCTGGTACGCCTACGATGGCGGCAACCGCTGGTGGAAAGCGGACAATCTTCCGATCTCACAGTTCTATCACGTGAGTGCGGATGGCGTTGATCCGTACCACGTCTACGGCGGACTCCAGGACAACAGTTGCTGGGTCGGCGATTCAGAATACCCCGGTGGGATCACCAACTCGCGCTGGGAGAATCTTTTCAATGGCGATGGCTTCTATACCTTTACCGACCCGGCCGATTCCAATTATGTCTACGCGGAATACCAGGGAGGCCACGTCGGCCGGGTAAATCGCCATACCCTCGAAGCGCGCATCATCAAACCCCAGCCGAACTACAAGGAAAAGTTGCGCTTCAACTGGAACACGCCGCTGGTTGCCTCGCCTAACGAGAAAGGGACGATCTACATCGGCGCCCAATTTCTCTTCCGCTCCCGCGACCATGGCCAGAGCTGGGAACGCATCTCGCCTGACCTGACGACGAACGATCCGGAGAAACAGAAACAGGAACAATCCGGCGGCGTAACGGTGGACAACTCCGAGGCCGAAATGCACACCACCATTTTTTCCATCAGTGAATCGCCCAAGGACAAGAACCTCATCTGGGTCGGGACCGACGACGGTAACCTCCAGCTCACGCGCAACGGAGGGAAGAGCTGGACCAACGTGGTCGGAAACGTCCCGGACTTGCCCAAAAACTCGTGGGTCTCCTGGGTCCAGGCGAGCAACTTTGCCCCCGGCACGGCCTACGCTGCGTTCGATCGCCACACCTTTGGCGACTTTGCACCCTATCTCTACAAAACAACGGATTATGGCCAGACATGGAAGCCGCTGGTTATTCCGCAGGAAGTGAAAGGCATTCGTGGCTATGCCCACGTGATCAAGGAAGACCTCGTGAAACCGAATCTGCTTTTCCTTGGCACAGAGTTCGGGCTCTATGTCTCGATCGACGACGGCCAATCGTGGGCCCAGTTCAAGGGCAGCCGTTTTCCCGCCGTGGCGGTGCGCGATCTCGTCATCCAACCGCAGACGAATGATCTCGTCCTCGGAACCCACGGACGTGGGATCTGGATCATCGACGACATCACGCCGCTGCGCTCACTGACCCCAGACCTCCTAACAAAAGAAGCCACTTTCGTCCCGGCGGAACCCGTGCAGCAGCAACGTATCGAAGCCAACGGCGGCTGGCCTGAGGGGGCCGCGACCTTTAGCGGCGAAAACCCACCCGACGGCGCGGCCATAACCTACTATCAGAAATCGCGACACCTTTTCGGTAAATTGAAGATCGAAATCCTCGATGCCACGGGCAAAGTCGTCGACACAGTGCCGGCGAGCAAGCGCCCCGGCATCAACCGCGTCATCTGGAATATGCATGAAAAGCCGCCACGCGTGCCGCCCGCAGCCCAGGTTGCGGGCGCCGGCCTCACTGGTCCGCGGGTTCTGCCTGGCACTTACACAGTACGAATGACCAAGAACGGCAAGCCTTATGAGATGAAGTTGAACGTCGCGCTCGATAAGCGCGACAAGTTCAGCGAAGCCGATCGCAAAGCGCAGTATGAGGCGGCCGAACGGGTGAAAACCTTGTTCGGGGACGAGAGCGCGCTGATGGATCGGATCATGGCCTTGCGCGCCAGCCTGGCGAAAAGCCAGCAAGCGCTGGCTTCCGATGAAGCGACACGGAAAGCTGTCAGCGATTTCGACACCAAGGTGGACGCCGTACGGAAAAAGATCGTCGCCACCACGGAAGGCGGCGCCATCACGGGCGAAGAACGCCTGCGCGAACACACCGACCAGCTTTACGGCGCGATCCTGAGCTACGAAGGGCGGCCCGCTCAATATCAGATCGCAAGGATCGCTTCGCTCCGGCGCGAACTGGATGATATCGCAAAGGACTTCGCGGGCTTACTCACCAACGAACTGCCGAAGCTCAACGACCAGTTAAAGGAGAAAGGCCAGCCCGCGATCGAAGCGCCCCCCGCGAAGGTCGCAGTAAACGAACCCGAAACCGGCGGTGCTTCCCTTGGCGCCATCGTCGATCGCGATTTGCCCGCCACTGGGGTGTCGCTCCCGGCAAACTTCCAGCTACTCCGCTAGAACCCTGGGATCGGCTGATCCGAGCGAGAGAAGCTGGACGCGCGGAAGCGCGTCCCTCCGGAGAGACCTGCTTCCGCAGGTCCGGGCTTTGTCGCCGCTACATCTCGGCCTAACGAGAATAAGCCGGTCAGTCTCGGACCGTCTTCATCCCGTGGCGGATGATTCGGTCGATTAATTGGGGATACGACAGACCGGCCTGGCCTGCGGAAAGCGCGAAGTCTTCGTCCGCCGCGAGAATCGGATTTGGATTCGCCTCGATGAAATAAACCTGGTTGTCTGCGGTGAGCCGCAGGTCGATACGTGCGTAGCCGTCGATCGTGAGCAGCCGGTAGATGCGTTTGCAGGCCTGCTCGATCTGCGCGACCAGCGCCGAGTCGAGGCCTTCGGCGAACTGATTTTGCAAACCCCAACGTTTGCGATACTCCTCGTCCCACTTCGCCCGATAGGTTGCAATCTTCGGCTCCTCCGGCGGCACTTCGCGGAAGACCAGCTCGCGAATTGGAAAAACGGTCGGGCGCAGGTTGCCCATCAGGCTGACATAAAGTTCGCGGCCCGCGATGTATTCCTCCGCGATGACATCGCCGTCGTGTTTTTCGTGAATGAAAGCGACGCGCTCCCGGAATTGTTCGTCGGTCTCAACAAACGATGCCTGGGCGATGCCATGCGAGGCCTCCTCTCTTACCGGTTTAATCAGGAGCGGGAACTTCAGTTGCCGCGGCCGCGCGATGCGCTGTCCGCGCGGGATAACGACGAAGTTCGGGGTATGAATGCGATGATAGCTGAGGATTTTTTTCGAGATGCCCTTGTGTTTGCAAAGGACGAGGCCGGTCGCTCCGCAGCCGGTAAATGGCACGCCCTGCATCTCGAGAAACGAAACAATGTTCTGGTCGAACCCACGGTTGTTCTTGAACTGGTCGGCGAGATTGAAAAGAACATCCGGCGCGAAGGTTGCCAGTTTTTGCCGGAGCAGATCAAGATTGTCGAAGATGGCCAGATGCGCGGCCGTGTAACCGAGCGCGCCGAGCGCACCGAGGACGTTCGCCTCGGTCTTCCAATCCTGCGTCTTGAGCTCCGCGCTCAGGTCCTGGTCGATGGTGGTCGGACCAATGGCGTCGAAAAGCGCGAGGACTTTGAGTTTCTTTTTCAACCTTACTTGGTGCGTTTGAACTTGCCGGTGAAAAGGTAATTCATCACCAGCGTCGTGATAAAAGCGGAGACGCGAAAATCCTGCTGCGGATCGTCGTTCAGCACGTGGAGGTCAAGCTGGTCGCAGCGCTCGATGAGGCGCGCGAGGAGTTTGTTCACCCGGAATTTTCTCTCATTTGTCCACTGGCAGACCGAGTTCAAAAGCCGTCGGCGTCGTCGTCGCAAATAGGCGCTGGCGGTGATCCCGCCCGGTCCGGCCGGCGCCGGGAAGAGCTGCCGCAGGTCGGCGTCGTAGAAATCGGGATAGGTATCTTCGTAAAGCTTGCGCTTGCGCGTGTAATAGGTCTTGAGCTTTTGGTTCAGGCAGTCGTAATCGGCGACGCGATAATCCGGGAGATGGAGCGGCGGGTTCCCGGCAAGGGAGCGCATCAGCTCATCGACGTACTCGAGTTTTTGCAGAGCCTTCCATCCGGCATAGCGCTTTTGCCAGTCCAACCCCGGGGTCAGCCAGACGGCGAAAGTCTCAGCGAAATCTTCATCCGGATGGCTCTGCGCGTACCAGTCATCGAGATTCACGACGTAGCTGCGGCTGAAGGGGCGCGGCTGATAGAAATCCGGTGTCTCGTCGCGCGACGTCCGCCCAAAAGTCTGCTGCCATTTCTTCTTTCGCGGCAGTTGGTAGGCATAGCTGTAGGCATGGGCCGCCTCGTGTCGCATCAGCTTCATGAACCACTCGGGCGTTCCGCCCTCCACCTCCAGCATCATTGTCCGCTCCAGCGCGCGCAGCCGGTCGTGAACGAGAAAGAACGGAATGAAAATCGCCGGGATGCCGACCGGCACGAACCATTCATCGCCGATGTGACAGGGCGGACGCAAAACCAGCCCGCGAGCGTAAAGCTCGTCGTAAAGTTGCCGGATGAGGGGTTCGAGGGTCGTGCCTTCGAGCCGCAAGCCGAGTTTGGAAATGCGGCGTTCAAGAAGTTCCTGATCGCTCAGCGATGCCCAATCGTCCGCTTCCATTTCGCGCACGGTAGCAGCGAACGCCGGCCGCTGTCACGCCTTCGCCATGCGCGCGGTGCGCGCCGAGCCTGGACGCGCGAAAGCGCGTTCCTCCGGAGGGACATGCTTCCGCATGTCCAGTTCATTGCATCGAGAATTCCTGCAGGTGCGGTGGCAAATGTGGAGCCAGGTATGGTGGCAACTCGGGCACTTGAGCTGCTCGCTATAACGTCGTAATATCGACGCATGATCACGCTCTCTCCTACCCAGGCCCGGGTTAATCTTTCCTCTCTCTTGAAACGTGCGGCCAAGGGCGAAGACATCGGGATTCTTCATGGCGACAAAGTCATCGCCCTCCGCCCCGTCACCGTTCACGCCGATGACTATGCCCTGCGCGAGTATGGCGTTACCGAAAAGGAACTGGACCGCTTCGTAAAGCGCGCCGATCGGCAGATCACGCGCGAACGGAGGA
>CAWAIY010000028.1:0-23192 GCA_963782205.1 uncultured Verrucomicrobiae bacterium | reverse complement strand
GCGACCCGCCAGTCGCTCCTCGAAGCCTCAACGCCCGCCGAGTTCTTCGAGCGACTGCGCGGCGAGGACTGAGTCGTTAGGCGCAGAAGGGCGGTCGCGGTAATACCAACGGTGCAACTGGACCGGCGAGAGTCCGCATTTGTAGAGGAGACGTAGAGGCCGTTCTCAACTGAGGTGCGCCATGATCCGCGACGTAGATGCCGCCGGGACGAGGAGGCAACCGGCGGATCGAGCACCACCACTTTTCCCGCGCGGCGCAGGCGCCGGGAAAATTCCATATCTTCCATCAAGGGCAGCGGAGCGAAGCCGCCAAGGGCGCGAAAGGTTTCGTGCCTGACGAAGACAGATTGGTCGCCAAAGAAGCTCCCACCATGCCGGGTGAAAAAGCGCGCGGCGATTTCGAGCCGGCGCAGGCGCGGATGGCGTCGATCGAATTTGCGGTAGAACGCGCCCCCTATCACCATCGGATCGCGTAACGCGAGACGAATCGCTGCGAGATGCTCCGCGGCCAGGGTCGAGTCGGCGTGGTGAAAAATGAGGACGTCGCCTGTCGCGTTTTCCGCGCCGAGATTCATCTGGAGGCCACGATTGGGAGCGCTCGCTCGGAGATACATTCCTCCGACTGCGCGCACGGTTTCCGAGGCGACCGGTCCGGGCGAGGCATCGACCACGATCACCTCGTGGAATTCGTCCAGCCTAACCAGCGCCGGAATCAGCTGACAGAGATTGTCGCAGTCATTCCAGGACGGAACAATGACGCTCAGCCTTGACGAGGCGGGCGCCGGATCGGTCACTTGGATTTGTTCAAGAGCCGGTTGCGCGCGCGATCAAGGGCGCGCCGCTCGCTCGCGGTCAGGCTGCCAATGCCGGACTTGGAAATTTTGTCCAGGACCGGGTCGATCGAATCGTAAATATCCTCCGGCTCAACGACCCGACGCGCGGAAGGCGGCGGCACGACTCGCAAAGAGCGTTTCGAACGCCAGCGCGAAGTCCATTCGGTCAACCAGCCGAGGTCCGGGCCCGCGCCGCGCATTTGCACGAAACCACAGGCCAGCCCGGCGCTTACCCAGAGCACGGCCAGCTCCGACCAGCCGTGATAGGCCAGCAGTTGGAGTGAATAGGCGCCGACGAAAATAAGCGCGACCCATTTCGCCATGATGCGGAAGAAAAGTTCGACGTTCGGATAAATCGCTGCAAACGCGATGAAGATGGCGAAGTGAATCGTGGCGGAACCGGCCAGCCCGGTGCGTTGCCAGAGGCCCCAGAGAGTGAGCAAGATTGTCGGCACAAAGAGCAACAGGGCATAAAGCGCGACAAAGGAGCGGCGTCCCATAAAGCGCTCCACTTCCCGCCCAAAGATGAAGAGCATGTACATCTCGATCGCGAACCAGAGCAATCCGGAAGGCGGATGCACAAAGGCGTAGGTGGCGATCTGCCAGAAGCGACCGGCATGCAGGACTTGCGCGCTATCGAAGGCGAGGAGGCCGAGGACCGCTCCGCCACCGAGCGCGAGGAGAAAGCAGGCAACGATCATGCAAGCCACGTGCACGATGACGAGCAACGTGGAGACGTGAATCGGGTACGGCCCTACCCAGGCGACCGGTTGGTAGTCATCCGATGTCGCGACGCCGAACATACTGACAGTAAACGACCCCGTATCGCGAAGCGCAAGCGTCGGTGTGGAGGCCGCTTTTCAGCCGCAACGACGGATCGTGCTGCCTTTGAGGGCGCATGGCGTCGCACGCGCAGCGGATTGCGGAGCAGCTCCAATTTTTTCTTGGCGTCCCGGCTGAAGAGCGCAAACTAGGGATTCGTTCCGTTCGCTACGGACTCAAGACTATGGAAAACATCGCTCCTGCCATCTCAGCGCCCAGTGGCATGGGTGAGAACAAACCGGCCAACAAAGCGGTCCTTAATTGGGTCCATCAGGTCGAATCGCTCACCAGCCCGGACAACATTTTTTGGTGCGACGGCTCGGCGGCGGAGAACGACTACCTGCTGGGCGAAGCCTGCCGCCAGGGCGTGTTGATCAAGCTCAACCAGGAGAAGAATCCCGGCTGTTACCTGCATCGATCCAACCCGAACGACGTTGCGCGGGTCGAACAATTCACTCTCATCTGCACCCCGACCGAAGAAGAGGCGGGCCCGACGAACCACTGGGCCGAGCCCGCCGCGACCTATGGCAAATTGCATGGCATGCTCAAGGGCGCGATGCGTGGACGGACGATGTTCGTCGTCCCCTATATCATGGGACCGCCGGATTCACCCCTGGCCAAGATTGGTTACGAAATTACCGATTCGATTTATGTCGTGCTCAGCATGCGGATCATGACCCGGATGGGCGCGCTCGCTTCCGAGCGGTTGGGCGAAAAGATCGATGCCGAATTCAATCGCGGCGTTCACTCGCTCCTCGATGTCAGTCCGGAACGGCGCTGGATTTGCCATTTTCCGCAGGACAACACCATCATCTCGGTCGGCTCCGGCTACGGCGGCAATGTTCTCCTGAGCAAGAAATGTCTCGCTCTCCGCATCGCTTCGTATCTTGCGAAAAGCCAGGGCTGGCTCGCCGAGCACATGCTCATCCTCGGCGTCGAATCGCCGGAAGGAAAAAAACATTACGTCGCGGCGGCTTTCCCGAGCGCCTGCGGCAAGACCAATTTTGCCATGCTCGTTCCGCCGCCGCATTTTGCCGGCTGGAAAATCACCACCATCGGCGACGACATCGCGTGGATGGAGATCCGCAAGGATGGCCGGCTCTACGCGGTAAATCCGGAGAGCGGTTATTTCGGTGTGGTGCCGGGCACGAGTTACAAATCCAACCCAAACGCGATGCATTCGATCGAGCGGGACACGCTTTTCACGAATGTCGCCCTGACGACCGACGGCGATGTCTGGTGGGAGGGGAAAGATGGCGATCCGCCCAAGCAGGCGATCGACTGGCGGGGCAACCCCTGGACGCCGGCTTCGAAGGAAAAAGCAGCTCATCCCAACAGCCGATTCGCCACCCCAATGCGCAACAATCCGGTGCTCGATCCCGAGGTGGAAAATCCGGCCGGAGTCCCGATCAGCGCGATCATCTTTGGCGGGCGCCGGAGCAACACCATGCCACTTGTTTTCCAGGCCGACGGCTGGACACATGGCGTTTACGTCGGCGCGACCATGGCTTCCGAGACAACCGCGGCGGCGACCGGGGCGGTCGGGCAGGTGCGGCGCGATCCGATGGCGATGCTACCCTTCTGCGGCTACAACATCGGGGAATATTTCCAGCACTGGCTCGCGACCGGCAAACGCCTGACCAATCCGCCCCTCATCTTCCACGTCAACTGGTTCCGCAAGAATGCCGGGGGAAAATTTCTCTGGCCTGGCTTCGGCGAAAACCTGCGCGTCCTGAAGTGGATCGTCGATCGTTGTGAAGGCCGCGGTGGAGCGGGAGAAAGCGCAATCGGAGCTGTGCCCCGTCCGGAGGATCTCGACCTTGGAGGTCTGGAGGGCGTTTCGCCAGAGATGTTGCACGAGATTCTTGCGATCAATCCGGACGAATGGGGCAGGGAGCTGGAAGGTCAGAAGGAGTTTTTGACATCGCTCGGGCCCAAAGTACCGCAGGAGCTGCTGGCCGAGTACCGAGAAGGTGGCGATGCAGCTCGGTCGTTAGGCGCACCTATCGATTCTGCTTGCCCACGCAACGCCATCCTCGCGCTTCGCAGCGATCTGGCAAAGTAGGAAGACGCGGTACAATCCCTGGGCGCACTGGGTGAGCATGGTTATCGAGCAACGCTCAGGGCCGCGGCCTGCACCCGTGAAGAATTACGTCGCCCCTCGAGAGAAAGACTGATTCGCTCCATTTGAAGAGCGCAAACTGGTTGCGCGGAATCCATTCCACCGCAATTAGACGATCGATGCAACCTTCCGAGTCATCCCCGACCAAGAGACCGGCCGCGAGCAGCGGCCCGGCGTCGACCTGGGTGGTAATCGCATTACCCTTGCTCGTCGTAATGGCTGCTTTCCTCGGTGGCGCTACCCAGCGCTGGAGCGAAGCGATCGTCATCGTTTTTTTTGCTCTCATCCTGCTCGCCCAGCCGCCGCGTTTTTCGCTCGGCCCGGTCTTGAATACGGCCGCCCTGCTTTTCGTCGCGCTGGCGGCGGCGGCTTTCCTTCCCGCGCACTGGTTTTCCCTGCCGCCGTGGCGAATTGCCCTAACGAAGGATTTTGGGCTGCAGCTCGCGGACACCGTTTCGGCGCAGCCCTGGATGACGCTCGACAGTCTGTGCCTTCTCCTCGCCGGTCTTGCCTGGACGTATTACGTCACGGCTTTTGATGCCCATCTGCGCGGCATTCGGACTTCGGCGCGCGTTTTTTCCGGCGCCATCATCGCGCTCGCCCTGCTTTGCCTTTACCTGCGCTTCAGGGAGCAGGCTCTCCCGTTCTGGCATGACGCATCGGGCTTTGGTCCCTTCCCTAATCGCAATCAGACCGGCGATTTGTTTGGCATCTCCACGCTCGTCATGCTCGGCTGTCTGCAGGATGATTTCCGCCGCGGCCACAAGCGTTGGATCATCTGGCTGATCGGCTTTGGCGTCCTGGTTGCGACCCTCATCCTGGCGTATTCCCGCGCCGGCATTCTCATCCTCGTGGTGGGGTTTGCGGCCTGGCTGGTGCGTTTCGCTTTCCGAAAATGGTCGGGGCCGGGAGTGGCCATCGCAACTTCGCTTCTCCTCGTCCTTTTCGCCGGGCTGCTGGTCTTTGGCGGCGAAACGATCGAGCGTTTCCATCTTCGCCTTGGGAGTGAAGGCGTGGTCACTGCCGATTACCGCTGGCTCATTTTTCGCGACACCTGGACGATGATCAAAGCGTCGCCCTGGTGTGGGATCGGGCTCGGGAATTTCGAGAGTGTCTTTGCCCTTTTCCGCGATGTGTCGCGCGGCGTCACCCACTCGCTCCATGCGGAAAGCGACTGGCTCTGGGTCTGGGCCGAAATGGGCTGGCCAGCGCTGCTCCTTCTTCTCATTGCAGCGGTCGCCTTCGTCAGACGAGCGTTGCCCTTAAAGGAGGGAACGAACCAGCGCCTGCGTTACACTGCGCTCGTCGGCGCGCTCCTTTTCGCGCTGCACGGGTTCGTTGACGTCTCCGGACACCGTTTCGCCTCTTTTCTCGCCGGCACTTTTCTTCTCGGGCTCGCGCAGGTTCGCCCCATGGCGAAGGTGCCGAGTCGCTGGCTTCCCATTCTCTTTCGTATCGTCGGTCTGTTCCTCGCGGGCCTCAGCGTGGCCTGGTTCATGGCCTGGCGAAGCATGCTGCCGCTGCCGGGAACCATCGGGGTGGAGAACGCCCGGCAAGCGGTGGTGGTTGCGAATCGTGGCCATCGTTTTGCGGAGGCGATTGCGCAGGCGAACCAGGGGTTGGAATGGGCGCCGCTCGACTGGAAGCTTTATTTCCTCCGCGCCATTGCCCGAATCGGGCTGCGGCAGCCGATCGCTCTGGCTTTGGATGATTTTCGGCGCGCGCGTTTTTTGGAACCCAACGCCTACCAGTTGCCGTTTGCGGAAGGCAAAGCCTGGCTCGGCTGGCAGTCGACGCTCGCGATCAGCGCCTGGCGCGAAGCGCTCCAGCGGCAGGGCGCGGACGAAGCCGGCATCTATGCGCTGATGCTCACGGATGCGGCGAATTACGACAATAAGGTGCACGAAGCCCTGCGCGAGTTTGCCATCGATCGCCCCGGCCTAACGATCAATTACCTGGAAGCGGCAACTCCGGCGCAGTTTGAGGCCGAGATGCGCGATCTGCTGGCGAACGATCCATCGCTCCAGAGATTTTCGCTGAAGCAAAAGCGGCGACTCTTTGAGCTTTGGTCGACGCACGACCCACTCGACGAACTGCTGCGCGGCGTCGAGGCGCATCCCGAGTGGCTGGAATTTGCCTGGCTCGGGGTCGCCCGCCATCACGCTGCGCAGGGTGAGTTCGCCGATGCCTGGCGGCTCGTCAGTCGTTATGAGCCCCCGCCGCTCCTGCCCAGGGTGGCGACAGATGAACCGATGACCGCGCTCGAACAAAAGTTCGCCACCAATCCGGCCGACTTCGCGGCGGGTTACGCTCTTTACCGTGCGCAAATGGCGGCCGGCAAAGCGGACGATGCACTTGCGACGGTGCGGCATTTCACCGCTCAGCCGGAGGCTCCGGCCTATTTCTATTTCCTGGAAGCTGAAGCCTGGGCTGCGCAACAAAACTGGGAACGCGCCTGGCGGTCTTGGCAGGAATACGAAACGCGCCGCGCGAAACCGTGACCACTCATCTTCCTCTTGCCATCCGCGGGTCGATACGGAAAGCTCCTCCGCGATGCGCGCGCGCAACGAAGAAAATCCCTTTTCGTTAGGCCGATTTGGCCTTGTCGTCTTCCTAAGCCTGACGATTTTCGCTGCTGTGCTGCTCAGTGTTTCGCCCGGTCTGCACGAACAGCTCCACCCCGACACGGCCTCACCGCACCTCTGTATCGTGACGCTCTTCGCTTCCGGTCAGTGTCACGCGACGACTGCTGCGCCGGTCTGCGTCGCACCTGCTGCTCTTCCGTTTCTCGCGATCCTGCCTTCGCCCGTTGCCGCGCTTTTCCCTGGCGACCACTTCTTCTCGCTTCTCGAGCACGCACCGCCGTCGTTCGCCTAACGATTGGGCGGAACCGCGCTCTTTGCGCGGGAAAGTCGCGCGCGGGCGTTCCGCGTTGACTTTGCGTCCAACGCGCGCCGAACGCATCTATTCGAGCCTGGGAAAATCCCACTCGGCACTGGAGCACTCAGATCGAGATGAAATGTGAAGAGATTATTTATCGTGGTGGCGATACTCTGCGCGCGGGCAACAGTCTTTGCGCAAAACCCGTCGCCAACGCCGTCGCCTAACGACGTCGAGGCGTTGCGCCAGCAGGTCCAGGCGCTGACCGAGACCGTGAAGGCGCTCCAGCAACAGGTCAAGGAACAACAGGAAACGCTGGCGAAAATGAGCGCCGGGCCGGCCGCTTCGCCAGCCAATGAAAGCGCCTCGGCTCTGCCAACCCCGTCCGGCAGCGCAGCGCCGGTCTTTCCCACTACCGACGAGTCGGTTGTCGCGACCACGGCACAACCAACGCCCATTCCAGCGGCCGCGGCCGCGCCTGCCGCTCCGGCCGCGACAACCGAGCAATTCCCCACGACCGACGCCTCAGTCACGACCTCCAGCGAAGGGGTTTTGGCGAACGCTGTGGGCGCGTCGCTGACCGCGCCGATGACGATCATGGGCGGCGGAAAGACCTACATGAACATCTCCTTCGACAACGTTTCTACGTTTGCCTATTCGACCGATCCCAACCTCGATCAGCTCGAGGTTGGCGACCACGATCCGCAGCAGCGCGGTTTCAATGCGCGCAACGCAGAGATCGCGCTTGACGGCGCGGTCGACCCTTACTTCGAAGGGTTTGCCAACATCGTTCTGCTCCTCAACAACGATAACGAAACCGAGATTGAGTTGGAGGAAGCTTTCGCACAGACAACTGATCTGCCCTGGGGCTTGCAGGTGAAGTCCGGCCAGTTTTTTGCCGCCTTCGGCCGGATCAATCCGACCCATCCCCACACCTGGGACTTCGCCGACGATCCTTTGGTCAACGGCCGTTTCCTCGGGTCTGACGGGCTGCGCGGTGTTGGCACGCAGGTCTCCTGGACGGTGCCAGCTTCCTGGTATTCGCAGCTGATGTTAGGGATGCAGAACGGGCAAGGCAACACCGGCTATTCCTTTCGGAATCCGGGCGACAATGGCCTGTTTTTCGAGCGCGAAACGACCAACCGTGCACTGCGCGGGTTGCAGGATTTTGTCTGGATTCCGCGCTGGGAAAACTCGGTCGATCTGAGCCCGACCCAGGTCGTGCTGGCCGGGGTCTCCGGCGCTTTCGGTTCGAACGAAACCGGCGCCGACTCACGCACCCAGATTTATGGCGCCGATCTTCTTTACAAATGGAAATCGCCGCGGGCGGAAGGCGGATTCCCCTTCGTCAAATGGCAGACCGAAGCAATGTATCGCCGCTATCAAGCGGGTCGCGGCGTCGATCAATCGTTTCCGGTGGCCGAAACGTTCCACGATTGGGGGATGTATTCGCAGGTCATCTGGGGTTTCAGGAAAGGATGGACTACCGGGATACGCGGCGATGTTCTTCAGATGCAGAACTCGGCTTATACGGATGATCCCACCCGCCAAAGCCGTTCGCGCATTTCGGGCGATATCACCTGGTATCCGACGGAGTTTTCCAAGCTCCGTTTGCAGTACAATCACGACTTTCTGGACGCGAACGATTTCCTCCCGGCGGGCCAGGCTGACTCCATTTTCCTCCAGTTCGAATTCATCCTCGGTGCGCACGGTGCGCACAAGTTCTGATCTCATGAAAAAAATCAACCTTCTCTGCAGTGGCTGCGCGCTCTTCTTCGTGCTCCTTCTTTCGGCTCAGGCGAAGATTAACGTCGTCGCGACGCTGCCGGATTACGGCTCGATCGCGCGTGAAATCGGGGGCGACAACGTCGACGTCACGGTGCTCGCAAAGCCGACCGAAGATCCCCACTTCGTCGATGCGCGGCCGAGTTTCGTGGTCAAGCTGCGCCAGGCCGATGTCCTGATTGATGGTGGCGCCGAGCTCGAGATCGGGTGGTTGCCCCCGCTCCTGCAAAATGCGCGCAACCCGAAGATTGAACTCGGTCAGCCTGGTCGGGTCCAGGCTTCGGTGGGAATTCGGCTCATGGAGGTGCCGGAACAGCTGACGAGGGCGGCGGGCGACGTGCACGCTATGGGCAACCCGCATTTCATGGTCGACCCGATCATCGCCAAGGCGGTCGCCGCGCATATCGCGAACGCCTTTTCCGCAGTCGATCCCGCGCACGCGGCCGACTACCAGGCGAACGAGAAGAAGTTCGAGGCGAGGATCAACGCCAAGCTCCAGGAGTGGGGCGCTAAATTATTGCCCTACAGAGGCCAAAGTCTCGTCGCATATCACGATTCCTGGGTTTACTTCGCGCACCGTTTTGGGTTCAACATCAACATCTTTCTCGAGCCAAAACCGGGTATCCCGCCGTCACCCTCGCATCTCGCGGAGGTGATCGCGCAGATGAAGGCGCAGAAGATCAAGGTCATCATTGTCGAGCCCTACCACAACCGGAAGATCGCGGAAAGGGTGGCGCAGTCGACCGGCGCCAAAGTGGTCGAGTTCGCGCAGTTCCCCGGCGCACTCCCAAACACGGATACTTACGTGAAACTGATCGACGCCCTGGTGAACAACCTCGCGGTCGCCCTGAAATGAGCGGCCGCGCGCGACGACTCCACTCCGGGGAGCGCACGCGACTCGCGTGCCCGTTTCGGCGACTCGCCAAAACGCTCTTCGGTTCCCGCGCCGCATACCCAGAAGCAATCGGCGAGTCGCTGATCGCACCACGCAAGTCGCGTGCGCTCCCCGGAAAACGTGTCGCAACGCTTACCTGACCTATGTGGGACGTCATGTTCTGGCCGATCGTGGCCTGCGTTCTCTTGCCCTGGCTGCTGGTCTATCTCGGCCTCCATGTCGTGCAACGGGGAATCATCTTCATCGATATCGCGATGGCGCAGATGGCCTCGCTGGGCATTTGCGTCGCCGTCCTGCTCCATCTGAACCTCGAGGGCTGGCTTGCCTTCTCGATCGCGCTTGCGTTCACTTTGTTCGGCGCCGCGATCTTTTCCATCACGGGGAAGCGCTCCAGCCAGATTCCGCAGGAGGCGATCATCGGCATCAGCTACGTGGTGGCCGCAGCCGCGGCCGTCCTGCTCCTCAGTCGCGCCGCCGAGGGTGACGAGGAAATCAAGAACATGCTCGTGGGTAATATCCTGCTCGTGAGTCCATACGATGTCTGGAAGTGCCTTGGGCTTTTTCTCTTTGTCGGGAGTGTCCACTTCTTTCTTCGCCGTTCTCTCCTGCTCGTCTCCTTTAACCGCGAGGCGGCATACGAACGCGGTTTGCGCGTGCGCTGGTGGGATTTCCTCTTCTACGCGCTCTTTGGCCTGGTCGTGACCAGTTTTGTCCGCATCGCAGGCGTCCTGCTCGTTTTTTCCTACTTGATTGTGCCGGCCGTCTGCGGAATCAACCTCGCCAGGGCGTTCGGCATGCGTCTTTTTCTCGGGTGGCTAATTTCGCTCCTGGGTGGAATCGTCGGGTTGTTTCTTTCTTTCCATTGGGATCTGCCCTCGGGCGCGGCGATCGTTTGTACCTTCGGCGTTCTCCTCATCCTGATCGGATTTGCGGGACTGTTATTGCGCAGACAGCCGGACTGATCGTCCCTTGCGCGCTCTTCCGTTCCGCGCATAGATAGTCTTTCATCATGAAACAGCGCCTTGCCATTCTCCTCTTTCTTTGCGTCGCGATCACCGCGCAGGCGCAGCAGGGGCGGGAATACATCATTTGTGTCGGCGGTCCATCGCTTCATATCTGGGAGCAATACAAGGGTCCGATTGCGCACGATCATTGGTGGGCCAATTTCGTTCATTCCGCGCGGGTGCGAACCGAGCAGTTACGCGCCCAACTGGGTCCCGGCGCCATGATCACGTGGCTGGTTTACAAACCGGGCTACATCGATCGCGGCAAGCAGGAGAAGCAGGACCTGATCGCGAACATCAACAGCGTGCGCGACAAGTTTCACCTCAACCTGGTTTATTTTTACCACAGCGGCGACGTGATTAATTACCTGAACAACGGGCAGCCGCGGAATCAGATCAAAATATCCGGGTTCGAATATTTCGGACATTCCAACAAGGCCTGTTTCCTCTTCGACTACAGCAACGTGATCGATAGCGCGTCAAAGGCGTGGATGCACGAATCGGAGTTGAAAGAGATTAATCGGCACGATTTTGCCCGTGACGCCTACGTCAAAAGCTGGGGTTGCCACACCGGGGAAAGCATGAGCAAACTCTGGCGCGATGCGACCGGCACCCGGATGTGGGGCGCGGTCGGCAAAACCGATTACTCGACCGGTGAACTGCCCGCCCTCTCGTCTGTAGGCGGGAAGTGGGTTTACTGAGACGGGCCTGTGGGCGCTTCGCGCTGCGAAGCAAGAGGAGGGTGGCGGCCGGTTCTCGCTTCGACCAGAGGGAGACAGTCTGGAGGATGGAACTCCTGGGAATAACAACCGCCCCTCTTCGCTCGCATCTCCCGAAGGCGGAAACCGTCTCGCGCGGTTGATTTACTTGGCGGCCCTCGCCGCACCGAATTACGATCACAGCGTGGCGGCTCTCGACTTCGAAAAACTGGTGGAAGATTACTACATGCCGCTTTATCGCTTTGCGCTGTCGCTCAGCCGTCAGGAATCAGATGCGGCCGATCTGACCCAGCAGACTTTCCTGCTCTGGGCGTCGAAAGGGCATCAGTTGCGCGACCCGTCGAAGGTCAAGACCTGGCTTTTCACCTCGCTCTATCGTGAATTTCTCGGGCGCAAAAAGCAGCGGGACCGTTTTGTCGATTCGGAAAGCACGGCGGAGGTGATCGGAGCGCAGAGCGTTCCGGCCTCGGTCGTGAACCAGCTCGACGGCGACACCGTGCAGCGTGCGCTCCTCGCGCTGGATGAAATCTACCGCGCGCCGCTGACACTTTTTTATCTCCAGCAACTTTCCTACAAGGAGATTGCCGAGTCGCTCGGTGTCCCGATCGGCACTGTCATGTCGCGCATTTCCCGCGGGAAGGCGCACCTGCGCAAGGCGCTCGCGGACAGCGTGAACCTAACGAAAGAGAGCGGAGGAACGGCGCATGACTGAGCAGGAGGCGCGCTTTATTCTCCAATCCTGTCGGCCGGGCGGTGAAGACAAGGACGACCCGCAATTTGCCGAGGCCTTGCGAGAAGCCGAGAGGAATCCGGAACTGGCCCGCTGGCTGGCGGAGGAGCAGGCGTTTGATTGCGCGGTGGCCGCACAGCTTGCCGCGCTCCCGACACCCTTCGGTTTGAAAACCCGGATTCTGGCCCAGGCCGCTCCGCGTTCGGGCAGGAATCCATGGAGTCTGGCGGCGATCCTGGCGGGCGTTGTCGCACTGCTCTTCCTGGCCGTGCAAGTCGCTGGTCTGTTCCGGCCGGCCGCGCCATCGCCGGCGCCTGCATCAGCGACGGCGGAGATTCCCGATTACGTGCAGGAGATGGTGAGCTTCATTCGGCTTAATCCGCCACTGGAAATGAAGAGCCACGACTTGGGGGCGATTAAAGGTTGGTTGGCGAAGTCCGCGTTGCCGGCGGAAGTCCCGCCGGGTCTCGCCGCGCTCGAGCCACTCGGTTGCCGTCTCCTCTCGTTTCGGGGTCATGAGGTGGCCTTGATTTGCTTCCAGCGGGAAGGAGACCGCCTGGCGCATCTCTTCGTAGTGAATCGAGCGGCGATGCCGAAAATGAAGCCGGGTGACAAGCCGGTCTTTGCCAGCTCGGGCGACTGGATGACGGCGAGCTGGGCGGAGGGCGACCGCGTTTACACCATCGCTGTGCAGGGAGATCGCGCCACCGTAAAGCGTTATCTGCCCCAGGCCTGACGAACTGCTATTCCTCTTCCGAGACGGTGAAGGTGACGTTATCGATTTTCGCCACGGCGAGCGCGTCGAGGACGTCGATCGTGCGGCTGTATTTCGCCTGAGTGTCGCTGATGATCGTGACTACGGCGGGCGTTTTGGCGGCGTCCGCGTTTTGCTTCAGGCGCATCAGCGTGGCTTTGAGTTGCGGCAGGTCTGTACTCGTCGCCGAATCGAACGGTTCGTCGTTGAGCGCGATCTCGCCTTTGTCCGAGATGGTAATGATCTGTTCGTCGACAAAGTCGGTCGAGGAAGAGGTTTCGGCCGTGCCCGGGAGTTGGGTGTTGAGTTCGTTTTCGATCTTCACCGCGCCTGCCATGACCATGAAGAAAAGCATGATGACGAAGACGACGTCGATCATCGGCGCAATCTGGAAACCGAGGTTCCCTTCGTTAGGATTCAGTTCGAGACGCATCTGATTGAAAATTCGAATTCCGAATATCGAAATTCGAAACGGCAGCAGAGCGACGCGCAGCGTTTCGAGATTCGGATTTTTGAGATTGTTTCGGATTTCGACATTCGGATTTCGATATTTCTCCTCTTATTCTTTGTTCACGGCTGAGAACGAGATGTCGCTGATGCCGGCTTCGGCGCAGGCGTTCATGGCTTGGGAGATGAAAATCGCCGGCACGTCGCGGTCGCCGCGAATGACTGCGCGAAAGGTGGGGTTGGCGCTGGCCGTTACTTTTTTCTCGCCGGTGATGCGCGCCGTCTTGAGCGCTTCGATCATCTCGGCCGCCTTTTGATAAACGTGATCGTCGAAGGCGAATTGCGCCTTCTTTACCGGCAGTTTCCAGCGCACGTTCAGGATTGCTTCGGCACGGGTGTTGTCCTTTTTCTGGGCATCCTTCGCGATCGGCAACTCGATCGTCTTGTCGACTTTCAAAACCTGCGCCGACGTGATGGTCATGAAGAAAACGAGAATCGTCAGGAGCACGTCGATCATCGGCGCGACCTGGAATTCCGGTTCGCCTGCCTCGCTGCCTCCGCCTCCGCCTGCCATCGTCGTCAGGCCGTTTGCTCCGCGGGATCAGTCGGCCCGTGGACATCGTCGTTTGCCAGCCAATTGGGTGTGGCGGCGAACAGTTCGTCATCCCCGAGCTGCACGCCGGCGAGCGATTCATAAGGCATCCTGCGGAAGAGGCTGTTCGCGATGTCCTGGATGTGGTGCAACGAATCGGCCGCGCGGTTGCGCAGGAAATAGAAGGAGCCAAACGCTGGGATCGCGATGATGAGACCGCTGGCAGTCGCGACCAGCACCTCCCCGATGGCGGCGGAGAGGCCGGAGGGATCGCCGATGCCGCTCGAGCCGAGTTTGGCGAAGGCTTTGATCATGCCAGTGACCGTGCCCAACAAACCGATCATGGGCGTGGTGACGCCGATGACCGAGAGGTAACTGATGTGGGTCTGCATCTGCGAATTTTCCTTCGCCAGCGCGCCGGTCATGCCCTCTTCGGCCGCTTGTTTGCCCTCGCCGAGGAGACCAATTCCCACTCGCAGAACGTTGGTGAGGGGAGAAGGATTGGTCTTGCAGTAATTGTGCGCGCCGACGTAATCGCCCTGCCGGAAAAGCGTCTTGAGCGATTCCTCCAGCCCGGGGGGCGCAGTTTTTTTGCGGCTCGTGCGAATCACGCCATCTCCGATCAGATAGAGCGTCGCGATCGAGCAGAGCGCGATCGGGAACATGACCCAGCCGCCTTCCTGGATTTGTTGCCAAAGGGTTTTGGATTGCGCGCCGGCGGGCGGCGACCCGGGCGAAGCCTCCTGCGCCAGGACCGGAGTGGCGAACAGGAGCAGTGTGGCCGCGGCCGCAAGCAGGCGGGCCACGCAATTTAGTTTCGTTAGGCGGGATATCTCGCGAATTAGTTCTTTCATTTTGGCAGCTTCTTCAATTCGGCTCGGGCGATCTCCGCCTGGGCTGATTTTGGAAATTTGGCCGTCAGATCATTGAAGGATTGTTTTGCCCTTTCCAAGTCTCCTAGACCGCGGAGGGCGCGGGCGCTCCCGAGAAGCGCGGACGGCATCCAGAGCTTTTCGTCCGCGTAAAAGACCGGGAGGTGGAGATAGGCGATGACCGCGTCGTCCCATTGCCGCTGGTCGAGGAAGGTGTCGCCCTTTCTCACCCACGCCTCGGCCAGGACTTGTGATTTGGCGCTTTCCTTGATCACGGCGTCGCAGAGTTGCAGTGCCTTGTCGTAGTCTTCGTTTCGCACCAGCCCCGGGACGAGCTGCAACTGGGCGGCGCGCGCCGTCTCGGGATCGGTCACGTTCTTGCGAATCCTTTCGCCGAGTGCTTCGGCCGGCTTGTCGAGTTGCATGCCGCTCAGGGCGGCGACTTCGAGGAGCGCGGCCTGCGCCCACCAGTTGCCGGGCAGATCGCGAAATTGCTCATAGTATTTTACGACCGGGCCGATATCGGCGAGCGCCTTCGTCGGTTCGCCCTGGCTGAGGAATTCCGCAGTGGTTTCTAGCTGCGGCGGCTCAGGGAAATCGATCCTGCTAATCGTAAGAACCTGATAACCGACTTCGCCACCCCCCGAGCCGACTTTGATCTTGCCCATCACCATGTCGCCAGAACGGCGGACGCCCCTGGTTTCAATCGTCTGGCCGGTTTTGAGGATGATGTTTTGGGCTTGGACCGACGTAACGAGGCCGAGGAGGAGGATGAGGAGGAGCGGGTGGGACATGAGGCGGGTCGAGAACAAGCTGGGACGTGAGAACAATTCGTAGGTCTTCATCATCCGTCTCCCAGCGCCTCGAGGCGTTTCCGGGCCTCGGCGGCTTCGGAGAAGTTCGCCAGCTTCTCGTTGCGCAGCAGCTCGCGATAGGTGTTGGTCGCTTCCTGGGTTTGGCCCAGCTTTTCAAAACTCTCGCCGCTCGCGATGTAGGCCTTCGCGACCCACGGGAGGAATTTTTGATAACCGACGTAGACGCGCTGGAAATAGGCATTCGCCTCTGCCCACCGGCCGCGCCTGACGGCAATCTGGCCTAACGAATAAACGCACAAGGCGGTGGCTTCACCGCGCCATTCGCGCACCGATGCGACCTGCTCGAAGGCCTTCTGGGCTTCATCCAGTTTGCCGAGGGCGAGAAGTGTCCTGGCGCGACCAAGGGAGAGATCCTTCAACTTTTGCGCCGCAACGATCTTCTCCGTGCCGTCGGTGAAATAGCGCAGCGCTCTCGGATAATCCTTCTTTTGGCAGGCGATCGCGCCCAGCCCGTTGTAGGCAAAATCGACCATCTGGCTTTTCGGGTAATCATCCAGCAGCCGCTGATAAAACTCCGCTGCCCGTTCGAGTTTGCCCTGGCCTGACAAGTAATCGGCCGCCTCGCCCAAAAGCAGCGGGCTCAGGTCCTCCGGCTTAAACGCGTTCGCGATCTGCGCGATGTTCTTCTCTTCTTCAGCCGGTTGTCGGCGGAGCCGCGCGAGTTCCGCTTTGGCAAAGAGAATGCGTGCCCTGGCAGTAGCTGAGGAATCGTTGGCGGACGAGGCAAGCAGGCGGTCGAGTTCTGCGCCCGGCTCGACGGAGTCTCGCCCCACCGAGGCCTGACCGGCGGCGGGCGCACCTTCGACGGATTTCTTTTTCTTTGCGCAAAGTTGCGCGAGCTGCGTGATCAGTTGCTCCACCGCATCGCGGCTCGGATCGGCGATATACTTGTTGATCGTGTCGGCGGTGAGCCGCTTCGCTTCGTCGAGCTTGCCGTCGTGCGCCCTGGCCTTGCCGATGCAAAAAATCGCGGAAACAACGGTCGGATTATCCGGCTTGTCCTTGACGAAGCCGCTGAAGAGTTCCGCCACCTTGTCCCATTCGCCTCGTTTTTGCAGGAGATTGCTCGCGGCAAAGAGCGAGTAGTTCATTACTTCGTCGGTCGTCGCCGTCTGGTAGGAACGGATGTAAACCGGCGTGGCGGCGACTTCGCGATCGCTCGCGGCGTAAGCGTCGCCGAGGAGGGCCAGCACTTCGCCGAGCTGCGAATTGTTCGGGAATTGCCTTTCCCATGCCTGGCAATCGGCGATGACATCGTCGTAGAGCGAGGCGGCATATTTGCAGACCGCGAGCCGGTATTTGACGTCGGGAAGAAAACTGCCACCGGGATGTTTCGCGACGTAATCCTTGAGCTGGTTCATAGCCTCTTGATATTTCCCGGCGAAAAGCGCGCAGAGCGTGATTCGATACTTCACGTCCTCGATGTTTCCACCCTTCGGAAATTCGCTGAGGTATTCTTTGTAAGCCGCGACCGCCTCGTCGTAGTTGCCGGCGGTGAACCTGGCGTTGGCCAGCAAGTAACGAATCTGCTCACGGAACTGACTCTTGGGCTGGGTCTCGAGGATGCGACCAAAATACGTCTCCGCCGCCTTCGTATCCCCGGCCTGAAGCGCGACCGCGCCTGACAAATAGCCAACCGCGTCAGCGTTCGGCCCGCTCTTGAAATCGCGCAGGTATTGCTCGCAGCGCTCCTCGGCACGTTTCGGCTGGTTGACGTCGGCCAGCGCCACGATCAGACCAAAGAGGGCCGGCTCGCGTTCGAGTCCTTCCGAAAAACGATCGAGAATTTCCTGGTTCACGACGATCGCTTCCCACTTGCGATCGAGCTCGTAAAGGCAGCGACCGAAGCGCAGATAAATCGCCGGCGTGATCGAAGGCAGCTTCTCGAATTCGCCGAGCAGCTTTTGCGCGTTGGTGATCGATTCTTTGAGTTGATTATTCGCTGGCGCGAGCTGGGTGATGTTGGACCTGTCAACGCGGGCGGCGGCGAGGTTTTGCTCGATCCGGCGCTGCATGCCGGCGATGCGCTCGTTTTGCAGCCGGACGATCTGCTCACGCGGCCAGGCGAGGCGGTAGCAGGCGAGCGCGTCCGCGTATTGCCGGTAGTTGTAGAACTTGTCGCCCAGCTCCACCGCGAGCCCGTTCAACTCGATGATGTTTTCGGCCAGGGCGATTTTTTGGTGGAGCGCATCGAGCGTGCGGAGCGCTTTGACACCGTCGCCTTTCTGGGTGTAAAGCCGGGCCAGCATGGTCGCGCCGCGCATTCCATTGGCCGTGCTTATTTCTTTGCCCGCCAGCTTTTCCAGCGCGCCAATCGCTGCGTCGATCTTGCCTGCTGCCTTGAAGGCTTCCGCCTCAAAAAGGAGCGCCTGCTCGCGCAACTCCGGATCATTTTCCAAAGCCGCCATCTGCGCGGCGGCGTCCTTGAAGTTCTTGTTCAGCAAATTCGACTGCGCGATGGCGAAAGCGACGCCGCCGGTGTGCTGGCCTCTCGGAAATTTCGCCTGGTAATTCCTGAAGGCGGCAATCGCCTTGGGGTAATCGCCCGCGTTAAACCAGGCGCAGCCGATCGTGTAAAAGATCGGCTCGACCCGGGGCGTCACTTCGACGCGGGCCACGAGCGCTTCGAGCTGCGCAGCAGCCCTGGCGTAGTTGCCGGTTTGAAATTCCGCCATCGCCTGGCGGTAGGCGGTGGGTCGGTCGGCGGTCACGTCCTCCGCCGGCGCGGCGCCTGCGAACAGGAGGAGAACCAGCCCGGTGGTAAGCGCACGCGTCAGCCTGGGGAAAGGGGGCATGGGCCGGGAATATAGCAAACCGCCCCGGTGCCAGTCGACGGTTTTGTTTCTTCTCTACAACCTCGCTCCTCGAGAGTTGAGGCAATCGATCGGATCGCAACGATCGGGTTCGGCCGGACTGACTCGGATTCTTTTGATGCGCTGGAACGTCCGGGACGCTGATCAAAACATCTTTCAACGCGCTGCTATGGAGTCTTTTGCACGCCATGCAGGTGCCGCACGGCCGTTCCATTGAACTCAGCGAAGCTGCGTTCGTTCCGCTCTTAGCGTTCAGCAAACCGCTCCGGTGCCAGTCGACGATTTTGTCTCTTTCCCGCAACCTTGTTCGCAGGAATAGAGAGGATCGGCCGGACGGATCGAAACTCGCCTAACGACTCGTTTGCGCAGTGCTGGCCGTTTTCGGACCGGCGCTCAACCTCACCAGGTCGGTGAGAATGTTGAGCGTCTCGTCGCGTTCCGGATCGATCGCCGCGGGCTTGTTATCGTCGCCGGTGTCGAGATCGGAATCGTCCTCGTCATCCGTGTCAGGCGCAACTTCAGGCGCGCTCTTGAGGTCGCCCTTGGTTTTCGCTTCCGCGATTTTTCCCGGATACATGATGAGCTCGAGTTTCGGATTATCGAGGGTCTCGAGCGTGAGCCGATAAATGCTCGGCTCTTCCTGGTTGCGCGCCAGCCGCTCCTTGGAGCGCTCTGCCTTGCGCGCTTTTTCTTCGGCCACTTCCTTGCGCCGGACGTCTTCGTTCAGGGAAATGTGGTTGTCCGCAAGTTTCTTGCGCAGGCGTTCCATGTCTTCCATGACGTAATGGAATTCCGGATCGGCCGCGACGCGCGCCGCAGAGCGGATTTTCAGCTCGGGAATGAAGAGCGAGTGTGAATCTGACCATTTGGTGTATTTGGCCGGCGGCACTTCGTCATAGGGCAGCGCATTTTTCAGGGCGCCCTCGCCGAACTCCGGTAAATCGGTCAGGGTTGGGAGGACAATGTCGGAGGTCACGCCGTGCAACTGGGTCGAGCCGCCGGCGACGCGGTAGAATTTTTGGATGGTTAATTTGAGCGCGCCGTCGTCATCCGATCGGCTGCCAAGGAGAGAGGTGAAGCGACCGATCTCGAGAATGGTCTGGACCGTGCCTTTGCCGAACGTGCTCTGGTCTCCGACGATGACCGCGCGGCCGTAATCCTGGAGCGCGGCGGCGAAAATTTCGCTGGCCGATGCACTTTGCCGGCTGGTCAGAACAACGAGCGGTCCGTCGTAGGCAATGCCCGGATCGGGATCGGTCGAGATCACGACGCGTTCATTGGCGCCTTTCGTTTGCACGATCGGACCGGACTTGATGAAGAGACCGGTGAGCGAGATTGCTTCTTCAAGCGAGCCGCCGCCGTTCCGGCGCAGGTCGATCACTAGGCCGGCGATTTTTTCTCTCTTCAGCCGTTTCAGGAGCGCGAGCACGTCCTTCGTTGTGCTCTTCTTGTGCGAATCCATGTCGGCATAAAACGACGGGAGAGTGAGCCAGCCGAGTTTTATCGGATCGCCGTTGCGGTCCTTCTTGATGATGATGTCGGCGCGCGCTTCCTGATCCTTGAGTTTTATCTCGTCGCGGACCAGCTCGACGGTCTTGCGCTGGGCGGGGTCAGTCGTATTCGCCGGAATGATGAGGAGCCGGACTTTCGTCCCTTTCTTGCCCCGGATCTGCTCGACCACCTTGTCGAGCCGCATGTCGCGGACATCAACGAAATCCTTCGATCCCTGGGCGACTGCGCTAATGCGATCGCCGACTTTCAAGCGTCCACTGGTTTGCGCCGGGCCACCCGGAACCAGGCTCTCGATTTTGGCGTAGCCGTCTTCACTTCGCAGCATCGCGCCGATGCCGACGAGCGAGAGCCCCATGTTGATGCTGAAATTTTTCAGGTCCGCCGCGCTCAGGTATTCCGAGTGCGGATCGTAGGCTTGGGCGAGCGCATCGAGGAACAGCTTGACCTGCTCGTCGGAATCCTCCTCATGGATGTTGCGCAACATCCGGTCATAGCGGCGCTCGACCAGTTTCGGTCCGGGCTCGATCGGATGATCGGCCAGTTTTTCCTGGAGCAATTCGTTTTCGATCCGTTTGCGCCAGAGATCGTCGGCCTCCGCTTCGTCCTTCGGCCAGGGTGCCTTTTGCCGGCTGAGCAGCACGGTGTCGTTGGTCTTGAAATCCATCGGCTGCTTAACCAGCTGCTTGATTTTCTTCACCCGGTCTTCCACTCGCTTTTGAAAAACGGCGAAAATATCGTGAGCTGGCTGGAGATTGCCGAGCAGGATGTCGTCGTCGAGCGCGGTGCCGTATTTGGCGGTGAAAGCGTCGACGTCTTTCTGAGTGAAAAAGAGATGGCTGAAATCGAGCATCTCCAGGTAGCCGGTGAGTAGCTTGCGCGAGATCTCGTCATCCAGCGGATGATGGGTATAGTGGCCTTCCTCGAGCAAACGCCCGACGGAAAGGCCGATCTGCTCGGAATCCGACTTCGCGCAGACCGGTTGCGCAGCCAGCGCGACGACCACCAAACCCGGCAGCAGCGCAACGGAACGACGAAGGAATCTATTCATAAAAAGCGGACAAAAAAACTCGCAGAAATCAATTTGAAAGCAAACAGCGGAACCGGTCCCAAAAAACCCTCTGAAGTGAAGAGTGAGACAACGCACCTCGGCGAAGATTCAAAATTAGATTCGGCTGCAGGCGCGTCCTGGTGGTGCAAGTTCCGTTCCGTCCACTCGTGTTCGGAGCGGGAGCCGAAAGAGTAGCATTCGAGCACGATTAGGATTACGAGCAGGAGTACGAGGAAAGAAAGGCATGATCGAATACCGAAGCTTCACCGGCGGAGTTTTTGAGACAAATTGCTACGCTTTTAGGGCGCCCGAGGGCTGGATCCTCTTCGACGCACCAGATGGTGTCTGCGCCTGGCTGGTTGGGCAGGGAATCGAGCTACGGCTCCTGCTTTTGACCCATGGCCATATCGATCACATCCAAGACGTAGCGAGCGTCAAACGCCGATTTGGTTGCCCGGTGGGCGTTCATCCCGAGAGCGCGCCGATGATTTCCGAGCGGAATTTTTTTCGGGATTTCGGCTTCCAATTCGAGATCGAGCCGGTGCAGCCCGATCTCCTGATCGAGGCGACGCCGTCGCGTGATTTTCTCGGAATGAACTTCGAGATCCTGGAGGTGCCGGGGCATTGTCCGGGTAGCCTTTGTTTCTTCTCCCGTGAAAACAAGCTGCTCATCGGTGGCGACGTTCTGTTTGCCGGCGGCGTCGGGCGCTGGGATCTGCCGGGGGGCGACGGCGAACTGCTCTTCGCCGGTATTCGCGAAAAACTCTACTCCCTGGGCGACGACGTCGTCGTCCTGCCGGGCCACGGACCGAGCACCACGATCGGCGCCGAGCGGCGAGGGAACCCATTCGTGCGCTGACGCCACAGTCTGCTCGGCGCGAAATCACCGCTAAACCGCGAATTGAAGAACCAGCGCGCGCAATGGCCCGACACCGTCGATTTCGGCCAGAACGTCGCCTAACGATTCGATGGCTGTGGGAATGTGGGCGAGGAAGCCCGCGCTTTCCTTGATCAATGCCAGATACCCATAGGCGCCGAGCGCCTGCATTAACCGTTGCATCGCGCAGAGCCGAAACTTTTCCGCAAAGGAGGAATCGCTCACCTCGGCCTCCGTCCGATAGAAATCGAACAAGTCCTTTCGCTCGAGGCCAGTCAGGCGCACGTAGGGATCGTAAAGGAGCGAGGCGAGATCGTATTCCGCGAGCCCCGGACGCATGCCCTGGAAATCGATCAGATAGGCCTCTCGGTCGCGGATGATGATGTTCTGCGATTGGAAATCTCGATGGACGAGAACGCGCGGAAAGGTTGCCAGCCGCGCGGCGATTTCCTTCAGGGCAGGGAGTTCCGACAATTCGCGTAGAGTCTCATCATCGACGCCAAAATGGCGGCCGAGGCAGTTCTCGAAAAAGTAACTCTGTTCCCAACGGTAAAGCTCGGCGTTGAATTGCGCCGAGAGATGGCGCCGGATCTCCGCGGAAGCCGGGCGCGGGACGCGATGGAGTTTGACCGCGTCCGCCAGCGCCGACTCGTAGAGCGGACGCCGCACGCTCCAGCTTTCATTGCGATAACTCCAGAGATCGCTTTCGCCGAGATCTTCCATCCAGATCAGACATTCCGCGGGATCATGAAAATGAATCCGCGGTGCGCGAATTTCCTGCTCGACGAGAAATCGCGCGATCGCAACAAAGCGCCGGTTTTCGCCTCGAGCGGGCGTGTATTTCACCACGATAATCGACTGCTCCGGGGAAAACTGGACCCGGTAGAACTTGCGGCCCGAGCCGCCTTTCTCGAGCGGAGTAATTTGCACCTCGGCCCCCTCAAAGCGCGGGAAATGGAGACGCGTCTGGCGCAGCAGTGTCTCGGAAAGAATCATGTTTCGTGCGGATCAGGAAAAGACGGAATGAATCAGGAAATCAGGAATGTAGGAAAAGAACCAAGTCTCGTTCCCCGTTCTGGTTTGCCTTCGGCTTTGGAGCAGTTTCTGGTTTCCAGAATCATTTTTTCACAATCTAAATCACTGCGTCGGCTAGCGTGTCCTCGGCATGGCGCTGGGTGCGGACGATACAACTTTTCAGACGCGTGCAAGGAGCAATTTGTGCCCTTGGCCAGAGGATCGAATCCTCGATCACTGCCTTTGCGCCAATCCGGCAACCGGCGCCGATGGCAGAACAACCGGTAATCTCGGCGCTCGGATCGATGATCGCATCGGGCGCGATCCGCACCGGCCAGTCGGGCGGCGAGAGATAATCCGGCCGCCAACTTTCCGCCATGATCGTGCGATGGATCGCGAGGTATTCGGCGGGCGAAGTGAGATTGAACCAGCGGCCGTCTTCGATCACGACCCCGCCGATTTTGCCGCCGTCAGCGATCCACTCGGCCAGGACGGGAACGAAGGAGATTTTTTCGCCTGGCGAAAAGCGAGTAAACGCGCTTCGGTTCCAAACTGAGACGTTGGCGTAATCAAAGTTGCCGGCATGGCCGCGGCGGTT
>CAWAIY010000027.1:0-112801 GCA_963782205.1 uncultured Verrucomicrobiae bacterium | reverse complement strand
TGTCCTTGCCGAAATCCGGATTCTTGAAGCGGATTCGATCGTGCGTTTTTACCGCGCCGTCCGCCATCGCGAACTCGACTTCGGAGGGGTTGTCAAAAAGCGGAAGCCGCGACTCGACGGCGGCCCCGGCGGCCCGCCGCGGATTTTGCGTCAGGTAGTAACAGCCGAGCGTGATGTCCTGCGACGGAGTTGTGATCGGCTTTCCGCTCGAGGGCGAAAAGATGTTGTTCGGCGCAAGCATGAGCATGCGCGCTTCCATCTGCGCCTCAACCGAAAGGGGCACGTGCACCGCCATCTGGTCGCCGTCGAAGTCCGCGTTATAAGCGGTGCAGACCAGCGGATGGATGCGAATCGCTTCACCTTCGATGAGGAGCGGCTCGAAAGCCTGGATGGAGAGACGGTGCAAAGTCGGCGCGCGATTGAGCAGCACCGGGTGTCCCTTGGTCACTTCCTCGAGAATGTCCCAGACTTCCGGCGTCTGGCGCTCGATCATTTTCTTCGCGCTGCGCACGGTGTGGACGTAGCCAAGATCCTTCAGACGGCGGATGATGAACGGTTCGAAAAGCACGAGCGCCATCTTCTTGGGCAGGCCGCACTGATTCAGTTTTAGCTCGGGACCAATGACGATGACGGAGCGGCCCGAATAATCGACGCGTTTGCCTAACAAGTTTTGACGGAAGCGCCCGCCCTTGCCTTTGAGCATGTCACTGAGCGATTTAAGTGGACGATTGCCCGCGCCGGTCACAGCACGACCGTGCCGGCCGTTGTCGAAGAGTGCATCGACCGCTTCCTGCAACATGCGCTTTTCGTTGCGGATGATGACGTCGGGCGTTTTGAGCTGGAGAAGGTTTTTGAGCCGGTTGTTGCGGTTGATGACGCGACGATAGAGATCGTTCAGGTCCGAAGTGGCGAAACGGCCGCCCTCGAGCGGCACGAGCGGACGCAAGTCCGGCGGGATGACCGGGAGGACTTCGAGCACCATCCATTCGGGGCGGGAATGCGAGGAAGCAAAGCCCTGCACGAGTTTCAAACGCTTCGCCAGTTTCTTGCGAATCTGTTTGCTCTTCGTATTGCCCATCGCTTCCTCGAGCTCCTTGTTCAACTTCGCGAGGTCGATCTCGCCCAGGAGCACCTTAACCGCCTCGGCGCCCATGCCGGCTTTGAATTCATCGCCGTATTGGTCCTGCGCCTCGCGGAACTCCACTTCGGTGAGAAGCTGGGTTTTTGTGAGGGGCGTATTGCCCGGATCAATCACGATGTAATCCTCGTAATAGATCACGCGCTCGAGCTGGCGCGCGCTCATGTCGAGCATGAGGCCGAGGCGCGACGGCATGCATTTGTAAAACCAGATGTGCGAAACCGGCACCGCCAATTCGATGTGGCCCATGCGCTCACGACGGACACGAGCGAGGGTCACTTCCACTCCACAGCGATCGCAGATCACGCCCTTGTGCTTGATTCGCTTGTATTTTCCACAGGAGCATTCCCAATCACGGGTCGGACCGAAAATGCGTTCGCAGAACAAGCCGCCTTTTTCAGGCTTGAAGGTACGATAGTTGATCGTTTCCGGATTCTTGACTTCGCCCTTGCTCCAGGAGCGCATCGTGTCGCTGGAAGCAACGCCAATCGCGACCTGATCGAAACCCACGGTGCGTTCTTCACCCACCAATTCCCGCCAGGAATGTTCGTTCATATTATGAGAGCTGTATTTCTAAGTTTGGTAGATTGTTAGGCAACGTTTTCGAGAAAACTGGGCGCCTGACCGCCGACTTTGACGTCGAGGCCTAACGACTGCATTTCCTTGATTAACACGTTGAAAGATTCCGGTGTTCCGGCTTCGAGCGAGTTGTCGCCTTTCACGATCGACTCGTAGATGCGGGTCCGCCCCTGCACGTCGTCCGACTTGACGGTCAGGAGTTCCTGCAGGGTGTAGGCGGCGCCGTAGGCTTCGAGCGCCCAAACCTCCATCTCACCGAAACGCTGGCCACCGTACTGCGCTTTGCCACCGAGCGGTTGCTGCGTGACGAGGGAGTAAGGGCCGACCGCACGAGCGTGAATTTTATCCGCGACCAGGTGGCCGAGCTTCAGCATGTAGATGTAACCGACGACGACTTCCTGATCGAATGGGTCGCCCGTGCGACCGTCGAAGAGGCGCGCCTTGCCGTTTTCCTGCACCCAGGTAAAGCCGTCGATCTTCCGGGCGTCGTTGAGGTATTCGCGGATTTTCGTTTCCTTAATGCCATCGAAAACCGGGGTTGCGACCTTGAAGCCGAGCGCCTTAGCCGCCACGCCGAGGTGAGTTTCGAGCACCTGGCCGACGTTCATACGGCTCGGAACGCCTAACGGATTCAGAACGATCTCAACCGGTGTGCCATCGGCGAGGAACGGCATGTCCTCTTCCGGCACGATGCGCGCGACTACGCCCTTGTTGCCGTGACGGCCCGCCATCTTGTCGCCCACGCTTAGCTTGCGTTTGCTGGCAACGAAAACCTTCACCTGTTTAATGATGCCGGGGTCGATGTCGTCACCACTTTCGACGCGATCCATCGAACGCTCCCGCTCCAGCTCGAGCTCGGCGAATTTGTGTTCGTACTGCGCGACGATCTCGCGGATTTTGTTCCGGATCGGGCTCGGATCGATCTCAATGTGATCGTGCGACATCGCCAGTTTACGGAGGAGCGTCTTCGTGATCTTGCGATTGGCCGGGATGATGATCTCACCAGTCTGCGCGTTCACGACGTCCAACGGGATTTTTTCGCCGAGGAGCACATTGGAGAGTGCGTCGGTGAGTTGTTCCGTCAGTTCGTCCTTTTTCTTCCGATTGTCCTCGGCGATCGCCTTGAGCTGCCGTTTCGTCTCCGCCGGCGTGAGTTTTTCTCGGGTCACCTCACGCCGCGATGAAACTTTCACGTCCATCACGATGCCGTAGGTGCCGGATGGAACGGTCAGCGACGTGTCTTTCACGTCGGCCGCTTTTTCGCCGAAGATCGCCCGGAGCAGACGCTCTTCCGGCGCCAGCTCCGTTTCGCTTTTCGGAGTGATTTTCCCAACCAGGATATCGCCCGGCTTCACTTCCGCGCCGACGCGAATCACGCCGTCGGAGCCGAGGTTGCGCAGCGCTTCCTCGCTGACGTTTGGAATGTCACGCGTGATTTCTTCCGGGCCGAGCTTGGTGTCGCGGGCGCCGATCTCGAACTCGTCGATGTGGATGGAAGTGTAGATGTCTTCCTTCACCACCTTCTCCGAGATCATGATGGCATCTTCGAAGTTGTAGCCATTCCACGGCATGAAGGCGACAAGGACGTTGCGACCGAGAGCGAGTTCGCCATGTTCAGTGTTCGGGCCGTCGGCGATAACCTGGCCGCGCTTCACGTGCTGGCCTTTTTTCACGATCGGCTTCTGGTTCACGCAGGTACCGGCATTCGAGCGCATGAACTTGCGCAGTTCGTAAACGTGTACGCCGGCTTCAAGGTCAGTCTTGAGCTTCTTGCGGCCTTCCGGCATTTCGCCGTCCTTCGTCACGACGATCTGGTCGGCGGTCACAGACGCGACGCGGCCAGCCTCAGCCGCGACCGCCACCGCGCGCGAATCACGCGCCACTTTGCCTTCAAGACCAGTGCCGACGAGCGGCGCTTCGGAAACGATCAGCGGCACGCCCTGGCGTTGCATGTTCGAACCCATCAAGGCGCGGTTGGCATCGTCATGTTCGAGGAACGGAATCAGGCCGGCCGCGACGGAGACGAGCTGCTTGGGCGAGACATCCATGTAGTGGACTTTCGAGGGTTCAACCTCGAGAAAGTCGCTGCGATAGCGGACGGAAACTTTTTCGCCGGTAAAATGACCTTTCGCGTCCATTGGCGCATTGGCCTGGGCCACAATGAAGTTCTCCTCGCGGTCGCCGGTCAGATAGTCGACTTGATCGGTCACCCGCCCGTTCTCCACTTTTCGGTAGGGCGTTTCGATGAAACCGAACTCGTTGATCCGCGCAAAAGTGCTCATCGAGCTGATGAGACCGATGTTCGGACCTTCCGGGGTTTCGATCGGACAAATACGGCCGTAGTGGGACGGATGAACGTCGCGCACTTCAAATCCGGCTCGATCGCGGCTCAAGCCTCCTGGCCCGAGGGCAGACAGACGGCGCTTGTGCGTCAGCTCGGCGAGCGGGTTGGTCTGGTCCATGAACTGCGAGAGCTGCGAACGTCCGAAGAAGTCGCGCACCACAGCGCTGAGCGCCTTTGGGTTGATCAGCTTTTGCGGCGTCATGCCATCGATGTTGACGTCGAAGAGCGTCATGCGCTCTTTCACCAGACGTTCGGTCCGGGCCAGACCAACGCGGCATTGATTGGCGAGCAATTCGCCGACGGTACGAACGCGGCGGCTACCGAGGTGATCGATATCGTCGAGCGTGCCTTCGCCCCGACGAAGATTGATCAGGTATTTGATCGCGGCGATGAAATCCTTGTCGGTCAGGATGCGTTCTCCAAGATCGACGTCGATGCCCAGCTTCTGGTTGAGCTTGTAGCGTCCGACGCGTCCGAGATCGTATTTTTTCGGATCGAAGAAGAGCCTCTTGAGAAGAGCGCGCGCGTTCGCAACCGTCGGTGGATCGCCCGGGCGCAGTTTGCGATAGATGTCCTTGAGCGCTTCTTCCTGGTCGTGCGCCGGATCCTTCTTCAGCGCCTTAACTACGGTGTCATCATGGGAAATATCGATCACCTTCACCTCTTTGTGACCGAGGCCCATGATCTGGCGAACGGCCGCGAGGGTGAGCGGTTCGAAGGCTCGCGCCGCGGTCACTTCCCCGTCGAGCACATCGGCGGTCAGCACCTTGGTGGCGAGGCTTTCCTCATCGAGCTTCTCGCTCAGTTTCAGGTTTTCGATGTTGTAAAAGAGTTTGATCACCTCTTCGTCCGGGCCGTAACCGAGAGCGCGGAGGAAAGTGGTGGCGAGGAATTTTCGGCGGCGTTTGCGCCGATCGAGATAGATATAAAGCAGGTCGCTGGTATCGAACTGCACTTCAATCCACGAGCCGCGGTCCGGAATGATCCGGAAGCTGTAGAGCACTTTGCCGTTGAGGTGAATGCTCGATTCAAAGGCGATGCCCGGCGAACGATGCAACTGGCTCACGACAACGCGCTCCGCACCATTGATCACGAACGTGCCGGAAGGCGTCATGAGTGGGATTTCGCCCATGTAAACTTTTTCTTCCTTTGTCCCCTTCTCTTCCTTGAGCTGGAAGGTAACGTGCAACGGCGCGCTATAGGTTTGTCCTTCACGCTGCGCTTCGAGCGCGGTCAGCTTCGGTTCACCAATCTCGTAGTGGCTGAAATCGAGCGTCGCTTTTTCATCATAACTTTCGATCGGAAAAACTTCCTTGAAGACCGTCTGGAGTCCGGTGTTCTTCCGCTTGTTAGGCGGAACGTCTTTTTGCAGAAAATCGACGTAAGAGTTCAGCTGAACCTCGATTAGGTTTGGGGGCTCGATCGCTTCCTTGATGGTCCCGAAATGGATACGTTCTGTTGCAGTACGGTCTGACATAACTGGTGCACCAATCTCCAATGGTTTTTAAGACCTGCAGCGACCCTGGATGCAGGTCGCGAGGAATCCGGAGCTACGGCTTCGTCCGGAAATAGCGGGCAAAAAAAGTGGCAGCAAAACGGCGGTCTGTCAAACTGACCTCCACCGTTTTGTTGCCAATCTTGGATGCTGCCTTCGAGAGCGGGTTAAAAATACGTCGGGCGACCTTCTGTGCTCGGAAAAGGGGGACTTCAATATCCACACCCTGCCGGAGGGCGCAAGGGATTTCTTTGGAGACGTTTATTCGAGAATCGTGAATCGGAAGAGCGCGCCGGACACGGAACGCTTTTCCCGATGTAACAATTCACGAAATCCCAGCGGCCCCGCGCCCGTCGGCCGATGGAAATTACTTGATTTCGACCTTGGCGCCCGCCGCTTCGACCTTTTTCTTGATCTCTTCGGCTTCCTCCTTGGTCACGCCTTCTTTGAGAGGCTTCGGTGCGCCTTCGACAAGGGCTTTGGCTTCCGCCAAACCGAGTCCAGGAACTGCAGCGCGTACTTCTTTGATCACGCCGATCTTGTTCGCGCCCATTTCCTTGAGAATCACGTCGAAAGTGGTCTTCTCCTCGGCCACCGGCGCTGCCGCGCCAGCCGCGCCACCGGCCGCTGGCGCTGCCGCCATCGCCACCGGAGCTGCTGCGCTCACGCCCCATTTCTCTTCGAGTTGCTTCACCAATCCAGCAACCTCAAGAACGGTCAACCCGCTGAGTTGCTCCACCAATGCATTCATATCTGCCATTTTATTTTCCTCCAATTGCCGCTCCCGGAAGCTTCCGGAAAATTAAGCTCGATCGCCACCGAGCCGGACAGTGTTTGTTGTTGCTCGTCCTGCGTTTGACAGGACGAAATTCCGTTGGTCGTTAAGCTGCGGCCTCCGCCGTTTTGCCTTCCTTCTTGGCCTTGGCATTCAAGAGCCGCGCCAGTGCCGAGGCGGGCTCGTTCAGGATGCGGACCAGTTTCGTCGCCGGGGCCGAAAGCACGCCAAGCAGCTGCGCGAGGAGAATATCGCGTGCCGGCAGGTCGGCGAGCGATTCCACTTCCGCGGTCGACAGCACGTTCTTGTCGACCACGCCGATCTTGAGCGCGGCGAGCTTGAACTCGGCCGCAAAAGTCTTCAACACCTTGGCCACCGGCGCGACATCCTTGTCGCCGGTCACGACCGCGGTCTGTCCGGTGAGCTGCCCCGCGATGTCCGGCAGTTCGCTAGTTGCGATGGCACGCTTCAAAAAGCTGTTCTTCACCACGTGCACCTCGGCCCCGGTCGAGGCAAGCCGGTTCCGAAGTTCGCCGAAATGGTCGACGTTCATCCGCTGGTAATCTGTTACGAGCAGAAACGGCGAGCGGTTTAGTTTCTCCGAGAGGTCCGCGACGATGTTGGATTTTTCAGGTCTCATGTTGAGAAGGTTCTAAACTGTGAGGTAGGGCGACGGATCAATGCGTAAGCCGGGCGACATCGTCGCCGCAAGAGTCATCCCCTCGACGAAGCGACCCTTGGCCGTGGCGGGCCGGGCTTTCACCACCGCCTCGATGATGGCCGTTCCGTTTTCCACCAGCTGATTTTCGGCGAAAGAAAATTTGCCGACCGGGACGGCGACGTTGCCGTTCTTGTCGAGCTTGAACTCCACCCGGCCGGCCTTCACTTCCTGCACGGCCTTGGCGGTGTCGTCAGTTACGGTGCCAGTCTTTGGATTCGGCATCAGCCCGCGCGGGCCGAGTACCTTGCCGAGCTTGCGCACCTCGGCCATGGCCGCAGGGGTGGCGATCGCGACATCAAAATCCTGAAAACCTTCCTGGCATTTCTTGATCAAATTCTCAAAGCCGACATGCTCGGCGCCAGCTTCCTTCGCGGCTGCCGCCGCCGCGCCTTGGGCGAAGACGAGCACGCGCACTTGCTTGCCGCTGCCGTGCGGGAGTGGACATGTGCCGCGCACCATCTGGTCCGATTGTTTCGGATCAACCCCGAGCCGAAACGACATCGTGACCGTCTGATCGAACTTGGTCGGCGGCAGCTTCTTCAGCGTGCTCACTGCTTCAGGGAAGCTGTATGCCTTACTGCGATCCACCTGCTCGGCGGCCGCGCGATAACGTTTGCTGCGATTTTTTTGCATGATGATTTCAGTTCCAACGAGCCGGAAGGCTCTCCTGATCTAGTCCACACTGAATTCAGTGCGATGGGGTGCGTAAGGTATCGGGCCGGTCCGCGCTGTCAAAGGATTATTCAGCCGGCCAAATCTTCCCGCCCTAACCGCTCAACCCAACCCGCTCGCTCCCGTCAGTCTGGGAAAGTCAACAGGCGCATTAGCGCCCGACCGCTCTCGCTCAGATGCGCACTGCTACCGCGCCCAGCAACCACATCGCGGGTCAGATAACGAGCGTCGACCGGGCCCGATTTGAGATAGGAAAGCTCGGGCGCGCTCACCACCCGGTTGCTCGGCGCGAGATGCAACGGCACTCCGCTGCGGGCAAAGGAAACCTCCCAGCTGGCCGGTTTTTCGTTAGGCGCTCCTTCCGCCATCCAGGGGTAACGCCGCGGGAGCTCAAAGTCAGGCGAGTTCGGAATGATCACTTTGTAAAAAGTTTCTTCCTTGCTCAGGAAGGCGGGAATGGTAAGCGCCGGATTGCCTCGCAGGGCAAGGATGAGCCGCGGCAGATCGAGGGCGGCCAGATTGATTCCATTATAAATGCCATGGTGATTGATCTCGTCTGGAAAGACCGCGGCATGCCAACCTTCGAAATGGCTGCTGAGCAACAGGTTGAGCTCGACGTGCACGTGGGCGCGCTCGCGATTAATGCCGTCCCCGGTATGTCCCATGATGGCGAGCTTCTCTCCTTGTCGCACCCGTTGCCCAGCCTCGACCGCGATTGTGTTGAGGTGCGCGTAGAGACTGTAGTAAGGGCAGCCTCCCCAGCGATGTTCGACCACCACATAGCGGCCGTAGTTTGAAGCGCCAGCCTGCCGATTCGTATAGACCACCGTCCCGTCCGCCATCGCACGCACTTCGTCAAGCGGCTCACCCTGCCCGTCGCGCCGCATCGGGCGAATGTCCATGCCTTCGTGGAAACGGGTGTAAACCGTCTCGCCCGCCAACTGCTTCGGATCACGTACGAATCCGTATTGGCCACCCTCCCAGGGGTAGGAAACGACGCCATTCAGGTTGCGTTCGATCACCTGGTAAAACTCCGCCTTGTCGCCACGGAGCAACGCCGTGTTATCGGTCGGCAGCGCGAGACTCACCGGCGCATCCTCCGCCTGGACGAGAGCAGTCATGACCAGAATGAGCACCACCGCGGCGCGCAACCCGCCGTTCATTTTCGCTCCCGCGCGCCGATCAATTTCCAGTCCTTGTTCAGTTCAATGCCGGCACTCGAATCGGCTGGGCAACCACCCAACCGTCCTCCATCATTCGCCTCGAGATGGCCGCGAAAGATGCAACTCCGTGCATCCATTTTAGCGGCTCCGGTGCGCGAGCAATCGAGCGCGGCAGCGAACAAAGTCTTCATCGCGGATTGATAAAGGGTTTGACAGTTTTTGCAACGTTTGACCTTTTTGAAGCGAATGAGACTAACGTTTGTTTTTGCCGCGCTGATCTTGTTCATCGCCACCGGCGTCGCGCCCGCCCAGGAGAAGCGGAGTTGGCTCGGCCGTGTTCTCCACCCTTTCGGTTCGACCGAAAAAATCCCGGAATATCGCAACCCGAAAATTCGCGGCCTCGTTCTGACCGTGGACCTTCCTTCCGAGGCCGTGAAACTCACGGAGATGCGCCAACTGCCGGTTCACATCCTCCTGACCAATCGCGGCGATCACGCCGTCGAGCTTGATTTTCCAACCGAACAACGAATCGAGATCCTGCTCCACGACTCGACCGGGCGCGTCGTGACCCGCTGGTCCGAGAACCGCGCTTTCGAGGAACAGCCCGGAACGCTCCTCATCAACCCAAACGAGCACGTCGAGTACTCCGAGACAATCGCAACTCGCGAGCTCAGTCCTGGCAAGGTTTTCACCGTGGAGGTGGTAGTGCCGGCTTATCCAGAGCTTGACGCGAAACGCAAGTCGATGACCGCGCAGTAATGGGGATCCGTGAATCGAGATTCGGAAGAACGCGCTCCCGACAATTCACCACCCTCGAATCTTGAAGCACATGAAGCTTTTCTCCGACTACCACCTGCATCCACAGGGCCACCGACTTCAACCCTACTCCCAGGAACTGCTCCAGCCTTGGGCTGATCACGCCCGAGCGACCGGCCTGCGCGACATAGCCCTGACGGATCACGATCGTTATCATCGTGGCATCGATTTTGACCAAATCGACCGGCTGCGCGCAGCGAATCCCGATCTAAAGATTCGCGCCGGGATCGAGTTGGATAACGATCCCGTGCACTCCGCCACGGGCCGAGCCTGGGTGGAGAAGAATTGGGACCAGCTCGATTTCGTCCTCGGCTCAGTGCATTTCTTGCGCGGCGATTGGGCCTTCGATCTCGCAGGCGCGGAAGCGGAGTTCAAGCGGCGCGACATCGACGAAGTTTACGCCGATTACTACGCGCGGATTCGTGCGATGGCGACGAGCGGGTTGGTCGACTGCATGGCGCATCTCGACCTCGTAAAAATCTTTGGCTTTCGCCCGACGACCGATCTCGGCGATTTGCTCGAAGCCGTCCTTTCCGAAATTCACGGCGCCAATCTCGCGATGGAACTATCGACCGCCGGCTGGCGCAAACCGGTCGGCGAGCTTTATCCGAGCGACGAAATCACCCGGCGGGCCATGACGAAGGGAATCCCATTCACGACCGCATCCGACGGACATTCACATGTGCAGCAGGGGGAAAGCTTCGACCGGTTAGCGCAAAAAATGACGGAGCTTGGGATCCGCGAAGTCAGCATTTTCGACCGGCATCGACGCACGGCGGTTGCGCTTTGATCGATGCTGCGCCCTTGCGATCCCGATTTGCCACTCGGTCGACGCTCGGCTTGGCCGAGGTGCGATGGAGTTCTCCCCCGGTTTCAGGCGGCACGTCGCCAGCCGAACAATCGCGCCGGGAGAAAGAGCACCGCGCTCACGAACGCGAGGAGGGCTTCAAAAGTCATCCCGAGCAAACGGAACGGCAGTGCGACGAGCCAGACGATTGGAAAAAGCACCAACGCGAGCAGGGCCAGCGGCCACGAGAGGACGAGGAGAATACACCACCCGACAAAGAGAATCAGCGTCTTCACAAAGAAACATTTCATTCTCCCACTGAACGTCAACTCGACTTCGCACCGACAACTAGCGTCATCCCGGCCGAGTTTCGTGCAGTGTATCGGACAAATTGAGACCGCCATGGCACAGCTTGGACATGCCGGGGACGTTGTCCCCGGCCACAACTGTATCTTTCCTTCTATGGCGCGAGGTAATCCTAGTCAGCCGTCGGCACCAGCAGTACCGCATGCTCAGTCCCATCCGAAGCCACCCCGCCGCCGGAGATCTCGCCGAGGTCATTAATGTAGCCAGCATCTTCCAGGTGAATGTCCGACGCAGGTGTAATGAGAGCGTTCAGGTCGACCGGCGGTTTACCCTTCTCCACGTAGAAGGTGCTAAAGTAGAGCGGATCATTCGGATCGTCTGTGCAGGCGCCGGTCGTCGCCTACGATTTGACCGGCTGCATTTATCGCGAGCGCCGTGCTGCGAGTGCAAGGGGCCGGGCGCGCCGAGATCCGTCATCCGGCCTTTTTCCCAGAGGAAGGCGTGCCGCACGAAAGGATCGAGCGTCACCTCCGCACGACCGAGCACCTGTCCCTTGATCACTCATGAAGTAGCGCCTCGGAATTGTCGCCGCCGAAGGTTCCGATTTCGATCAGGTGGTTCTTGGTCCAGACAAACGCGTGCCAGATCTCGTCGCCGGCCAGGGTGGAGGTGCCAGCCACCTCGCCGCGCTCGTTCAAGGATTTACCGAAAGGCCCGGTGGAAAGAATGGCTGGTGTCGAGAGCGTGCCGCCCAGGCTGCCGACATCCTGCATTGTTCCGTTCCGCCAGACGAACGGATGCACCGTTGGCAGGCCGGTGGTGTCATTGATTTCCGTATTGGTATATGACAGACCCGCGACGACGCCGTGTTTGTTGATTGCCTGCGCGGCGGCATCGTTTCCGCCAAGGGTCCCAAGGTCGCGCAGCGCGCCGCCGTTCCAGAGGAATGCGCGCACTTGCTGGCCGGCGGGATAGAAGCCATTCATGAACGATGCCACGTCTGGGTCTTCTGGAATCGTGTTCGTGGCGTAGCCGGCGACCTGTCCTTTGTTATTGACTGCGGTAGCCAACCCGTGTTCCCGCCAAACGTGCCGAGATCCACAAGGTTGTGCGCCAGGTCCCACCGCACCGGCCGGAGTTGCGGAAAATCCGCCGTGTCATCGAGCAGGCCGTTTTCGCTCGTTCCTACGATGAAACCATTGCCACTAATCCAAACGGGAAGGCTCTGAGCGACACTGGTGAGCGCCCCGAGATCGCTGACCATGCCGTTTGGGGCTTTATATATGCCGTGCCAGATGAGGTCATCCGCAAATGTAAACGGGTATGGATCCAGAATGTCGGTGCTAGCTTGAGCGATGTTTTCGCCGCGATTATTGAGCATCACGGCTGGGAAAACGGTGTAGGCATTCGGTCCGCCCAGCGTGCCGAGATCGACGAGGCGGAAATGCGGATAGCTCGCCAGCGCGGCTTCTCTGGCTGCGGCGGTTGTCGCGCCGACAACGTTCCGTGGCGCCCGAAAATTGTGCTCCGAATCCGCGCGCTCCACGCCGCCGCGGCCCCGGCCGATGCGGCCCGCGAGCTGCACCGCTTTGGAGGTTGGACCGGCGCCGGCGTCGAGAGGCAGGAGAACTGCCGCCCATCCAACGGCGAGAATAACGAATAGATTTCGAAGGATTTTTGTTTTCATAGGTGGTCGTTGTTTCCCATTCCTTCGGGAAACGGAGGGCGGTGTGACAAAAAAGTTGTAGCCGGGGGTCACTCATCCCGGTAGTTGGTGTCGGGTCGACCTTTCGCAGGGGCCGTGTGCCCGGAATAACCGATCCCGACTAGAGTGGGGCCGACTTGGCTGCCTCCGCGAAGCAGGCGCGCGCCGGCGTCGGGTCATACTCGTCCGCGAAGATCGTCTCGGTGTTTGAGAGCAAGGCGAAGGCGAGAGCGAACTTCGGATCGCGCTCAACCGCCTGCCCCAGGAGCCGCTCAACTTTTTCCAACTTCGGTCGCGGCTTTTCGGGGTCGACAAAGAGATCCTGCGCCTGCACGTAGAGCAGATAGGCCTGCGGATCGTTGGTTGGCCGGCTGCGAATGCCATTCGCCTCCATCGGCAGCACGGTTGCCTTGAGCGCGGAGGCGACTTGCAATGCGAGATCACTCTGAATCGCGAAAACGTCGTTGAGTTCGCGATCGAAGCCGCTCGCCCAGATTTGCGTTCCGTCCGTTCCACGGAGCAATGCCACGTTAACGCGCGCGCGCGGTCCGGCTTGCCGCAAACTCCCCACCAGCACCGCATCGACTCCAAGCTCGCGGCCGATCTCGCCCGGGTCTTTTTTGGTGTCTGCATAGTGCGCGACCGAGTTGCGCGAGATCACCTTCAGGTCGGCGATCTTGGATAAGCTAACGAGGATGTCGTCCTGCAACCCGCTCGCGAGCAGCTCACCGGTTTGATTGGCGCCGGGATGATCGAAAGGAAGAACGGCCACGGCCTTCGTTACCGGTGCGGGCTTCAACGAGGGCCGAAGCGAGAAGAACGTCGCCCCGGCCGCGAGGACGATGAAACCGGCTGCCAGCGCCCACGAAAGCGGCAGCTTCCTGCGCTCCTGCATCGCCTGCAATTGCCGCCCGAGGTCATCGACGGAAGGACGCGCCGCCGGTTCAGTGGCAACCATCGAAGTCAGCAAAGCCGCCAGACGCGGCGGAACGTGCGCCGCCTTGAGCTGTTCGACCGGCGGCGGCCCCGCGCCCGCGTGATCTCCGAAAGGCGTGCGACCGGTGAGCAGATACCAAAGGGTCGCGCCTAACGAGTAAATATCGGAGCGAACATCGACCGGCGCGGAGCGTAGTTGCTCCGGGCTGGCGAACGCCGGTGTCCCGACAAAGCCGTTGTGCGTCAGCATCCGCGCCTCGGGCGCTTCCGCCCATGCTTTGGCCAGGCCGAAGTCGATTACCTTGACCGTGAGGCGCTCCGCCTCCTCGCCGCTCGCGATCATGATGTTGGAAGGCTTGAGATCGCGATGCACCAGCCCGCGTTTCTCGGCTTCGCCTAACGCCGCGGTGACTTGAAGGGCGATCTCCACCACGCTGCGCACATCGAGCGGTCCACTGCGCCGCACTCTTTCTTCCAGCGTCTCACCTTCCACCAGCTCCATCGCGTAAAAGCTTTGGCCGGTTTCTTCCTCGATGCCGAACTGGTAGGCGGTCGCGACATTCGGATGGCGCAAAGCCGCCGCCGCGCGCGCTTCGCGCACAAAGCGTTCGCGCGCCTCCGAGCCGCGTGCCGCGAAGTCAGCCGCGATGATCTTGAGCGCGACCGTGCGTTGCAGGGAACGATCGATCGCACGATACGTCACACCCATCGCGCCCCTCCCCAGCTCCCACAGTTGACCGTCTTCGCGGGTCTCGATGAGATACTGTCCGAAAGCCAGCGGCGGGGCCTCTCCGGTATCCGTCGTTCTTCCAAGCGCAAGCTCGAGCGCGCAAACGATACAGCCCAGCTCGGGCAATGCACTCGATTCCCGGCCGCTCCCGCATCTCGGACAGACGCTCGCGGTCATGCCGCTCAAGGGGGGACATGGGATTACATCGAGCCGACCGTGCGGCAGAGATAACGCAGCTCGTCATCCACCTCGGCCGGATCGGTCACCGTTCCGCGGACTTCGTCCCGCAAAATCTGTCCATACCGATTGCGCAAACGCTCCACGTCCTTGCGCAGCGTCACCGCGGGACCCGCTGTAGGAAAGAGCGTCGGCGCCTCCCGGCGAAAGATGTGACTTGAGCGCTTCAAAAAAGTCGACTTGCCGGCCAGCGCGCATTCTTCCCCGAGCCGCCCCAGCCCTGTCGGAGAAGCGCCTCCGCCCAGGCACGGTCATAGACCTGTTGAGTATCCCACTGACTGATGCGCGCGACCTGATTTTCCGCTTCCATGATTGCCGCCTCATCGAGTGGCTCGCGGATTGCCCCGCCGCCGCGCTTTTGCGCCAGCGCACGCGCCCGCAGTCGGAGACAAAGTGTTTCAGCACGCCGAGGAGGAAGGAGCGGAAACGACCCTTCTCGCGATCGGCCCGGGCATAGAAGCGGGTGGTGATGAAATCGGCGAAGAAACCCTGGGTAAGATCCTGGGCATCGGCTGGCGCATGGCCGTCGCGTCGGAGGATAAGATAAACCGGCCGCCAGTAAATTCGGCAAAGCTCGGAAAGCGCCTCATGCGACTGGCTGGGCGTCGCGTGATCACCCGCCGCGGCGAGAACAACCGTCCAGCGGGTCGATTGAAACGAGCCGGCTCCCATCCTTGTCTCCATGGAGAGGGCGTTCACACTTGGGCCGTTGTACTACAACGACGGAGGAAATGGCAAGGTGAAACGCGCCTAACAGGTGGCGCGCTCGATCAGGAAAGTGATGACGCCGCCGGCTCTTGCAAGATGTAGTCTCGGCTAACCCGCGCCCTGCAGATATTGCTCGCCGCTGCTCGCTCAGCCATCAGGGCAACTTCGCGTTTGCGAGCGAAAAGAGACTGCCACGAAAACGCTGTAGCCGGCGCCGCCGTTTTAAGACGGCATTGTCTCGCGGATTTTCCCGCCCGGATTTAGCTTCTGACTTCATGACTGCCAAATCCGAGCCAGCGATCATCCGATTACGCGACGTGGAAGCGGACGACCTGGCGCTCTTCTTCGAACACCAGCGCGATCCCGTAGCCGTGGCGATGGTCGCCTTCCAATCGCGCGACCGGGCCGCGTTTGACCAGCATTGGGCGAAGCTCCTGGCCGACGACACGCTCCTGAAGAAAACGATCGTTGTAGCGTCCGCTGTCTCGGCGGATTCCCCCGCGCAGAATCAAGTCGCCGGGCATATCGGCAGTTGGACATCGGACGGAAAGCGAGAAGTCGGCTACTGGCTCGACCGCGCCTTCTGGGGCCGCGGCATCGCGACCGCAGCGCTCACCGCCTTCCTCCGCCTGGAACAGACCCGGCCGCTCTACGCCAGTGCGGCGAAGCACAACGCCGCCTCGCTCCGCGTCCTGCAAAAATGCGGGTTTACGTTACCCCGCTCCATGGACGAGGCCTCTCACGACGCCGACCCTTCGCTCGTAGTTCTCACGCTTGCTTGACCCGCTTCTTTGGCCTCGCGGACAACGCACTCGACCTCGTTGCTCAGGCACCACCTGAAAGTGGTCGAAAATATCCTTTGATACTGGTTTCCGGTCGGCGCACACAGACTTGGACGTGCGTTTTCGCCATGATCTTTGCGCCGGGATAGAGTTCACCGCCTTCAGTGAAGATACCCCGCGGACAGTGTCGAATGGCCTTTTCTCTCGTTCGCGAAGGAGATGGACGAAATTAACCACTTCACAATCGAGATGACGCTTCACCAGGTCGGCGGCGCCGTGTCGTGCCGCCTCATTTTCCGGCATCGGTGCGCCGGCTAGCGCCATCGTTCGTCGAAGCTCGTCGTAGCCAGCGCGAATGATCTCCAGCGAGCCGGCGTCAGTAAGATCGAGACAATTGCCGAGATCGATGATCGCCCCGATAACAAAAGGCTCGGCTCGGCTCCGGCGGGTGCTTCTTCAGGAAAGTCGCCCAATCCAGCGCGCGTTTCGGGCTGTTCTCCCAAAAATATGCGCCATGCCCAAGCCAGTCGTAGACGTTCTTACTCAGGGTGACGTGGTTTCGGCCGGCCAGAATCGCCTCCCCTACTTCCCGTTCGCAGCCGTGATAGCCGAGGAGGAACGAGGTGGCAAACATCGCCGCGCTACCGGTAGTGTTTGCCTACTTTATTCCCTTTGGTGATGAATCCGTTCTTGAGCAGAAACGCGCGCGCCGACTTCGCCGACTTGTTAATTTCGTCGCCCGCTTTTCCGATCGCTCTGACCTCGCTTCGGACTTGTGCAGGGCTGCGCTTGGCGATGACGGAGATCATGAATTTCAGTTAAGACGGGCTCACGGCGCACGGGTAAGGAAATTCGGCGTTAGGCGGCGCGACGCGGGAGGCTTCTTGAATCTTAATTCTTCCTTCTGCCTTTCGGAGGCGGGTATCGTCGCCGACATGACAGCTTCCACCGTGGCCCAATACCTCGCCGCACTCCCCGCGGATCGCCGCGCCGCGCTCAGCGCCGTGCGTAAGGCGATCAATGAGAACCTGCCGGACGGATATGAGGAGGGCATGCAGTTTGAGATGATCGGCTGGTACGTCCCGCTGTCCCTTTATCCGGCGGGCTATGGCGAGAATCCCAAAGTGCCACTGCCATTCGTTGCGCTCGCCTCGCAGAAGACGGGCATGGTGTTGCATTTCCCGTGCTTGTACATCAATCCCACTCTCTCCACCTGGTTCGTTAACCAATACCAGAAGAGCGGCAAGAAGCTCGACATGGGGAAAGGTTGCGTCCGCTTCAAAAAGTTGGAGGACCTGGCTCTCGACGTGGTCGGCCGCACCGTTGCGCGGGTGCCTGTGGAGGAGCACATGGCCAATTACCGGGCGGCAAGGGGAAAGAGGAGCGCGAAAAAGGACGCGGTGAAGAAAGCGAAACCAAAGAAGTGATTATGGCGACTGCTGCAGCGAACGCAGGCATGTCACGTGTCAATGATGCCTGACCCCGGACTTCCGCACGTAGTTCTTGTGGAACTGGAGAATAAACCACATGTGAGGAGCGAATTAGTTTGACTGCTTAATCCAAACATCTCAAGGCTCTCTCCAACGAATATTCGGCATCGAGCGAGGAATATTCCCGCCCGATGTCGACGGTAAGCTGCAGAACGAACAGGGCGGCGAACGAAAGGAAGAACGTGATTAATCGTCCGAAGAGGCGGTTACGGCGGATTTCCCCAAGGCTGATCGTTGCCTTTTCGCTTCACCTCTTCCCGCTCTCCTTCGCTCTGGCCGATCCCTGCAGCTCGCCGCCGCCGCCGCGTTTCCAGCCGGGTCAGGTCGATCACTACCCGCACGGGGCTGACATCATTACCTGCACTGAGTCGCCGCCCGGCCATGAGATCTGGAAGATCGATTATCCTTCGGTCGAACGCAGTCTGACAGATTATCCCGCGATCACCTTCAATCCCGGGGATGTGGTCACCTTGCAGGCCGCTGGCTGTGTGCAGACCGGCGGTACCGGTAAGACTTGGTTCCGCTACGTCAATCCGGACGACGGCGACGGCCATCTCAACTCACAATATTACGGAACCGTGCAGATTGTCGGAGTGACCGGCGACAATAATCCCGAGACCATTCTGCACTGGACCGGCGCGCCCCTCGTTGTCCCCCAGGCCGGACATCTCGCCCTCGGCTATGTGGACGATGGAGGCATCGGCGACAACGGTTATTGGAATCCCGATCCCGGCCCTAACGATCAATGTGTTAACGACGACAAGACAACCGTCACCATCGTCATCGATCGCCACGCAGCTCATCTCGAATCATGCAAACAAGCCGCCGGCTTTACCAATACTCCGGTGGCCCCGCAGGTGCCCGAATTCCACCGCGTCGCGGAGCTTTTGACTAACGTCGCTGAGGTGCCGGTCGGTCTGCCGATCACGAAGGATGCGCCGGGCACAAGCATTAATCATTTCCAGCGTTACCAGGATGGAGTCCCCGGCGAGACCACGACCAAAAGCAATCGCCCGCTGAACTCCGCCGAAATGCATAACGACGGCTGCATCTACTTCGCCTTCACACCGGTCAAGGCCCCGATCTGGTATCCCGCGGATGTCGCTTTCGACAACGCCCCGCAGAAAAACTGGCAGGCCCGGCCATGGGACTCGCTCCTGGCCCAGACCAACTTCTTCGACCTGGAAGCGATCAATCGCGATCCCACGAAATGGCTTCCGACATTCCTTCCCGGTTACTGCGGAGGCGCGGGTAATTCCTGGCGCACGAGCGCCCCGCGCTGGATCCGCGTCTGCACCCCGGCGCGCATTCCGCCCGTATCCTGGACGCCGTCGAACCTGAGCAATTTTCCCAGCGCCGACTCACCGGACACCGAGATCGCGCAATCCGGCGCCCCCTGCGATTGGCACATCAAGCACGAACCTTCCCTATCCGACGGCTGCGTGGATTTCGACATGGCAGAATGGAATCCGGTCAAAGATCGAAATTTCCTCAACGTCGAAGGCACGGTCAGCAATGCTTTCCTTTCGGGCGGCGATTACAGCGGCGATCACAACGGTTCGCCCGACGGCCGTTACATGGGCGAGCACGCCGATGTCATCACGCATAACGCCGCCGTCCAGAATTGCCCCGACCTTTCCACCGCCGATCAAGGCCAACTTTGCGCTGATTGGGAACTGAACGTCGTGACCGACGCGAACTACCGGCACCTGCTCGCGCGCGATGAATCCCAGTTGAACGACCGCGACGGCGGCGACTGCCAATCGAAACACTCGACCGAGTATCGAAAAGGGAACCAGGTCATCGATCTGGGCGGAGCGCTCGGCATTGAAGGCGAGCAATGGTATTACCCGGTTGGCTATCGGCCGGAGCCGGGCGATCGCATCGCAGCGCGCGGGCAATGGATCATCGATTGCGGCCACCCCGACTGGCATTCCGAGCTACACCCCGCAAGTCTCCTTGCCAGCTCTTATCTGCAATACTCCGACTACGCACCGACCATGGGAACCACCTGGAACAGGCCGCTCCACCTCACCTCGAACTGGCGCGCTCTCACCGGGGGCGTGCCGGCTGTCGTCACCAAGATCGTCGCCTCACCCGTCTTCGCCGAGCGCTCGCTGGAGGTCGACATTTGGCCACCGGCGCGCCCAAGCGCGTGCGCACGCCTGGTCGTCGAGCGGGAAAATGAGATTCCCGACTCACGCTGGTCCCGCGTGCAGTTTACGGAGAATCTCTTACCGACAGACGGTAACCCGAATCATCTCCAACTCACCATTACGCGCGCGCCGTTCGACCTGGATTATGGCGGTGACGGCGACGTGACAAACCCTGACGAACACCTCACTTTTTTCACCGCCTACATGGCATGGTGGGTCGACTCCGACGCCTGCGGTTCATGCCAGGGCACCAGCCAGCCGCCGCCGCCGCCGCACAAATGCCTCCTCTGCCGCTTCTGGGAGTGGCTCAAACACTGGTTCTAACTCCATCGCGTCATCCGCCCGTTCCATCTGCCTTGATCGTCTAGTGACTTGACAAATCAATTTTACAACGGCGCGCGCGAGAATCCGAGGTCAGAGTGGGCTTGCATTGTTTCATCGGACAGTGAGGAAGGGTAATTTAGTTCAGTGTTGATTCAAAGGTGATGGGGCTGGTGTAGGCAAGACTGGAGTGCAGTCTGGTCCGATTATAGAAGGTTTCGATGTAGTCGAAGATGGCGGTGCGGGCCTCGGCACGGGTGGCGAGGCCGAGGTAGGCGGCGACGTTCCGGGCGACCAAGGCGTCGTTGGCGTGGGTCTGCCGGTTGCCCCAGCCATTGAAATTGAGGCCAAGACAATTGAGGCCACCCGACCCGTTGATGCGGAAGATGGGCCCGGAATCTCGCATCCAACAATCGTCGAGGGCCATGGCGATGACGGTCACGCCGGCTCCGACCATTCGCTTCGCTTTGGTAACGCTGGCGGGGTTCGCGATCATGAAGACCGGTTCGAAGTCCGCGATGGTATTGGCGATGTTGGCGATGTCCTTTTGCACGCCGGCCAGCAACTTCTTTCCCCAGATGGCGGCGCTATCGGGGAAGGCCATCCAGGTGCGGGTGTGCGGGTGGGTCTCGCCCGGAAGGTAGTAGCCGCCGCCTTGGGAGAAGGCCACTCTCGGACTCACCAGCGCCGCTGCGGAGAGAACCAGCGATGACCTGATAAATTTGCGACGAGTGGTTTTCATCACCTCATGGAATCGCGCCGGACGGGTGAATTCAAGCTTGGATAGGCAGTGGGCAGCTGGTCGATCGCGAAAATTCTTTCGAACAAAACGCGGCGGCGCCTAACGAGCCGTGAAGCTAAAACGCAGCGCCTGGTGCAGGCGCGGCGGGAGCTTGGGCAGGTGGCGGCGCTCGATCAGGAAAGTGATGATGCCGGAGAGTTCCTTGAAGATGTAGTTTCGGTTCACCGCGCCCTGCAGATATTGCTCGCCGCTGCTCCCGCCGGTGCCGACCCGGCTGCCGATCATGCGCCGGACCATTTGCAGGTGGCGATAGCGGAAGTTGCCCAGTTGTTCGTCGATCTCGATGAGCGAGTTGAGCAACCCAAACGGGAGGCGGAAAAGCGGCTCGTCGCGGTAGAGCATGATGAAGAGCGCGGCCCGCAAAGCGGTCGGACGAAACGGACCCCAGCCAGCTTTGAAGAAGATGTCGTCGAACTTGCCGAGCAGGTCGGCTTTGTCGTCCCGGTCGGAAAGGCTTTCCTCGTAAAGCGCACGGTAGCGGACCCAGAAGGGTGAACGGCCGCTCGGATCAGACTCGTCCGGCATTTCCTCCCAATCGCGCCAGAATTCGTCGTTGAAGAAAGGCATCCGCTCGAGCCAATTCTCGACCATTTGGAGCAGGCTCGGTTTTGCTTCGAAGGCCTCGATCTCGGCAAAATCCTTTTCGTTAAACCCGCCAAACTGGGTGTGCTTATAATAATCGGGCCGGAAACGGTTTTCCATTTCCAGGCCCAGCGACGCTTCGATCTTGCGGAATTGTTTACTCTGAAATCCGGAGGCGCCATGCAGCAGCTCCCGGAACTCAAGAAAGTCGAGCGGGGTCATCGTCTCGAGGACGTCGACCTGGTGATTGAGCAGTTTCCAGATCTCGACCACCCGCTTGAGGCGATGCACGACCACGCTCATGTCGGGGCCATCGTCATCGGCGGCCGGTTTGCTCAGCACTTCGCCGCAGGCGGTGATCTCGTGCAGGATCTGTTTGAACCAAAGCTCGTAGGCCTGGTGGATGATGATGAAGAGCATCTCATCGTGCGCGATCAACCTGCCCTCGCGCAGGCTGAGCGGTTTTTGCAGCCCGAGCAGGCGCTCAATCCCGAGGTAGTCGCCGTAATACTGCGTCGGGCGTTCGTGATTGATGGGGCATTCCATCGCGGCAGTCTCGCGTATCGCGCGGGGCAGAGTCAATGCGGCTCTGCTTCAGTTGCGCTTCTGCTTCCGTCGTCCATTTTCGAAGGAATGAGAGATTGCCGCCGTGGTTGAGCCGCTCCCCGACTCCGGATTGACGGCTACCGCTGGCGTCGGAGCCGCGCCCAAGAAGGTTCCGCTCTCGCCGTTGCGCTTCTGGCTGCTCTCGATCGTGATCGGTCTGGTCGGCGGATGCGGCGCGGTTGTCTTTCGCGGGATGATCGGGTTCTTTCACAATCTCTTTTTCCTCGGAAAGCTTTCTGTCTCCTACGAAGCCAGCGTCCATACGCCGCCGAGCCCCTGGGGTGCGCTGATCATTTTCGGGCCGGTGATCGGCGCGATCGGTGTGACCTGGCTGGTGAAAACATTTGCCCCGGAAGCGCGCGGCCACGGCGTGCCCGAGGTGATGGATGCGATCTATTATAACAAGAGCATCATTCGGCCGGTCGTGTCGGTGGTGAAGGCGCTCGCCTCCGCCCTTTCAATCGGGAGCGGCGGATCAGTCGGACGCGAAGGACCGATCATTCAAATCGGCTCGGCCTTCGGCTCGACCGTCGGTCAATGGCTGCGCATTCCCGCCTGGCAACGCACGACCTTGATTGCGGCCGGCGCCGGCGCGGGCATCGCCGCGACCTTCAACACGCCGATTGGCGGCGTCCTTTTCGCAGCGGAGCTTTTGCTGCACGAGATCAGTGTCTGGACGCTCGTACCGGTGGTGATCTCGACCGCGAGCGCGAGCTACGTCGGACGCTTTTTCTTCGGCCCGAATCCGGCCTTCACCATTCCGCAGTTGCGGATGGATTACTTCCATCTGACCCATCCGCTTTTGCTCATTGCTTATGTCGGGCTTGGTTTGCTCATCGGCCTGGTCTCGGTCGTTTACATCCGGTCGATCTACGCCTTTGAGGATTTTTTCGATTACCGGATTCGCAATCCGTATCTGCGCCACATGAGCGGCATGCTCCTGCTTGGCATCATGATGTATCTGCTCCTGCGGCAGACGGGCAATTATCACATCGAGGGTGTCGGCTACGCCACGATCCAGAGCGTGCTCGCAGGTACGCTCACTTCTTTCTGGCTGCTCCTGCTCCTTTTCGCCCTGAAGCTTTTTGCCACTTCGCTCACGCTCGGCTCGGGCGCGTCGGGCGGGGTTTTTTCCCCGGCGCTTTTTCTCGGCGCGACGCTCGGGAGCGCCTACGGGATTTTGCTCCAGCATGTTTTCCCCAGCGCGGAGATTACTCCGGCGGCATTTGCGGTTGTCGGGATGGCGGGGATCGTGGGCGGGACGACGGGCGCGGCCATCACGGCGATCGTGATGATTTTTGAAATGACGCTCGACTACGGAGTGATCGTGCCGATGACGATCACGGTCGCAATCGCCTACGGGGTGCGAAAAATGATTTCCAACGAAAGCATCTACACCCTGAAGCTGGCGCGCCGCGGCCACCGCATGCCGAGCGCGATGCAAGCCAACATTCAATACATGAAACCGGCCCGCGAATTGAAGCACGCTGGCATCGTTAGGCTGGAGGCCGACATGACCCTGCCGGAGCTGGCGATTGTCCTGCCTGCCTATCCGGAGGACGCCTGTTTCGTGGTGACGAACGAGAAAAAAATCACCGGTGTCATCACCTTCACGGCCGCGCTCAAGGCCGTCCGGAAGCCGCGGCAGGACACGACGGTTGCGGAGATCGCGTCGCAAGGCTACGCCGTCATCAGCGCGGACACGTCCGTCTTTGAGATCCTGACCAAGATGCGGCTCGACGGCACGGAGGTCTTCCTCATGGCGCCGGGGCAGCGCGACAATCCTGCAAACGGGTTGCAGCGCTGGATTTCGAAGGAGCTGATTGCGGAATCGTTAATCGACGCGATCGAGCTCTTTACCGAATAGCCAAGGAAAAAGGCGGACTCGAAGGAGTCTCGCCCCACGAATTTTGTGCACGGGGCGGAGCAGTCGTCGTTAGGCCCTAACGACGTCGCCGGCCAAAGGAATAACCGCGATGGGTGCGTCCGCCGCCGATCGCCCGTTTCCCGCCACTGGCCGATTCCGGCTCGAAGAGGACGGTGTAGATGTAAGGAAAGTTCTCCAGCTTCAGGCGCGGAATTTTTTGCCCAATAAAGCGCTCGATGGCATGGAGCGCGGGCAACTCTTCGCCATTCACGAGCGTGAAGGCGTCGCCAACGTTTTGCGCGCGGCCGGTCCGGCCGATGCGATGCACGTAATCCTCCGGGTGCTCCGGCACATCGTAATTGATGACGTGACTCACCCCCGCGATGTCGAGGCCGCGCGCCGCGATATCGGTCGCGACCATTACTTCGTATTTGCCGCTCTTGAATCCCTCCAGCGCCTCAATCCGCTCCCGTTGCGTGCGGTTGGAATGCAGCACCGCGACTGCGTGTTTCCCGACCTTCAACTGATGGGCGATGCGATCAGCCCCGTGTTTGGTCCGGCAAAAAATGAGCGCGCTGTCATAATTGGTGCGCTCGAGCAACGACATGAGGAGGTCAAATTTTTGCTCCGCCGCGACCGGATAGACGGCATGAGTCACGGTTTCGGCCGGCGAGCGCCACGCTCCGATCTCAACCGTCTCCGGCTCATGCAGGACGCTTGCCGCCAGCCGCTCGATCTCCGGCGGAAGCGTGGCGGAGAAAAGCAAGGTCTGGCGATCGGTGGAGACCTGCTTCACGATCCGGCGAACATCAGGGAGGAATCCCATGTCGAGCATGCGATCGACTTCATCGAGGACGAGAATATTCACCTCACGGCAGTTCATTGTGCCCTGCTGGAGGTGATCGAGCAGCCGCCCCGGCGTGGCGACGACGACGTCCATTCCGTTTTTCAGATCTTCCCGCTGCTTCCCGTAGCCGACGCCACCATGAATCACGGTTACTTTGATGTCGGTGAAACGCCCGTAGTCGCGAAAGGCGGTCTCGACCTGCGCGGCGAGCTCGCGGGTCGGCTCTAGCACGAGGCAACGGAAAGCACCGTGCTCCGCGAGCAAGGTTAGGATCGGCAGCGCGAAGGCGGCAGTCTTACCGGTGCCGGTTTGTGCGGTGCCGACGAGATCTTTACCGGATAAAATGATTGGAAATGCGCGGAGTTGAATCGGCGTTGGCTCAGCAAAGCCCATCGCCTGGGTGCCCCGCACGACTTCCGGGGAAAGCCCGAAGTTGTTGAAAGACACAGAGCTTAACCTAACGCCTCGCACGAAGGACGCAAAGGTTCTCCACGAAATTTACTTATCGACCTTGGTGTTTGCGGTGCCGCTTGTGCGAGAATACCGGGGTGCCGCCACTTCGCATCCTTGTCCTGGCTGATACGCACAATCATCTCCCGGAAAATCTCGAAGCGCTGGCCGAAGGCGCGGATGAAATCTGGCATCTGGGGGACGTCTGTGCGCCTGGATTAGTCGTTAGGCTGGAAAGTTTCGGGCCGCCGCTCACGCTTGTGCGCGGGAACTGCGACGCCAATTTCGAATGGCCGCTGGTCGTTGATTTGAGACGCAACGGCGTCCGCTTCCGTCTTGTGCACATCCCGCCCTCGTGCCCGCCGGAAAACATTGACGTGCTCTTGCACGCCCATACCCACGTGCCGCGGAACGAGCGCAAAGGAGGCGTGCTTTTTCTCAATCCCGGCTGCGTGACCCGACCGAACCGCGGCGCGCCGCCGAGCGTCGCGACCCTCGCGATCGACGCCGACGGTGAAATAAGTTGGCGCCTAACGAGTCTGCGCTCGTTTTAGCGGCGACAAATTTAGCCCTGCAGCCACGCGGCCACTTGCTGCGCGTGCACCTCGCCGATTTCGGCAAACGTCACCGGCACGCGACCGAATTGCCAAATCGACGTGGTCGTTGCGATGACAAGCAGCAGGTAAACGACCCCTTCGATCAACCCGCGTTCTTTTTCTTCCGACTGAACGAGCAGCTGATAGGTGCTTTCCTGATAAACTGGACTGACCTGGATTGGTGTTGTCATGGTGTCCTTTCTTGAACACCACCTAATAAAGCAATCGCCATGCCCTGGTATCCAGCGATGCATAACTCTCAGGCAAAGCAGCGGTTATGAAACCGCAACCAAACGTTGCGCAATCGACAATGTCACGAAGCCGGGATACTTCCCTGCCAAAAGCGGGACGACGCTTAGTGTGCCGGAGACTTATTCCTCCGTGCCGGCTTTCTTGTCGTTAGGCTCGCTCTTTTTGCTTTTGCCTGCCGACTTCGATTCAGTCTCACCTTTGGCGGCTTTGCGCTTCTTGCTTTTCTCGACCGGAGCCGTTTCCTCGACTACCTCGGCGGCATCGACCCACTCGAGAAATGCGATCGGGGCCGCGTCGCTCTTGCGCTGACCGAGCTTGATGATGCGCGTGTAACCGCCTTTGCGATCGGCACTGCGCGGGGCGATGTCGTCGAACAATTTTTTCACCGCGTCTTTCTGCCGCAAAACGGAGAGCGCAGTGCGACGCGCGTGAAGCGAGCCATTCTTGCCCAGCGTCACCATCTTTTCCGCCAACGGCCGGACGGCCTTTGCCTTGGCAAGGGTGGTCTTGATCCGCTGATGCTCGATCAAGCTGCAAACCTGATTCGCGAGGAGCGCCTTGCGGTGTTCCGCAGTGCGGCCCAATTTGACGGTCTTCTTTTGGTGTCTCATGGCTGGTTCTCCTGGCGGATTTTTGCCTAACGACTACTCTTCCTCGACTCCGTTCGCGCCATCGGCGGCGAGCGGGATGTCGATCAGACCCGGATCGAACTTCTGGCCCAGACCCAAACCGAGCTGCTGCAGCTTGTCCTTGATCTCGTTGAGCGATTTCTTGCCGAAGTTGCGATACTTCAGCATCTCCGCCTCGGTCTTTTGCGCGAGCTGACCGACGGTGGTGATATTGGCGTTGTTCAAACAATTCGCCGCGCGCACACTGAGTTCGATTTCGTTCACGCTCATGTTGAGCAGCTTCTTCAGTTTGACGTTTTCCTCGCTCACGCCAGCCGGCGTTTCGTCGAACTCGATTACGTCCTCATTGAAATTGACGAAGACATCAAGGTGATGGCGCAGAATCGCGGAGGCTTGAAGCAGAGCATCGTCGGGCGTGAGGCGACCGTCGGTCCAGACTTCAAGGATGAGCTTGTCGTAGTCGGTGCGCTGGCCGACGCGGGTGTTTTCGACCGCGTATTTGACCCGGGTGACCGGCGAAAAGATCGAGTCGATTGGGATGAGGCCGATCGGCTGCTCAGGGCGTTTGTTTTCGTCGCCCGTGGCAAAACCGCGGCCGACGCGGACGTCGAGTTCAGCTTCCAGTTTGTGCTTCTTGTCGAGCGTGCAGATGACCTGCTTCGGGTTGAGCACTTCATAGCCTTGCACAAGCTGAATATCGCCTGCGGTCACTTCGCCTTCCTTGTTCACGCTGAGCGCAAGCTTGCGCGCTTCGTGATCGGAAGCCTTGAACTTGATCCGCTTGAGGTTGAGCACGATGTCGGTCACGTCCTCGACTACGCCGGGGAGCGTGCCAAATTCATGCTGGGCCCCGTTGATTTTGACCGCGGTAATGGCGGCGCCTTCGAGCGAGGAGAGCAGGACGCGGCGGAGCGAATTTCCGACCGTGTGTCCGTAGCCGGCTTCAAAGGGCTCGGCAACGAATTTTGCGTAAGTGTCAGTGGCGGACGCCTCGTCCTTGACGAGGGTCTTCGGCATTTCAAAACGACCGTAACGAACTGGCATAGGATTAGGGATGAACGAAGAATTACGAATTAAGAAAAGTGGAGGCCTGGCGGCACTTCATCCTTCTGGCTTCTTACTTCTTCCTTCCAATGCGCCGGGTTTCCCCTGGCGAGCGTGGTTTCGCGTCCAGCGACGGAAACCCAGGGACCAACGGCGCCACGTTTAAAAACTCGCAGCGGAGCGGGAATGAACACCATCGGGCGCGCTTTGCAAGTACGGCACGCTCAGAGCTACTCCCCTTCTTCGACGGCGTTTGGCAGCTCGTTACAATCGTCAGGTCGGCGAGGGAAATGTTGCGCCAGCAAATCGCCCGTTTGTCTGATCGCGTGGACCACGGCGTCGGTGAAGTTCTCCGCCTTGAAATGCGCCTGCATCGCTTCGACCAACCGCTGCCAGAATTCGTCGCCGCACCGCTGGTGAATGCCGGTGTCGCCCATGACGGCAAACTTTTGCGAGCGCGGCGCGACAAAGATGAGCACGGCGTTTCGCTCCCTCGTGGCCGTCATGCCGAGTTTCTCAAATTGTTGGCGCGCGGCCGGAATCGGATCGGCAATCTCTCCGCGTTGAATATAGACGCGGATCTCGCCGGAGGTTTTTTTCTCTGCAGCGGCGATTGCGTTCACGATTCGCAGGTGTTCCAGCTTCTCGACGAATTCCTTCGTGCGCATATGCCTTTACCAGCTTGAGCCGGCACCACCGCCGCCGAAGCTGCCGCCGCCGCCGCTAAAACCGCTGAAGCCGCCACCTCCGCCACCGCTTCCACCCGACCATCCGCCGCCGCCAAATCCGCCGATGTAGGGACCGCCCCAACCGCTGTATCCGTAACCGCGCCGACCCGCGCGTCGGGCCCGCGACATCATGATGAAAATCAAAATGAGCACGAGAATGATCACCCAGAACGGGATCGCGGTCCCGTGATTGCCCTCTTCCCGATGGGTCCGTCCCGTCCCTTTGTATTCGCCGCGCACCGCCTGCATCATCGCGGTCACGCCGGCTTGCAAACCGCCGGCGTAATCGCCCTGTTTGAAGTGCGGCGCGACCACCTTGTGCGTGATGTCGTAACAGGTCGCATCCGGCAGCGCGCCCTCCAGACCGTAACCGGTCTGGATAAACAGCTGATGGTTTTCGACGAAAACGAAAAGCACCGCACCATTGTTGCGGCCTTTTTGTCCGACGCCCCAGGTCTGCGCGATTCGCTGGGTGTAATCCGCAACCGACGACTCACTCTCCATCGTGCGGTAGATCGCGACCAGGATTTGGGTCGAGGTCTCGCGTTCGAACTGGGCCAACTGCTCGTTCAGTTGCAGCGCGGTCTGCTGGTCAACCACCCCGGCATAGTCATTGAAATAACGATCCGGTTTGGAGGGTATCATTTCCGCGGCGACCGCGCCGAGCCCAAGGAAAAGCGCGAGGATCGTTAGGCAAAGGGCGCGCCACCCCCGGGCCGGGCAAATCCGCGGCGTTGCTCTTCCGTTCATCTCGGAGAACCTTCGGCCGGATCTTTCTTCGATGCTATGGCTTCGCGGCGGGCGCGGCCGGAGCCGGCGAGGCGTTTCCAAAGTTAAAGTTTACCGTCGGCGCCTTCTCCGCGCCGGGTTGGGCATTGAAGAACGGCTTCTGCTGGAATCCGAGCATGCTGGCGAAGAGCACCGTTGGGAAAGTGCGGACAGCCGTGTTGTAAGCCTGGACGGTCTTGTTGAAATTCCCGCGCTCCACCGAAATGCGGTTTTCCGTCCCTTCGAGTTGGGCCTGGAGCTGTTGGAAGTTCGCGTTCGCTTTCAGGTCCGGATAATTTTCGGTCACAACGAGCAGACGCGACAGCGCGTTGCTCAACTGTCCTTGTGCGGCCTGGAATTTCTCGAGTTGCGCCGCGTCGGTCGGCGCCTTGTTGGGGTCGAGCTGCACGCGGCCTACGCTGGCGCGCGCATCCGTCACTGCGATCAGGGTCGACTTCTCGAAATTCGCCGCGCCCGAGACGGTGTTGACAAGGTTCGGAATGAGGTCGGCGCGCCGTTGATAAACATTCTGCACCTGCGCCCAGGACTGGTTCACACTCTGGTCGAGTGTGACCAGCGTGTTGTATTTGCCCATCACCGCGATCGCGATGAGGACGGCAATGAAAGCGACTACGAGCAGGATTCCGCCACAGCCAAACGCAAATTTTTTCATCTTAAGGGTTCCATTTGCAGACTAACTTTGCCCGATCGTCCGGAATGTCACACGCTAAATCAAGCCGCTTTGCTCGCGAGAATGAGCGGCGACGGCGCCGGGACTTCCATTGTGCGCACGTCGACGAAGCCGGCCTCGGTCAACCATTGGGTGATTTCTGGAACGGTGAAAGTGTCGCCCTCCTCCGTATTGACCAGCATGTTGACCGCGAAAAGCATGGCCAGCGGCGGGCCGGAACGATCGTCGTTGGCGATGAACTCGGCGATCGCGATGGTGCCGCCCGGCGCGAGGGCGCGGAAGGCTTTGCCTAACAATTCGCGGCTCCGCGCGCGCCCCTCGCTGTGCAGGATCTGGCCGAGTGTCGCCAGGTCATGACCACGGCCGAAGTCGGCTTCATGCAGATCGCCGCCGACAAATTCATATTGATCCTCGACCCCGAGCCGCTGCGTCATCCGGCGCGTGGCCGGCAAAACTCCCGGCCAATCCACCGCCGTCACGCGCACCGCTTTGGAACTCTGGGCCAGCGGGATACTCCACACACCGGAGCCGGCGGCGAGATCAAGAACCCGCTTCTTGTCGGGTAAAGCTGCCGCCAAAGCCCGTGCCGCCGGGTAACCGACCGGGAACAGATCCTCCACAAACGCTTCGAAAAATTCGCTTCCGTCGCCCTCTTGGTTAACCGCCACCGTCGGCTTTCCGGTCTGCACGACTTCCGTCAGGTGCAGCCATTTCGGAATCGTCAAATCACAGTGTTGCATGAAGCCGCCGAGGAAACCCGGTTTTCCCCTGACGAGAAAGGTCGCGCTTTCCGGCGTCAGCGCGTAGCGCTCCTGCGCATCTTTGCTCAGAAATTCGAGAGAGGTGAGGGCGTTTAACACTGCGCGTACGCCGCGGAGCGACGCGCCGTTTTCCGCGCATACTTCCGCGGCGGTCTTCGGTCCGCTCTCGAGCAGGTCAAAAAGACGATGATGCACCGCGGCGCTCAAAATCATGGGCGGCGCGTAGCCCCACGCCATCTCGAGCAGTCGGCGCGGCGTGATCGGTTTGGATTCAGCTGGCGTTGGATTCGGCATGTTCGGCGGCTTTCTCTGGTTCGTTAGGCGCGGACTCTGCTGGAGTTATCGGCGCAGCCGGGACAACCGCCCTGGGCAGTTCGCGCCGCTTCAACTCCTCGGCATTTGGAAGTTCATCGAGATTTCTCAAACCGAAGTGCTCGAGGAAAAACTGGGTCGTTTCGTAAAGTAAAGGCCGGCCGGGCACTTCGGCGCGCCCGGCGATCTTGACCAGGCCGCGCTCCATCAGGGTTTGCAGAACGCTTTCGATCGCCACCCCCCGCACGGCCTCGACATCGGCCCGGGTGATCGGCTGCCGGTAGGCGATAATGGCCAGCGTTTCGAGCGCGGGCGGACTAAGCCGGGCGGGCTTTGCGGCCGGGAAAAGCTGGCGCACCCAGCGGGCGTACTGCGGATCGCTTGCCAGTTGCCAGCCCTCGGCTTTTTCCAGAAGCTGAAAGGCGCGCTCCTGTCCGACGTAATCCAGTTTCAACTGCTCAAGCGCGGCCGCCACTTCCGCTTCGCCTGTCTTTGCAAATTCGTTAGGCGTGAGTTCATCCTCCGCGCCCGCGCCCTTGACCGCAGCCGTCAGCTCCCGGGGCGTGAGCGGTTTTTGGGCGCTGAAGAGGAGCGCTTCGAGGACTTGCGGGAGATTCATGAGAGTGAATTAGGAAAGCAGGAATGCAGGAAAAAGAAAATCGGAAGCAATTCAGCCAGCCAAGGCCTCAGGCTCCGATTGCCGCCTCGATCGCCTCGGCGATCTGATCGGCCCGGCGATCGATCTGCGCCTGCTCCCGGCCTTCAATCAAAAGCCGAATCTTCGGTTCGGTGCCCGAATAACGAAGCAAGACCCGGCCCTTGCCGCTCAATTCGGTCTCTGCTGCCCGCACCAGTTTTCCGATCTCCGGTAAAGTCTCCAGCGGCGGCTTTTCCTTTACCCGCAGGTTGCGCTGGGCTTGCGGATATTTCGTCAGGCATTTCTTCAGCTCGCTCAAGGGCTTGCCCGTCGCCTGCATGATGCGCAGGATTTGCAGCGCGCTGACGATACCGTCGCCCGTAGTGGTGAAATCACGAAAAATGATGTGGCCGCTCTGCTCGCCGCCGAGGTTCAGATCGCGCCGCACCATTTCTTCGATCACGTAGCGGTCGCCGACTTTGGTCCGGATGACCTTTCCGCCATGCGTGGCGAGGGTTTCGTCGAGGCCGAAATTACTCATGACCGTCGCGACCAGCGTGTTCTGGGCGAGCTGGCCCTGGGCGAGCAAATCGACCGAGGCGATGGCGAGAATCTCATCGCCGTCGACGATCTCGCCCTTTTCGTCGCAGAGCAACACGCGATCAGCATCGCCATCATTCGAAATCCCGACCATCGCTGCGCTTTTCCTCACCAAACGTTGGATCTCCTCCGGATGCGTGCTGCCGCAATTGGCGTTGATGTTCGTCCCGTTAGGCTGGTTGTGCGCGATGATCACTTCCGCGCCCAGCTCGCGTAAAATGCAGGGAGTTGATTTGTAGCCGGCGCCGTTTGCGACATCGATGGCGATTCGCATTTTCTCGAGCGACATTTTTCTCGGGAAACTTGCCTTGGCGAACTCGACGTAGCGGCCGAGCGCGTCGTCGATGCGGGTGGCGCGGCCGATCTTCTTCGCCGTCGGGCGGACGGAATCGATCTCGCCCGTAAAGACGAGCTGCTCGATTTTGTGCTCGATCTCGTCATCGAGCTTGTAGCCGTCGTGCCGGAAGAATTTGATCCCGTTGTCCTCGTAGGAATTGTGCGAAGCGGAGAGGACAATCCCGGCGTCGGCCCGGAGCGAACGCGTGATGTAGGCGACGCCCGGAGTCGGGAGCGGCCCGATCAAGAGGACGTCCACGCCTAACGAAGTGATCCCGGCGACGAGCGCGTTTTCCAGCATGTAGCCGGAGAGCCGCGTGTCCTTCCCGAGAACAATCTTCGCTCGCGAGCCGGGCGGGTGCGCCAGTGGATTGAGCGAGCTGAAAACATGCGCCGCGGCCCGCCCGAGCTTGAGCGCCGTTTCCGCCGTCACCGGCTCGACGTTGGCGATCCCGCGCACGCCGTCCGTTCCAAAGATCTTTTTCGCTTTCACCATTTATCGTGACCCACCGCTCGGATGGCTCCGCCAATGATCGTGAAAAAAAACGCGCTCATCATCGCGCCCGAGCAGGGTGGTCCATTTTCGGCCGAGGTTTTTCCCGATCGACACTTCGCATGATAACCGCGGCTGAATCCATATTCTTGAAAATCCGAAAGGGATATCATGAGGTGGCCTTGCTGCTGCCTTCGGGTTTCGGGCTTTGGAACCTGCCATTTTCGGCACCGCTCTCAGCCGCTTTCATTTCGTTGATCTTCCGATGCAGCGTGCGCCGGCTGATGCCGAGCTTTTTCGCGGCGGCGGTGATGTTGCCCTTCGTCGCTGCCAACGCCTGCGAGATGAGGCGCTTCTCCGTCGCGTGCAGGTCGAGCGGGCTCGCGTTTTCGTCGAAGGAACGGAGGCGCGCGTCCGCCGCGGGAGCTGCCTGCCGGACTGCCGCCGGCAGATCGCGCAGTGTGACTTTCGCGCCGGTCGCCATCACCACGCCGTGCTCGATCGCGGTCCGGAGTTCGCGCACATTTCCCGGCCAATCATAAGCGAGCAAAGTGTCCATCGTGTCGGAAGTAACGTCGAGCAATGGTTTATCATTTGCTTTGCAGAAGTGGCGCAAAAAAGCGCGCACCAGGAGTGGAATGTCCTCCTTCCGCTCGCGCAGCGGCGGCATCGTGATCTTGACCACGTTGAGACGAAAATAGAGATCGTCGCGGAATTTTCCTTCGCTTACCAGGACCTCGAGGTTCTTGTTCGTCGCCGCGATGATCCGCACGTCGGCGTGCAAGGTTTGCGAGCCGCCGACGCGTTCGAAGGCGCGCTCTTCGCTCATCACGCGCAGCAGTTTGATCTGCGTCGTGCTGTCGATCTCGCCGATCTCATCGAGGAAGATGGTGCCGCCGTTTGCCTGTTCGAAGCGTCCGATGCGGCGTTCGTGTGCGCCGGTGAACGAGCCGCGCTCATGACCAAAGAGCTCGCTCTCGAGCAATTGCGGGGAGAGCGCCGCGCAATGGACGGTGACGAATTTTCCCTTGTGTCGCCGGCTCAGGTTATGGATCGCGTGCGCCGCCAACTCTTTGCCCGTGCCACTCTCGCCTTCGATCAGAATGTTGGCCGAGGAAGGCGCGACCTGGCGGATGGTGTCGAGCACCTCGCGCAGGACAGCCGATTCGCCCAGAATATTTTCGAGCGCGAATCGCTCATCCACCTGCTGACGAAGAACGCGATTTTCCTGCTCGAGACGGCGGCTGCCGAGCGCGCGCGCGATCAACATCTCGACCTTGTCGAGATTGAGCGGCTTGGTCACAAAATCGTAGGCGCCCCGTTTCATCGCCTCGACCGCGGTGTCGACCGAACCGTAGGCCGTCATCATGATGCAGACCGGCGGATGCGGCATTTTGAGGGCGCGCTCGATCAAGGTCATGCCGTCTTCGCCGCCAAGGCGGAGATCGGTCAGGAGTACGTCGATTTGATCGCGCTCCAGCACGTCGATCGCGCCCGCGACGTCAGCCGCGACATAAGTGTCGTAGTTGTCGCCGAGCAAACTCCGCAAACCGTCGCGGGTATGCTTTTCGTCATCGACAATCAGGATCGTGGGCTGCATTGCAGACAAGGATGAAGGCGGAAGGATGGAGGATGAAAACTCACCGTCGACCCTTTATTTTTCGGATCATCGTCACAAAAATGGCAATCAATTCATCGACTTCGACGCGAAGTGGCTTGATCCGAGTCGATTTTATCGTGCCTGCATCCGCCAGCAACTCCAGCCACAGATCAGTCTCGTCGAGTTCCTGCAGACCGCCCGCGAGTTTGTTTACGAAATCTGGATTGGATTTCGCGCGGCACGCTTCCCGATAATGAGCTGCGACGGAAGTTCCAGAACGAAGAAGTTGCCGACCGAGAACCTGCGCTACGCCATCGCCCTTAGGCAACGCTTGGTAGAGACGAACAATACGAAGCGCGAAATCCTTCGTTCGTGCACGCAAATCGCGTAGCTCTCCCGAACCTTCATCCTTCATCCTTCATCCTTTCCCTGTCCGGCAACATACGGACGCGACGATCGAGAATCGGCAACCGAATCGTCAGCGTTAGCCCCTTTCCCTCTGTGCTCTCGATCGCCAGCTCGCCGCCGTGCTCGCGCACGATCCGCCGGACGATGAGAAGTCCCAGACCGGACCCGCCGCTCTTCGTTGTGAAATAGGGTTCGAAGACGCGGCTCAAATTCTCCGGCGAGACGCCGCCGCCTGTGTCGGTGAAGCTGATCTTCACGTGGGTTTCGTCGCGATCGGTCCGGATACGCAGGATGCCGCGGCGCTTCATCGCTTCGAAGCTGTTCTTGATCGCATTGTAAAAGGCCTGTTTGAGCTGGTCGCGGTCGAGCTCAATTCGGGGCAGATCGGATCGCAGTTCCGTCTCGACCACGATGTCGCGGTCCTTGATCTCGGGCCGGAAGAAACGAACCGCTTCCTCCACGATCGTATTCACATCCTCGGGATGAAGGTGCGGTTTCGACGGTCGAATGGCGCGCAGAAACTGGGTTACGATCGAATCGAGCCGGTTGATTTCGGCGCGCGCAATATCGATCGATTCCTGCAGCTCGCGCCTGTCTTCCGCCGCCCGCAGTTTCTTCACTTTGCGCTCCATCAACTGGAGATGGATGTGGAGGGAATTGAGCGGGTTGCCGATTTCATGCGCGACGCCGGCCGCGAGCAGCGTGAGGGCCGAGAGGCGTTCGGACTCGATGGTTTGCTGGGTCGAGCGCCGGTCTTCGGTAATGTCGCGCAGGATCATGGCATGACCGGCGGCTTCTGAGATCAATTCGCCAGGCGAGTCGTGCGACGCTCGGCGTTCGATGATTAGCGGTACGACGTAGAAATTGATGAAGCGGTTAGCGGGATAAAAAATTTCCATGTCGCGGGTGAGGACGGAGTCGGATTGCGAGAGCGCTTTCCAGTCCAGCCCGCGCACCTGTTCATCGAGGGGCTTGCCGATCGCGTTCTCGTCATCGAGCCCGAAAATTTCGCAGGCCGAATCGTTCAGGTAGGTGATCCGGCCATTCGAGTCGGTCACAATGATTCCTTCTTGGATGGCGTTAAAAATCGTCTCGAGGAAGCCCTTTTCCTGGGCGAGTCGGAGGAGGTAGTTCTGCACCTCTTCCGGCCCGATCCGACCAAGGCGACCGATGAGTTTTTCCAGGAAGCCGGGTTTCATACAAAATACAGAGGTTGTGCGCTCGCGTCGGCGAAGTGTAGCGCAAGCTTCCAGCTTGCTGCCTAACGAGAATCTCGCAAGCTGGAAGCTCGCGCTACCCCCTCGGGCGCAACACAGATATTACATTGCGACCGATGACTCGCGCTACCGCAAGTCGCCGGAGCATGATCTCCGCCGACTTGTTAGGCAGCTAAAGCCCTAGCCAGGCCTGCGCGGCAAGCGGCTTAGCGCGCCCAGCTTGGCTCGGTGATCTTTCCGAGACCGTCGAGGACTTTGGTTTTTCGGCTGTTGACGGTGTCGAGCATGTAAAGCGCGCCGCCTTCGGTGAAAATCAGATGGCGCGAATCTGCGCCCCACGCCGGGTCCTGTCCGGAACTCAGGAGGCGCGTTCCTCCGCCTGCCAAATCAAGCACCGCGATTTGAAATTCACCGCCACTTCGCACATTGAACGCCACTTTCTTCCCATCCGGCGACCAGTTTGGCTCCGTGCAAAAGCCCTGACCGGTCGAAACCAATCTCCCAGTGCCGCCAGAGGCCGAAATCCGATAAAGTTGTGGACTACCCCCGCCATCAAAAGAGTAAATGATCTCGCTGCCATTCGGCGACCAGGTCGGCCCCGACTCGACGCCGCGGGTGCGAGTCAGGCGCCGCGCTCCGCCGCCATTCGCGTTTACGGTGTAAAGCTCCGGATTGCCATCCTTGCTGATCGTCAGGGCAAGCTCGCTTCCGTCGGGCGAGAAGGCCGCGCCGCTGTTTGTGCCCGGGAAATTGACGATCCGATTGCGGGCGCCGCTCGCGAGATCGATCAGATAGACATCCGCATAGCCGCTCTGGTAACCGGTATAGGCAAGCCGGCGACCATCGGGACTGAGCGAAGGATGGACGCTGATCGTGTTGTCATGGGTGAGTTGCCTCACGTTACTCCCGTCGCAATCGGCCACGTAAACTTCCTTCCGTCCGCTGCGCGTGGCGATGAAGGCAATCTTCGTCCCGGCGATTCCCTTCTGCCCGGTCAGCGTCTCAATAATGTCGTTGGCAAACTGGTGGGCGTTCTCGCGCGTGCTGCCGCTGTAGCTTTTGGCCAGTACCGTCCCGCCGCCATGATCGACCACCTGGCCCTGCAAACTCCCGCCGCTTGCTGTGCCGCGAACAGTGTAGGTGCTGTCCGCGTCGCCGAGCTTGAAGTAACCGGAGAGAGCGAGGTCGTTTTGCACCACCTTTGTCGCGGCCGCGCCCTCGCCTCCGCCAAGTAGCGAAACCGCGAGGTTGATTTGATCGCCCTTGCTCACGGTGATCGTCGGCACCTCTTTGGCGGCGATCGCCGTCGAAACCGTTAGACAAAGGCAGAGCCCGAGCGCTGCAAAATTCGAAATCTGAAATCTAAAATCTGAAATTCGTGGTCCCTTCATCGTCTCACTGTAATTCGAAGTTGATGTTCACATCATAATAATCATCGCCCAATCCCGCAGGCAACGGATCGACTCGTTTCACTCGGGCCGCCGCCGCCGTGACCGAGTCGTCCACGACCGGATTGCCGGACGACTTCGCGATTGAGTAATCGGAAATGCGACCGTCTCTTTGGATCCGGATGCGAAGGAGGACGGAGAGCTTGGCGCTGTGCACGACGGAGGTCGGCTGCACCCATTCGCTATAGAAACGGTCATGCAACATGTTGCCGTACCAACCGAACTCGGAAGTGCCGCCCTCTCCGGAACCCTTGCCACCGGAACCGCTGCTCCCTTTTGTCTTGGACTCTTCTCCGCCACCTGCAGCGGTCGCCTTCCTGGCTGATTTTTCCGAAGAGTCTTTTTCCTGTTCGCCGCTTTTCTCCCGGGCGAGCGCGGCTTTCGGAATTGCCTTTTTCTTTTCCGCTTCTTTCGCGGCAGCGTCCTCTTCCTCGGTTGGAGTCGGCTTTGTTTTTGGCTTCGCGGTCGCGGTTGGTTTCGGTTTTGGCTTTGGTTTGGGCTTCGGCGTCAGGCGCGGAGTGGGTTTGGGAGTTGGCTTCGGGGTCGCGGTTGAAGTGGGAGTAGATTTGGGTGTTGGTTTTGGAGTTGGCTGGGGCGTCGCCAAAAGGGTCGGCGAAGGGATTTCTATTTCGCTTTTCACCGTCGGTCTGACCTCGGGTGTCGGTTGTTCCACGGTCGCTTCCGGTGTCGCTTCGGGCGTCATTTCCGGCGTGGTTACAGGCGTCGCTCCCGCTGATTCCGCGCCCGTCGCGGCGCCGCCTTCCATCCATACAATGCTTTTCGCCTCCTGGCGCGGAGAACGACTCCACCAAAGCAGGCCGAGCAAGAGTGCCACGTGGATCAGCGCGATGATCGTGACGTTGCGCCAGAAACGCGCGTCGCGGGTCATCGTCCCGGTTGTTCTTCCTGCGTCGCGATTCCGACCTTCGTAATCTCGGCGCGTTGCAGCGCATCCATCAGATTAACGAGTTTCTGGACCGGCAGGCTGCGATCGGGGCGAATCACGACCGCCACATTTGGGTCCGCTGCTTTCAGCGCCGCCAGCCGGCTCTCGAGCACCGCCGGCTCGACCACCTCTTCGTTCAGCCTAACGACTTCGTTACGGTCGATCGAGAGAATCTGGACCGCAGCCGGATTGATCGGTGCATTCGTCGTGTTGCTGGAGGGAATGATGAGCGACTTGCTGTTCTCCATCAGCGGGGTCGTGATCATGAAAATGATCAGGAGAACAAACGCGAGATCGAGGAGCGGAGTGACGTTGATCTCCGAAAGCGTGGTGAACGCAGTGCGACTGGAGTAACGGCGCATCTCAGGTTGGATCTTGCTGAATTAGGAAAGCAGGAAAACAGGAGGGAGGCAGAGCACTCTTTCCTGTTTTCCTCTTTTCCTGATTCAATCCGTTTTTCATCGCCGGAAATCAGAAAGGCGCGCACCGTGCTCGACATATTTATGTTCAAACTCCGAAGCCAGTTCGGCCGCGAAGTTGTCCATCTCCACGATCATTCCGCGGATGCTGGTGACGAGAAAGTTATAGCCAAACATCGCCGGGATCGCGACGCAAAGCGCGGTCACGGTCGTGATGAGTGCGCCGGAAACGCCGGGCGCCATGGCGGCGAGATTTGCCGAGCCGGCCTCGGCCACGCCGGTGAAAGTGTCCATCACTCCCCAGACCGTGCCTAACAATCCAAGAAACGGCGCCCCGCTTACAGCCGTGGCGAGGAGGATCATTTGCGATTCGAGTTTGAGTGCGGTTTCACCCACCGCACGTTCCATCGCCGCGCTGACCGCGTGCATTTGCGCCGGCGTGATCTTGTCCGCGATCTCCAGCCGGGCGCGAAACGTTTCATCGATCTCGGCTGAGCCGAGGAGATGAAACGTCAGCTCTTCGCAACCCGCGCGATAGACCTGAAAAACCGGCGAGCCGGGAAACCGCACACTGGATTCGAACAGACGCAACGGCTGGCGGTCCTGCCGGAACGCAGCCAGAAAGCGGTCGGTCTGTTTTCGCGCGAACTGCACGACGCGCATCTTCGTCACCATGACCGACCAGCTGAAGATCGAGGCGATGGCGAGGAGCAGAAGCACCATCTTGCCCGCGACGGTGGCGTGCTCGAACGAGAAAACGACCCCGCCCGCCGCCAGAAAACCTGGGAAAATCAGGTTCGTCATCCTGCGTTAGTAATAGCGGAAGTCGCGCGAAACGAAAGCGGCCAATCGAGTCACAAAGCCGGGGCCGGAGCCGCGTGTTGATTTCGAATTTTTCCGACGATGATGAAAGCCAGCCCGATCGCGATAAGGAAGAAGGAGAAAAACTGTCCACGCGTGAAGCCGGCGATGAGCGAAGCGTCCGGCTCGCGAAAATATTCCACCACGATGCGGAAGATTGCGTAACAGACGAAGAACAAGCCGGTCAGCACGCCGTCGGGCTGGCGCGTCCGGGTTCGCACCAGCCAAAGGATTGCGAAAAGCACCACGCCCTCGAGCAGGGCCTCGTAAATTTGCGACGGATGTCGCGGGGTAAGGATCGGACGGATAACCGCGCGCAATCGCGGCGAACTGTGCAGCACGTTCACGATCGCTTCCGGAGTCGTTAGGCTGGGATCAATCCGCTGGGCCGCGAGGAGGGCGCGCCGGGTTTCGGCCGCATTGGCCGGCTCGAGCAGTTCCTTTGGGAAAAGCATCGCCCACGGCACGTTCGTCAGGCGGCCGTAGAGTTCGCCGTTGATGAAATTGGCGCAGCGGCCAAAGAACAAACCGATCGGCGCTACGACGACGAGATTGTCACCGAGATTGGTCCACGAAAGTTTGTGCCGCCAGGCATACCAATAGGTGAAGACGATCAGCCCGATCATCCCGCCGTGGCTCGACATCCCGCCTTCCCAGACGCGTACAATCGAGAGCGGATCGAGCAGCATGTCGGGACGATAAAAAAGGACATAGCCAATCCGGCCACCGAGCATGACGCCGAAGAGCGCCGCCCAGGTAATGAAGTCGCCCACCTGTTCGACGCGCAGCTGCGTATAGCCGCGCTTCGCCAACACGCGCAGCAGCCAGAAGCCGCAGGCGAAAGCGAGCACGTAGGCCATTCCGTACCAGCGCGGTCCAAAGTCGCCCCAGACCCGGAAGATGAACGGATCGAGATCGTGCAGGTAATAAGCGAGCATCAGGCGCGCGACTTTCCGCGAGATTGGGAGAGGCGGCAACTTTCCCAACGCCTTGTCATCCCGAGCGGCGTAGACGGCGAGGGATCTCTCCCACGCAATCTGGATGGAGGGGCAAATGGAAAGCGTCTATTGGATTTGCGGGATCCCTCGCCGCGCTGCGCCCGCTCGGGATGACAACGCCTTTGAAGCTTTCCGTTTCCGCGGAGCCTCGCCGCCTTGCGCCAGCACCTCGCGCAGGAAAGGCGCCGTCCGGCTGAGCTGATTCTTCGCCACTTTTTCCGGCGGCCCAGCGACGACGATCTCGCCGCCTAACGAACCCGCTTCCGGTCCGATATCGATGACATAGTCGGCTTCCGCGATCACACTCAGGTTGTGCTCGATCACGATCACGGTGTTCCCGTCATCGACCAGGCGATGCAGCACGTTGAGAAGCAGTTCCACGTCGGCCATGTGCAATCCGATCGTCGGCTCCTCGAGCAGGTAGAGCATCGATTTCGGTTTGCGCATCTTGCGCAGGCGTTCGTTCGTCGCCCGGCTGACGCCGCGGGTCAGTTTCGTTGCGAGTTTGAGCCGCTGCGCTTCGCCGCCGCTCAAGGTCGGACTCGGCTGCCCGAGTTTCAGGTAGCCGAGACCGGTCTCGACCAACAATGCAAGGGGACGCGCGATCTTCGGGTTGGCGGCAAAGAATTCCGCCGCTTGCGCGACCGTCATGTCCATCACGTCGCCGATGCTGCGCTCGTGATAGAGGACTTCGAGCGTCTGTGCGTTGTAGCGTTTCCCGCCGCAATCTTCGCACGGCACGTAACTGTTGGGGAGGAAACTCATCTCAAGCTTGATCACGCCCTGTCCACGGCAGGTTTCGCAGCGGCCACCTTCGGTATTGAAGGAAAACCGGCTCGCGCTGTAGCCGCGCACCCGCGACACCGGCAGCTGCGCGAAGAGACTTCGGATCTCGTCAAAGACCTTGATGTAAGTCGCGGGCGTCGAGCGCGAGGTCTTGCCGATGGGCGATTGGTCCACTTCGTAAACGGCCTCGACGGCGTCCGCGCCGGAAATCGGAGCGACTCGCCGCGGCGAGTCCTTGGACGCGCGCAAGCGCGTCCCTCCGAGGGCGTCTTGCACCGCCGGGAGAAGGACGGAGCGCATCAGTGTCGATTTGCCGGAACCGGAAATGCCAGTGATGACCGAGAACCGGCCGATCGGGAAGCGCGCATCGATATTCTTCAGGTTGTTTGCGCGCGCGCCGTGAATCTCCAGCCAATCCTTAACCTCGCCTAACGAACGACGCGATTTTCGCACTGGATGACAAAGCGGGGTGCGCAAACAGCGGCCGGTCTGCGAGTCCGCATTGCGCTCGATATCGCGCAGCGTTCCCTGCGCCACCAGCTCGCCCCCATGCACACCCGCCCCGGGACCAAGATCGATGATGTGATCCGCCCGGCGCATCGTTTCTTCGTCGTGTTCGACGATCACGAGCGAATTCCCTTTCTCGCGGAGCGCAGTCAGAGTGTCGAGCAGCCGCAGGTTGTCGCGCGCGTGCAGGCCGATGGTTGGCTCGTCGAGCACATAGAGCACGCCCCGCAGGTTGGAGCCGAGCTGCGCCGCAAGCCGAATCCGCTGCGATTCGCCGCCGCTGAGCGTCTTCGCAGAGCGGCCGAGCGCGAGATAACCCAACCCGACATTTTCCATGAAGCGCAGACGCTGCTTGATTTCGGGCACAAGATCGGCCGCGATCACTTTCTGCGTCCCGCGGAAGCGCAGCTTGCCAATCAGGGCGAGCGCTTCGCCTGCGGAGCGCTCGTTGAAATTGTCGATGGTCAAACCTTGCACGCGCACGTGTCGCGCAATGGCGTTGAGACGCGCGCCGTGACAGCCCGGGCAGGGCCGCGCTTCCTCTTCCTCGATCGATTCAAATTGCTTTTCCGCGTCGAGCTCACTCTCGAGTTGCGACTCGCCACTCTCGGGATCGCCGTGCTGCACCGCTTCATTCCAGATTTCGCCGAAGCCGTTGCAGGTCTCGCACCAGCCGTGGGGCGAGTTGAAGGAGAAAAGGCGCGGGTCGAGTTCCTCGAAGGCGCGACCGCAGCCGGGGCAGCTCATCTCGGTGCTCATCGTCGTGAGGCGATCCTTCCCGTCGAGGAGATGTGCGGTGCCGCGGCCGATCTCGAGGGCGCGCTGCACCAGATTGCGCGCCTTCAGGATGCGGCGCGCGTCGATCGTTCCGACGATGACATCGATCGTGTGTTCCTTAAAGCGCTCCAGCTTGCGAAACTCCGCGATAGCGATCAGGCGGCCGTCGACGAACAACGTGTCGAATCCCTGGCGCTCGGCCCAGCGCGCGACTTCGGTATGGAAACCCTTGCGTGCCTTGACCAGTGGCGCGAGGACGGTGAGCGGTCCGCGGCGCGCCGCCGTTTCCACCTGCCTGACGATGGCGGCGAGACTTTGTTTTTCCACCGGCAGATCGCAGTCCGGACAAAACTGCGTCCCGGTTTTGGCGAAAAGGAGCCGGAGAAAATGGTAGACTTCGGTCACGGTCGCGACGGTCGATTTGCCGCCGCCGCGCGTGACCCGTTGCTCGATCGCGACCGTGGGTGGAAGACCCTCGATCAGGTCGACGTCCGGTTTTTCCAGCTGCTCAACAAACTGCCGCGCATAGGGCGACATGCTGTCGAGAAAACGGCGCTGGCCTTCCGCGAAAAGGAGGTCGAAAGCGATAGTCGATTTACCCGAGCCGCTCAGGCCGGTGATGACGACCAGTTGGTCGCGCGGGATGGCGAGTGAGAGGTTCTTCAGGTTATGCTCGCGTGCGCCATGGATGGCGATGGAACGGTCGCGTTTGGCTGCGAGATCTCTGGGGAGCGGTCGCCGCGGCGGACCTCCATTCGGACGACTCGCCGAACGGTTCTTCGGCGGCGCGCAAGAGTTCGTCGTCGAATTCGGACAGAGAATAGCGAGCAACGCGCTGAGGAAGTTTTCGGCGAGTCGCGCGAAAACAGCACGCGAGTCGCGTGCGCTCCCCAGCAGATCTGGCGCAGAAACTGGCCGGTGTAGGAGGCGGCAACTTTCGCCACGTCCTCCGGCGTTCCAGCGGCGACCAATTGCCCGCCTTCTCCGCCGCCCTCCGGGCCGAGATCGATGATCCAGTCGGCACACTTGATCACCTCGAGATTGTGCTCGATCACGACAATCGAATTCCCCGCCTCGACCAGGCGCTGGAATAGCCTGATCAGGAGCGCGACATCGTCGAAATGCAGGCCGGTGGTCGGTTCGTCGAAGATGAACAAATCTCCAGTTTCCCCTTCGCCGTTTCCGGTTTGGCCAAGGTGCCGGACGAGTTTCAGCCGCTGCGATTCCCCGCCGGAAAGCGTGTTGAGCGGTTGTCCGAGGCGCAGGTAACCCAGCCCGACTTCCTCCAGAACGGCAAGCGGGCGGGCGAGCGTTTCGCTTTCCTCGAGCTCGTTAAAAAAATGCACAGCCTCGCTCACGGTCATCTCGAGCAGTTCATGGATCGAGTGGCCGCGCAGTTTCACTTTCAGGACATGCGGCTGGAAACGTCGGCCTTCGCATTCCGCGCAGCGCACGTAGAGGTCGCTCAGAAATTGCATTTCGATTTTCTCGAAGCCGGTCCCGCCGCAGCGCTCGCAACGTCCGCCGCCGGAGTTGAAGGAGAACGCGCTTGCGGTCAGACCCTGCGCCATCGCTTCCGGCAAGCCGGCAAACAACTCGCGCACCCGATCGTAAATCCCAAGGTAAAGGATCGGAGTCGAACGCGGGGTGCGGGAGAGCGGCGCCTGATCGACCATTACAATTTCGCCCACGCGATGCGCGCCGGTCACGCTCTTGCAGGCACCGGCTTCCTCGCTCCCTGTTCCGCGTGCTCGGAGGAGATTTTGGTAAAGGACCTCGTGGATGAGAGTCGATTTGCCCGAGCCGGAGACGCCGGTTACGCAGGTGAAAACGCCTAACGGAATCTCAACATCGAGGTTCTTGAGATTGTGCTGGCTGGCACCTTTGATCTTGAGCGCGCGAGATGAGGCGCGGCGGATTTTTGGAATCGGAATCGATTTCTTACCGGTGAGGTAGTCGCGGGTGAGGGAATCCAGATAGTCGAAAGGCTCGCCATTGCTCCGGGGAGCGCGGGCGCCTCGCCCGCTGGCGACCGCGCCTTCGCGCTCGCGAACTTTTCCTCCATGCCGTGTGTCCCGCGAGGCGCGTGACACTGCGGGCGGGGTGCCCGCGCTCCCCAGAAATTCTGCCAGCGCACCCTGGTAGACCAATTCGCCGCCGCGTTCCCCGCGGCCGGGGCCGATGTCGAGCAGATGATCGGCCGCACGAATGATCGCTTCCTCGTGCTCGACCACGAGGAGCGTATTGCCCTTGTCCCGCAGGTTGTGCATGACCCTGACGAGTCGCCCGACATCGCGCGGGTGGAGACCGACGCTCGGTTCGTCCATGACGAAGAGCGTGTTAACGAGCGACGCGCCGAGGCAGGTTGTGAGATTGACGCGTTGCGCTTCGCCGCCGCTCAGGGTGCGGGTGGAGCGATCGAGCGTGAGATAACCGACGCCGACCTCACAGAGATAACCAAGACGCGTGCCGATCTCGGCCCGCAGCATCTCCGCCGCCGAGTCGTTAGGCGGAAGGGACAGGCTGGTGAGAAAATCGCGCGCCTCGGCGATCGGCAGCGCGGCGAACTCGGGCAGCGTGAAAGCAATTCCGTCTTGCCTGAGAAGCCGGTAATTGAGCGTCTCCGGCTGAAAGCGGCCGCCCTGACAACTCGGGCAGGTGGTGTAAGCGCGGTAACGGCTGAGCAAGACGCGCACATGCATTTTGTAAGTCTTGCTCTCGAGCCATCGGAAGAAGCCCCGGACGCCGTACCAACGATCGCTCTCGTAATCTTCCTCGGTGAATTCGCCCGCGCCTTTCTCGCCGTTGATGACGAAATCCTGGTCGTGTTTCGGCAATTCCTCGAACGGCAGGTGAACGTCGATCTCCTCGCGGGCGCAGGCGCGGAGCAAATCCTTTTGCGATTCGCCCATTTCCTCGCCGCGAAAAACGCGCACTGCACCCTGCGCGATGGAGAGCGCGCGATCGGGAATGGCGCGGTTGAGATCGATCGCGATGGTGCGGCCGAAGCCGCGACACTCCGGACACGCGCCCAGCGGATTGTTGAAACTGAAGAGCCCGGGCGTCGGCGGACGAATGTCGAGGTCGCAGTGTGCGCAATGCCAGTCGGTGGAGAAAGGGTGTTCCTCCTTCGTCGCGAGATCGATGAAATTGATCTTGTCCTTCCCGAAACGCAGTGCGGTCTCGATCGACTCGACGAGCCGGGCGCGGTTTTGTTCGGTGATGGTGAGGCGATCCTGGATCACCTGGACGCGCGCGCCGAGCCGGAGTTTTTTGGTTTCGCCATCGGCCCTGACGACTTCGCCATTCAACCAGACGCGAAGGTAACCCTGCTGCTGGAGGAAGCCGAAAAACTCGCTCGCCTCGGTTTTGGGCGGGACGGAAACCCAGAAGGTAATGAGGACGCTGGCACCTGGACCTGCGGAAGCAGGTCCCTCCGGAGGGATGCGCTTCCGCGCGTCCAGGCGCAAAGCGTCATCGCTGGGCGAGGCGGACGAATGCCCGTCAAACTGGCGCAACACCTCCTCCGCGATCGACCTCGCGGTTTCGGGCCTGATTTCGCGTCCGCAACTCGGGCAGAAGGCGCGCGCCACTCGCGGCAGGAGCAGCTTCAGGTAATCGTTGATCTCCGTCATCGTGCCGACGGTCGAGCGCGAGCTTTTCACCGGGTTCGATTGCTCGATCGCGATCGCAGGCGGAATGCCGCGTATTTCATCGACCCGCGGCTTGTCCATGCGCTCAAGGAATTGCCGCGTGTAAGGGCTGAAGGTCTCGACGTAACGGCGCTGGCCTTCGGCGTAGATCGTGTCGAAAGCCAGGCTTGATTTGCCGCTCCCGCTCGGGCCGGTGACGACCGTCAACTGGCCGAGCGGCAGGTCGAGATCGAAGCCCTTGAGATTGTTCTGGCGGGCTCCCCGAATTTCAATGCAGCCCCGCTCCACGGGCGCGAAGGCGCGGATGCTATTGCCGTTACTGGAAGCCACCGACGACAATCGTTTCGGCGGGCCCAAAGCGCAAACCTCGGAGGCTGAGTTTGCCTAACGAGAAGCAGACCGACGTTTTCACCATCTCGCGCTGGAACGGGTAGCGCGCTTCGGAATCGTCTTCGAATCCAAGACCAGCGATTCGACAAAATTTCTCGTGGTGCGCGTAAAGGCTTCGCTCGCGCGGCCGTGGCGCCGATCAAGCCGGCGCGGCGGAGAGCTGGCGCAGCTTGCGCACGACGCGCGGGAGGATCTCGAGCACTTTGTCCAACTCGGTCTCGGTGTTGAAGCGACCGAAGGAAAAGCGCAGGCTGCTCCGGGCGCGCTCGTTCGTGAAGTGCATCGCGCGCAGGACGTGCGACGGCTCCACCGCGCCCGTGGTGCAGGACGAGCCTAACGAACAGCAAACGCCTTCCTGATCGAGCTTGAGGAGGATGGCCTGGGCGTCGACTCCGGTGAAGGCGAGATTCGAGGTGTTGGGCAGGCGCGCGGCCGCGTCGCCGTTTACCATCACGTCTTCGAGCTCGGCGAGAAGGGTTGATTCAAAGCGATCGCGTAAGGCGCGAACGCGCGTGTTTTCTTCCTCGAGCGTCGACAGCGCCAGCTCGGCTGCTTTCCCAAGTCCGACGATGGAAGGGACGTTGTCGGTTCCTGCGCGCCGGCCGCCTTCCTGCGGTCCACCGACCAGCAAGGGCTGAAAGCGCGCCTTGCGATTGACGTAGAGCGCGCCGACGCCTTTTGGAGCATGCAATTTGTGCCCGGAAAGAGAGAGGAAATGAATCGGCAGGTTGGCGAGATCGATTGCCATTTTCCCGACCGTCTGGACCGCATCGGTGTGGAAGAAGACGCCTTTGGCCCGGCAGATTTGCGCGATCTTCTCCAGAGGAAAAATCATGCCGGTCTCGTTGTTTGCCCACATCACGGAAACGACTGCGGTGTCGGGTCGAATGGCGCGTTCCAGTTCGTCGAGATCGAGATGACCCTGCTCGTCAACCGGGACAATCGTCGTCTGGCAGCCGCGTCTGACGGCCGCTTCGCAGTAATTCAGAACCGCGTTGTGCTCGACGGAAGTGGTGACGACGTGGCGTCGCTCCGGCGACATCTGGAGAGCGGAATGGAGCGCGGTGTTGTCGGATTCCGTCCCGCCGCTGGTGAAAACAACTTCGCCGGGCTGGCAGCCGAGCAGCGCAGCGACGCGCTCGTGAGCGAGGTTCGTTGCCTCCTTGACCCGCGCACCGAAACGATGCGAACCCGATGGGTTGCCGTATTGCGCGGTCAGGAAGGGCATCATTTCTTCGAGCACCTCGGGATCGATCCGGGTACTGGAGTTGTTATCGAGATAGATGACTTCGAGATCAGGCAGCATGATAAGATTCGAGGGTTGAATGACTCGCACAGCTACTCCGGTGGCCGCGGTTCATTCCCCGGATGTTGTGCATGTTGATGCGTCCAACGGAAGTATAAATTGCGCAGATAGATCGGCAACGGCAGCGCGGTTTGCAGGATGCCGACCGAATCGTGGCGATAAATTGCAAAATAACTCAGGGTCAAAATCGACCCGAGTGCGCTGCATTCCCAGAAGCCAAAGGGAATCACGCTTTTTTTGGCGCGCTCCGAGGCGATCCACTGAATGAGAAAACGCAGACCGAAGATGAGGCTGCCGGTGAGGCCGACGATTTTCCACGGCGTGAGGGTGATGTTAAATAGCTTGGCCGCCGCGATGAATTCGAAGGTGCTCATCTGGGAGCACTATCCACGGAGGGCGGAAGTGCACGGAGATTTTTTGGAAATAACTCGAATCGCTGTGAACTCGGCCGTCTCTGTGGTTCAATTCAGGCATGGACAGCATCTGGAACCTGGCTAAGCCGCATCTGCGCGATCTCGCGCTTTACGAACCGGGCAAACCCATCGAAGAAACGGCGCGCGAATGCGGCCTGCGTCCTGACCAGATCGTAAAGCTCGCCTCGAACGAAAATCCGCTTGGGCCGTCGGCAAGCGTGCAGGCGGCAATACAGGAGGCGCTGGCAGGCGCAAATTTCTATCCGGATGGTGGCGGGTTCTACATCCGGGCGGCGCTGGCCAGCAAGCTGGGTCTCGCGCCGGAATACTTCATCTTTGGCAACGGCTCGAATGAGATTATCGAATTCATCGGGCACGCTTTCCTGCGACCGGGCGCGGAGATGGTCACTTCGGAGAACGCTTTCATTGCCTACCGCTTGGTCGCCTCGCTTTTTGCCGCCAAAACCGTTGCGGTTCCGGATCGCGATTTTCGCTTCGACCTCGAGGCGATTCGGGGGGCGATCACGTCGCAAACCCGCGTGGTTTTCGTAGCCAACCCGAATAATCCGACCGGGACACTGGTCGGGCAGGAGGCGATTGATCGCTTCATGGCGGATGTGCCTGACGAAGTCGTGGTCGTCTTCGACGAGGCCTATTTCGAATACCTGGACGATCCGCCTGACACGTTAAAATTTGTTAGGCAGGAACGCAACGTGGTTGTCCTGCGCACTTTTTCCAAAATTCACGCGCTCGCCAACCTGCGGCTCGGCTACGGCATCGCGCGGCCGGAATTGATCCGGGTGCTGCAAAAAACGCGCGAACCTTTCAACACCAACGGGCTGGTTCAGACCGGGGCGGTCGCTGCCCTGGCCGATGAGGCGCATCAGACGGAAACCAAACGGCTGACCGACGAGGGTCGGAGGTACCTGGAGGAAGAGTGTGCGGCACTGGGTCTGTCGTTTGTTCCCAGCGTGGCGAATTTCGTTCTGGTGCGGGTGGGCGACGGCAAGGCGCTCTTCAAGGCGCTGCTGCGCAAGGGGGTGATCGTGCGCGCCCTCAGTGGTTACAATCTGCCGGAATGGGTTCGCATTTCCGTTGGCACAATGGAGCAGAATCGCCAGTGCATCGCCGCACTCCGCGAGGTGCTGCAGTCATAGCGCGGGGCGATGATCGGACATTCGAATGAGACCATCGCCGCGGTCTCGACCCCGCCCGGCGAAGGGGCTATCGCACTCGTTAGGCTGTCCGGACCGGGGGCAGTCTCGATTGCCGATCAAGTCTTTCGCGGGAAACAAAAGCCGTCGGTGGCGCCATCGCATTTCCAACAATTTGGAGAGGTCGTCGAAGGTGACCGCGTCCTCGATCAGGTGATGCTCTCGGTCCATCGCGCGCCGGCGAGTTATACCGGTGAAGACGTGGTGGAAATCAGCTGCCACGGCGGTGTGCTGGTCACGGCACGCGTCTGGGAAACCTGTTTGCGGGCCGGGGCGCGGGCGGCGCGCGGCGGGGAATTTACCGAGCGCGCCTTCTTGAATGGAAAAATGGATCTGACGCAAGCCGAAGCCGTGATCGACCTGATCCGCGCGCAAACCGAGCTTGCGCTGCGGTCAGCGGCGGAACAACTGGAGGGCCGGCTGGGCGAGAAGGTTTCGCAGCTGCGTGAAGAACTGCTTGCGCTGGTCGCAAATCTCGAGGCCTACATCGATTTCCCGGAGGAAGACATCGAACCGGATGTCGGGGCCGACTTCCTCGCGCGACTCGATGGCATCCGTGCGCAAATCGAAGCGCTCCTCACGACTGCGGAGCAGGGCCGCATCTTTCGCGAGGGTGTGCGAGTTGTGATCTACGGCGCGACCAACGCCGGCAAATCGAGTCTGCTCAATCGCATCCTCGGTTTTCCGCGCGCGATCGTGAGCGAGATTCCCGGCACGACTCGCGACACGATTGAGGAGGTGGTCAATCTCCGTGGCATTGCTCTGCGCCTGACGGATACGGCCGGACTGCGCGCGGGGAACACGGGCGTCGTCGAGACCGAAGGCATTGCGCGCACGGAGCGCTCCCTCGCCCATGCCGATTTGGCTCTGCATCTGGTCGACGCGAGCGCAGCGAGGCCACCGCATTTCGATGCGCGTCCCGAAGATCGATCGGAGCTTTTGCTTTTGAACAAGAGCGATCTGCCCGAGCACGCGGATTGGAAAGCCTGTGTGGCGCTCCGAATTTCCTGCCTGGAGGAGACCGGTCTCGCCGGATTGGAGGAGGCGATTCTAGCGAAAGTAAGCGAGCAACGCTGGGACGTGCCGAGCGCCGTCGCGATCAACACACGCCATCGCGATTGTCTCCGGCGCGCTCTTGCTGCCTGCGATGAGGCGCGCAACGCCTTGGCGCAGAATCTCGCGCCGGAGCTGGTGGCGGTGGATCTGCGAGGCGCATTGCAGGCGGTCGGCGATGTGATCGGTCACGCCGGGATGGAGCAAATTCTCGACGCGCTCTTCGCCCGGTTCTGCATCGGAAAATGAAGCGCCTAACGAACAGTTGGTATGACCGGGTCGCGCGGCCTTTGCTTTTCCGGATGGATCCGGAAACGGCGCATCATTTCGCGCTGGGTCTTCTCCGCGCGGTTCCCCACGTTCCGGGCGGGCGCGCGCTCCTGCGCTCGTTCGCGCCGCCGCCGCAGCCGCGCACTATCTTTGGCTTGCAGTTTCGAAACCCGGTCGGACTCGCGGCCGGCTTCGACAAGAACGGTGTGGCAATTCCCGCCTGGGAAGCGCTCGGCTTTGGTTTTGTCGAGATTGGCACCGTGACGGCGAAGCCGCAGCCGGGAAATCCGCGTCCGCGCATTTTTCGTTATCCAAGCGAGCAAGCGCTGATCAATCGGCTCGGGTTCAATAACGATGGTGCTGACGCGGTCGCGGAGCGTCTGCGACGGCTGCGCGAGAGCCGCTTTCGTCCGTCGATTCCCATCGGCGTGAACATCGGCAAAACCAAAGTTACGCCGCTCGCAGCCGCGGCAGCAGATTACCTATACTCCTTCGAACGGCTGGCTCCGGTGGCGGATTACGTTGCTCTCAACGTTAGCTCGCCGAACACACCGGGACTTCGCTCGCTGCAGGAACAGGACGCGCTGGTCGCCTTGCTCCGGGTCGTGACGAAGGAAAACGCGCGCCTGCCGTTACCAAAACCAATCCTTCTGAAAATCGCACCAGATCTTTCCGATGAAGCGCTCGAACAGATTGTTGCCGCATGCGAAGGATGCGAGCTTGCCGGGATAATCGCGACAAACACCACGCTCGATCATTCAGCGGTTGCTTCTGCAGCCGATCAAGCCGGCGGTCTAAGCGGTGCACCGCTGTGTTTGCGGTCGACTGCGATCGTCCGCTTCCTCCGTTCGCGAACGCGGTTGCCGATCATCGGCGTTGGAGGCATCTGCGACAAACCCTCCGCGCAAGAGAAATTTGAGGCGGGCGCGCAGCTTGTCCAACTCTACACGGGTTTCGTTTACCGCGGACCGGAATTGATTCGAGAGGTTGCGGGTTCGGTATCGGCGCCATAGGCCGAACGCCTTATCCGCGCTAAGAGCGTCACTAATTCGGTCACGGGTGTCCCGGTTTCAAGCGGGACAGGAACGGCCAAATCCGAAAGGGCAAAACCCTTTGCACATCGCAAGCCACAGGCAGGCGGAGTCCGGCATCGGAGCTGCTATGCAAGGCATGCAAAGACGATTGTCTCATGGTATTTTCACGGCTTTTCACGATCGTCTTCGCGTCGGTCGCTCTGTTCTTCACTTGCCAGGTTCATGCTTCGCAATCGGTCAACCTCGCGTGGGATCCGAATTCAGAACCAGACCTCGCCGGCTATCGAGTCTACTTCGGAACGGGCAGTGACAATTATACCCAGACGATGGAGGTAGAGACGCCATCCGCCACGGTTCCAGATTTGACCGAGGGCGTGGTCTATTACTTTGCCGTAACCGCATACAATACCGAGGGGGTGGAAAGCGGCTACTCGAACGAAGTTTCATACGCCGTTCCAACCTCCACGCCAGCGCAACCCGAAGGGCTGCTCAACATCTCGACCCGGGTTCGAGTGCGCAGCGGCGATAGCGTCCTGATCGGGGGCTTCATCGTCACGGGCGATGCCACCAAAGAGGTGGTGATCCGCGCACTGGGACCGTCGCTGGCGCGGTCGGGAGTTTCCAGAGTCCTGCCCAACCCCGAGGTGGAACTCTACGATTCCAGCAGCACGTTACTCGACCAGAACTCTGACTGGAGCACACTTCCGCCCGGCAGCGTCCCGGTCGAGTTGCAACCTTCCGATCCGAAGGAGGCCGTCATCGTTGCCTACCTGCCCGCAGGCAACTACACCGCCGTAGTCCGCGGCGAAGATGGCACCACCGGCGTCGCCCTGTGCGAGCTCTACGATCTCTCGCCAGACAAATCCAGCGTGCGCAACATCTCCACCCGCGGAGAGGTCGGGCTGGTTGACGACGTCATGATCGGGGGCTTCATCATCGGTGGCACGGCGCCGACCAAGGTGCTGGTGCGTGCCATCGGCCCTTCCCTGGTGAGCGCGGGTGTCAGCGGAGTGTTGGCCGACCCGGTCCTGGAACTCCACGATCGCAGTGGCTCGCTGATCTTCAGCAACGACAATTGGCGCGACGATCAGGAACAACAAATCATCGATACGACAATCCCGCCCACGGATGACAGGGAATCAGCGATAGTCGCGACCCTTCCGCCGGGTGCCTACACCGCGATTGTCCGTGGAGCGAACGGCACCACCGGGGTGGCGCTGGTCGAGGTCTACTCCCTTGCACCGGTCACCTCACCTGGGACACCGCCCGGCAGCGCACACTAGCCCACCTGCTCCACTTCCCCAGCAGCCAAACGCCGTTCCTCTTGCCCTTTCTGCAGACCTGAAAGTTATGGCTGCTATATCGAGGGTGGCGATGCAGAGATGCCGGAAGGCAAATCAAGAGTGCCCAAGTGCACCCGCTCAATTCTTAAGCAACGGTTCCCGAGGCACCATATTTGCTATAAATACCATAGACTCCGGGTTGTCTCATGGTATTTTCACGGCTTTTCACGATCGTCTTCGCGTCGGTCGCTCTGTTCTTCACTTGCCAGGTTCATGCTTCGCAATCGGTCAACCTCGCGTGGGATCCGAATTCAGAACCAGACCTCGCCGGCTATCGAGTCTACTTCGGAACGGGCAGTGACAATTATACCCAGACGATGGAGGTAGAGACGCCATCCGCCACGGTTCCAGATTTGACCGAGGGCGTGGTCTATTACTTTGCCGTAACCGCATACAATACCGAGGGGGTGGAAAGCGGCTACTCGAACGAAGTTTCATACGCCGTTCCAACCTCCACGCCAGCGCCGCCGTTAATTCAATCCGCAACAGCCGCATCCGATTCCTCATCCGCTGCGATTTCGGCGACGTATTCAAACGATAATACGAGCGGAACTTTGCTGATCGCGATAGTCAGTTGCGACGATGTCCCGGCAGGCGCTTTCGTCAGCAGTATTACCGACACACGAGGCAATACTTGGAGGCAGGCAATTCATGCAGTGCGTCCCACAGACCAAATTTTCGACATTTGGTATGCCATGAACGCCGCATCAGGCGCGAACACGGTGACTGTAAATTACGATGGAACGCGTCCGTATCGACGGTTGATTATCGCCGAATACTCCGGTGTAGCCACCAGTTCCGCGTTAGATCAATCACGCAAATGGGTGCAGGCCACCGATGGCGGCGATGCGGGCCAACCCGGAACCGGGACGGACGCTGTGACCAGTAATACGGTTACAACGATCGCGAATGGTGAACTCGTTATCGGCGCAACTGAGATGCTAACTAGCACACCGCCCGCCGTGACCGGCGGAACCGGTTTTTTGAAACGAGCATTCACGTCGGGAGGGGCGCAACTCAGCTTGGAGGATTTAGTCCAGAGCAACGCGGGTAGCACTGCGGCAACTTGGACTATCGATGCCAATAAGAACACAATTACAGAAGTCGCTACGTTCTTTCCCAGTTCTCCGACGCCGACCCCGACGCCAACTCCAACCCCGACGCCGACTCCAACCCCGACGCCGACGCCGACGCCAACTGCAACCCCGACGCCAACGCCGACACCGACCCCAACGCAACCCCGACGCCAACCCCAACTCCAACTCCAACTCCGACTCCGACACCAACCCCAACCCCAACGCCAACTCCGACGCCAACTCCAACTCCAACACCAACGCCGACACCAACTCCAACACCAACGCCGACACCAACCCCAACCCCGACCCCGACTCCGACCCCAACTCCAACTCCGACCCCAACTCCGACCCCGACACCAACTCCAACTCCAACTCCGACACCAACCCCAACTCCGACCCCGACCCCGACACCAACTCCAACTCCAACTCCAACACCAACCCCAACTCCGACCCCGACCCCGACCCCAAGGCCAACGCCGACACCAACCCCAACCCCGACTCCGACTCCGACTCCGGCACCAACTCCGACTCCAACTCCAACCCCAACTCCGGAGCCAACGGCAACTCCGACGCCAACCCCAACTCCGAGCCCGTCGCCAGCGCAACCCGAAGGGCTGCTCAACATCTCGACCCGGGTTCGAGTGCGCAGCGGCGATAGCGTCCTGATCGGGGGCTTCATCGTCACGGGCGATGCCACCAAAGAGGTGGTGATCCGCGCACTGGGACCGTCGCTGGCGCGGTCGGGAGTTTCCAGAGTCCTGCCCAACCCCGAGGTGGAACTCTACGATTCCAGCAGCACGTTGATCGATCAGAACGCTGACTGGACTTCGCTCCCCCCAGGCAGCGTCCCAATTGAACTCCAACCCACCGATCCGAAGGAGGCCGTCATCGTTGCCTACCTGCCCGCAGGCAACTACACCGCCGTAGTCCGCGGCGAAGATGGCACCACCGGCGTCGCCCTGTGCGAGCTCTACGATCTCTCGCCAGACAAATCCAGCGTGCGCAACATCTCCACCCGCGGAGAGGTCGGGCTGGTTGACGACGTCATGATCGGGGGCTTCATCATCGGTGGCACGGCGCCGACCAAGGTGCTGGTGCGTGCCATCGGCCCTTCCCTGGTAAGCGCTGGTGTCAGCGGAGTGTTGGCCGACCCGGTCCTGGAACTGCACGATCGCAGTGGCTCGCTGATCTTCTCCAACGACAATTGGCGCGACGATCAGGAACAACAAATCATCGATACGACAATCCCGCCCACGGATGACAGGGAATCAGCGATAGTCGCGACCCTTCCGCCGGGTGCCTACACCGCGATTGTCCGTGGAGCGAACGACGCCACCGGGGTGGCGCTGGTCGAGGTCTACTCGCTTGCACCGGTCACCTCACCTGGGACCCCGCCCGGCAGCGCACACTAGCCCACCTGCTCCACTTCCCCAGCAGCCAAACGCCGTTCCTCTTGCCCTCCCTGCGCACCCGAAAGTTATGGCTGGGGCGACACCCGCGAACAGCAGATCATCGACACGACCGTCCCACCGACCAAGAATCCGCCATCAGGGCGACACTGCACCGAGTGCCGAACCCGAAACGCATTGGGCTCGACTGGCTTCGGCCCTCGCCTCAGCTCACGGCTCCGCAATCCAGGCGTGCGCCGCGGCGATCTGGTCGTGATCGAAGTAACGAACCGTGGCGCGGGCAAAAGGCTTGGTGAATTCTGCCATCCATTTTTCCCAAGCCTTGTCCCCGACCAATGCCATTCGTTCGATGTCGGAAAAGTGTTTGACGTCGAACTTGATTTCATCCCAGAGCGCGGCGGCGTCCCAGCCACGGAAGTTCACCAGATCGTAAAGCACTCGAAGCTTGCCGTGCTGTGTGAGCAGACGCTCGAAGGCGGTCACGCAAGATTGATAGTCGCCATGTGTCAGTTGGCCGGCGACCTTGACCTCCAGCACCTTGCCGCCGCTTGTTTCTTTCAGTTCGATTGCCATTTTGCGAGTCCTGCTCAGTTGCCTGTTTCAACATAGGCATTCATGCCACCGGCGACGTTTGCGACCTCTTTGTAACCGCGCGCCTTGAGCAGACTGCCGGCAATCGAACTGCGATAGCCGCTGGCACAGATAATCGCGATCGGACGGTCGTTCGGCAGATCGGGCGGTTGTTTGGCAAAAGACGACAAAGGCACGTGCCGCGCGCCGTCAATGTGATTGCTCTTCCATTCGGAAGGCGTGCGCACATCGAGCACGAGCGGCCCGTTATTTTGTAGGCGGGCCTTCAATTCCGCTGCGCTGACCTGCGGAAGCTTCTCCATTTGTGTGAGCGCATCGGCCTTGACGTAACCGAGCACGTTGTCGAAACCGATCCGGGCCAGTTCGAGGCGCGCCCGCTTCGCGTCAGCGGCTGAGCCAACGACCAGCACGATCGCCCTCTCTGCCGGGATGACGAAACCGGTCCAGGTGGAAAAGGAAGGGCTACCGACGCCGATGTTAACGCTGCCGGGAAAATGTCCGGCGCCGAACTGCGCCATCGGGCGCACGTCGAGCACGACCGCGTCGTCTTTGACCGCATGTTTCAATTCCTCCTCGGTCATCTCGTCGAGCGGCGGGAGCGCGCTGAAAGGTTCGGCCCCTTCCAGATTCACGCCCACGTCGTAGGAGAAATAAGCGGGACGATCGGGCAGGTTGGCGGTCATTTGCCTGACGAATTCATTCCGCTCCTTGATTTGCATCGCCCAATTCAGTTTCCGTTCCTGGCCAACTAGAGAGAAAGGCGCGTCAGAAATGGCGCGACCGCAGAGCGAGCCGGCACCGTGCGCCGGATAAACCTTCACCTCGTCCGGCAAAGTGAGAATCTTGTAAAAGAGCGAGTCGTAAAGTTTGCCGGCAAGCGCGTTCGGATCTTCATCGGCGTCGCGCAGATCAGGACGGCCGACGTCGCCCACAAAAAGCAGATCGCCGGTAAAGATGGCGGTCGGCTTGCCCCCCTCATGCACGAGGAACGACAGGCTGTCCGGCGAATGTCCCGGCGTTTCCAGCAACTCGACCTCGAGCGAACCGATCTTCACGCGGTCGCCATCTTTCGCCGCGACATGCTCGTAGTTCACCGGCGCGTGATGCGAGACGTAAACTTTCGCTTCGGTCCGGTCCGCCAGTTCGCGGAAACCGGAAGCAAAATCGGCGTGCGGATGACTGTTGAAGACGGCGACGATGCGCAAGCCTTCGCGCTCGGCCTCGGCGAGGTAATCATCGACATCCCGTTTTGGATCGACCACGGCGGCTTCACCATCGGCGCCGAAAAGGTAGGAAGCGTGAGCGAGTCCTTCGATAAAGAAACGTTTCAGATACATGGTGTGAATTGTTGGCGTGAGGTGTCGTTAGGCTAATCAGGCAGCGCATTTCCGCCCACCGGGCCAAGAGGTTCCAGCAGGATCACTCGAAAGCAGGTCAATGCCGCTCAGAAAAAGTAACTCCAATTCTTCGCGATGACAAAGGCGCCGACGGCGAGGACGAACCAGGCGAAGGCCACGCGCAACTGCGCGACCGCCAGCCGCCGCGCGACAAGGCGGCCGCCAAGCATCCCGATGAGCGACGCCCCAAGGAACATCGCAGCGGTGCGCCAGTCGAACGGCGTCCGCTGCAAATGTCCGGCGAGGCCAGCGAAAGAGTTAACCGCGATCACGAGCAGCGACGTGACAAACGCGGATTTGATCGGCAAATGACCAAAAAAAACGAGTGCCGGCACGATGAGGAATCCGCCGCCAACGCCGAGAAAGCCGGTGAGCACACCAACACCGAGGCCGGTAAGCGAGCAGCGCTGCCACTGACATTGCTCCGTGGAATCAGAGGCATGGACGTTGCCGCCACGCAACATCAGGGTGGCGATTACGATCATGAGCGCGGCAAAGAGCAGCATGAGCAGCGCGGGCGAAACGAGGTGCGTGAGCTGGGCCCCGATAAGCGCACCGACGATACCGGTAGCGCTGAAGAGCGCGGCGGCTTTTGCGTGCAGGAGACCGCTGCGCGCATTCAACAATGTCGCGGCGAGGCTCGTTCCGCCAACAACCGCGAGCGACATGCCGACCGCTTCTCGCGGCGGCACATGGGCGGCGTAAACCAGCACCGGCAAAGTGATGATCGATCCTCCGCTGCCAAGCACGGTCAACGAAAAACCGATCGCGATGGCGAGCGTCAGAGCTAAAATCACGCGCGCACTTTCTTTGTCATGTCTTCAGAGCGGGCAGTAGATAAAGCCGGCTGTCGTGTAGATCGGAAACTGTCCCAAGGAGCCCGAGAATAGTTTGTGCCTGGAAGGCCACGCGCAAGCGCCTCGCCTTTGCCGCAATTCCCCGGTCGCGGCGCCTTGTGCCGCGCGCGAAATCACATCTAGGGTTGGTTCTTGACCGGAACCCTGCCGGGCGGCAGGGCGCTACCCCCTCCTCCGCCGGAGCCGAATGCAACCGCGGTTTCGGCCGATCCGGGTTTGCCCCTGGTCGTCGTGGCCGAACTGTTTTGATTCGCGCAGCCACCCACGATAATTGCCGCGCTGATTACCACACAGAGATAGAGAGCGATTTTCATTTGGTTTGCTTCCTTGCATGGCAGCGAACTGGATGCTCGCTTCCACCTGCTTCCTATCAATGTACCCACTCAAGAGCAAGCGCTGATTCCGCTGCCGGGCGGCAAGCGCGCCGACAATCCGCTCCCAGCCAGTTCGCTCTCGCATGCCAAAGTAAGTTGCCTTTTGTCACGTCTCCAAAGCAGGCGCGCCTGGGAAAAGTCCAGCGCGTTTCAGCAATGCCTCGTAGGTGGCAAATTTGTAGAGTTCACCCAGTGTCGGGTAGTTGAAACAAACGCGGTTGAAGAGGCTGGCGCCTACCCCGGCCAACATTGCAACGAGACCGATGTGGACGAGTTCGGTGGCCTGTTCCCCGACCACATGTACCCCGAGGAGACGCATGTCCTCAGGACGAAAAATCAGCTTCAACAGGCCACTTTCGTCGCCGATAATCTGACCGCGCGCATTATCGGCATAGCGAGCGCGGCCGACGACATACGGGATGTTCTTCTCCTTCAAAGATTCCTCGGTCTCTCCAGCCATGCTCGCTTCCGGAATCGTGTAGATGCCGGTCGGCAGAATCGACGACGCTGCTTCCTTTTGCCAGATATCGAATGCGACACAAGCCGCCAGTCGCGCCTGTTCCATGCCCGTGGCAGCGAGCGCCGGCGCACCCACAACATCTCCGGCAGCGAAGATGTGCGGCACCTTCGTGCGACCCTGCGCGTCAACCTCCACGAGCCCGCGTTTGCCCGGAGTCAGCCCGGCAGCAGCGAGATTCAGGTCGGCCGTGTTGCTCTGCCGGCCAGCCGCGACCAGGACATCGTCGACCGCGAGCGTCGCGCCGGAACTCAGCGTGAGCCTGACATCGCCTGCGGGCGGCGCATTGCAGCGCACCACTCTTTCTTTCCAGATAAAACGTATTCCGTTTGCGGTCATCCCGCGTTGAATGCCTTCGGAAATCTCGCGGTCGAGAAAACCGAGAAGCCAGTCGCGTCCGTCGATCAGATACACTTCGACACCGAGCGCGGCGAAGGTGCAGGCATACTCCGCCCCGATCACCCCCGCGCCCACGACAGCAAGCGTTTTCGGGAGGGCGGTGATCTGCAGGATTTCGTCCGAATCGTGGACGCGCGGATGCTCGAAGGGAAATTCCGGCGGATGCGCCGGCGACGAACCGGTTGCGATCAGAATCTTTTCACCGCGCAAGAAATTGTCAGGTGCGATGCGGACGGTATGCGGATCGACGAAGCTCGCCGCACCTTGAAATCGCTCCACTTTGAAGAGCCGAAATTGCTCTTCCCGCCTTCTCTGTTCCTGGCTGACGACGTCATCCTTGTGATGCATGAAATCGGCCACGGTCGCGCCGCGGCGGAGCGAAAGATCAACCCCAAAGAGCTTGCGCGAGCGCCAGCCCGAAAGTGCCAGCGCGGTTTCGCGCAGTGTTTTGCTCGGGATCGTGCCGGTGTTGATGCCGGCGCCTCCGATGTCGCGGAGTTTCTCCACCAGCGCGACCCGCCGGCCAAAAATCGCCGCGGTATTTGCTCCGCAGATTCCGGCCGGCCCGCCGCCGATGACCACGAGGTCGTAGGAGTGGGTCTGCATCCGTTAGTCTAAGAACGCTGAATCGACGAGCGCAAGCGACTCAGACGTGTGCATTGGAAGCGGCGTTTCGGAATCCCGCCATGACCTGCGCGCCTTACTTCCCTTCGACGATCTGCTTGAGAGTCGCCAACCCCTTCGGTTGCATCGGACCCATGCCAGTTCCCGGCATGAACCACATGCCCTTCCCCTTGGCATGACAATAGATGATCTGCACGCCGTCGTGCGTCATCGCGTGATGGAATGTGGCGGTGGCATTCTCGGCGATAAAGCCGAAGAACTTCTGCTGCCACGGGTCATCGGTGAACGGGAAGAGCCGTTCGCCGAGCGTCATCAGCTCTTCGACGCTGATCGTGCGGATGGACGCCGCGATGCCTTTGCGCCGGTCTTCCGTGATTCCCTCCATGTTAATGGTTTCAAATGGCATGATGTTGCCTCAGTTGGTTCTTGCTCAGCAGTAAAGGATGGATGCAGATGCGCTTCAAGTAGCCAAATTCGGTGCATTGGTTTCGGTCGAGCCGCCGAGGGGCAACTGCCTCTAGTTGAGGTCGACCGGTTTGGCTGCCCACACGATGAGCTGGTCAAGGCGTGAGTCTCCGCGCAAATCGTCCCAACCTGGGTCAAGCTTCAGCTCGCCATAACTCGGGCCTGAAGCCTGTCTCACCAGAGCACTCAGCTGCTCGATGGCCGCATCCTTGTTTCCCACCCATGCCTGGACTTGCGCTTGCATGCTCGCATAGGCCGGGCCTTCCATCGCGTCGCGCCAGCTCGGGATGAGTTGCACCGACTGTTGACTTGTGCGCAGGGCGTCTTCCTTGCGACCCAACCCGGCATAGGCCCAGGCGAGGTTGGCGAGGACCGCTGGGTTGCTGGATTGTTTCTTGACCGCCGCCTCCAGAGTCACACGAGCCTTCTCAAAGTCCTGATACGCACCAAGGGCATCTCCCTCGACGCGGGCAATCGTGCCAGACAATAGATCCAGATACTCCCATATCGGCGACATCGGGGCCTTGCGGGCTGCTTCAATCTCGCCCTTGGCCCTCGCAAAATCGCGCTGAAAAAATGCGATGCGAGCGAGCATGACGTGTTTGTTACTGATATCCGGCGGAGCAGCCTCGAAGACCGCTCCTGCTCGTTTGGCGTCGCCCTGCGCCAGCACACATTCGGCCTTGAGAGACCAAAACGGAGCCGTGCGAGTTTTGATGAGGGTGATTGCCTTCTGAGCGAGCTTCTCGGCCTCCGCGTATCTGCGCAACGACATGTAGGTCTGAATCACTTCCGTGGCGATAAATGGGTCGTGTGGATCCAGTTCCCACGCCTTTTCTCCATCGCGCAGAGCCTCCTTCCAATGTCCGAGGCGCCGCTCCGTCAGTGCGGTCAGGTCAAAGAACTTCGCCCGATCCGCCGGTGACGGCGGAGCGGTCGCCAACTCGGCCTGCGCCTTTTCATAGTCGCGAAGGCCGTTGTAATAGTATTGGGCCTGAGCCAGGTGGCTCTCAGGAAGATTTGGCGCCAGGCGCAGGGCAGTCTCGGCCGCAACCCTGGCCTTCTCCAGGTGGTCTGGAGACTGGTCGCCCCCGAAACGGTAAAAATAAAGCTCCGCGTCAGTCAGCAAACAGTAGGCGAGGACAAATGTAGGATCACGCGCAATTGCCTCGTTCAGTAACTTGATCGCGTTTTCATATTGATATTCAAAGAAAGACGCCCGGGCCTGCAAATACAGGTCATAAGCTTTCACGTCTGCTGTCGGGCGACTCTCAATAGCCGCCTTCTCCCGGGCAGATAACCTGCCCTTCAACTGAGCAACAACCGCTTGCGAAAGATCGCTCTGGAGCGCAAAGAGATCATCCAGCTTGCGATCGTATTGTTCCGCCCAAACTTGAACGTCGGAACTGGTATCGATCAACTGCACATTCACACGTACCCGGTCGTTTCGCCGTCTCACGCTTCCTTCCAAAACGTAGGCCACTCCCAGGACCTGACGAATCGCACGCACATCCCGAGGCCCTTTCCGGTATGCCGAGACTCCTGATCGGCTGATAACCTTCAGGTCTTCCGCCTTAGCCAGATTGGTCAGAATATCGTCCTGCACACCGTCGGCAAAGTAACTGTTGCCACCGGGTGCGCCAAAGTCATCAAAAGGCAGGACCGCGATGCTTCTGGGCGAAATTTCTGTGGATGGGTGAATCGGAGGCCCTTCCGTAACGGGCGTCGAGGGATGATGAATGAAAAGGAAGCCGAGGCCCGCGATAGCTGCAATGACCGCCACCGTGAGTAGGAAGCGGGCGAAGGAGTATTTGTGGCGGCCAGCGAACCGCAGCATCCGATAAGGGAGCGTGTTTGACCGAGCTTGGACGGGCTCTCCCGCCAGATAATGCCGGACGTCGTGCTCCAAGTCAGCCACCGATGCATAGCGTTCGAAAGGATTCTTGCGCATCGCTCTTAGGACAATGGCGTCCAGGTCACCGCGCAGGGCGCGCTGGGCTTCGAGATCGTCGGTCGCAAGGCTCGGCAGAACAGGATGCTCCTCACAAACCACGCGCTCTACTTCGTCTAACCCGGGATGCGCGTTAGAAAATCGATGCGGCGTTTGTCCGGTCAGCATCTCATAAAGCAACGTCCCTAGGGCATAGATGTCGCTCGCGGGAGTGACTTCTTCGCCCCGCGCCTGCTCAGGCGAAGCAGAAATTGGAGTTAGTCTTTGGTGGCCCTCACTGGTGACGATGAGGGGATTGTCCTCCAGCAGCTTGGCGATGCCAAAGTCGAGCAACTTCGGTTCTCCCTCTTCAGTCACGAGAATGTTGTTCCGTTTCAGATCGCGATGAACCACCCGTCTCCGATGAGCTGCTTCGACCGCGGCGCAGATTTTTAGAAAGAGCGCAAGTCGTTCTGGGATCGACAGGTTCTTCTGGCGAACATAACTGGTCACAGGCGTCCCATGGACGTACTCCATGACAAAGTAGGGTGTTCCTTCCTCAGTCGCTCCGGCATCGAAGAGACCAGCGATGTTGGGATGATCGAGGGAGGCAAGGACTTCGCGTTCTGCGCGGAAGCGACCGATGAGTTCCGTGGTGCCGCCGCCGTCCAATTTCAGCAGCTTTATCGCTACTTCTTTCTCAAAGTATCCGTCAGCGCGAGCTGCAAGGTAGACCGTGGCCATGCCGCCATGACCCAACTCCCGTACGATCACGTAGGCGCCGACTCGTCGGCCGGCCATGAAAACCTTGTCACCACGCACGGCCGCGCTCGCGGCCGCGGCGCATTCCTCCAGCCGATCATTGTCATCCCCGGCTGCGACCGCATCGGCATCGGCGAGGAATGATTCCGCTTCTCTGAGCAAGCTGGGATCATCTGCGCATTCGTGGGCGAGAAGAGCGGTGCGCGCCACCGGGGAGTCTTCCTCCAAAGCATTCGCCACAATTTCTTTCAGGCGTCGCCAGCGTTCTTGATTCATATTCAGCTATTCGTCACACCCAGCCATCGTTTGCAGGTTACAGGAATCAAAAACAAGGATATCAACTGGGTTGAGACAAAGTTTTGCGCAGCCACAACTTTGCCACCGCCCATTCGCGCTTCACCGTAGCAGGCGAAATATCGAGCAAAGTGGAGATCTCTTCGATCGTTAGGCCGCCAAAAAAGCGCAGCTCTACAATCTGTCCCTGCCGCGGATCGAGAGCCTCCAACTCCCGCAGGGCTTCGTCGACCGCGGCGACGTCGACCTCGTTCCGCTCATAAAATTCAAGAATGGCCTCGGTCGGATCAGCGCCACCACGTTTCGTTCGCGTCCGGGCGACGGCGTGGTTCGTCAGGGTCTGGCGCATGAGGCGCGCAAAAATGGCGAGTAAATGAGCGGGATTTGCCCAGGAGATCCGTCCCTGAGCAACCAGCCGGAGATAGGCTTCGTGCACCAGAGCAGTGCGTTGCAAGGTATGGTCCGGTCGCTCATTTCGCAGGTAACCCGCGGCAAGCCGGCGCAGCTCTTCGTAGACGAGCGGCATCATTTCCTCCAGGGTCTTTGAGTTATCGGAGGGCGCTGCCGTGCCTTGCAGAGGCCACGCCAAAATGGGAGGCATTTTCTCTCGAACTGATTCATCATCATTCGAGATCTCTGTGTTTCGCCTCGTCATACAGACGACCACTCCTTCATCCCAATTTCCGCGCCCGGAACTCCAGCCGCTGCCCAAGCTTAGACCAGATCCCGTATTTGTGCGAAGGCCGAGCGTCCACGGTGCGGGGGGGCGGTCTCGGAGCACGCCGGTTTGGGCGTCGTTCCGATCGATTTCTGACCAGGTCAGCCAGCGGCCCAGGCTCGATCCATTTCGTTAGGTGAAAATTCTTCACTTGGTTTCGCAACGAAAGCAGACGAGGAAATTTGCTCCATTCCACCGCTGCCATGAAGTCCACGGACGAGATCGAACGCACCGCCGACGTGCCGGAAGACCTGACCGGTCGCCCGCGCCGGGTCGCGACTGGCGAGGTTTCGTGGCGCCGGACGTTCGCTGCCTTCAAATATCGCAATTACCGGCTCTATTTTTCCGGTCAGCTCGTGTCCCTCATCGGTACCTGGATGACGAACACCGCGCAGGGCTGGCTCGTCTACCAACTGACTGGATCCAAGGCATTGTTGGGCATCGTTGCCGCCGCCGGCACCGCGCCGATGCTGGTCTTCTCGACCTGGGGTGGCTGGGCGGCGGATCACTTCCCGAAGCGCTCCGTCCTCATTTGCACCCAAATCGCGATGATGATCCTCTCCTTCGTCATGGCCGGTCTCGTCGGGGCGAAAATCATTCGGCCATGGGAGATCATTGTGCTGGGGCTTTTCGGCGGGGTGGCCATGGCTTTTGACATGCCGGCACGGCAATCGTTCGTGGTTGAAATTGCGAGCCGCGAAGACTTGATGAACGCGATCTCGCTCAACAGCGCGATGTTCAACGGCGCGCGCATCATCGGCCCGGCGGTGGCGGGTCTTCTGATGGCGAAGGTCGGCATAGCGCTTTGCTTTTTCGTCGACGGTGTGAGCTTCCTCGCCGTCATTGCCGGCCTTATCATGATGCGCCTGCCGCCGCGTGCCCCGAGGGCCGCAATGGGCGGCGCGCTCGCTCAGGCGCTCGAGGGCTTCAGCTATGTCTGGAACCATGTTCGGGTCCGAACCATCTTCGCGCTCTTCGCCATCGTCGGAATTTTCGGCTGGTCTTACTCGGTCCTCATGCCGGCCTTTGCGCGCGACATTTTGCATGTTGGCGAACAAGGCTACGGCTTTCTGCTCGGCGCGAGTGGAGTGGGCGCGCTCATCGGCGCCCTCACCACCGCCACCTTTGGCACCAGCTTTTCCCCGCGTACCCTCGCTTTCGGCGGCGTCTGGCTTTTCTCCGCGATGCTGCTGATCTTCTCCTTCAATCGCAGCCTGACGATCGCGATGCTCTGCCTGGCCGGCGCGGGCTTTGGCATGATGCTCTTTTTCTCCACCTCCAATACCACTGTGCAGACGATTGTGGCGGACGAGATGCGAGGGCGGGTGATGGGAATCTGGGCTCTCATTTTTGGCGGGATGATTCCCTTTGGCAGCCTCGAGGCGGGTGCGGTCGCGCATTACTTTGGAACGGCGGCTACCATGGCGGTGGGTGCGATCGTCTGTGCCGTCGCCGCGTTTGTGACCTTGATCATCGTCCGGCGGCGCGACGCCCAACTGGCGGCTGCCGCCGCCTAACGAATCGCGCGTCGCAAAAATTTGTCATCCTGCGCTGGCGCAGCACGGCGAAGGATCTCGCAAAATCCAGGGGGCCTCCGCCAACCGCAGGACCGCTCCGGTTGCCTTGTTGTGTGGTAAACGAGGAACTTCCGAGCAGATGTGAGGTCCTTCGCCGTTTTCGCGGCTCAGGATGACAAGCTGCGCGGTCGGCGCTGATGCCAATCGGTGCTTTGCTCGTAGCCGTGGGCGATCTGGAGGATGCGTGCCTCCTCGAGGGCCGGGCCGAGAATTTGCAGCCCGATCGGGAGTTCGCCCTCAGCCGTGTTGGCAAATCCGCACGGGATGCTGATCGCGCAGATCCCCGCCAGATTGGCCGCATTAGTAAAGATGTCGGCCAGATACATGCGCAACGGATCCGTCGAACGCTCGCCGATCCTGAAGGCTGGCTCGGGCGTCGTCGGCGAGATGAGCGCATCTACTTTTTCAAAGGCGCGCGCGAAATCCTGTCGGATGAGTGTTCGCATCTTCTGGGCGCGGAGATAATAGGCGTCGTAATAGCCGGAGCTGAGAACGTAGGTGCCGAGGATGATGCGCCGTTTCACTTCCGCGCCGAAACCTTCCGCGCGTGTGCGGCCGTAATGATCAAGCAGGCTCTGCGGATTCTCAGCCCGGTAGCCGTAACGGACGCCGTCGAAGCGCGCGAGGTTGGTCGACGCCTCCGCCGTGGCGATGATGTAATAGGCGTCGATCGCGTAATCGGTGTGCGGCAACGAAACCTCAAGAATCTCTGCGCCTAACGAACCGAACTGCGCGACCGCAGCTTCGATCGCGGCCCGGATCTGGGGATCGATACCGTCGATCAAATACTCCTTCGGCAGCCCAAGCCGGACTCCGCGCAGGTCGGTTTCAAGGGCCGCATCATAATTCGGAACCGGCGCCTTGAGCGAGGTCGAGTCGTTCGGATCGGCGCCCGCCATGACTTGGAGGAGGAGCGCCGCATCGCGCACAGTTTTTGTCAGGGGACCGATCTGATCGAGCGAGGACGCGAAGGCGACCAGTCCATAACGCGAGACGCGGCCATAGGTCGGCTTGAGCCCGACCACACCACTGAGCGCGGCCGGTTGCCGGATCGATCCGCCGGTGTCCGAGCCTAGCGACGCGATTGCTTCGTCCGCCGCCACCGCCGCGGCCGATCCACCGCTCGAGCCGCCCGGGATGCGCGCCTGGTCCCAGGGATTGCGGGTTGGCTTCGCGCTTGAGTTCTCGGTTGAGGAACCCATAGCGAACTCGTCCATGTTGGTTCGGCCGTACGGGATCGCGCCGGCGGCTTTCAACCTCTGGATGACCGTGGCGTCAAACATCGCGCGATAGTTCCGCAGAATTTTCGAAGCGCAGGTGCATGGTTGTCCCTCGACGCTGATCACATCCTTGATCGCAAGCGGGATTCCACCTAACGACAGGTTGACGTCGCACTTGTCGGCGGCGTCGATCGCGGCGTCGAGGTCGCGCGAAAGATAGGCGTCGATTTTCGGGTCGAGCGTCTCAATTCGCTCGTGTAATGCTACCAGCACTTCGCGGGGCGACACTTCCCGATTGCGCAGCACTTTTTGCAGCTCGACGATCGTCAGGCGGGGCAGCTCAGCCTTGGTCATTCGATTACCTTGGGGACGATAAAGAGGCCTCTGGCGGAGCGAGGCGCATTCCGCAATGCTTCCTCCTGCGTCAGACCGGGCCGCGCTTCATCCTCACGCAGGACATCGAAAATCGGGAAGGCGTGGGCGGCTGCTTCGATACCCTCGAGGTCGACCTCGGCCAGTTTCGCCGCGTGTTCCAACACCTGAGCGAGCTGCGTTTGGAAAAGTGCGATTTCCTCCGCCGTCAGGTCGAGACGGGCGAGACGGGCGATGTAGGCAACATCGAGATCGGACGCGGACATCCTACAAGAAAGCGGGAAAATGAAGAAGTTCGAACGACATTCGTCCTTCTGATTTCGTCATTTGGCGCGCTGTTTTTCCCCGCCATATCGAGGGACGCGCGGCGTTTCTAGAAATTCAGATGCGTTGCGATCCAAATCACCGCCACCGCGAGCGCGATCACGAGCACGAGAAAGATGAGCCGGCCTTCACTGCGCTGCTTGCGGAGCGAACGCGGGCGGCGGCTTTGCCAATTGCCTTCGCTGAAACGCTTGTCCTGCAGCGCGATTGAGACATCGAGACGCTCGCGGCCCTCATTGGCCCGCTGCAAAAGTTCCTCCCGTTGACGGCGTGATTTTTCTGCGGCGACGCGCGGCGCTTCCTCGATCATGCGCTGCAGATCGTCCATCTGCTTGCGCAGCTTCTCCTCGAGTCGGGCGAGCTCCAGCTGCTTTTGATTCAGCGGCGTGTTGGATGAAACGCGTCGTCGAGCCATGCGCGCCTAACGAGCCGGGCCGGTCAGCCAAAAGAAGACGAAAAGCGCGATCAGCCCGAAGACGATCAGCGGCAGGGTGAAGGCAAAACCAATCCGGAGCCATTGCCCGAAAGAATGCGCCAGGTTGCCGCTGTTCTCGAAGCCGGCACTGGTTTCGGGCAAAGCCACGTTTTCGTTTTCGTCAGCCGCGGCCTGGAGGCGGCTGCGCTGCTGGCTGTATTCCGCCCGCGCATCGTCCACCGTGCTCAGGGCACGACTGAGTTCCTTGTTCAGGTCGACCGGGTTCCAGGTGCGCGGATCGATTGCCTCGAGCAACTCGAGATGCTGCCCGAAGCTTTCGCGCGTGGCCCGGAGCTGCTCCATTTTTTTCTGCGCGTCGTAGGCCTCGCGCTCCAGGACAACGAGCGCGCGCGTCAGTTTATCGGTCATCTCGGCCCGGCCGTGCTCGAGTTCTTCCTGGCGTCGGCTGAGTTCTTCGAGCTCGCGCTTTTGTTTTTCGATTTGTTCCTGCTGGCGTTTCAGCTGGAGCAGTTGCTCCTGCGCTTTTTGTACCTGGGAATCGAGGTGCTCGGTGCTGACACCGTCGTCTTCGTTGAGTTCCAACATTTGTTCGATCGGACGGATGCGTTCGGGCATGGCGTTTGTTCGGCGGACGCTACGCCGTGGATAATAAATGGGCCCGCTAAGATTGCCAGAATTTTCACCGCAAAATCAGAACTTCCCCGATCATTCAACACCGTCGCGACCGAGCTTCTTAACGGAGGGACATGCTTCTGCATGTCTTGCACGCGCGCTGGCGCGTGCCTTTGGATTGGAGCACGAAGAGGAGAAAAACGATCGGTCTCGCCTAACGGCCGGGCATCATCTCGAGAAGCAGGCCGCGAAAATATTCCGTCTCCGGAATGGTCGGCAGGACGGGATGATCGAGTGCCTGCTCGAAACGGCGCAACCGGCGGGCGGAGCGTCGCGCATCGACCAGCGCGTCGGCCGTCATTTTCTCGAAGGCTTCCGTCCCGACATGATGCGAACAGGAAAAGGTGGCGAGCAATCCGTTAGGCGAAAGGAGCTTGAAAGCGCGGACGTGCAATTCCTTGTAACCGCGCATGGCGTCGTGCAGGCCGCCCTTGGTTTTCGTGAAGGAAGGAGGATCGAGAACGATCAGGTCGAAGCGTTCGTCGGACGTTTCGGCGCCGCGGAGAAACTGGAAGACGTCCTGCTCAACCCAGCGCACTTCGAGCTGGTTTCGCGCTGCATTTTCCTTCGCCGCGCGCATACTCTCCGCGCCGACTTCCACGCCTGTGACCTCGCTCGCCCCGGCGCGCGCGCAGGCGAGCGCAAATCCGCCCTGGCTGGTGAAACAATCGAGCACTCGCCGTCCTTTCGCATGTTGCGCGACCAGTTCGTAGTTCGGCAATTGATCGAGATAAAAGCCGGTCTTCTGCGAATGCAGGAGGTCGATCTGCAATTTTAAACCGGCCACTTCGATCTCGACGTCGCCTGGCGCAGTGCCCCGCAACGTTCCGCTGCGCAATTCCATTCCTTCCGCGCGACGGACCGGCGCATCGTTGCGCTCGATGATTGAAGGTAGCGCGAGCTTCCAGCTTGCGTCGAGATTGGCGGCGAGCTGGAAGCTTGCGCTACCTTCCAGCGCCCTGACGATCAACTCCTTTCGCTGGTCCATCGCGAGAGTGAGCGTTTGCAAAACCAGATGGTCTCCGTAGCGATCGACGATCATGCCGGGGAGTCCGTCACTCTCGCTCCAGACGAGCCGGCAGAGACGTGGATTGATCGCGCGCCGCGCCCGGTACTCGATCGCCTGCGCGATTCGGCGCTGGAAAAAATCGAGGTCGAGTTCCTGCTTCCGGCGCGAGAACCGGCGCGCCACGATCTGCGACTTCGAGTTGTAGATCGCGCTCCCGATCAAATGATCCCTACCGTCCTTGAGCGAGATGACATCGCCGTCGTTAGGCTGGCCAAAAACCTTCAGAACTTCTCCGCTGAACACCCAGTCGTGTCCGTGGAAAATCCGCGCGCGTGGTTTAACGACGAGTCCGGCCATTGGCCCTCACTGACGGGCAGGGCGATTGTTCCGGCAAGCGGAAGTCGGTCTGGCGCCGTCCTCGCGGTCAGGAATCCGGACTGGCAATTTGGGCATCTTTGCCTAAGAGTACCAGGCTACACTGATCATATTAACGACCACTTCTCTCGCTCCGTGAATCCTACTCCTGGCTCGCCCGAAACCATCCCGCCAACTGGCGCTTCCGAGCGCGCCGATCTTCGTCCCGAAAACATCAACGACGCCGTCATTCGGCTCGCCGGCAACTCGCAGGACGGCATTCAAAGCGCCGGCGCCTTCCTCGCCCGCCTCGCCGGCCGGAGTGATCAGGACGTCATGACCTACATGACGATTCCCGCCACGATCTCGGGCGGGCCGTCGATCTTTCAGGTCCGCATCGGGTCGGGCGAAGTCCTCTCCGCCGGCGACGAAGCCGATTTCCTCGTCGCCTTTTATCAACACAGCTACCAGGACCACATCGACTTCCTGAGGGAAGGCGGCGTCCTGCTTTATGATTCCGATAACGTCGAGCCGAATCTCGACGACAAACGCTTCGTATACGTCGGCGTGCCCATCACCGGCCTGACGGTCGAGGCGCTGGGCGGCACGGCCAAGGACAAGGGCAAAAATATCTTCGTCCTCGGCCTGATCTCGAAAATTTTTCATCTCGATGTCGAGAAGATGAAAAAGATCATCAGCGAAAAATTCGCCGGCAAAGACGAGAGCATCGTCAACACCGCGCTGATGGCGTTCCAGGCCGGCTACGCCTACCCGGTCGGGAAAGTTCTCTCGCACCAATACCAATTTGAGCACATCGCGAAAAAGCCGGGTGCGCCCGAGCAGATCACGATGGATGGCAATCAGGCCCTCGCCTACGGGTTGATCGCCGCCGGCGTGCGCTACGGAGCAGGCTACCCGATCACTCCGTGGTCTTCCGTCATGGAAACGCTGCGGCGTGAACTGCCGAAATATGGTGGTCTCTTTGTCCAGGCTGAGGACGAGCTAGCCGCGGTCTCGATCGCGCTCGGCTTTTCCTATTCCGGCAACCTCGCCGTCACCGGCAGCGCCGGACCCGGCATCTCACTCAAGACCGAAGCCATCGGCTGGTCCTCGATGGCCGAAATCCCGCTCCTGATCATTAACGTCCAGCGCGGCGGACCGAGTACCGGCCTCCCCACCAACGTCGAACAAAGCGACCTTTTCCAGGCGATCTATGGTGGCCATGGCGACAGCCCGCGCGTCGTCCTCGCTGCCGAAACGGTCGAAGATTGCTTCTACATCGCGATCGAAGCCGCGCGCATTGCCCGCAAATACAGCACGCCGGTGTTCATTCTCAGCGATACCTCGCTCGCCACTCGCATCGAGGCCTTCGAAGAACCGAAGCTCGCCGATTTGATGCTGGAATCGAAGCCGGACCTGACACCGGTCGACAGCCACAAGCCCTACGCCCTCGACAAGATCACGCACCACGCGCCGCCCGGCACGCCGATTCGCGATGGCAAATATCCACTCATCAGCGGCCTCGAGCACGACGAGTGGGGCCATCCCACCGGCAGCCCGAAACTGCATATGGCTATGACGGCCAAGCGTCGCAACAAATTACGCCAGCTCGCCGAGGAAATTCCGGTCCCGGAAATTTACGGCGATACCAAAGGCGACGTCCTGCTCGTCGGCTGGGGCTCTACCTACGGCCCGATCCACGACGCCGTAAAACGCGGCCGGCGCCATGGCGAAAACCTCGGCGCGATCCACCTTCGTCATGTCCATCCGTTGCCGAACGGCCTCGAGAAAATCTTCGCGAAATTCAAACGCATCGTGGTCGTCGAGATGAACGACGAGGGCGTTTACGGCTTCGGTCAACTCGCCACCATTCTGCGCGCCCGCTATTGCGAGCCGAAAATCTCGAGCCTCACCAAGACCGACGGCCTCACTTTCCGGGTGAAGGAAATCCTCGGGCGCGTCTTCGAAGGCAAAGTCTTCCCACCGGCCTCGCGCAACGGAGCCGACAAGACCACCGATGTCCCGTCCGTCGCCGTCGCCACGGCGCGCGCTGAAGCAGAGGTTTCCACCGCCGTCGATCACGCCGGCGATACCACGCCGACCCGGCCCGAGACCTACGAAGCGGCGATCCCGAGCAAGTCCAAGGATTCCACTGCCTAGTCTCGCGCCAAACAATTCTCACTAACGAATTCCAAAATGAGCACAGACACACTGACCGCTGAACCACCCCGCGAGAAACTCACCAAGAAAGCCATCACTGCCGATCACCCAACGTGGTGTCCCGGTTGCGGCGATTTCGCCGTTCTCGCCTCCTATTACAAAGTCCTCGAGAAACGCCAGATCGAGCACGAGAAAATCGTCACCCTCGCCGGCATCGGCTGCTCCTCGCGCTTTCCTTATTTCGTGAACGGCCATGGGGCCCATTTCATCCATGGACGTGCCGTCCCGCTCGCCAGCGGCATCAGCCTCGCCCGGCCCGATCTGCACGTCTTTCTGTTCGGCGGCGACGGCGACGGCTTCTCCATTGGAGGCAATCACCTCGATCACGGCGCACGCAAGAACATCAACATGACATACGTCATCATGGACAACTTCGTCTATGGCCTGACGAAAAAGCAGACCTCGCCCACTTCGCCGATCGGGTTCAAAAGCAAAACCGACCCGCAGGGCGCGATCGACCAACCGGTCAACGCGATGAAGAAACTCGTCGCGAGCGGCGCCACCTTCGTCGCGCGGACCCACGCCAGCCAGGTCAACCACATGATCCAGATGATCGAGCGCGCGATGGATCACCCCGGCTTTAGCGTCATCGAATGCCTGAGTGAGTGCGTCGAGTTTTTCCCCGGCGCCTTCGACAATGCAAACCCGCGCAAAGGCGGTGCCTTCGAGGTGATCGATGAGAAAAAATACGACAACACGCCCGAGGACGAACTCCGCCACGACGTCACCGACGAGCTTGCCGCCTACAAGCTGGCGCAGATTCCGTTCCCCGGCGTCTTCGGCGTCTTCTACCAAAATGATCGCCCGACCAAGAACGCGCTCGAGAAAAGGTGGATCGACACGACGCGCGAGAAGCTTGGCAACCCCAGCGACCAGGAGATTCTCCAGCGCACATTCGATCGGATGAAGTGACAACTCGTTCCCCGTTGTCATCCTGAGCGAAAGTCGAGGAAGTCGCGCTACCGCTTCCGGAGTTGGAACACTCTGAATGGCCGAGACACGTGCCGTTTCACGGGTTCGGGCTCTGTTTTGCGGACCAGGTTCTGCGCAAACGGCTATATCTGGCTGGACATCGCCCTCGATCAAGTGGCCTTAGGTTTACCCGATCGACCATCGCCGGTGGTCCCCAACGGCTGAACGCAATTTGATGTTGCCCGCCGAAGAAATAATTACCGTATGGTTGCGAGCTTGGGTTCGTTATGTCTGAAAAGAAAAAGCACGCGCCTTTTAGTTGGGCTCAGTTCTCACGTGAACTGAAGCGGCGCCACGTTTACGCCGTGGTTGCGACCTACGCGGTCGCCAGCTGGGTGCTGCTTCAGGTTGGTGAAGTCACTTTCGGACCGCTTCACCTTCCCGAATGGCTCATGTCCCGGCTCATCGTATTGGTCATCATCGGCTTTCCGATTGTCGTGGTTCTCGCCTGGTTTTTCGACCTCACCCGGCACGGAATTCGCCTCACCGCCAACCTGCCGCGTCTTTCTACCGAGGAAGGCGACCGGCCCTCCGTTGCCGTGCTGCCGTTCGCCGACATGAGTCCCGAGCGCGACCAGGGTTATTTTTGCGAAGGGGTCGCGGAAGAGATCCTCAACGCGCTCTGCAACATCCCGCAACTCCGGGTGATGGCGCGATCCTCGTCGTTTGAGTATCAGGGAAGCGGCGGCGACGTCCGCCGCATCGGCGCGGACCTCGGGGTCAAATCGGTGCTCGAGGGAAGCGTTCGCAAGTCCAACAATCACCTGCGCATCACGGCCCAGTTGGTGGCTGTGTCCAACGGTTACCACCTCTGGAGCAAGAGCTTCGACCGGGAGCTAAAGGACGTCTTCGTCATCCAGGATGAGATCGCGAAAAGTATCGCCGAGACCCTGCTCGAATCGATCACTCCCGTGCAGCGATCGGCGCTCAAGACGACTTCGAGCAGCGATGCGACCGCCTACGATTACTACCTTCGCGGGCGGCAGTTCATCAGTCGCTTTCATAAGATCGACATTGACTATGCGCGCCAGATGTTTCGTCACGCCATCGACCTGGACCCTGATTTCGCCCTCGCCTGGGCCGGCTACGCCGATTGTTTCTCGTTGCTCATCATGTATGAGGATCCAATCGCCAGTTATCGGGAAGAAGCGAGAAAGGCGAGCCAGCGCGCGCTGGAGCTCGATCCCAATCTCGCCGAAGCGCATGCCTCCAGAGGCCTCGCCCTCCTTATTTCGGACGAATTCGAAGCGGTCGAGGCTGAGTTCAACAAGGCAATCGAACTTAATCCCCGCCTGTTCCAAGCCTACTACTATCACGCCCGCGCCCGGTTTCATCAGGGTGACCTGGAGATGGCGGCGGAATTATTCCGGAAGGCAGCGGAAGTCGAACCGGCCGATTACCAGTCGCGCTGCCTGCGAGTCCAGATCCTGCGCGGCAGGGGACGGATGGAAGAAGCGATCAGCGAGGCCCGGGACGCGGTCCGCGTCCTGGAGAAGCACCTCGAGTGGAATCCGGACGATGCGCGGGCCCTGCACCTGGGTGCGGGGTCGTTGCTCGTCCTTGGGGAGGTAGAGCGGGCCAAACGCTGGCTCAAGCGCGCGCTGGAAATGAATCCGGACGATTCCGTCTTACTTTACAACGTGGCCTGCAATTTCGCGAACCTCGGCGAAACGGAGGAGGCCATCGGCTTCCTCGAGCGAGCGGTTGGGCACGGCATGGTCAGCGCAGCCTGGATGCGCAACGACACGGACCTCGTATCCTTGCGTGCCGACCCTCGTTTCCAGGTCCTGCTCAAGCAGTTGGACGAAAAGACAGACGCGACCGGCGCCTGAAATCAGAGGGGCGAAGGCACGGTCGCCGGTCGGCGCGGCAGCCCGCGTCGACCTCAGATCGCTTCCACTTCCTCCTTCCGTCCAGCCACGTAGAGGAACGCGCACAGCCCAAGGGCGACCAGCAGGGTGAGCACCTCACCCGGGACGCCGCCCACCAGCGGCGGCTTCGTCTTTGGGATCAATTTCTCGAACGCCAGGAAGGCGATGAACACACCAGCGAGCCCCTCGCCGGCCACGAAGCCCGAGGCCGCCAGGATCCCGGGATCGCTCTTCGCCTCACCGACCCGGCCGGCGCGTCTCCGCTCCACCAGTAGCCGAACGCACCCGCCTGCATAGATCGCCAGCATGGACGAGAGCGGCAGGTAGACGCCGATGGCAAAGGCCAGCCCGCTGACGCCGCACAGCATGGCCGAGATGGCCACGCCCGCGCCGGTGCCTACCAGCGACCAGGGCAGCGAGCCGGCGAGCACGCCCTCGATGATGGTCTTCATGAGGGTCGCCTGCGGCGCCGGGACCTCGGGCGAGCCAAACGTGTAGGTCTTGCCCAGCAGGATGATCACGGCCGCCACCGCCCAGCACGCTACTGCCGCGCCGATGTACTGGCCGAGCTGCTGTTTGGCTGGCGTGGCGCCCAACAACCAGCCGGTCTTGAGATCCTGGCTGATGTCGCCGGCCTTGGAGGCAGCGATGGCCACCACGGTACCCACCGTGAGCACCGCCGCCATGGCACCGGGCCCGGTCCAGCCCTCATAGGCGAACACCGTGGCTACGCCCAGGAGCGTCACCAGCGTAATCCCCGATGTGGGCTGTGATGACACCCCCACGATGCCCACGATACGCGCTGCCACCGCAACGAAGAGAAGCCCGAAGAACCCGACGCCCGCCGCGCAAATGGCGCGTTGCAGCGGCCCGAGCGCGCCGCCGAACACACCGGGAACAAGCGCCGCCACTACGATGACGAAGGCGACACCCAACACGATCACGAGGGGCGGCATGTCGCGGTCGGGCTCGGCAATTACCGCGTCTGCTCCCTCCGAGCGGGATCGCGCGATCCCCTTGAACACCGCCGACAGAGCTCCCCACATGGTAGGCATGCCTGCCACGACGGTGAGGATCCCCGCAGTGGCGACTGCGCCCGCGCCGATGTACCGCACGTAACGACTCCATATCTCCACGGAAGTCATGGCGGACACGAGCCTCGTCGGTTCCGGCGCCAGGGGCCTGCCAAGATGCGTGCCCACAATGGCGATGAGCGGCGTGAGTGCCAGCGCTGACACGATGGAACCCGCAACTAATACGCCGGATTGACGGTAACCAAGGATGTAACCAACCGCCAGGAGCGCTGGCGCGAGCTCGAAAGCGATCTCGGCCTTGGGCAGCAGTGGTACCGCCGCCGAGACGGTGGAGGGAATGAGGAAGCCCGCGGACAGGCCGAGCTTCACGGCCCCGCCCAGCGCCATCCCCCAGAAAATCCATGCACCGTGCTGCGCCCCGCTCTCGGTCGCGCGCAGCACTTCGGCGCACGCTGTGCCCTCCGGGTAGGGAAGTTCCTCGTGGGCATCCACGATGAGGATGCGCCGGAGCGGGATCATCGCCGAGATTCCCAGCACACCGCCCAGGAACGTGAGGGCGGTGACCTGCATGTAGGGCGGCACGATTCCCCACAGGAAGAGCGCGGGGAGCGTGAAGATCGCGCCAGTGGCAAGCGCCGTCGAGGCGGACCCGATGGTCTGCGAGATATTGGCTTCGAGGATGGTGGAGCGCTGGCCCAGTGTCCGGAAGGCCACCACGGTCATCACCGCCGCCGGGATCGACGCGGTGATGGTCATACCCACCTTCAGCCCGATGTAGGCGTTGGCCGCACCGAACACGACCCCAAGGACGACGCCGGCCACCACCGCCTTGAGCGTGAACTCCGCGACGCTCTCCCGCGAGAGCCGGTCGGGGTCAGAGCTCATTTTCGAAGAGTCCTGAGTGAATTGCCCTGGTCACGCGGCGTTTTCAGACTCCGGGAACGACGGTAGCCTCCGTCATTTCCTCGGGCGTTATCTCGGCCCTGTCGGTAATCAGACTGCGCAGGAATGGAATCAGCACCACGAGCACGATACCCACGGCGAGACTACCGAGACCAAGCTCGGTGAAAAGCTTCGCATAACCGGCATTGGTGGCAGCCGCCGTGGTGCCGGTCGGATTGGGGATCATCCCGGAGAAGTCGCCGGCAAAAAGCGACGCCAAGCCTGTCACGAGCATCCAGCTACCCATCATGATGCCCTGGTAATGCTTCGGGGCGAGCTTGCCGATCATTGCGTATCCGATCGGAGAGATGAGCAACTCACCGATGCTCTGCAGCACATAACTCGTGAACAGCCACCAGAACGCACTTTTGCCGTCGATACCGGCCAGCTTGATGCCCAGCGGGAGAATGAGAAAGCCCAGCGCCATCAGGAGCAGCGAGGTCGCAAACTGCTGTGGGATGTCGATCCGCCATCCCCGCGCGCGCATCCGGGTAAAGAGCGACGCGAGGATCGGACCGCCGACCACGATGCAGACCGTGTTGATGTTTTGAATCCACTGCGGCTGAATCTCCACCCTGCCAATGAAGAGGTTGACGTTGTGGACCGCGAACAGCATCAGGCCATTTGGCGCCATCTGATAGAGCGACCAGAACATCAGTGAACCCATGGTCAAAATCAGATAGGCCGTCATGTTGCGCCGCTCGCGGCGATCCGGGTGGCGGACCGTGAGGTAGATCAGCGTGACCGCAACCGCGGCGCAGATCCCCTTGATGATCTTCTCGGTCCCGCCGGGTCGCTGGAGCATGAACCAGACGACGGGCACGCAGCCGAGGAGAATCCCAAGGCCGGCAAGCAACCGCAGCCGAAACTGCTTCGCGGTCGCCTCGAGCAGCGGAGTGTTGCGGTCGGTCAGCGTCTTCCACGAGGCGAGGGCGAGGATGATGGCGACAAAGTTGCCGAGCGTCGCGAAGATGAAAAGGCTCGCATAGCTCTCGGTCCCCTGGAAATAGCCAGCGACGGCGAACCCGACGAAGAATCCGATGTTCATGCCCGCGTAGTTCCAGAGAAAGGCTCCTTCGCGCCGCGGGTCCTCCGGGGTGAAGCGCTGCGTCAGCATCATGTTGATGCAGGTCACGTTCAGGCCGCTGCCGGTTAGGAAGAAGGCGAGGCCGACGTAAAACATGGCGAGGGAGCCGGTCGCAATGCACGCGCACCCGACGACCTGCGACGCCATGCCCCCGACGAAGAGGTTCCGGTTCGAGAGGAAACGCCCGCCGAGGTAACCGCCGAACAAGTGCAGGCCGTAGTTGAAAGCGCCAAACACGCCCATCAACATCGTAGCCACTTTCACCGAGAGCTGGAGATGCTTCGTCGCGTAAAGGACCAGCGTCGAATAAAGAACCGCGAAGCCGAGCGTCGCAAAGATCTGAATGAAGAAGAGCACGGCCGTCCCCTCCGGAGCCGCAGAGAAAAGACGTTTACGCGAATTCATCGGCCCCTCTTGTCGCCCGTCGTCCCCTGCAATGTCAAGCCGCCCATGATGCCAGGAGCGAAAAGCCGTCGTGTCAGCTCGTCTTGTTAAGATTTGCTCCGTGACCTCCAATTCAATCCAAGTCGCCTTCTTCTGTAGCGGCGGTCTGCGGCCGCCGAAATCCTTGTTGCTCGTGTACTTTTTGAAGCCGAGCTGATTTAAGCTTGGGATGCCAAAACGTGTAGCTGCAGCACTTTTCCAAACAAGACGCCACCCCTACCCATGAGTTCGCCGCCCGTGGGGCTACGGTTTTCTTGAACCGGCGCAGCCATCACCTTTGCCAGCGATAATTTTCAATCTTTTTCAGACCTCGTTGAGCTGTTTTGCGACCCGATGTTGCATTACTGGATGTGGAACAGTTACTTTCCGCGCCACGGAAGACCCTGGGAGGCATTGCGTCATGATGCGTCGCGCAACGCACCCAGACGAGCTGATTCCGAGGGCGGTTGGAATAGTTGGTTTCGACGGCGTGGCGGCGCTGGATCTTACGGGCCCGCTCGAGGCTCTGGCCGGTGCCCGCCATGCCGGCGAGCACGGCAGCGGACCTGCTTGTTACAAGCCCCTTCTTCTTGGCCTGACGACCCGGACATTTGTTTCCGAATCGGGGCTGCCGTTCAAGGCGGAGAGCACGCTGGCCTCGGCCGGTCCTCTCGACACAATCATCATTCCGGGCGGAAAAGGTTTGCGGCAGCCGGAGACGATGCGCCTGGTGGCGACCTGGCTGGCTGAGCGCGCGGACCGGACCCGGCGGATTGCCTCGGTCTCTACAGGCATCTACGCGCTCGCGCAAAGTGGATTGCTCGATGGCCGGCACGTGACGACTCATTGGCGTTTTTCGCGCGACATAGCGCGACGCTTTCCGAAACTGCGGGTGAATTATGCCGCCACGTTCTTGCGCGACGGCCCCTTCTACACTTCCGGAGGTGGAACTTCCGGAGTCGAGATGACTCTCGCTCTAATTGAAGAAGATTGTGGGAGTCAGGCGGCGCGGGCCGTGGCAAGGGAGCTGGGGATTCGGCTGCGCCCGCCAGGCGAGCCCGACGATCATTTTGAGGTCGTAAATTTTCAGTCGGACCCAACCGAACGCGTCACGGAACTTCCGGCCTGGATTCTCGCGCACCTTAACGAAAAGCTAACGGTGGAAACGCTGGCGGCACGGGCCTGTCTTTGCCCGCGCCATTTGAGCCGAGTCTTCAAGCAGATCTTTAACTGTACACCGGCGGATTTTGTCGAAGAACTGCGATTGAGTGAAGCGAGGCGGCGTCTGCTCAGTTTGCGCGCTACGGTTGAAAGCATCGCCGAGAGTGTCGGCTTCAACAGTTCGGACGCCTTTCGCCGCGCCTTCGAGCGGCGAGTTGGAACCACCCCGAGCAGCTTTCGTCGCCAGGCCCGGGGTCAGAGTCCCACCGTCATTTCCAATCCGACCAGCGAAAGCCGACTAGAAGCGCATCGCAACTATCCGCGTCGTTTGGCCGCCTGACGAAACTTCGTCGGGTCCGCCCCAGCCAGCGAGTCACCGCCCTACAGGCGTTTACCGCTTCTGACCCGACGGTTTCACGGGGCGAGCAGGAGTTGCAGATAGACAACATCCAGGCGGCGGCCAAACTTTGAGCCGACCTCGCGCAGGCGGCCGGCCACGGCAAAGCCTAACGACTGGAGGAGTCGAATGCTCCCGATAGATTCTTCGCAGGAAGCGGCAAGGATAGTGTGATAACCTAACGAACGGGCGCGTTCGATCAGATCCTGGACCGTGACCCGTCCGTAACCGCGTCGATGACAGTCATGGCGCACGTAGATTGTTAGCTCGATCGTGTCGCGATAGGCGCAGCGGGAGCGGAACGGCGAGAGCGCTCCCCAGCCGAACATCTCGCCGCCGACTTCGAGCACGGTGAGCGGTTGATTCGCCGGCCGGGTTCGTAGTTCCTCGATCCGTTCCTCCGTTGTTTCGTCCTCGACTTGGAACGTCGCGGTCGAGGTGCGGACATAGTGGTTGTAGATCGCATTGATGGTTTCCGCATCGGCGATCGTCGCCAGCCGGGGACGCAACGGACTCATCGGGTTGAGGGGATCCTTGCAGCGACGCACACTTCGTCGCACCAGGCCTCGATCCGCCCGCGAATCTGATCGCGAATCACACGCACCGCGGCCAGCTTTTCCTCGCGCCGACCGGTCAGGACCGATGGATCCGGGAAACCCCAATGCAGACGCTTCGCCGAACCGGGGAAGATCGGACATTTTTCGGCACTGGATTCATCACAGACGGTGATGACATAGGCAAAAACCGTTCCCGATTCCAAAACGTCGGCGACCCGCTGTGTTCCCTTGTGCGAGATGTCGATTCCGACCTCGGCCATCGCCTCGACGACGAGAGGATTGAGCGTGCACGACTCGAGCCCGGCACTCTGTGCCTCAAACTGGTCGCCGCAAATCCGGTTCAGCCACGCTTCGGCCATCTGGCTTCGAGCGCTGTTGTGAATGCAGATGAATAGGACCCGGTTTCTCATGGGATTCTGGACGCCTGGTTTACCTTGCAAAAACGCCGGCCGGTTCACAGCAACTCGCCTGCAATTGTGCCAGGCGTTTTAGGTCCTTCTGGAAAACGGCATCCGATTGAGTGCAATCCTGAAGACACTTTAAGTTCATTTCCAGCTCTGGCGACGGCTTTGAAGGCAGGGAATATATGATCCAATTCCCGTTCCGCCTAGTTTGCACGAGGCCGCGACTGCGCAGATAGGCGAGGTGTTTGGAAATCTTCACCTGCGGCTCGCCGAGCACGTCCTGAAAATGGCACACGCACAAGGGGCTCTGCGTTAGCAAATGCAAAATGCGCAATCGTGTCGGCTCGCAGAAGCATTGATAGATTTGGGCCAGCTTCATCGCCCTGCCGCCTGGCAACAAGCCGCGGACGCACCCGGTTCCTCCGCCTCGCAGCCGCACTTTTGTTTTGCCAGGCAATCGGTGTGTCTGGCCTCGAGTTGGAATTCGAGCCGGCCGTCAACTGCTTGCCCCGATGCGATTGGATATTGCGAGATGACACAGCAATCCCATTCCAATTCCACTTCCAGAGCGTCGTTGGGTAGGATCGAACGTCCGAGGTCGAGGATGTCGGCAAAACGTCCCGCCTCCAAGCGATGTTCGAAATCCTCCGCCACATAGGTTTGTAAAACGCACGCTTCGCGTTCGCGAAAGGTGCCGCCGCAATCGACGAACTTCTTCGACACGTGGCCGACTTCGGTGAGATGGAAATGCGGCGGAATCTGTTCGCCGTTTGGGAGGACGAAACGCAAGTGCGCTTCGGGGCGAAGACGAAGGGTTTTCTTCAATTCTGCCAGCGTCATGGGCAATCTATATTCCTATACGTGAATGTCGTCAAGGGTGATGCTCTCCAATCACTCCTTGTGCTTGCCGATAAGACTCCGTCACGGTTTCGTTCCAATTTCTCCACTGGCCGATCCATCTTTCCTCTCCTCAGGCAGCGCCCGCAGCTCTTCCGCTGTCCAGAAACTGCGACGCGCTCCAAACCGATTACCGACACCGCTGACGAACTGATTTGAAATAGCCGGCTCTTTGTTTCCCCAAGATTGACGAACATAGGTTAGGACCGCCGCAATTTCGGGGCTCGTCAGCACGCCGCGCCAGGCCGGCATCACCCCTCTGTAAACGGATCCGCGGACCGTTTGCCTCCCCCTTAGTCCGTCCAGGACGAGAGCAGTCAGCCGCGTCGGAGGGCCGGTCACAAAGGGTGCCGCGGCGAGCGGCGGCACCTTCCCGTCAAGGCCCTGGCCCTCTTTGCCATGACAAGTCGCACACTGGTCGAGGAAAATGCGGCGGCCAATCACCAGCGGATCGGTCTGCGATCGACGATGGCTGAATTGCGAGTCACAAGCAGTCGAGCACAGGCAGAGCAGGCAAAGCAAAAGTGCGAGCGACCTGGGCACCAAGCAGGCATCGCTGGCCTCGGCCTGCGATTCATCCATGACTGGCGGCGAGCATTTGTTTTACATCATTTGCGATTCGCTCCGGATCTTTGATTTGATCCCGGCGATAGAGGCCCCTCCACTTTCCGTCGGGCCCGATTACGTAGACGTAGGTGGAATGCTGGATGTTATAATCATTCGCCCCGTGGTTCGGTTCGGACTGTTTCTCGTAAATCACACCATATTCCTTGGCGGCTTTCGCAATCTGAAGCGCGCTGCCGGTCAGCCCGATAAAGTGCTCATCAAAGAACGGCACGTATTCCTTCAAGACCTTTGGGCTGTCCCTTTCCGGATCGACGCTGATGAAAAGCACACAGGTGCGCTCCTGCACCGACTTCGGCAGTGAACGGTAGGCGGCCGCCAAGTCGGCGAGCGTCGTGGGACAGATGTTGGGACAATGGGTAAAGCCAAACGTGAAGAGCACGGCCTTGCCCCGTAGTTGACCGAGGCGGAACGGCTTGTCGTCCTGATCGACAAGTTGAAAATCGTAAGCCTTCTGCGGATGGGGAAACATTTCCAGGCGCTGGTCAGTCGAGTCGAATTTTTGTCCGGGCCGGAGCCAAAGGAAGGCCATTCCGGCCAGGATGACCAGGCCGGCGAACGACAATATCAAGAGCCGTCTCACGGCTTTCTCAACGCGACGGGCAGCTCGATCATCAATTCTTTGTTCCCGGGCTCGAAATGGAGAGTTAGCTTTACTAGTTCGCCGGCCTTGAGATGACTTATTAATTCCATCAACATGAGATGGTCACCCTCGGGCCCAAGGACAAGCTGTCCATGTGGCGCGATAACCAATGCGTCGACCCCTTTCATTCCCATCACTTCCTTGCCGTCTATGATCTCTCTCGTCGTGACCATCGGCATCACCATGCCAGCGATCGGTGTCTTGGCCCCGGTAAGCCGGAGTGGCTCGTCTCCATTGTTCGTCAGGGTCATGTAGGCCGCACTGTCCTCGGAAGACGGCGGCATCGCGCGCACCCAGCCCTGCTCGACCTTCACCGGCGGCTCACCGGCCGCCGCGATGGATTGAATGAGAGCCAGGAATGCCAGAACCAGTACGATCCCTCGCGCTTTCCCTTGGTCTTTCCTTTTACGGCTGTGTCGTGTCAAAAATGAACTGATCTCCTGCTGCGAATCCAAAAGATCAGGTACCGCCCGGAATGAGCCGCTGTCAATTATTGCCATAATTTCGTCCCGATTTCCCCGCCAATTGGCCCGGCAAGCTCACGTGTTTGTGTCCTGGGAAAAATACGGGCTGCTTTGGCGGCCGACCGTCCGGCAGCGGCGCTTTCCGGACGCGGCGGCGGCGTAGCTCCCAGCCAACCGACGACTGCAACGACGGCGACTCCGAGGCAAATTTCACGAGCGACATCGCGGCGTAGTTCTGCAAGCAAGTCCCCAGGCTGATTTGCCAAACCAACCCCCGTCCTCACGCGCAATCGGTTCCGCGCACCAAGTCCGAGCAGGAGAGCGAAAAGAGCCAGCTTCGTGAGCAAAAGGGCGCCGTAACCGGTGGTAAAAAGAGCCCTCACGGAACCAACGACCAACCAGGCATTTGAAATACCGCTGACGATCAGAACGCTGACGCAACAAAGGCTGAGCGCAGAAAAGCGCCGAAGGACCTGACCTGCTCGCACCCCCGGTTTTGTCGCCAGATAGATTGCAAGGCAGGGCAGGCCGCCGATCCACGCACCGGCCGAAGACAAATGGAATGCATCGCCCACAAGACCGAGCGGTTGTTCGGAGGCGGCCGCCGGGTGGCTGATCCAGGCGAGGGAGACGAGGAGTGCTGCCGCGAGCAACCACATTGCAAACCTCAGCGGGGTTTGCATCCGGCTACCCCAGGGCCGCAGCGCCGCCAATGCGAAGGCCCCAGCGATTAAGCCGAGGCGCAACTGCCAGACGTGCCCGAACCGTGTCCCAAAGAGAACAATTCGCCAGCGGGGGCCGGCGAAAGCCTCCGCAAGCGACAAGCCCGTCATGTTGGAAACCTCGAAGGCGAACCAGAGCAAAGCGGAGAGAAGCGCTGCCCCGAGACTCCAAAATGCGAGGCCAAACAATCGCCGGTTGAATCGATGCCAGTCGTCGCCTGCGCGTCGACTCGCAGGACCGAGCACGATTAGCTCGAAGGTGAAGATGCCCGCCAAAAGAAGCGAAGCGCCGATCTGGACCGTGCGGGCGATAACAAGCAAACTGGCCGGCATTCGTTTTTCCTCCCTTGCCTAACCACCAACCTGGAAGGTGAACCTTCCGCTTGTCACATGGGTATCGACCGAGACGACGCGCCAGGCGACCCGGTAGGTCCCCGGGCCAAGTGGCGAAAGCGAAACCTTGAGCAGCGCCGGACCGGACGAGTCCGCGTGGACATCGCCTTTGTCCACTTCCTTACCCGACGCGGCGAAGACCTGGATTTTGCTCAGGGCTGGCTCCACTGCTTCGGTGAACTGGATCTTTACTTCGTTAGGCGAACTCGGCACCGTGCTTCCCACTCCCGGCTCGGCGTGTTGGAGAAAGGCGTGGGCTTCGAGCCGGCCCACGCCACCCAGAACGAGGAACGAGCAGAGCACGACCGCTCGCTTCATTTTGTCCCTCCGAAGAGCGGACGACCAAAGCTGTGCGGAAAAATGTCGTCGAGGTAAAAGTGCATTTGCGCGATCACTCCCACGTGGTTGCCGGTGCGCTGGTTGACTGGGACGATCGCCTCCACGCCAAACTGACAATGCTGCCCCGCCCAAAGCACACCCGGATTGACCGTGCCCGTGGTCTGGCCCCCCTGCCCGCGGTTCAGCGGAGTTTCGAGCGCGAACTCCACCAGCGGAATCATCCGGTCAAAGGGCGCGTGGAGGTGCAGGTCTTTCACCTGCGATTGCAGATAAATCAGGCTGTATTCCAGCGCGAAACCCCATTCCAGCGAGTCCGGATGCTGTTCGATATCAACCGAACGAAGACCGCTTGCTTCGTCGGCCGTGACCGTGCGACTGCTCGCGCTCGATGGAAACGCAACCCCAAGCTGACCGGTGAGGGCGAACGGTTTCAGGAATCGCACGCTATCCGGCAAATCGCCGAAGCCTTTGCCAAAAAATATCGCGGGCGCCCAGGTCGAGAAAGAGTCCGAGCCGACGGAGCGCGCTCCGGTGCCACCTACTTCCACATCGAGGCCGACCGAAACGATCGCTTCGTGCGCGTCGTTCTCCAGGAGTTGATACTTGGCGCCCAGTTCCAGATTGTCGAAGCCAGTCACGGTCTGGCCGTCGCTGGGATTAAGCGAGGTGAAGCCCTCGCCAATTTCAATTCCAAAATTCGGCGTAATGCGTTTGGCGATGTCCATTGAAACGTCGATCTCACGCGTGCCGCCATCGTCCGGCGTCCGAATCGTGCTAAAGGTGGGTAGCGAGAGTTCATCCGCGACAAAGGGATCGTCTGTCGTGAGTGTCGCCGGAAAAAACCGTGCCCCCGCGAAACCATGACCACAAGCCTGGCGAGTGGTCGCAAAAAGTGCCGTCAAGACGGCCATGCCTGCCAAAAGATAAGTCCGCAATGCTTTCAAAAGAATTCCTCCTCAGGAGTTGGGATAGGTCGGCACCATGGCCTGACAAACCCCGGTTATTGTTGGGTGAGACTGCAACTCGGTACACACCCGCTGCAGCCAGGACTAACGACCGCTAGTTAACCCAACAGAGCGCGCGGAGGCGGCGCGGGCGGCGCAAGCGAACGCTCCGGAATGGAAACGCGCATCGCCGCGTAGTCATAGGGCATCCATGGCGGCAGCCAGCTCAGCGTCCGCGTGGTGCAAATGAGATCCATCTTGGCAATCGTTGGAAGAACTTCGGACTTCCTTTCCGACTTCTTACCCTCCGTCACGACGTGGCAGAGATCGCAGGGGTGACTGCCATCGAATGTTCGGGCGACTGCTTCGCTCAGCGGTTCGTGCCGAACATTCTCCACCAGCATCGCAGTCCAGGCGATCGATTGCAGAGCCAGCCAGTGGAAGCCGAGCGATAGACAGAGCGCGAAAATCGTCGTGATCCGGCCGATCGCCATGGGCATGTGAGCAGGCTACGACGGCGCTGAAAAGCGTCAACTCATTGCCATATCGTTCGCAACCTGGTGCGGTGTATCAGTAAAATTGAGACCGCCATGGCAGAGCCTGGACATGCGGAAGCATGTCCCTCCGGAGGGACGCGCTTCCGCGCGTCCACGCTCGCGCCCGAACCGACGGCCTGGGTTCAAGTAATACACCGCACCAGGATGGCAGGTTAACCGCCAAAATCGACGATCGCCTTGAGGAAGTCGGCAAGGGTCGCCTCGGCATCGGATTGGCTGGCAATTTCAGAATGTGCTTCGTCCGGGTCGAGAGGCTCATTGCGCGCCCGCAACATCTCAAAATCTTCCAACCGCGCATCGGAGGCTTCCGCCCGGCTCGCCGCGCGACGACGGAGCCGCGCGATGATTTCTTCATCCGAAGCGATGATCTCGACCAAGCGGTAACAAATTTCCGCGGCCGCAAGCGCCTCGCGCAGCAGATCCCGCTGCACCCGTCTGGCAAAGGTCGCGTCCAGAATCGCACCTCCCTTGTCACGGGCAGATTCGATCCCTCTCTGCAGAAGGGTGTCGTAGGTCTGGCGCGTCATCGACTCGCAATAAAGCTGCGCCCGAGCTGCTGCATCGCTGCGGACCTCCGGAGCGACGCCGGCCAATTCCTTTCGAACAAGATCTGATGAGAAGACCGGCCAGCCGAGCGCCTCGCCGGCGAGTCGGGCGACTGTGCTCTTGCCGCTGGCCACCCGCCCCATCACCACGATGACGATCGGATCCGAACCGGCGACCGCATAACCGAGGGCACGCCGGAAAAGTTGCGAGGCGCGCTCACGGCTCCGACCGCACTCGGCAGCCGGGATCTCGGGCTCAGCGCTCTTGATTGCTGCCACTTTTCCTCGGACATGGGCGCGGTAGCACTTGTAGAAGTTCGTCAGGCTGAGCAGCTCGGCATCATTCATTAAATTCGAGATGTGGTGCAGGAAGGCCGCGCCCAGATCGGGCCGACCAAGGACATCGAGGTCCATCGCGAGGAACGCGACATCGTTGGCTACGTCGATGAATCGTAGCCGTTCGTTGAATTCAATGCAGTCGAAAATGTTGATCTCGTCACCCGCGAGATGGACGTGCTCGCAACGCAGATCACCATGGCAATCGAGGATGCGACCTCCTTTCCGGCGCCGCTCAAAGAGGCTTGCGTGCCGCTCGTAAACCTGCTCGGTGAAAAAGCGAAGGGCGGCGAACGCAGGTCGGCCAAGGAGCGAACCGACGAAGCGCTCCGTCTGCGTGAAATTCTCGTCCGTGCTCAGTCGCAGCTTCGCCACCCGCCCCCACTCCGCGATCGTCTCCGATGATTTCTGCGCCTGATAAAAGTCACAGAGCCTGGCCGCCACGCGCTCGAGATCGCGGGCGGTCGCCACCCCGCGCGCCAGTCGCTCGTGCAGAAATCCTGCGCGCGACAGCTCGCGCATCCTGACCGCATACTCCACGATCTCCCCCTCGCCTCCGAAATGGAGTGACCCGTCGCGGCGCGCGATCGGCACGACACCGAGATAAACGTCGTGCGTCAGCCGACGATTGAGCCGCACCTCTTCCGCGCAGAAATGCCGGCGTTTTTCGAGCGTAGAAAAATCCAAGAAGCCGAGATCAAGCGGTTTCTTGATCTTATAAACGTTAGGCGAGGCGATCGCGACGATCGAAATATGGGTCTGGCGGATCTCGACTTTTGCCGGCTTCTCGGGAAAGGATTCGGGACGGCTTAGGAAGGCGAGCAAATCATTCTGAGCATCAGTGCCATTCATTCATCAAAGCTCTCTCAAGACTCGGCGCGGTCATGCGAGGGTTCTCCAGAGTTTTTCGCGACCTTAACCGGCGAGGCGACCGTGCCCGGTGGATTCTGATACCAACCCGGATCTTCATAGCTAGTAATGCCGTCTCGCACCTTGAGAAGGGTAAACATGCCACCCATTTCGATCGGTCCGAACTGGCCGGTGCCGGTCATCATCGGAAGCGTATTTTTCGGGCCGGGCATCATCTCTGCCATTTCCGACATCCCACTCATGCCGGTTTCGCCCATCGCCATGTAACCAGGAACCAGCTTGCCGATTTTCTGAGCGACTCCGCTTTGGTTGGCGCCGATGACATTGGGAACCGTGTGACTCATCGCGTTCATGGCGTGATGATTCTTATGGCAATGCAAAGGCCAGTCGCCCGGATTGTCGGCGATGAACTCGACAGTTCGCGTGGTGCCGGGAGGGACGTTGACGGTCGCTTCCGGCCACCAACCCGTCCTGGGAATCTGCCCTCCATCCGTTTCCACAACCCACCAGCGATGACCGTGAAAATGAATCGGATGACTATCCATGCTGAGGTTGGCGAAACTGAAACGAACGCGATCACCGCGCTTCACCACAACCGGATCAGTCCCAGGCCAGACGCGGCTGTTAAAAGTGAAGATGTTAAAGTCAGTCATGACGTTCGGGTTGGGCGTAAAGGCCCCCGGCGGGATCGCCCATTCCTGAAGAAAGATCACAAAATGACGATCGACCGGCTCCGGATACCCGCCCTTCGGATGAATGATAAAGAAACCCTCCATCCCCATCGCCATCTGCGTCATCTCATCGGAGTGCGGGTGATACATCTGTGCGCCGTGCTGCACGAGAGGAAATTCATAGGCATAGGTCTCGCCCGGCGGAATATGTTTTTGCGTGACTCCGCCGACGCCATCCATCCCGTTAGGCAAAATGAAACCATGCCAATGCACGGTAGTCGGTTCGGGCAGTTTGTTCGTGACCAGGATGCGAACCCGGTCGCCTTCCACCGCTTCAATCGTAGGACCAGGTGTTTGCCCATTGTACCCCCAGCAGTTGACCATCATGCCAGGCGCAAACTCGCGCTTCACCGTCTCGGCAATAAGATGGAATTCCTTGCACCCATCTTTCATCGTCCACGGCAGGCTGGATCCGTTAGGTGTGATGACCGGCCGGTAGGTTACCTTGCTGCCAGCCGACGGCGCTCCTGCGGTTTGCTCAGCGAGCAACCGTGTTCCGCCGGCAATGCGTTGCGCGAGAGCGGATGCGCCGAGCAATGCGGCCGCGCCTGAGAATAATTTTCGTCGTGTAATCATAGAAGGGAAAATCCGAAATTCGAATGTCGAAATCCGAAACAAGTGGAGTTTGAATCAAAGAAATGGAGGAAAACCTGAAGCCAACCAATCAACGGCCCTACGATTTGGAGGAGAGAACATTTCTCTTCGCCAAGGAAACTCGGAGTTTCGTGAAGAAGCTTCCGTGCACCGCCGGAAATCTGGAAGATACCAAGCAGCTCGTCCGATCCTCGGGATCGGTCGGCGCCAACTACATCGAGGCCAACGAGTCGGTGAGCAAGAAGGACTTCCTGTTGCGCATCAAGACTTGCCGAAAGGAGTCGAAAGAATCGGCCTACTGGCTTCGACTCCTCGATTGCGGAAGCAGCGCGGCGCAACAAACGGAGCGCGACCGCCTGACCAGCGAAGCTAAGGAGTTGATGAATATTTTCGGCGCAATTCTGCGAAAAAGCGAATGACTCTCCCGTTTCCTGCTTTTTCTCGATTGCAAGCCTTTTGAAGATTGTTTCGGATTTCGACATTCGGATTTCGGATTTTATTGATTGAGTTTTCCACCTACCGCCCTTTCCAGCTCGGCCCTTGCGATCCAGTAATCGCGCCACGCTTCAACATAGCTTCGCTCGGCGGCGACTTCGTTTTGCTTCGCGAGCAACAGATCATAGGCCCCTTTCAGCATATAGTTATATTGCTGAAGGGTGAAATTGAGCGCCTGTTGCTGGGTCGGCAGGAGTTTTTTTCCGACGTAGGAAGTGAGGTCGCGTGCCGTAATCATCTGATCGCGCGCCTCGCGCACCTCGGAGCGCACATTCACCATCCGCGCCTCCAGCTCGCGCTGCGCCTGGCGATATTGCGCGGTCAATTTCGCAATCTCGCCCTGGCCTTGGTTAAAGATCGGCAACTCGAGATCGAGCGTCGGACCAGTCACGCGTTGGCCGTCCGTTTCCCGTTCGGTATCGACGCCGACCTTGATCTCCATCGGCACGTAGCGCGTCTTGGTCCGCAGGGCGAGCGATTGTCCGATGACGTCCAAACGCATCCGGAGAGCCTTCAGGTCGAGCCGCTGCGCGATAGCCCGAGCTTCCAGATTCTGGAGTGAAATTTCGCGTGCCGGCAGCTCCGGCAGATGATCGGCCATTTTCCAATCGATCTCTGAACCCCACAGTCCAAGCAAGCGATTGAGACGCTCTCGGTCGCGCCGGAGTTGAAGCTCGGTTTGGGCGACCTCAAGGCGGGACTGTTCGTAACTTCCCTGCTGATTGGCCAGCTCAAGGTTGCTGATGTTGCCTGCATCGTGCAGTCGTTTCGTAAATTCCGCCGCCGTCTCGCTGATCTCCAAGACAACGCGGAGGCGATCAAGTATTTGCTGGCGCGCCTGCGCGGTGTAAAACGCCGTCTTTACCTCGGCGACCAGTTGCAAGACTTCGTCCGCGACGCGAGTCTCGGTCTGGGCCAACTGCGTCGCGGCAATTCGCTTGCGCAACGGCAGCATGATAAGCTCGAGAAAATTCTGCGCGATCGAGTACTCGATATTGCTCCCCGAGGGCGGCCGATTGGGAAAACGAAAGCTGGCCGCGAAACTTGGGTTGCTGAGCAAACCCGCCTCGATCACCGCCGCCTGAGCGATTCCGATTTCCTCGAAGCGCGCCTGTAGTTCGCGGTTGTTCAGGAGCGCGATCTGGACGGCACGGTCGGCGGTCAGCTCGCGCCGCAAGATTGCCCTGACACCTTGTTCAACCCGCGCGTCTTCCGAGCCACCGCGGTTCCATTGCACGCGCTTGCCCGTTCGCTCCGCAACGGTTGATTGCACGCGATCAAATGAAGCGGACGGGGTCGCACAGCCGGCGGCCAGCAAGACGACCGCGGCCAAGATCAAACGCGTCCTCATGACCTGCCTCCTTCGGGCGGCGGCAGGCTGACATCGCAGCCGCTCAAGATATTCGCGGCGAGAGCGGGAATGTTTCGGAAACTCGAGTTGGAAATCATGGAAAAAGGATTCGGCGTTGAACGAGCAGGTTGAATGCAGACCGATGGCAATGCCTCTCGGGCGCATTTGACGCGGCGACCTGTGAGCAGCTCGCACGAGCGAGCGATCAGGTCGTTAGGCCAGGAAAGGAGGAGCGTGCGCGAGCAAGCTCCGTTGCAGGACAGACTCCGCGAACGTTTCTCCGCCCGGCGGTCCGGTATCAAGAAAATGCGACGCACCGATCGAATGCGGCGGCCTAGCCACCATCGGCATTGCGAAATCAACCGGCGCTCCGGCGAACATGGTCGCGTTTGCCTGAAAGACATTGGCCGAAGTGACCGCGGTCGCTTGCAGCGTCTTGCAACACGGAGTGGCCGGATCCTTTGCCGGGTTGGGTTGCGCCGGGACTCCGCGCGCGCAGCAATCGTGTTCCGCAACGGATGTTGCTTCGTGGTTCTCGATCGCCGCCAGGCCGAGTGCGCAATGATTCGAAACGGCCAGCCACGAGATCGCAGCTAGCATCACCGTCGCCCAATGAAGGGCGGCCACTCGGTGTGCGCGCAACACGCCATGTTTGTTGCTTAAAAAGGGGTCCACGTCAATATCTTGCTCCGACGATCCGCGCCACCGTCCCTTAGGACTTGCCGCCCGGCATCTTTTCACCTATGCGAAGCGTAGCACATGCGTGAGAGATTCCCGGAGCCGCCAATGGAATTAAGCGGCCGGAAAATCCTCTCACCGATTCTGTCCTTTAAGACTTCAATTCACTCCATCACCATGAGCTCGATCAACGCAGAAAGCGCCGTCAGGGAACGTTACTCCGCCGGAGCCAGGGCCACCGAAGCGAAGCTTTGCTGCCCGGTCGATTACAATCCCGAGTTTCTCAAAGTCATTCCGCCGGAGGTTATCGAGCGCGATTACGGCTGCGGCGATCCGAGCAAGTATCTGCGGGCCGGCGAGACGGTTCTCGATCTCGGGAGTGGGACGGGCAAGATTTGCTTCATCGCGGCCCAGGTCGTCGGGTCGAGTGGAAGGGTGATCGGCGTCGACATGACGGACGAGATGCTGAACCTCGCGCGGAGCAGCGCGCCGATCGTGGCGGAACGGATCGGTTACAACAACGTCGAGTTCCGCAAGGGCCGCATCCAGGATCTGGCGCTCGATCTCGAGAAGCTCGACGCTGAATTGAAGGCGCGGCCGATTACCGACGCGGCCTCTTTTCTGCGCGCGGACGAGCTTGCCCAAGAGCTGCGCGTCAAGCACCCGCTCGTCGCGACCGACTCGGTGGATGTGGTCGTCTCCAATTGCGTTCTCAACCTTGTGGAGCCGAAGTCCAAAAGTCAGTTGTTCGAGGGAATCTTCCGCGTCCTGAAAAAAGGCGGGCGCGCGGTCATCTCGGATATCGTCTCGGATGAAGAAGTGCCGGAACATTTGCAGAACGACCCGGAACTTTGGAGCGGCTGTATCTCGGGTGCGCTGACCGAGGAAGGATTTCTCCAGGCGTTCAGCGATGCCGGCTTTTATGGGATTCAAATTCTGCAACGCGACGAGAAGCCATGGCAGACGGTCGAGGGCATCGAGTTTCGTGCGGTCACGATCGAGGCCTTCAAGGGCAAACAAGGTCCCTGCTTCGAGCGCAACCAGGCGGTGATCTATCGCGGGCCATTCCGCGAGGTGCTGGACGACGATAATCACCGGATGGAACGCGGGGTGCGCTACGCGGTCTGTGACAAGACCTACAACCTTTATCGCAAGGCGCCTTACCGAGAGTTTTTCGAGTTTGTCGAACCGCTGGAGGAGATCCCGCTGGCGGAGGCGAAACCATTCGATTGCACGCGGACCGCGCGGCGAAACCCGAAAGAAACCAAGGGGCAGGATTACAATCTTACGACGGAAGCGAGCAGTTGTTGCGACGGCGGGGGCTGCTGCTGATGGTAGCGCAAGCTTTCCAGCTTGCATCGTTGATCAAGGTAAGTCGGACGCTTGCGTTACCTTACTTATGAGCGAAACCATCCGCGCCACCCGACCCGAGCCGCCTCCGCACGTCAGCGCACAGGTTGAGGTTGCTCACACGCCGCTCCCGAAGTGGGCGATCGGTGAATTCTTCGGGACGTTCCTGCTTGTCTTTTTCGGCTGCGGGAGTGTTTGCGCCGCGGTCTCGACTGGCGCCCAAGTCGGCGTTTTCCAGGTGGCGATCGTGTGGGGTATCGGGATCGCGACCGCGATTTATCTGACGGGCTCCCTCAGCAGCGCGCACCTGAACCCCTCGGTCACGATCGCTTCGGCGGCGTGGTCCCGCTTCCCGGCCAGGCTGGTGATTCCCTATATCCTGGTGCAGATGCTTGGCGCCTTTGCTGGCGCGGCCATGCTCTACTTCATCTTTGCCGGCGCGCTTGCTGGATACGAGGCGAAACACGGCATTGTGCGCGGTGCCGAGGGAAGCGAAGCGACCGCGATGGTCTTTGCCGATTACTTTCCAAATCCCGGCGGCAAGGCGCTCGACAACGAAGCGCGCGCCGCCATGACGCCCGTTCGCGCCTTCACCGCGGAAATGGTCGGGACTGCCATCCTCGTTCTCGTCATTTTTTGCGCGACCGACGATCGCAACGCGACGCGCCCGCAAATCCTGACCGCGGCTACGATCGGCCTTACCATCACCCTGATTATCTCGCTCATCGGTCCCCTGACGATGGCGGGTCTGAATCCGGCGCGCGATTTCGCGCCGCGTCTTTTCTCCTCCCTTGCCGGCTGGGGGAAGGTACCCTTTACGACTAACGGCCCAGGCTGGTTAACCGTTTATATCATCGCGCCGATTTTCGGGGGATTGTTAGGCGGCGGAATTTACCGCTTCTTTTTTCGCCCGGCTTATCGTTCATGATCGCGCCTCCGGGGCGTGTCGATCGCGAGGGTGATTGATCCGGCCGGCCGGATGAGACAGAGAGCTCACTTTGCAGACGACTGATTCGGCGGTCGATTCAGCCTGCCGATCGCATCGAGCAGGTCGGTCCTGCGCTCAGTTCTGTTCGACGATCCTAGTCAAGGTAACCGCTGCGGGCATGGGCCGGATCCTGCGCGGGAAGAATAGTCTCGAGCCCCGCCCCTGGTCCCGTGACGGCGGGAGGCGGTGACTGGGTGGAGCCGGCAGTTCTGCCTGCCGGTATGATTACTATTCAGCAGATCACGCGTCCCAGGCAGGCTCGCCGGCTTTGCTTAGTCATGGGGTGGCTGCGGCGCCTGGATGGGAACCGTGATTGGCGCTCCCGTCTTGAAGAAACCGATCGTAGCAGTTCCGTCCTGCGGCGGACGGTTGGAATCGAAACGGAAATTATAGAGAGTACCCCAGCGAATCGCATTTGCGTTTGGGTTTTGCGCAAGCGTCTCGCAGCTCCAAGTCAAAGAACCGCGTACTACTGCCGTTGCCCAGGGGGCGCTGCTGTATCCTGTGTTTCCCACCGTTCCATCGTTTGGCCATCCAGGCTCCTGGGGCGGCGCATGAAATCCTATGTTTCTAACGCGTCCCGTACAGGATCGCGAACGATTGAATCGCGCGATCGAGGTTCTCGTTATAAACCGCGTACTCATAATGCCAAATTCGAGGGGATAGGTTTGTCACTTTATAGCCAACAAATGCGATGCCATCGTTTCCCGGATCGGGCTCGATCTGATTGATGGTTGCTCCCGTCCAGGCAAAAATGGCAGGTGTCATTGTCATTGTGGATCCAACGGGCGAAAATGTGAAACTCGTGATGCCAGTGACACTAAACTGACGATAGGAGACGTTGTTGTACATGTTGCATTGCCCGGGATTAGCCTGGCACCAGGCGTATTCATGCGGAGTGACGTATTGACCTTCGGCGAAATAGGTCGCGCCGGGATTTTGCGTCGTGTCCAGGTCGCTCATTGCCACCGTGACCCGGTGCGACGTGCCTGAGTGAGAGTGGCCCGTGTGGTCGTTCGGATTTGGATTCGATCCCGGGAAGTAGCCGGTAAAGGGATTCACCCACGCGCGTGAACCCAGGCCAGTTTGGCTATAGTTTAAGCTCGCCGAGTAGGGGTCAGAGCACCCAGAGCACAGATTGGAACCGGTAGTGCACCCAGTGGTGTTGCAGCCAAAATTACAAGCATTGTCTTCCAAGGCAAAAAATGCATGTTTCACCCAGGATTGGCCAATTTGCTCGAAGCGCTCGGCATTGTCAGTTCCGCCACTCATTCGATACAGGTTTTGTGGGATGACCGGATGATCGTTGTTCGGCAATCCAAGCCAATGCAATGGCTCTTTGCCGTTGTTACAGGAAGTCGTTCCCACCCCCAGGCCGACAAAGCTTCCACTACTTCCACCCTGCGACACCGCGGGCAAATCTCCAACGATGACATCCGGGCCCGGGATACTTCCATCCGCGGGCTGGGCAGTCTGCGCTCCCGCACTGACCGCCCCCCGCAGAGGTGGCATTTCAGAAGATCGAACTGTGCCGTTGACGAGCGTCTCGATTTCGATCGGTTGCATGCTCGTTCCGATGGATATTTCTCCAACCACCGAACCAGCTTCCGAGGGGCGCCCAATCGTCTTGGCGAACTGAGGCGAAATCAGAAGCTTTCCGCCGTTGACGTCGAGAGATTGTGACCTGGCATCGTAATTGTATTGAAGATTATCAACATTGAAAAAGACGAATCCCGTTTTGCCATCGCGCACGGCAAGATCGAACGCTTCACCGGAAGGGAGTTTTTCGACCACGAGTTGATTAAGGGAGGCGCTTAATGCCGCAGGAAGAGTGGCGGCGTCTTGCGGGATGAGCCCTAATGCTCCCCCCTGCTGAGCACCACGCAAGACATCGTTAAATACCAAAATAACGAAAAAGGAATTAGGGGCCACCGCGAAATGCAGCGTCTCAGGTTTTCCCGGCGCAGAGCTGATTCCATTCAGCCGGTTTAGATCGACATCCATCGTGACGTTCCCGTCCGCGACGATCATCTTTTGCAGAGTCCCGGTCTGAGCGGCCGGGGCGCTCTCTTTGGACCCCGCCACAGAGTTCTGCGAGCTATTGCAGAAAAGAAAAATTAGTGGGAGCGTCAAGTAAGTAATCAGTTTTTTCGACATTGTCTTTAGTTCTCCAGTTTTGTGGGCCACTTGCGATAATTATGAATCAAACCCACTGATTTATATCCGCTCTGCGGCAAAAAGTAGAGCACTTTTTCAAACTTTTTTTGGAGCTATCGGCATTCGCAAATCAGTGCCGCCCCTGGTCCCGTGACGGCGGGAGGCGGTGACTGGGTGGAGCCGGCAGTTCTGCCTGCCGGTATGATTACTATTCAGCAGATCACGCGTCCCAGGCAGGCTCGCCGGCTTTGCTTAGTCATGGGGTGGCTGCGGCGCCTGGATGGGAACCGTGATTGGCGCTCCCGTCTTGAAGAAACCGATCGTAGCAGTTCCGTCCTGCGGCGGACGGTTGGAATCGAAACGGAAATTATAGAGAGTACCCCAGCGAATCGCATTTGCGTTTGGGTTTTGCGCAAGCGTCTCGCAGCTCCAAGTCAAAGAACCGCGTACTACTGCCGTTGCCCAGGGGGCGCTGCTGTATCCTGTGTTTCCCACCGTTCCATCGTTTGGCCATCCAGGCTCCTGGGGCGGCGCATGAAATCCTATGTTTCTAACGCGTCCCGTACGGATCGCGAACGATTGAATCGCGCGATCGAGGTTCTCGTTATAAACCGCGTACTCATAATGCCAAATTCGAGGGGATAGGTTTGTCACTTTATAGCCAACAAATGCGATGCCATCGTTTCCCGGATCGGGCTCGATCTGATTGATGGTTGCTCCCGTCCAGGCAAAAATGGCAGGTTGCGATCGCACCGTGGATCCAATGGGCGAAAACGTGAAACTCGTGATGCCAGTGACACTAAACTGACGATAGGAGACGTTGTTGTACATGTTGCACTGCCCGGGATGAGCCTGGCACCAGGCGTATTCATGCGGAGTGACGTATTGACCTTCGGCGAAATAGGTCGCGCCGGGATTTTGCGTCTGGTCCAAGTCGCTCATTGCCACCGTGACCCGGTGCGACGTTCCTGTGTGAGAGTGGCCCGTATGGTCGTTCGGATTTGGATTCGATCCCGGGAAGTAGCCGGTAAAGGGATTCACCCACGCGCGTGAACCCAGGCCGGTCTGACTCGCATTCAAACCGGCGCTGTACAGATCGGAACAACCGGAGCCAAGATGAGAGCCACCCACGCCGTTACAGCCAAAGCCGCAGGTATTTGACGATGCGGCCGCGAAAGCGTGTTTCAGCCAGGATTGGCCAACTTGTTCGAAGCGCTCGGTATTGTCAGTTCCGCCACTCATTCGATACAGGTTTTGTGGGATGACCGGATGATCGTTATTCGGCAATGCAAACCAATCCAGGTCTACCTGCCCGTTGTTGCAGGAATCTGTTCCCACCGCGAGGCCGACCTGAGTCCCGACACTCCCGAACTGCTCCACACTGGGCAGATCGCCAACAATGACATCAGGTCCCGGTTGTGTGCCGACCGCCGGCATCACCACAGATTGCGGGTCGCCGTTTACGAGATGCGTGATCTCGATTGGTTGCATGCTCGCTCCGATCGAAATTTCTCCAACCACCGAACCCGCTTCCGAGGGGTGCCCAAGCGCCTCGGCAAACTGGGTTGAAATCAGAAGTCTTCCGCCGTTGACGTTGAGGGAATGTGACTTGGCATCGTAATCGTATTGATGTCTATCAACATTGAAAAAGACGAATCCCGTTTTGCCATCGCGCACGGCAAGATCGAAAGCTTCGCCGGAAGGGAGTTTTTCGACCACGAGTTGGTTAAGGGAGGCGCTTAATGCCGCAGGAAGAGTGGCGGTGTTTTGCGGGATGAGCGCTAACGCTCCCCCCTGCTGAGCACCACGCAAGACATCGTTAAATACCAGAACGGGGAAAAAGGAACTAGGGGCCACGGTGAAACGCAGCGTCTCAGGTTTTCCCGGCGCGGAGCTGATTCCATTCAGCCGGTTTAGATCGACATCCATCGTGACGCTCCCCTCCGCGACGATCATCTTTTGCAGAGTCCCGGTCTGACCGTTTGGGCCGTTCTCTTTGGACCCTGCTGCAGAGTTCTGCGAGCTGTTGCAGAAAAGAAAAAGTAGTGGGAGCATCAAATAGGTAATCAAGTTCTTCGACATTGTCTTTTAGTCCTCCAATTTTTATGGGCCACTTGCGACGGTGATGCATGAAACCCGTTAATTTTTGTATGCGCTCTGCGGCAAAAAGTAGAGCACTTTTTCAAACTTTTTTAAGACCACCTCCATCAAGTTTGGGTTGAACGAATTCTGCCGATTTTCTGGGCGGAATCTGGAAAGATTTGTGAAAAGCGGTTGTATTAGCCGGGAAGCGAGAAATCAGGGTTCAATTCAGCGCCTTGGTTTCAAAAATTCTCCGCTGCAAAAAAACGGCATTCGCAAATCAAAAACCGGCCGCTGGCGCGCGGCGGTGCTCATTCTTGTCAACTTGCTGATGATCGCTCACATCATCCAGTGGCGGATCATGGGCAGGACGATTTCGCCCATCGAACCTTCCGAGACGATGCGCACGCTCCAGGCGGGGGCGGTCAACGCAGGATTTATCTTCTTTGCTCTGGCGATTTTGGCAACGTTGATCTTCGGGCGTTTTGTCTGCGGCTGGGGCTGTCACATTCTCGCTCTGCAGGATTTCTGCGGATGGATGTTGAAGAAAATCGGCCCCACTCCCAAGCCGTTTCGCTCGAGGCTGCTGGTGTATGTCCCGCTCATCGGCGCCTTGTATATGTTTGTTTGGCCCACCGTGCATCGAGTCTTCGCAAACCCGGACGATGGACCGCTTATCCCGAAATTTACCAACCATTTGGTCACGACGAATTTTTGGGCAACTTTTCCGTCCGTAGCAGTCGCCGTCCCGTTTTTTTTCATCTGCGGTTTCATGACTGTTTATTTTCTGGGGCAAAAAGGCTTTTGCACCTACGCCTGTCCTTATGGCGGATTTTTTGGACTCTCTGACAAGTTCTCGCCTGGAAAAATCCGCGTCACCGACGCCTGCAATCAATGCGGCCACTGCACTGCGACCTGCACTTCGAACGTGCTCGTCCACGCGGAGGTAAAACAATACGGGATGGTTGTCGATCCAGGCTGCATGAAATGCATGGATTGCATCAGCGTCTGTCCAAACGACGCCTTGTATTTCGGTTTTGGGAAACCGACGCTTCTCGTTCCAAAATCGAACGCAATTAAGAAGAGCTATTCCGTAACATGGCCTGAAGAAATCGTCGGCCTGGTCGTGTTTCTTGGAAGTCTCCTCGCCCTTCGAGGCGTTTATGGGCTGGTCCCGTTGTTGATGGCGCTCGGTTGGGCGACAATCACAACCTTTCTCACTCTGAAAACCTGGAGATTGCTCAAGGTCAAAGAATTGTCCTTTTACCGTTTCGATTTGAAATCTTCCGGCAGAATTCGAAAAGCGGGATGGGGATTTGTAGCGTTCGCGGTTGTTTGGATTGGCTTGACCGCGCATAGCGGATGGGTGCGCTATCACGAATATCTGGGCGATCGCGCATTTGGGAGAATCCAAATCCCCGACGAGCTCGCCCTTGCCCAGACAAACCCCACTCGCTGGCTCAGCACGATCGACCGTGAGAATATTCTCGAAGGAAAAAATCATCTGCAGACCGCCGCGCATTTCGGGCTGTTTACAAATAGCGAAGCGCTCTCGCAGCTTGCCTGGTTTGAATATCTCTCTGGCGACGCGGAGCAGTCCGTCGCGCTGCTCAGCCGGGCTGCAGCTCATCAAAGCGGCCAAGGTAAAGCTCTGAGTCTGTATTATCGCGGCGCGATCATGAACCGTTTGCGACGCTATGAGCAAGCGCGGACGAGTCTCGACCAGGCTCTGGCGGAACGAGCCGATCTAATTCTTGCTCGTCAGGAAAAAGGCGAATCGCTCTGGCAACTGGACCGCAAGGAGGAAGCCATTTCCGTTTGGAGCGATGCGGTGCAGCGCAATCCGCGCCTCGTTTTGGCCAACAATGAACTCGCTGGCGCTGAGCGATCGCTCGGCCGATCCAAAGAAGCAATCGCTTACGAAAGACAAGCCGATCAATTCACTCCCGACAATCCGCTTTACCATTGGATGATCGGTCTCAGGCTGCAAAACCTCGGGATGAAGGACCTTGCCGAAAAGCATTTCCAACGCGCGATTCAAATCGATTCTGGGTTCCAGGGAGGTCCCAAATGAGCTACAGACGCGAAGCAAAGCGGCCCCTTGATGAGGGTCTTGTTGAACTGGACACGATTTGGGATGCGATTTTCGCACATTCCCCATATTTCTTGGGAATTTGTTGAGGCCGCCCCGCTCAGACCCGAGCGATGCGAGACGCAATTCAGCAGAAGACTAAAGAATGAGCCTGGTTGGCGGCGTTGGCCCAACTGAACCGAAACCTTATGATCGTGATCACTCTTTTTTCTCGCGACCTGGTTTCTCGCCTGCGCCACCGGCGGGAACGACACCTTCAAGGGCGTGGCATCGCTCTTCGCCCGCAACGCTGCGAGCTATCGCACCGCCATCACCCGGGCCACGCTCACCAAGTTTCTGGGCGGCCTGATTTACTCGCGACAGATCGCGGAAGCGATCGGCCACAAGATCCCGGCGCTGAATCATGGCCAGGGTTTCTCGGCAAACCTCGCGACTGGAATTTTCGTCATCGTCACCAGTCTTTTCGGTTTGCCCGTTTCGACGGCGCATGTCTCGGTCGGCTCGCTCTTCGGGATCGGGCTCGGGACCAGGCAGTCCAATCCGCGCCTGATGCGGAATACCGCTCGCTCCTGGATCATCACCCTCCCTTGTGCGGCCCTGCTCAGCGCTGGTACCTAGCTCTGCTGCGTCAGCTATGAACCTGACAATCACGAACAATTTTGCGCGCAAGTTGGCGGAACACTCGCTCCCGCTCCGTCACGCGCGGACGGAGATCCTGCAGATCAACGTGGGCAAGCTCTGCAACCTCACCTGCAGTCACTGCCACGTGAATGCCGGACCGAAACGGAAGGAAATCATGACCCGCGAAACGATCGATCGCGTGATCGATTGGCTGGCGAAGACCGACATCCCGACGGTCGACCTGACGGGCGGCGCTCCGGAAATGATTCCCGATTTCAAGTATTTCGTCGAACGCTTGAAGGCGCTCACTCCAGCGCGACACATCATCGATCGCTGCAACCTGACGATCCTGCTCGAACCGGGGTTTGAAGATTACGCGGCCTTCCTCGCCCGCCATGAGCTCGAGATCATTGCCTCGATGCCCTGCTACACGGCGGAGAACGTCAACGCTCAGCGCGGAGAAGGCGTCTTCGATGCCAGTATCAAGGGATTACAGCTTCTTAATTCGTTAGGCTACGGAATCGAGCCGGGATTGGCATTGCAGCTTGTTTACAATCCGAACGGCGCCTTTCTGCCCGGGCCGCAGGAAGAGCTCGAAGCCGAATACAAGAGCGAATTGCAGGAACACTTCGGTATCGTCTTCAACCGTCTCTACACCATCACCAACCTGCCAATCGCACGCTTCGCCTCCTGGTTGCAACACAACAATCAACTCGCTGATTACATGGCACTGCTCAACGACGCCTTTAACTCAGCCACCGTCGAAGGACTCATGTGCCGCAACACTATTAACGTCGGCTGGCGCGGCGAAGTCTTTGATTGCGACTTCAACCAGATGCTTAAGCTGCAGTGGCGCGACGCGGATCGCGCGCTCAATCTTTGGGACATCGATCCCGCCGCGGTCGAGCATCGCGAGATCCTCACCGGCAATCATTGCTTCGGCTGCACCGCCGGCACCGGGTCCAGTTGTGGTGGCGCGCTGGTCTAGAGTCTTGTTTTAACTTTACGGCGTCAGCTCCCACGTATCGCCCAACACCGCCGTTTGGTTTTGTCCGCCGAAGATAATTGTGCGGCCGAGGACTCGAGCAGAGGCAATACCGGCACCCTCGCGCGGTCCCGGTGACTGCACGGGGAAAAGCTGCTCCCAATTTGTTCCCGTCCACGACCAGGTCGTGTTCTGGTCGATCCCGCCGCTGCCACCTCCGAAAAGAATGACCGTGTTCAGGTTTGGATCAAATGTCGTTGAGCTCGCGTACACCAAAAGGGGCTGAGTGGCGGGAGACTCCATGGTCCATGTCTGGCCATCATAGGTCCAGGTATTATAGGGATTGACATCGCCCAGACCTCCGAACATGACGATCTGCTTGCTCATGTAATTCACCCCGACGCCGGCTGATGATCGGGCGTAGGGAACCATGCTGAGGTGGACCCGCCTCCAGTCCGAGCCGGTCCAACGCCACATAATATCCTGATAGAAGTTGCCATCGAACCCGCCAAATAGATCGACCCGGCCATCAAGATCTGTGAAAACCATCGGGCCAGTCACAGCCTCCGGAGCGTGAGCGGGAGCAGCTTGCGTCCACGTCGAGGTTGCCCCATCCCAGAGCCAGGTATCACCGAGGTCATCTATTCCGTTGTAGCCGCCAAAAAGAACCACCTGGTGAGTGCGACGGTCATAAGCCATTTGGGCATTCGCTCGCGCAGAGGGAGCTACCGCCGTATCCACTCTCGTCCACGTCGTACCGTCGAAAGTCCAGGTGTCATTCAAATAGCCACTGCCGTCAAATCCGCCAAAAAGAAGAACCTTCCGGCTCGCACCGTCGTAGGTCATGGCGAGATAGGAACGCGCCGGCGGGGAAACGGCTGGAGAAAGCCGAGTCCACGTGAGCGTTGGCGTAGTCGCACTCGCACCAACGACCGCGAGCAAAGGAAGAAAACAGGATATGACGAAGAGAGACTTTAGACGTTTGGTTATCACGTTCATCCCATAAGGCCCCGCCAGCTACTGTCAAGGCACCGGTGCGGACATCAAAACGACATTTCCGGACACCGCGAACACCTCGCCCTCGCCCCACGATCGGCTCGACCTGGGCGGAATCGGACGGGCCCGAATCACCCGGATCAAATGCAAATTGCTCGACCCGATGAACTCGCTAACATGCCCGGGGGCATAGAGTTTGCCCTTCCCGTCTGAAGGCGAGAGAACCGCATCAACTGATGACTCCTACTGCGCTTCGGGTTAAAAGAGGCATCGGTCGGAGTTTTTTATGCTCACATATTTTTGGATCATGCTCGGAGGCGCGCTTGGAACCGGCGCCCGTTTTTGGGCGTCGGGCCTTGTGGCGCAGCGCTTCGGCGAGGTCTTTCCGTTAGGCACGCTCTTCGTGAACGTAACCGGTTCGTTCATCATTGGCTTCTTCGCCGGATTGATCGATCCGCAGGGACCGTACCTTGTCGGGCCGCGCCTGCGGCAATTCGTCATGATCGGGATTTGCGGCGGCTACACGACCTTTTCCTCCTTCAGCCTGCAAACGCTGGAGCTGGCGCGCGACGGCGATTGGCTGCGCGCCGGACTCAATTCTGTGCTTTCATTGGTTTGTTGTCTGTTCGCGGTCTGGTTGGGCCGGAGCGTGGCAATGCTGTTGCTTTCTCGTTAGGTAAATCGTTATGCAACTTCCGGAAGACGCTCTGCTTCTGCGCATCTTTATCGGCGAAAGCGATCGCTGGCAGCACCAGCCGCTCTACGAAGCGATCGTGCTAAAGGCGCGCGAGCTGCATCTGGCCGGTGCGACGGTCTTGCGCGGGCCAATGGGCTTTGGCGCCGCCAGCCGCATTCACACTGCCAAGATTCTGCGTCTCTCCATGGATCTGCCGATGGTGATCGAGATCGTTGATACAGAGGAGAAAGTGAAATCGCTCTTTCCGTTCCTCGAGCAGGTAATGGGCGGCGGGCTGGTCACAATGGAGAAGGTCAAAGTGATGCGCTATGGCCACGGTGGGATCGAGGAAGGAGCGGAATGAATCGACGAATGCGGTTGGTCATTGCACTGCTCCTGGGCCTGCTCTGCTTCGGCTGCGGGCGGAGAGAGAAGAGCGAGCAGTTAACTGAAAAATCAATCGCCGAAAAGGCGGACTGGCTGACGGACTTTGCGAGCGCACAGGCGCAGGCCCGGGCGGAAGACAGGACGCTGCTGATCAACTTTACCGGGTCCGACTGGTGCCCACCCTGCATCATGCTGCACCGACAGGTCCTTTCGCAACCGGAGTTTGCCGACTACGCCGCCAAACATCTCGTCCTCCTTGAAGTTGATTTCCCCCACACGAAGGCCCAGAGCGATGCGCAAAAAGCGGCTAACGAAAAACTGGCGGATCAATTTGGGATCTACGGACTCCCGACCGTCATTGTTCTCGATTCGAGTGGGAAAAAGATCGGCGAACTCGGCTACATGCCGGGCGGGCCGAGGGCGTTCATCGCCGCCTTGGAAAAGTTGCGCGCGAAGAGTTGATTCGTTAGGCTCCGGCAAAGCTGCTGAAGATTGAGCTCGAGGATGAAAACAATCGCAGTTCTCGGGGGTGGCTCCGCTGGTTTCACGGCCGCTCGAATCGCTTCGCAAAACGGCGCACGGGTCCTCTTTTTCATGGGGGACAACGCAGATCACGCATCGCTTTGCATCAACGCTGGCTGCATGCCGTCGAAGGCGCTTTTCGAACCGATCGACGCGATGCAGCACGCGAAACAACACGGCTGGCTGAATGTTGAGCCGAAGGAGCCCGACGAATACCTTGCGCAAATCGTGCGCTGGAAGGACCACGAGATCGCGAAGTTTCGCGCCTATCGCCAGCACGAAATCCGGAAACTGGCGAGCGACACCTTCACGATCGTTCGCTCGAATGCCTGTTTCGTGAACGATCAAGAAGTGGTGAGCGAGGGCAAACGTCATCGCTTCGACGCCGCGATTATCGCAACCGGCTCGGTGACCGTTCTGCCAACGATCGACGGACTCGACCCGAACTGGGAAGGGGTCTGGACAAGCGACGAGATTCTGCACAACACGCGCATCCCAAAATCGCTCGCGGTCATCGGGTCGGGCGCGATCGGAATCGAGTTTTCCCTTCGTTATGCACGCCTGGGCTCGGCGGTGACGCTCATTTCCCGGTCAGAGATTCTTCCGGAATTCCCGTCGCAGTTTGGCGAACGAATCGCATCGATTTACGAGTATGAAAAAGTCCGCGTTCTGACTCATCGCCATGTTGCGCGGATCACCCGCGATCAATCCAGCGCATTTGTCATCCAAGGTGAAGGCGCCGAATCGATGGACCCGATCGTCTGCGAGAGAATTCTGCTCGCGACCGGAAGGCGACCGGCGGTGGATCACCTCGGATTGCAGGCCGCGGATGTGGAACTGAATGCGCGCGGACGCCTCGAGGTCGGCGACGACATGCGAGTCAAGGGGAAGGAACACATTTTCGCCGCGGGAGATGTCGCCGGGTTGCGGATGGTGGTGCATCACGCACACATCGAAGCCGGCATCGCGGCTGAAAACGCGTGCAGCGGTGGCGAGCGCAAATGGAGCAAGCGCTCCAACATCGAGGTGATCTTTTCCGATCCCGAATTTGCCTTCACCGGCTGCACGCCAGCGGAAGCGGAAAAGGACGGGCATCAACTGGTCAGCGCCTCCGCCGAGAGTCGCGACATCGGCAAATTGCACCTGGCGGGGGATGATCGTGGTTTCGGGGAGTTCTGGGCAGACGCGAAAACGGGCCGCCTGATCGGCGCCGGATTACTCTGCAATGATGCCGCCAACCTGATCCATCTGCCGGCTTATGCGATCGATCACGAGCACACCATTCATCAACTCGAAGACGCCGAGTATTATCACCCGACAAAGATCGAGATTATTTCCGAGATTGGTGACGTGCTCTGTCGGAAGCTGGGTGGTCATCCTTTCGCCCGGGCCGAAGAGTAGTGCCACTTCATTGATTTGAACCACGAACTTCGGGTGGCCCTGCTCCAAAGCCAACGACCCTGTCGTTGGATCCTTTGTTCGTTAGGGCACAAAAAAACCAGGGCATCCAGCGCTTTCGCCTGGATGCCCTTCAGTTATAGGCTTTTTCCCGAGCCTTTCGGGAGTCGGATGGGACGACCCCCGAGAGGCGATAGTTATTCCGCCCCGCTTACGGGAGGCTGTGGTGCGCGTGGTTCTTGACCTCGAGGTGGTCCGGCTTGTCCACCACTCCGCTCAGATTGATGTCGTCGCGGAAGTTGGAGCCAGTAACCACTTGATTTCTGTCGGTCTTGACAATGTTATCGTCGGCTATTGCGACTGTCCGATTGCCGTCCACATCGCCGATGAGGAAGCCGAAGTCCACATCCGACGTCGCGCCGCCCCCATTGACGCCAGAAACCTCGACGGTCACGGTCTGCACGTCGGCCACGTTCGTGAGCGGGACCCGCATTTCGTTCCCGCTGAAGGTCGGTGTGCCAGCTGTGGCAGTGCCGCCGACGACTTGGGCATTACCCGAGGTCACCGCCGCGTCGAAGGTAAAGACAGCCAGGAAGTTGCCAGCCGCATCGCGGTCTTCCACTCCCGAGGTGCCGCTCAACGGCATATCGATGTCGAAGGTACCGGCCGACCCTTGGGTCAGCCGTGAAGCAGCGCTCACCAGGTTCGCGCCACCACCGCCACCACCCGTCGTCTCACTGTCGGTGAACGCGTCCTGCTGGGATTGGCCGCTGATGGTCACCCGCCCGTCATCCCATGAAGTGAGGTGCTTGCTGGCTATCGCGGAGCCGTAGTCGTAGTCACCCGCGTAGGTCGACTGGACGCTCGAGTCAGGTTGGCCGGGGAGTGGGCTGACAACGTCCGAGAGTGCATCGTCAGACAACCAAGTTGCCCCGTTATCGAGGGACTTGCGCGAATACATGCGGTAGCACGGAACGGCCGGGTTGCCCTTGGTGCAGACGGCACTGTCGCGCCCGTCATACCACGTCGCGAAGACGGTGCCGCTCGGGCTTACCGAAATGTTGGGCTGCCACTGAGGACGCGTTGTGGAATCGGTGTTCAGCTTGAATGGCGCGCTAAAGGTCACGCCGCCGTCGGTGGAGCGGATGTAGTAGACGTCGCCAGCGTCAGCGCCAGCGCCGTGCTGGGCATAAACCAGATGAACCACGTTATTGAACGTAGCAGGCTCACCCCAGCCCTCGTGGCGCCAGTAGCCGCCGGCGTCGGAAAACATGCACGCGAAGTAGCCGACCGCGGTCACGCCCGGTCCGGGAAACGCGGGGCCAGTGTAGGTGTTGCTCCAGGTCGCGCCACCGTCGGTGGACCTGTAGATGTGGTTGATATTGTTATGAGGAAAGCCACCGCCGCCTTCGTCCATGCCTGCGACGATTAGCGTGCCTGTCACCGGGTCACCGGTGATCTGGGTGTTGCGGATGAAGGGGCTGGCCGGGGCCAGCTGTCGCTCGTTGGGCCAGGTCAATCCGTTGTCGGTGGAGTAGCGGACTTTGAGGTTCCCTCCCGCAGCGAAGTCGTTCCATGAAACGTACATCCGCCCATAGAAAGGGCTGCTCGGGTTGTTGTCGGACCAGCCAGACTCGCGGTCGTCTGAGCCGCCACTGTGAACGCAAGCGCCAACGGCCCAAGTGGCACCACCGTCAGTGGAGGTCCAGTCGCCGATGCCCTGTCCGCCGCAGCCCGTCGCCAGAAAAATTGCATGGAAAGTGCCGGTAGGTTTGTTGTAGAGAGTAACCGGGTCGCCATAGTTCGTCCCGTGTCCACTTGAGAAGGGGTTTGGATTGAGGCGGGTGAAGGTCGTGCCGCCGTCGCTGGAATACGACGCTCCGGAGTAGTTAGCGGAGGCGGTTCGGGAATCGTTGTAGGTGACGACGATCTGGTTAGGGTTATCCGGGTTGGCCAGAGTGTATGTCTCCGACTGCGTAGGGTGCGAAATGCTGTCCGTGCCGGTGATCAGGTCGACATCCGCGCCGCCATACGCCAGAGGCGCCAACAGTTTTTGGACAAAGTCGGAATATCCGACGGAAGGGGAAGGTGAGCCTCCCTCTGCTTCGCCGCAGTAAATCATGGTGGCTCCAGCCCCCAGGTTTTCCTGCTTGTCGATCCCAAGCGCGCGCAGCTGAGAACAGTCAATCGCGGCAGGGACGAGCGAATTGATGGACTTGGTGGCTGCGTTATTCCGCGGCTGCGCTTGCGCAGAGAACTGACCAATGCCCAGCAGCGCCAGAAAGACGCCGGTCACGACTAAAAACAGGCCGATTGAGGCACGCAGTTCAAAGAAGGCGGATTGTGAAGTAGATTTCTTTTTTTTCATAGCCATGCGACTGACAGACTTTCGTTTTAGATGGTTTATAACTTAAGTGTTAGTTTTGGGTAAATTTGTTTCACCCAATTGCGAGGCTATCGCAATTAGGGAAGATCTGTCACGGGGTTTAACCTTATAATTTGGAAAGGTTCTTGTTCCGGTAAGTTCACTCCAATCCACTTCTCTGGAAACGACTTAAAAATGTTGAATTTCTTCAGTCGCTTTTGTCAGAGGGCCGAGTGGATCAGTCGATAGTCGAAAGGCGTAGTAAATCTGAGGATTGATGGCGGCGCTGGAGGCGTTAAAGCCGAGGGCCAAAGCCAACTAGCGCCAGAAAGACGCCGAGCAAGCTGAGTGCGAATCCAAACAAGACGCGAACATTAAAGTAAGCATCTCGAGAATCGGCGGTTTCCTACGACGCAGTCGGAACCACCAGCAGAGTGCCGGCAAGGAGAAATGTCAGGGCTGCCGACAGCAGGCAAAATGGACAAAAGGCGTGCAAGATGAACGCCTGCAAATAGAGAAAATAAAGCGAGGCCAAGAACATTACGCTGACCACGGCGATGAGGAAGCGCCGCAACCGCGCGTAACCGGACGCGACGAGGACGGCAAGGCTAAAGACGACAAAATATGCCACCGCGCCAAAAGCCGCTGTGGGAATCCCCCGGATCGTGGCATATGCGCTTCCGAGGACGGTCGAGCAACCTATGCTTGAGCCGCAGACCGCATCGTCTCCGGTCAGGTGCGCGACGGTAAGAAAGGTCGCGTCTGCCAGCCCAACGATGGCGATGACGGCCAGAACCCAGTAAAAGACCAACCGCGGACGTGTTCCGGTGGACGCCAATTTTTGCTTCACCCAGTTCCTCTTTTTGTTGGCCAAGATCAGGATTTCCCTTTTTCCGCTAGGGCCTCTTCGATCGCCGCTCGCAGTTTCTCCCGATTATATGCAGCCTTCGCCTCGCGCCCATTGATAAAAATAGTGGGGGTGTTTTCCACGCCCCGCGCGGCGCCGGCCGCGCCATCGGCGGCCACGCGCGCCCGCACTTCGGGGCTCTTCGCATCCGCCTGAAATCGGACGGGATCGAGTCCAAGCGAACTGGCATAGGCGCTGAAGACGAAACCAGCATTGGACGCCTCGCTCCAGACCGCCTGGTATTGGTAAAGCATGTCGTGCATTTCCCAGAAATGCCCCTGCAACCCGGCCGCCTCCGCTGCCATCGCGGCCTCCAGCGCGTGCCTGTGCATCGCGAGCGGGAATTCATGGAAAACAATCCGCAACTTCCCCGGAAATTGTTTGTCCAGCTCGTCGATCGCGGCCGTGGCAATGGCGCAGGAGGGGCACTGGAAATCGCCGTAAATCTCGATTGTCACGGGCGCGTTGCGCGGACCGCGCACGTGCAGCGACGGATCTTCCTTCTCTTCCGCCGCGGTTGACGCTGCGGAAGCTCCGGCCGCCGGCGCCGGTGTGGGTCGCATTTTTGTTCGGTAAACCGCGGTCGCGATGCCCACCGTCAGGAACGCGACGACCGCGATCAAGATGAAAGGAAGAGAACGTTTCACGACCGGCGAAAATTCCTTGGCATGCGCGGCGACTCTAGTCACTTCTTCATCCGCGCCAAATAAAAAATCTCCGCACCGCCTCTTCCCGCATTCGTTAGGCAACGCCTGATCGGCCGTGATTCCACAGGGGGCGCGGGGCCATCGGCGCGTTGCTTTTCCGAGGACGAATGTTAGCGTCGCCGCTCTGCGATGAGCCAGAATTACAAGGACACGCTCAACCTGCCGAAAACAGATTTCCCGATGAAAGCCGGGCTGGCCACGCGTGAGCCGGAGATGCTTCAGAAGTGGGAAAATGCGCACCTCTACGAGCAAATCCAGACCGCCCGCGCCCAAGCCGAACTCTTCGTCCTGCACGACGGTCCGCCCTTCGCCAACGGTGACGTCCACATGGGCACGGCACTGAACAAAATCCTCAAGGATCTCGTGGTGAAATCCAAAACCATGGCCGGTTTTCGTGCCCCGTTTGTCCCGGGCTGGGATTGTCATGGCCTGCCGATCGAATACAAGGTGGTGAAGGAAACACGCGGCCTCTCTCCGCTCGAGGTGCGGCAGCGCTCGGAGGCGTTTGCCCGAAAGTTCATCAACATTCAGCGCGAGCAATTCAAGCGTCTGGGCGTTTTTGGCGATTGGGAGCATCCATACCTGACGATGAACCCGGCCTACGAAGCGGCGATCCTGCGCGCTTTTGCCGCTTTCGTGGAGCGCGGCCTGGTTTACGAATCGCTCAAGCCGGTTTTCTGGAGCACCGGCGCGCAGACCGCGCTGGCCGAGGCCGAGGTGGAATACCAGGACCGGCAGGATACCGCCGTTTACGTCAAGTTCCCTATCATCACCGGGCACCTGAAAGACAAGGCAAGCATTGTCATCTGGACCACGACGCCATGGACGTTGCCGGCCAATCTCGCTATCGCGGTGCACCCGAAAGAGCGCTACGTAGTGCAGAATTTCAACGTGGAAGGGGCCTTTGGGCCGCGAGCTGGTGGCGCTTCGGTCAACATTGCAAACCCCATGGAGATCGGGACGCAAAGGCCCCTCCCACATTCCGAAACGCTTGTCATCGCAGACAAATTGGTCGCGCAATTTTGTGCCGCGACCGGCTCCGAACCGATCGGCAAACCGCTCGAAACCTTTCCGGGCAGCAAGCTGGAAGGCATCGGCGTGCAGCATCCGTTTCTGCCCCGCACCGCGATTCTGCTCACGGCGGACTTCGTCACGATGGACACCGGCACCGGCGCGGTCCACATCGCGCCCGGCCATGGCGAAGACGACTACTCGTTAGGCAAGATGAACGGGCTGCCGATCCTCTCGCCGGTCGATGATCTGGGCCGTTATACCGAAGAGGTCGGCCTGCCTGAATTGGTCGGCAAATACGTTTTTGACGCCAACGCCGATATCGTCACGCTGTTGCGCAATCGCGGCATGCTCCTCGCCGAACAACCCTTTCAGCATTCTTATCCCTATTGCTGGCGTTCCAAAACCCCGATCATCTTTCGCG
>CAWAIY010000026.1:0-80430 GCA_963782205.1 uncultured Verrucomicrobiae bacterium | reverse complement strand
GTGCCGGCGACACACAGGATCCGGAATCATTCAAAGTCCGCCGCGGCAAAATCGGAGGATTCGAAGATTACCTCTCGCCCGAGGATCAAGAGCTTGCGGCCTCGGCATTGCAAAAACTCGATCCCCGCTTCGGCTACGGTCCAATTTCGGCGAACGAAAAATAATTGTTGCCAACTCTAGTGAATCGCTAGACTATTAAAGTCTACTAGTTCACTAGAGATGAATCTTTCGAAACGCAGCGAATACGCCCTCCGCGCCCTGATCGACCTCGGGATCGCGCGCGAACTCGGCCGCCCCATGCTCCAGGTCGCCGAACTGGCCTCGAAGGAACAGCTCCCGGTCAAATTCCTCGAACAGATCCTGACCCAGTTGCGGGTTGCCGGCTACGTCGAGACCCGGCGCGGCAAGCACGGCGGCTATTCGCTCGCCAAGCCAGCCGCCCGGATCAAGCTCGGCGCCGTCGTCCGGTTGCTCGACGGTCCCCTCGCCCCGATCGCCTGTGTCAGCCAGACCGCCTACCGCCGTTGCACCTGCCCAGACGAAGCGCACTGCGGCCTGCGCATGCTCATGCTCGACGTACGCAATTCGATCGCCCGCATCCTTGATCGCGCCACCCTCGCGCAGATTGTCGAGATCACCCTCCGCAAGATGCGGCGTGACAAGGTGCCGCTCCCTTTTGCCCGCCATTCTTTTGGACTGCAAAAACTCGCTGGCCTAACGACATGAAGAACGAGCAACCAGAGTGGCTGCAGATCGTGCGCGAGAAAGTCGAAACACTGCGCTACGGCGTGGTCCAGATCGTGATTCACAACTCCCGCGTCACCCTCATCGAGCGGACAGAGAAGACGCGTCTTACCTCCCCCGGGCCGGAAGTTTCTGACCGACCAGACAAACTGGAGGCAACCTACCAAATCGGAGCGTCGCACCGGACCACCGGCTGACGTATCCAACCCAAATGTCTGCTTCCAATGTCTACAGTCATCCACCGATCATGTCGGGTTTCTCTCGGTTTGCTCCTTGTCTTCGGATCCATCGCGCACTGCGGGACGGCCGCGGATAAGATTGTTGTCCGCTTCGGGCATTTTCCGAATATCACGCACGCGCAGGGCGTCATTGCCCACGGCTTGTCTCGTCAGAGGAAGGGCTGGTTTGAGCAACGGCTCGGACCGGACGTGCAGATCCAGTGGTTCACTTATAACGCGGGACCCTCGGCGATGGAGGCCATCTTTGCCCGCTCGCTCGATCTGACCTATGTCGGCCAGGGCCCGGCCTTGAATGCCCACTTCAAATCGGAAGGCGAAGAGATCCGCGTCATTTCCGGAGCGGCGACCGGAGGCGCCGCGCTGGTCGTAAGGCCGGACGATTCGATCAGGCAACCGGCGGATTTTCGTGGCCGGACGATTGCGACTCCACAACTCGGCAACACCCAGGACATCTCCTGCCGCGCCTGGCTGAAGGCACAAGGCTTCAAGGTCACGCAATTGGGCGGCGACGTCAGAGTATTGCCGGTCGCAAATCCCGATCAGTTGGGCGCATTCCAAGGCAGGCAAGTCGACGCCGTCTGGACAGTCGAGCCCTGGGTCTCGCGCCTGCAGCGCGAGGCGAAGGGCAGAGTCTTCCTAGAAGACAGGCAGGTCCAGACGACCTGGCTCGTCGCGAGCGCCAAGTTCCTCGCTCAGCACCGCGACCTGGCGAAGAAAATCGTCGCGGCCAACACGGAACTCACGCAATGGATTCAAGCGCATCCAGGGGAGGCGCAGCAAGCGCTGGCCGCGGAGTTGAAAGAAGAGACCAAGGCTAGCATTCCGCCGGAAGCGATCGCGCAGGCCTGGAAACGGATTCGATTCACGACCGAAGTCTCGCCGCAGTTGCTGAAGAAGGCGGTCGAGGACGGAAAAGGCGCGGGCTTTTTCAAAGGCGCGACCGATACGAGCAAGCTGATCGTTAACCCCTAACGAGTGTATGTATTTTACCCAAACCTTCGCCCTTCCTCGCAGTGCCAGCCCGACGGTGCGAGAAGAGTTGCAGGTCATTCCACCGAGCAAACTCCGTGTCGATGCCGTCTCGAAAACTTTCCGCAGCCGTACCGGCCCGGTGCAGGCGCTCGATCGCGTCAGCCTGCGTGTGGAGGAAGGAGAATTCGTCTGCCTCGTCGGGGCGAGCGGCTGCGGCAAATCCACTCTCCTCAACATTATCGCCGGTCTGGAAAAGCCGGATATCGGAATGGTCACGGCGGATGGCGTCCCAGTCACGGCGCCGGGGCGCGAACGCCTCGTCATGTTCCAGGAAGCGGCCCTTTTCCCGTGGCTCGATGTGCTCGGCAATGTGCTCTTCGGATTGAAAATGAAACCGAACCTAACGAGTAAAGATCGAAAGGAGGTGGCACGCTACTACCTCGAACTGGTCGGCCTGACGAAGTTTGAGCGCGCCAATATTCATGAGCTGTCCGGTGGGATGAAACAGCGTGTCGCGCTCGCCCGCGCCCTCGCCCCTAACCCGCGCATGCTGCTGATGGACGAGCCCTTCGCCGCGCTCGACGCGCTCACCCGCGAACAGCTTTACGGCGATCTCCAGCAAATCTGGGAAAGCCGACGCAAGACGATCATCTTCGTCACCCACAACGTGCGCGAGGCCGTCTGTCTCGGTGATCGCGTCCTCCTTTTCTCGCCGCATCCGGGCCGAATCCGGGAGGAATTTCCGATTCATCTGCCGCGCCCGCGCGACATCAACAGGGTTGATCTGGCCGAGTACGCGAGCCAGATCACCCGGTCGCTCAAGGGCTTCAAAAATGGAAACGGGGAGGCGGCAGAATGAAACGGTTTTTTCTCTCACTCATCTTTTTCGCCGGGCTCCTCCTTCTCTGGGACTTGCTCGTTAGGGCACGAATCTGGTCGCCGGTCCTTCTGCCCGCGCCGCTTAAGGTGGCGCAGTATTTAGAAGCGGCCGCGGCCGACGGCACCCTCTGGCAAGCGATGCTGATCACGATCAAACGCCTCTTGTTAGGCTACGTCATCGGGCTGATCGGCGGCGTCCCGCTCGGGCTCATGACCGCGCGCTGGAATTTCCTGCACGATACGATCGGCACGCTCGCGCTCGGATTGCAGACCTTGCCGAGCGTTTGCTGGGTGCCGCTGGCGTTGCTCTGGTTCGGACAAAGTGAGGCCGCCATGCTCTTCGTTGTGATCATGGGAACGCTCTGGTCGGTCGTGATCGCGACCGATACCGGGGTGCGGCACGTCCCGCCGATTTATCGACGCGCCGCCCTCACGATGGGCTCGAAAAATCTCCACATCTGGTTGCGCGTCATTCTCCCGGCGGCGCTCCCGTTTATCGTCAGCGGGATGAAGCAGGGCTGGGCTTTTGCATGGCGCTCGCTGATGGCGGCGGAGATTTTCGTCACCATCCTTTCCGGCTTCGGCCTCGGGCAACTCCTGCACTACGGCCGCGAACTCAACGCGATGGACCAGGTCATCGCGGTCATGTTCGTGATCGTGCTCATCGGTTTGCTGGCAGACAAAACCTTCTTCGCCCCGGTCGAGCGATTCCTTCACCGACGCTGGGGCACGAGTCAGGCCTGACTCCGGATGAAAAGAAGAAAGGAGGCAAGCGTCCGCGCCGCCCGCGAGATCACGATAGTGAACGACCTTGGACTGCACGCCCGGCCGGCGGCGGAATTCGTCAGGCAGGCGAACGCCTTTCGCTCCGAGATTCAGCTCGTGACCGCGGCGGGAAAATTCTCCGCCCTCAGCCTGATCGACGTGATGCGGGCGAATCTGGAACGTGGTGCGACCGCCACCCTGGAAGCAGTCGGCATCGACGCGGAAGAAGCAGTCGAACGATTGGCGAAAGTCGTGAGCGAAATGCGCGACCACTCCGGTTAACGCAGCGGACGCGCGACCAGGATTCCCGTGTCGCTGCGATAGCGCGCGAGGTAGCTCGAGAGCCGCGCGTCGACTACGACCTTGCCGTAATTGTGCGGCGACGAAGCGTGCATGAAGTGCAGGACACCGTCTTTCGTCCGATAGGCCAGCCCGACATGCGAAGTGGAGTAGAGCCCCGGTCGGTCGCGCGAGATGATGCCGATGATGTCCCCGCTTTTCAGCTTCCCCTCGATCCGCGCCACGCGGCCCTTCGGGATCTGATAAAGCGGGCGCGCCGTCACTCTCGCTTCCATGCGACCGAGCGGCTCAAGGAGGGCGGGATTCGCCTTCAGGTAACGATAATGCCGCCAGCCGTAGGTCATCTCCTGCGCGGCATGATTCACCCGCACGCCACCGAGGTCTTGAGTCAGATCGTCGACCAGGCCGCGCCGGCTGTTATCCGCCAGCCAGTCCTCGAGATAATGCAATCGCGAGAGATACTCTCCGGTGCACTGCCCGTTGCGGTAACGATCGAGTTCGATGTAATGCAGCAGTCGCTCCGGCGTCCACGAGGCTTCGGGATCGTCCAGCATGCGGGCGAAACCCAGCGAGATTTCGAAAAACGTCCAGCAATCCACGCCGTAAAGATTCGCCGAGGGCGCTTCGATCCGGTCATCGATCTCGAGCGTGTAGGAGACATAGCGGGTGCCGACCATCGCACGCCCGACGGTTGCCGTCCGTTCCCCGATGGGGAGCGATTTCCAGTTGTTCGCCCGCGCCTCCTGCACAAGCTGGTCGAACTTGTCGCGGCCCTTGAAAACGGTTGAGAAGGGCAGACGGCTGCCGCTCGCCAGGCCGGTGGACGCCAGAAAGAAAAGGGCAATAAGAAATTTTGCGGCGCGCATCTGCCGAAACCCTTCGGAAGAATGCGCCGCGGCGCAAGGCCGCTATTTCTTCGCGCCCGGCGCTGGGACAAGCAAAACGGGGCGTTCGCCGGCCTTCAAGACTCCTTCCGTCACGCTCCCGACGAGGAGGTTGTAAACCGAGCCATGCCCATGCGAGCCCATCACGATCAGGTCCGCGGAAATCTCACGGCTCGTCCTAAGAATCTCCTCCACCACCGTTCCCTCCCTTTCGTGAGCGACGACGGTCAGCCCGGCCCGGGTCAGCTCCTCCCGGAGGCGGTCGAGCTGGCTCTTTTGCTTCTCGTTAGTCACATCCGGCGGAAGATAACCCGCGGCTTCGAGCGACATTCCGCCGGCCACACCCATCTCCGGCATCCCAATTCCTGGATAACCGATGGTCGCCGCCGGAAATACCGGCACCGCCGCGATCTCGCACACGTGCATGAGGTGAAGCTCCGAACCAAATGCGCGCGCCATCTGCTGCGCGAGCGCGAGCACGCCCTCGGTAATGGGAGAAAAATCGACTGGCACGAGAATCCTTTTCATGGTGCGAAGCGCTTTACGGATCGGCGAGACAGGATGCGGGACGCGCCCCGGACGGTCAAGCAATTGGAAAAGCGGGTCGCCTTCGTTATTCTTCGACGTGGAAGACCTGTTCACTGAGGCGGAGACGGACGCCAAGGCCGATGCGGCCGCGCCGCTCTCCAGCCGGATGCGACCGCGCTCGCTCGAGGAGTTCGTCGGGCAGGAGCACATCCTCGCGCCCGGCAAACTCCTCCGTCGCGCGATCGAGGCCGATCGACTGCCGTCGGTCATTTTTTCCGGCCCGCCCGGCACCGGCAAGACCACTCTGGCGCAGATTATCGCAGCGTTGACGCAGTCAAAATTTGTTCGCCTGAGCGGAGTCGAGAGCAATGTCGCCGAAATGCGGAAAGTGGTCGCCGCGGCGGCCAACCGGCTGCGCACTTCGGGCCGGAAAACGATCCTTTTCGTCGATGAGATCCATCATTTTAACAAGGCACAGCAGGACATCCTGCTCCCGGATGTGGAGAGCGGGACTCTGCGTCTGATCGGCGCCACGACCTACAATCCGTTTTTCTACGTCAACAGCGCGCTCGTCTCCCGCTCGCAGGTTTTCCAGTTGGAGTCGTTAGGGGTGGAGGAGCTCGAGCAGTTGATCGATCGTGCGCTGGCGGAGAAGGAACGCGGCCTCGGCAACTATCGCGTGCGGATGGACGCGGAGGCAAAACGGCATCTCGCGAAACTGAGCGACGGCGACGCCCGGAAATGCCTAAACGCGCTCGAGATCGGCGTCCTGACCACTCCGCCGGACGAGAAAGGGATGATCCATTTCACCCTCCAGGTCGCGGAGGAAAGTATCCAGACCAAGGCGGTCGTTTACGATCGCGTCGGCGATGCCCATTACGACACGATCAGCGCCTTTATCAAAAGCATGCGCGCCTCGGACGAGAAAAGCGCGATCTACTGGCTGGCCAAGATGCTGCACGCCGGGGAGGATTTTCGCTTCATCGCGCGGCGCATCGTCATCTTCGCGAGTGAAGACGTGGGGCTGGCCGACGCGGAGGCGCTCCCGCTCGCGATCGCGACGCAGCAGGCGGTCGAGTTCGTCGGGATGCCGGAAGCGCGCATTCCCCTCGCCCACGCCACGGTCTACATGTGTCGCGCGCCCAAGAATCGCGAAGCCTACGAGGCGCTAGGCACGGCGACCGAAGAGATCGAAGCGGAGAAAACAAAGCGCGTCCCGGAGAAACTGAAGAACAAACACTTCCCCGTAAACCCTACGCGCTGACGCATGACGCTGTCACACAAGATCGGGAAGATTTTCCACGCGGAGTTTTATCGGCGCATCTGGCGACGGCTGGACCGAATCCTCTATCCAGTCCCGCTCCAGCCGCTCCTCGCCGGGATCGATCAAAAGCGCCTGCACGAATTGCAGGAGCAGCACGGCTCGCCCCCGCCAGAGGCGCCCGACAGCTGGCGCCATTATGCGAAATATCTCGAGGTGGAGAAATACCTGCCGCTCAACATTCAGCGGCTGCAATACCTCAACCTTCATCGTTCAGGGCCGAAGGACATCCTCGATATCGGCTGTGGCGCCGGCTTCTTTCTTTTCGTCGCGCAGTCACGCGGCCATCGCGGGCTCGGCCTCGACACGGGAGGCATTCCCGTTTTCGATGACCTGATCGAACTCCTTGGCGTCGAGCGGATCATTCAGAAGATCAAGATCCTCGAACCGATGCCGTACCTCGGCCGCAAATTCGATCTTATCACCGCCTTCTCCACCGCCTTCCATGGCGGGCGCAACATGTCGTGGCGCTGGGGGGCGAAAGAATGGGACTTCCTCGTCGCCGATCTCGAGCGTCATTTGAAGCCGGGCGGCCAGATTTTCTTCGGACTCAATCCGGCCTACAACGGAAACTTTTATACTCCCGAAATCCTCGATCTCTTTCTTCGCCGCGGCGCGCGGGTCGACCGCGAGAACGTGCTCTTTCCGCCGAAGACCTGAAGCCTGGCGCCTGACAAGCGCGAGAGCATCGCGACAAGCAGATCCTAGAGTGGTCGTCGCCGAATTGCCGCAATCAAATAAATTACCGAGAATGCGATCCCTCCAGCCCCGGCAAGGCCAATTCTCCAGTCGCTCCGAGTGAGTGCCAGCCAGATTCCGATCGCGCCCGCAGCGAAGAGAAAGAAAGCAATCAACCAAACCAGAAGGGTGTCGATTCGGCTAAATTTACCGCGGCGCAGCATGGTTGGCAGAGTTTATCTCGCCTAACGAAAAGAGTCGATGATCCGCTCCAAAGAGGTCGCTGGCGCAAATCCGCTCTTCCCTCGATTTTCCCGGGTGCAGGAAGAGGCAACGACAACGAGCAAGGCGCTTCTGCGTCGCCTGCATCCGCGTCTCGCGCGCTGGTTTGGCGCAACTTTCGGTGAGCTCACAGATGCCCAGCTGCGTTGCGTCCCATCGATCCTGAAGCGCGAATCAATCCTCCTGACCTCGCCGACCGGGAGCGGCAAAACGCTTGCCGCTTTTCTCGGAGTGTTCGATTACCTGCTGCGGAAACTCGATGCCGGGACCCTGTCGTTAGGCGTGCATTGTCTTTACGTTTCGCCCCTGCGCGCGCTCACCTACGACGTTGGGAAGAATTTGCGCGCGCCGATCGCCGGCATGGACTTGGAGAATGAGTTGCTGATTCATGTCCGGACCGGCGACACCAAAGCCAGTGAGCGGGTAAAGTTTCGCCGCCGGCCATCGCACATCCTGGTGACGACGCCGGAGAGTCTCGCGGTCCTGATTGCACAGGAAAGCTACGCGGCGCACCTCACCAGTTGCCGATTCGTAATTGTCGACGAACTCCATTCCTTCGCCGCGAACAAGCGCGGAGTGGACCTGGCGCTTTCGCTCGAACGTCTCGAGCAGATTGTCTCCGCGCCTAACGAGAAGCCACGGGCTCTTTGCCGGGTTGGATTGTCCGCGACCGCCGCGCCGCTCGAATTACTGGCGAAATTTCTGGCGGGCGACGATCGGCCCTGTCGCATCGCCCAGGCAAAAGTGGAAAAGGAATCGATCGTCGAGGTCTTTTCCCCGATTCGTCGGGAACCATATCCGCCGGCGGGTTACACCGGCGTGCGTCTCTACGCCGAGCTGGCGAATTTGATCCGAACCCGGCAGTCGGTTCTCGTCTTTACCAACGTCCGTTCCGCCGCCGAGCAAATCGGTTTGCGCCTCAAGGAACTTCTCCCAGAACTTGCGGACCAGATCGAAACGCATCACGCCTCCCTCGATCGGAGCGTGCGCCTCGAGGTCGAGGATCGGCTCAAAAACGGCGAATTGCGCGCAGTCGTTTGCTCGACCAGCCTCGAACTGGGGATCGATATCGGCGCGGTCGATCTCGTCGTGATGGTTGCGACGCCGAAAGGAGTCTCACGCGCCGTGCAGCGGATCGGCCGCTCCGGACATTCCCTGAACCAAAGCAGCCACGGCGTGCTTGTCGCGACCAACATCAACGATCTCGTGGAAGCAACCGCCACAGCCCATCTCGTCAGGCAAGGTGCCCTCGACCCGGTCAGGATTTTGGAAAAGCCCAACGACGTGCTCGCGCAGCACATTGTTGGCATGGCCGCGCTCGCTCCGATCGCCGTCGAGGAGGCTTTCGCGATCGTGCGGCGCGCGTTTCCCTATCGCGAACTGGAACGCGACGAGTTCGAGCGCGTGCTCGAATACCTCGCCGGTGGCGGCGCATCGTTGCAGCGTCAGTACACGTCGCTCTTCGGCAAGATCACGCTGGCGGACGGGATGATCTCGCTCGCGCATCCGCGAGTGGCGCGCGAGTTCCTCCCTAATATCGGCACGATCGTCTCGGAAGGATTCGTCAGCGTGCTGCTCGGGCGGCGGCGCCTCGGTTCGGTCGAGGAAGGCTTCATCAAACAGCTTCAGATTGGCGATCTGTTCGTGCTCGCGGGACGCGTCGTCAGGCTGATCGATACCGGGGTGCAGGAAGTGCACGTCGAGCGCGCCGATGGGCAGTTGCCGACCATCCCGCGCTGGAACGCAGCCAAGATGCCGCTCACCTCGGGCCTGGCGAGGGCGGTGCGCAGATTACGCGCTGATCTCGCTGCACAACTCCGCGAAGGCTCCGATACGGACGCGATTGATTGGCTGGTCGAGACGTATCAAATCTCAATCGCAAACGCGCAGCCGATCGTGGCATTCTTTCGCGCCCAAATGGCCATCTCGGACGTCCCGGTCGGACGCAACCTGTTGATCGAGCTTTATCGCGAGTCCGAATATTCGCATTACTTTTTTCATTCGCTCATTGGCCGAAGCGCGAATGATGCGCTCTCGCGCATCGTGGCCTGGCGCGTGCGGGAACGGATCGGCGGCAACGCGCTGGTCACGATTGATGACTACGGGTTTCTGCTCACGCTGCGGCGCTTTCAGGAATTGCCACTCGCGCAGTGGCGGGGCTGCTTTCGCCGCGCGGAAGCAGAGGAGGATTTGCGTGCCGCATTGCGCGGCTCGGAATTGGTCAAATGGCAGTTCCGCGGTGTGGCGCAGACCGGCCTGATGGTGCCACGCCACCTGCCGGGTCGGGAGCGGAAACCTCGACAGCTGAGCTGGAGCTCCGAGGTGCTCTTCCGTGTCCTCGAGCAGCACGAACCAAATCATCCGCTCCTCGAGGAAGCCTATCGCCAGGCTGTGCACACCTTTCTCGACGCCGAGGCGGCCTATGCCTTTCTTGATGAAGTGCAGGGGTTCGAATGGAAACTGCGCGAACTGCCGGTCGTCTCACCATTTTCGTTTCCGATTTATGCGAGCAAGATCAAGGAGAGCATGATGCTGGAAGATCCCGCGACTGCGATCGAGCGGATCTATTTTGAAATGTACGCCCGCGTCGAGCAGGTCGCCGCGGGAGATCCAAAGCTCGAAGTTCGAAGGAGAAATCGTGAGCTTTAAGGATCACTTTTCGAGGCAGGCGACAGATTACGCGAAGTTTCGACCGCAGTATCCACACGCACTTTTTGAGTTCATCGCAGCGCAAGCGCCTAACGACGAGTTGGCGCTTGATTGCGCCACCGGCAACGGGCAGGCCGCGGTCGCGCTGGCGGAATTTTTCCGCGAAGTGATCGGGATCGATGCAAGCGCGGCACAGATCGAGAGCGCCGAGCCTAACGACCGGGTGGAATATCGGGTCGCGCCGGCGGAAGCGACTGATTTGCCTTCGAATTCTTGCGACGCGATGACGGTGGCGCAGGCGCTGCACTGGTTCGATCTCGAGACCTTTTATGCCGAGGTGCGGCGCGTCTTGAAGTCAGGCGGGGTGCTGGCGGTCTGGGCCTACAACTACCTGCGCGTGACGCCGGAGGTTGAGGCGGTCCTCAGGCATTTCCACGACGAGGTCGTCGGATCGTATTGGCCGCCAGAACGGAAAACGGTTGGGCGCGCTTATCTCGATTTGCCCTTTCCCTTCAAGGAAATCGAGAGCCCGCCGTTTCGAATCGAGGTGCAGTGGACACTGGGGCATTTGCTCGGTTATCTCGGAACCTGGTCGGCGACCCATCGTTTCATGGCCGCCCAAGGCAAGGCCCCAGTCGATCTAATCGCCAAGGATCTCGCCCGCGCCTGGGGAAACGCGAGCGCGCCGCGACTCGTCAGTTGGCCCCTGACAACCCGGATCGGCCGTCAGTTGTAGGGCGGGCGCTCCCCCTGCCGCGGGTCGAAACCCTGCAACCGGAGCGGGTTGCCCTACAATTCCGGCCCCTGATGAAGTCGATCGTCTTTAGGAAACTCGTGCTCCTGCAAGTTAACGTGCTCTTAAATCGATTTCCCTTTGTTCGATCATGAGGATCCGAAACACGGACGGGAGGGCGCCCATCCCTCCAGTTCGAGCACGAGCAGGAGCAGGATCTCGTCGGCAAAATAAAGAGGACGGACCTTGCGATCCGCCCTCCTTTCCATAGAGCAGCTTCTCCCTAGCTTTTGCTCTGCGAAACTACTTCGTTCAGCTTGAAGATCGGCAGGAACATCGCGATCACGATGCCGCCCACGATCACGCCAAGAAAAACGATCAACATTGGCTCGATGAGCGAGGTCAGCGCATCGAGCATTGCTTCGATTTCTTCGTCCCAGAAATCGGCCATCTTCTCCAGCATTGTATCGATACGACCGGTGGATTCGCCTGCCGCAACCATGCGCAGCATCATCGGTGGAAAAATTTTCTTCTTCGAAAGCGCGACGGAAAGATTATCCCCTTTCTCGACGTCGGAGCTGACGCCTTTGATGCTCTCCTCGACGACATGGTTGCCCGATGAACCGCCGACGATATCGAGCACTTCCAGAATCGGCACGCCGCTGCGGATAAGCTGCGCAAATGTGCGCGCGAAGCGCGACATGCAAATCTTATGAACAAGCGGACCGAAAACGGGCAGCTTCAGCTTCCAGCGATCGCTCAACTGGCGCCCGCGGGTCGAGCGCAGGAAGGCGCGTATGCCGAAAATCGTGCCGCCGATACCGAGGATCATGAAATACCATTTCGCGCGGATGAAATCGCTCAGGTCGATGAGGAATTGCGTCGGGGCCGGGAGCTTGGCGCCAAAATCCTTGAAGATTTCGCCAAAGATCGGAACGACTCGAACGATAAGAAACGTGGTGATGAGGAAAGCAATGGAAATGACGATGACCGGGTAGGTCATGGCCGATTTGACCTTCTTGCGCAGGCGGGCGCTGGCTTCGAGGAAGCCGGCCAACCGGTCGAGAATTTCCGAGAGCAGACCGCCAGCCTCGCCCGCTTTCACCATGCTGACGAAAAGACGATTGAAAACGCGCGGATGTTTTGCGATTGACTCGTTAAAGGTTTCGCCGCCCTGAACGCGAGAGGTCACGTCGCTGATAACGTGGCGGAGATTCTTTTGCCGCTTCGGGTCGCATTGCTCGTAGAGCGCGGTTAGCGCCTGGACGAGCGAGATACCGGCCTCGATCATGGTCGCGAGCTGGCGCGTACAGAGCACAAGGTCCGTTTCCTTTACCGTCCATGCCTTCTTGCGCTGGCGGCTGGCGGCGGCTTTTTGTTGAAGGGAAAGCACCATGAGCCCGCGGCTCATCAGACTAGTGACAGCGTTGTCCTCGTTGATGGCGTCTTGGATACCGTTTACGATATTGCCGGCGCTATCCCGAGCTTGATAGGAGAAGGTCATCATATGGTTATTCTAGTAATGGCATTCCTTATAGCAGCTATGATGCCAACCCTGGCGGGTGTTGGGCCCGTGCGCCATGGTTGAAGCGGCCGATTTCCAGTCGCTGACCGATTCGCTCTGGCTCTGGGAGGCCTACGATCCCGCGGTGAAATCCGATCTCTTCTCCAGCGCCGCCCTCCTTGCAGACCGACTGTTCCTGTTCGATCCGATCCCGCTCGCAGCGACGCCGCTTAGGCACCTGATCTCCGGCCGGGACGTCGCCGGAATCGTGCTAACCAATTCCAATCATCTGCGCGCTGCCGCCGATTTTTCCCGGCAACACAAGGCGCCCATATTCACCTCGGAATCGGTGATTCGAGAATTCAACTCGGTCGAGACGGTCCCGCTCAGCGCCAATGCAACGATTGCGCCGGAGATTAGCGCCATTCCGATCGAAGGCGCCGCTCCAGGTGAAATGGCCTTCCATCTGGCGGACAACGGCGGGACAATCGTGGTCGGCGATGCATTGATTCATCTCGATCCCTACGGATTCGCTTTGTTGCCGCCCAAGTATTGCTCCGACCAGAAAGAGATGCGGCGCTCACTCCGCCAGTTGCTCGACTGGACATTCCAACGGCTCCTCTTCGCCCACGGGCCGCCGCTCCTGTCGTCAGCGCGCGAGCGGCTGGAAACGCTGCTACGATGAATCATCGTTAGGCACCAATGAGCCCCTTACCTAACAACAGCGCCGTGACGCGTTTCCTCCGCCTGATCCGTTTCTCGCACACGGTTTTTGCCCTGCCATTCGCTCTCGGGGCACTCCTCGTCGCCACCCACGGACGGCCCTCGATACGCCTGCTCCTGCTGGTTCTCGCCTGCATGGTCTGCGCGAGGACCGCCGCGATGCTTTTTAACCGCATCGTTGACTGGACGCTCGACCGACGAAACCCGCGAACTGCGACGCGCTATCAACTCATCTCCCGGCCGGCCGCGCTCTGGTTCCTCGTGCTGAGCTCGGCAGCGTTCGTGGCCGCAGCCGGCGCGATCAACCGCGCGACGCTGTTGCTTGCGCCGCTCGCGCTCGCGATCATTTTTTTCTACTCACTGACCAAGCGCTTCACGGCTGCGAGCCATTTTTTGCTAGGCGGCGCGCTCGCGGTTGCGCCTGCCGGGGCTTGGATCGCGGCCACCGGCCGCCTCACGCTGGCTCCGCTGCTGCTCGGAGCTGGCGTGGTCGGATGGGTCGCGGGATTCGATTTGATTTACGCCACGCAGGACTTCGAATTCGACCGGCGCGAGGGACTGCACTCGCTCGTCGTGCAACTCGGCATCGCCCGTTCCCTTCGGCTGGCGCAGTGTCTGCATTTCGCGATGTTGCTCGCGCTCCTCGGTTTTGGTCTCGCCGCGTCGTTAGGTGCGGTCTACTTTTGCGGTATGCCGTTGGTCGCCGGAGCGCTGATTTACGAACATAGGAGCGCGGCGCGACTCGATCTGGCCGGGATCAATCGCGCCTTTTTTCAGAGCAACGCCTTCGTCAGCGCGGTTTTCCTCGCCAGCGTCATGGCCGCCGTGATCTGAGGGAAGCCTCTACGGCTCGAGCTGAGCGAGGCGGGCAATGTGCCGGCCGCCTTCGAAATCGGTCGTGAGCCAGACACGAACAATTCGCAGGGCCAAATCTTCCGGGATCATGCGCTCGCCTAACGACAAAACATTGGCGTCGTTATGCTGACGGGAGAGACGCGCGGTCTCCTCGTTCCAGCAGAGCGCGCAGCGAATCCCGCGCACCTTGTTCGCGGCCATCGCTTCGCCGTTGCCGGAGCCGCCGAGCACAATCCCACGGTCGCACTCGCCGCACGCGACCGCTTCCGCGGCGGGGCGGATGAATTTCGGGTAATCGACCGGCGCTTCGCTCGTCGTGCCGAAGTCTTCCACCTCATGGCCTAACGAAATGAGGAGTTCCTTGATTTTTTCCTTATAACGAAAGCCGGCATGATCGGAGCCGAGAGCGATTTTCATCTTGTGTTCCTAAAGAAGGGAGACCGACTTGTCGAGGCTTGCGTCCAAGGGGCGCACAGGCACAACGGTCTTAGCCAATGGCGGAGGTGCAAGCCTTTGGGTTCGTAGTGCGAGAATCTGCGTCAGGCACCGTGCAGATTGGCCAGTTGCTGCCACAGCTCACGCTCCGCATCGGTCAGCTTTTTCGGGATCCTGATCTGTGTCACGACGTAGAGATGGCCGCGACCACCGGTCGCATTCGGCAGTCCGCGATCGCGCAGGCGAAAACGCTGTCCCGCCTGCGTGCCGGCGGGAATCTTGAGCCGTCGATTGCCTTCCAGGGTTGGCACCTCGATTTCTGTCCCCAGCGCGGCCCGCCATGGGCCGAGCACGACCTCATGGATCAGATCGTTTCCCTCAACGGAAAAATCGGGATGCCGCGCGAGGCGCACGCGCAGGAAAAGGTCACCCTTCTTGCCACCACGGGCGCCCGCCTCACCCTGGCCGGCGAGCCGGATGCGCTGGCCTTCGTGGACTCCGCGCGGGATTTTTACCTGATAGGTTTCCACCTTTTCCGAATCGCTCCGGCGCAGGGAGATCTGGCGAGTGGAACCGTGAAGGGCTTCCTCCAGCGTGACCATAATGTCGGCCTCGACATCCTGCCCGCGTTCCGTGGTCGCGGCCCGCCGACCAAATCCGCCACCGAAGGCCGATTCGCCCCGGCCGCCGCCGAAAAACGCCTCGAAGAAATCGCTGAACCCGGTCCCACCAAACTCGAACTCGACGCCGCCGTTGCCGCCGGCGTAGCGACGAAACCCCCCGCCACCCATCCCGCCCCGTCCCCAGTCGGGCGGCGGTTGAAACCCGCCAGGCTGATTCCAATTCGCGCCGAGTTGGTCGTATTTGGCACGCTTCTCGGGATCGCTTAGAACTTCGTAGGCTTCGTTGATCTGCTTGAACTTCTCTTCCGCCGCGGCCTTCTCCTTGGGCTTGGCAAGATCGGGATGGTGTTTGCGCGCGAGTTTGCGAAAAGCGCTCTTGATCTCATCCGCGCTGGCCGTCTTCGCGACGCCCAACGTTTCGTAATAGTCCCTGAATTGAACCGCCATGACCTTGCGGGGGGAATTTCCCGCATCAACCGCAATGCGCAACCGTTACCCGGGCAAGGCTCCGCCTCGCCTAACGCCTAACGATCGGCAAAGATGGGGGCCGCGGAGACATCGGCCGCGTCGAAGGTGAAGCCGTGGCCACCGGCGGTCTCGAGCGATTTCAACAATTCCGCCACCGCCAGCGCCGTTGTCCCGGAATAGAAACGGACGAGTCCGACTGTGGTACGCTGCCCAAAGACCGTGATCATGATTGTGTTGTCGTCGACCGAGTTCATGAAAATATGGCTGCCGTTGCCCTGGTGATAGAGGGCGTTGAATTCGACCTCGCCGATACGGCGGGCCAGTTCCTTGGTCGCAGCAAACGACCCCGCAGCGAGAGCGGCAATAATCGTGACATCGATCACCGAGACATCGCCAAACTGCGAGATGACGTTGCCGCCGCGATCGATCACCACGGTCAGATCCCCGTCCGCCTTTTGCAGAAAATCAGCCAGAATACCATCGAGACTGGCGACACTTTCAATTGTTAGTGCCGGGATGCAGTTCATAAGCTGGCAGGCATGCTGATCTTCGGCACCGGCTTCGGCTCGACCGGCACGGCGACCGGCGGCGGCGCAGGTGCTCCGGTGGTGGCGGGCTTGGTGTCGTCCTGTTTGCTGAACTTGTGCAGCAACATCTGGGAAACAGCGTTGAGCGAGGCAAAGACGTTCTGCCCGGTGCTCGAAATGACCTCGAAACTTTGGACGCGCTTCTTGCGATTGTTGAGCAGGAACTCGAGGTAATTGACCGGCGCAACGTTCGTCAGGTCCCGTTTGTTATATTGCAGGACGTAGGGAATATCGTCGATGGCCAAGTTTTGCTCCGCGAGGTTTTCCTGGAGGTTACGGAAGCTTTCGACGTTCTCCTCCATTTTTTCCCACTGCGAATCCGCGACGAAGACGATCCCGTCGACGCTCCGCAGGACGAGCTGGCGGGTGGCGTTGTAGATCACCTGCCCCGGCACGGTGTAAAGCTGGAACTTGGTAACAAAACCCTTGATGACGACGGCGTTGAGGGGGAGGAAATCGAAAAACAGGGTGCGATCGGCGGCGGTGGCAAGGGAGACGAGGTCGCCCCGATTGGCCGGGCTGATGCGCTCGTGGATGTAGGCGAGATTGGTCGTCTTGCCACAGAGGGCAGGCCCATAGTAGACGATCTTGAACTGGATCTCCCGGCTGGCGTAGTTGATGATTGACATGGGTTTTTTGTTAGGCGTTAGGCGTCGTTAGGCGAAAAGTTGGTTGGGCGTAGGTACGTGCCAGTTCCTCCGCCAGACGGTTGAGCCGGCCGCGGATGTCCGGTGCGAGCTCCTCTCCTGCCTTGTGCAGAGTGGTGAGGCAAATGTCTTCGTGGCCAAAGAACGTAACGGCCGATTTTGTGCAGAAGAGCGTGAGCCCGGCGAGCGACCCAAGGTTGGTTCCTCCCATCTGTTCACCGATTTTTTTCATGATCGAGGGTGCGATCGCGCAGAGCGCGTCGACCCCGTAATCGCTTGGTATGTCTCCCGCCAGGCTGAGACCGTCGGAGCAAACAATGGCGCAGGCGCTCACACCGGGCAGGCGGCTGACGCGCGCAACGACGCCCTTCGCGTCGAGGGTTTCGTCGGTGTCGAAAATGACTTGAAAAGCGGTCCGGTCGGTGGACGCGGGCGCCGGGGCTGCTTTGACGGGGGGCGCGGGTGCCGCGACCGGCTTGACCGCGTTGCTCGTGACGGCTGTTTTGGCACTCGGGCCAGGCGAACCTTTCAGGCGCGTGGCGTCCTCGGCCGCCTTTTGACTGAAAGGCGTCTCAAAGAGCGACACAACCTCCGGGGCCTCCTGGTCGTCCCGAAGCTGCAAGCTCTCGTTAGGCAAATTTCGCAGCACGTCTTGCAACGGCAAGGCAATCGGCGTCTCGGGATCCTCGATCTTGAAAATCGCGCGATATTCCTCTGGAAGCGCGGCCTGGAATTGAGCAGGCGAAATCGCAATTCGGCCTAGCGACAATTGCGGCTCAACGATCGAGAACGGCAATTCAATCATCGCGCCTTCCGCCACGTCCTCGATCGGCCCGGATAATTGGAGGGGCGAAACCTCCCGCAAAATCGTGCGCAATGGCAGCCGAATATGCGATCCCGGCGCGGAAAACTCGACCTGCCCGATCTGCGGACGGAGCGACTGGACTTTCGGCGAGGTCGCCTCACGCAGATCGTTCGATGGCGGGCTGATCTTGAATGGGATTCGCGCCGGTGCCGCCGGCGCAAACGCTGAGGGCAAGGAGGTGGGAACGGGCGACCCACTTGAGGCTGGAACTCTCTCAGAGGCGGGCGCGCCCGTTCCGTTCGGTGAAACTCTTGCGACAATCGGCGGGCGCGCCGGCGGTTTTTCTGATTGGATTGGAGTCGACGAGCCGGTAGTGTCATCGGCTTCCTTGGGCAGGGGCAACCGGATCGGCGCCTCTGGTTGAGTCTCTGTGACAGGGGTGAGTGCAGGTTCAGGCGCTGATACGGGCGTCGCCGGCGTGCCGAAGCGTTTGCTGTCCTCCAGCGTGACTTGCAAAAACGGCGTCTCGACCTGCGGCAGAGCCCGTTCGGCGACCTGATCGGGCCGCACTTGCAAAGCGGCAAATTGCTCGAGGGCTTTGGCGAAAGGAATCGCCACTTCGGTCTTGTCGGCGACGTCCACATGCTTGTTGAAAATCTCCGGCACCTGTTGATAAATGGCGTGCAACGGCACGGTCGGGTGACCGCTCGCCATCCCGCGCTCGAGATCGGAAGCCTTCAAAATCAGGCGATGAAGGGGATCGATCGGCTCCGGCTTGAGCAATGCGTCCGGGATACCTGGCGCAACGTCGGCCAGTTGCAGAGCGATCGTCCGCTCCAGGCTGTCCAACTCTGCTACGAGCGGTTTCGGCCCCGCGGAGAGACTGCCACCTCCGCCTAACGAAATCTTGCGCGGCGCGGGTGGGATAAGCGTGGCGCCAGAGAGCGATGGCCCTGAAGCAGACAGGGACGCGCCCACGTCGGAAAATGACGCGGTTGCGAGCGATGACATCGCCGGCGACACACCCGCTCCTACCGGCAGATCAAAATCCGCCGGGCCGCTCAGGCCAAGAATGCGGGTGACATTTGGCATGACCGTCTTGCCAAAGCGTTCGGAAGCGGGTTTCTCGACGGCAACGATCGGCTGCGAGACGACCGCAGCCGCGCCATCGGGAGGTCGCACTTTCTTAAAAAAACGGAGAAAGGACAAGTTCAGGTTCATCTAATGATCCTCCGCGGTTACGCGCCAGACTTCCTCCAGCGTTGTGACTCCCTCCATCGCCTTGTCAATGCCGACCATGCGCAGAGTCTTCATTCCCTCGGTGATGGCCTGATTCTTGATCACCGTCGCAGAGGCGCGCTTGATAATCAGGCGGCGAATCGCCTCGCTCACAGGGAGCGCTTCAATGATCGCCGCCCGGCCGGAATAACCGCGCCCTTTGCAGCGATCACAGCCCAAACCGTGATAGAAGACAGCCCCTTCCGCCGGCTCCATATTGAGGCGGGCGAACATCTCCGGTTCGGGGACGAATTCGTCGCGGCAGTTCGTGCAAACGCGTCGGATCAGGCGCTGTGCGCAGGTCAGGATGACTGAGCTGGAGATCAAAAATGGTTCGATCCCCATGTCGTCGAGTCGGGCGATGGCGCCCGCGGCGTCGTTCGTGTGCAGCGTGCTCAAGACCTGATGACCGGTCAGCGCCGCCTTTACCGCAATGTCGGCGGTCTCATTGTCACGGATTTCACCTACCATGACGATGTCGGGGTCCTGGCGGAGAATCGAGCGAAGCGCCGAGGCAAAATCGAGTCCGATATCCGGGCGGGCTGCGACCTGGTTCACACCCATGAGCTCGTACTCGATCGGGTCCTCGACTGTCACGATGTTGTAGTTGGGGCTGTTGAGTTCCTGGAGAACGGAATAAAGCGTCGTCGTTTTGCCGGAACCGGTCGGGCCGGTGACAAGGATCATGCCGTGCGGCGCATCGATCGCCTTGCGGAAACGCGTGACCGTTTCTTCATCCATTCCCAGGGTGTCGACGCTGCCCGCCAGCGCCGATTTATCGAGAATACGAATGACGACTTTCTCGCCATGCGAAGTAGGCAGAATTGAAATACGCAGATCGACTTCCTTGCCCATCACCTTGATCCGGAATCGGCCGTCCTGCGGCACGCGCCGTTCCGCGATGTTCAGGCCCGCGAGAATTTTGATGCGCGAGGTGATGGCGAGCTGGAGCGCCTTGGGCGGCGACTCCGCGACAACCAAATCGCCATCGATGCGGTAGCGCAGCTTTAAGGTGCGCTGGAAGGGCTCGATGTGAATGTCTGACGCCTTTTCCTTGATCGCTTGCGCGAGGATCAGGTTCACGATCTTGATCACAGGAGCGTCTTCACTGTCCGTCGCGAGCCGGTCGAGATCGATCTCTTCGCGCTTGGATTGCTGCACTTCGACATCGGAGGCGGCCTCTTCGGAAACCTGCTTGAGCACTTCGCTCATGTTCGCCCCCGCCGAGTGCACGCCGCTGAGCGCGTCGTTCACCGCGCGCTCGGTCGCGATCATCGGCACGATCTCCATCTGCACCCGGCGCTTCAGGTCGTCGACCGCGAGCACATTGGTCGGATCAGCCATGGCAACGAAAAGTTTTTGATCCACGCGGGCGATCGGCACCAGCTTGTGCACTTTTGCCATATCGCGCGGGACGAGATTAAGGATCTCCTCCGGCACACGTACTTTTGCCACGTTGATCGGCGGGGTGTTCAGGCAGCGGCCCATGCTGAAAGTCATGTCCTGGTCGCTGACAAACTGCTTGTCGGTCAAAATCTTAAGTAGCCGGCCGCCCTGCTCCTTTTGGAGGGTAACCGCTTCTTCGAGCTGGTTGGGCAGAAGGAGCCCATCCTCGATCAGGACATCAGCGATGCGTTCCGCGAAAGATTTGCTTCTCATCGTCGTGAACGCCTAGGAGCGCGGCTCCAGCCGGTGGATTTCCTGCAGCGTCTTAATGATGGTGGCCGGCTTTGCCAGATACCACATGACGTTGTAATCGAGCGATTGCTGCACTTCTTCGCGGGCCGCCGCGTCAAAGGGGTTGCAGACCGCTACCATGATGGTGCGGCTAATTAGATCGAACGGCACGAAGAGTCGGCTGACCGTCAGATCATCGGGCAACATCCGCACCACCTGGCGATCGATGTCGTAGTATTCCAGAGGCACGTAGGCGAACTTCGTCCGATCGATCAAGGCCGAGAGGACCACCTCCATCTTCTCGTCGTTACCCCTGCAGAGACGCTCGAGCAACGACGTAGCCAGTTGCTCGCCCGTAGCGCTTTTGTTCGCTTCCTTCACCGCACGGAGGGCTGTGTTGACCTCGTCCTCGGAGAACATTTGCTGGACTATCAAAAATTTTGCGAGCTGCTCGTTGCCCATCTCGGCATCCTCGGCCGAAATGCGCCGGCGTGGCTTGCCGGTATTGCGCCCGCCGATCTCGAGCAGGGCGCCATCGGCCGAGTCGATCTTGGGGCCGGTCTTCGGGCCAAAGTTGGACCCGCTGCCAGGTGGTTCCTCCGCTCGGGATTGCCCTTTCGTGGGGTCGCTCAAATGGAGCTTTGCCTCGATTTCACCCAGCATGGCGAGCATCTCCGGTGCCCCCGGTTCGGCGCCCAGCACCGCCTCGCATTCCTGCATCGCGAGCGAGAAGGAACCGGCGTTGAAATATGCCTCCGCAAGGCGACGCGAAACACGCGTGGCTTCGGAGGCCTTGCCGAGCTTATGATACGCAACCTTAAGGATCTCCAGCGATTGATAATCGTCCGGCTGTGTTTGAGTGATAACCTCAAACATTTCGATCGTTTGGAGAATCTGGCTGCGTTCCTCGTCCTTTAGGGTGTGTTCCAGCACGCCCGCCGTAAAAAGCTAGAACCGTGCCGATGCCCCGCTTCGCCCCTGGCTTTTGCCAAAATCTACTTCCGGTTCAAAACTTGAACTGCGAAATAGCCGATTCGTATCGCGATTGGTATTTCTTTTTCCCGCGATCGGGATGACTGCCGGGGACCGGGGACAACGCACATCGACATAACGCTTTGACAACGCCGCGATTACCGCGTGCTGGCCACACTGGCATATCCGCTGCTAGGCTGAGCCGCGATCGCATCGCTGCCACCAATAACAACTCAATCCACTCAATCGATAACCATCCGCCTCATGCCATTCTTCATCACCCAACTCATCGGACGTTCGGCGACAGTTTATTTGTGCGTCGCCCTCTTATTGCTCGTTTGCTCGGTGATCGCTCAAGACCATCCCAACGAGGCGGGCAAAGCGCCGAAGCCGCTCAGGATTCTGATTCTCGGCGGGACAGGTTTTACCGGGCCGTATCAGGTGAAGTATGCGCTCGCTCGCGGACACAAGGTGACAGTGTTCAATCGCGGCAAGACGCATCCTGGCATTTTGCCTGAGGGTGTCGAGCAGCTCGTCGGCGATCGTAACACGGGCAACCTCGACGCGCTCAAAGGCCGCAAGTGGGACGTTGTCATCGACAACCCGACCATGCTTCCAAAATGGGTGCACGATGCAGGCGAGATCCTGAAAGGGAACGCCGATCGCTACATTTTTATTTCGACCATATCGGTCTACGCGAACGGGCTGAAGTCGGGCTCGGACGAGAGCGCGCCGCTCGCCCAATACGAGGGCGCCGACCCGATGAAGGAAACACGCGACACCGTGATTGCGTCGAAGTTCGCGCTTTACGGACCGCTCAAGGCGCGCTCGGAACAGGAAGCGGAAAAATGGTTTCCCGGGAAAACGTGCATCATCCGCCCGGGGTTGATCGTCGGGCCGGGCGACGAGACCGACCGCTTTACCTATTGGCCGGTGCGGATCGATCGCGGCGGCGAAGTGCTTGCGCCGGGGAACCCGATCGATCCGGTGCAGTTCATCGATGCACGCGACCTCGCGGAATGGACGATCCGCATGGCGGAGCAAGGGGCCACGGGCATTTACAATGCAACCGGGCCGGCCACGCCCCTAACGATTGGCGGCATGTTGGGGGGGATAAAAACCGCGTTTGGATCAAACGCGAAATTCACCTGGGTACCGGCGGATTTCCTGGAAAAGGAAAAGGTGGAGCCATGGTCGGACATGCCGGTCTGGGTGCCGCCGGCGGGCGAAGATGGCGGGATGAGCGCAGTGAGCAACCGGCGCGCAATCGAGAAAGGATTGACTTTCCGTCCGCTGGCGGAAACGGCGCGTGACACGCTGGCGTGGTTCAAGGCTCAACCGAAAGAGCGCCAGAAAAAACTCAAAGCCGGCATTTCACCCGAGCGCGAAACCGAGGTGCTCAAGGCCTGGAGAGCGCATGCGGCTCCCGCGCCGCTTTCGACGCCCCCGCCGAATGGCTAGGCGTAGAAACGCGCTTCCGAGTGTCGAGAACACGCCGGAGCATGTCGCTCCGAATTCCCTTGCCTGAATTCCTGGATTCCAGATTTCTCCCTCGTGCTCTTCGTGTCCTTCGTGGTTAGCTCCTGACGACTCGATGAATCGCGCGCAGGCACTCCTCCGAAAAGCGGTCGACGTTCGCCCTAACGAGGTGCACGCCCTTCTCCTCGCGGCCTTTTTCAACTTCGTCATCCTCGGAAGCTATTACGTCATCCGACCGATTCGAGACGACATCGCGGCCACCAGCGGAGTCGAGAATCTTTCCTGGATGTTTACCGGCACCCTGGTGGCGATGCTGCTCGCGAACACGGCCTTCTCCGCCATCGTCGCACGGATGTCGCGCCGAAGGTTTCTCCCCATCGCCTATCGATTCTTCAGCGTCAATCTGGTCATTTTTTATCTGCTCATGCGCACGCTGACGCCGGCGCAGAACGTCTGGGTCGGACGCGCCTTCTACGTCTGGGTGAGCGTTTTCAATCTCTTTGTCGTGACCCTCTTCTGGGCTTTCATGACCGACATCTTCAACAGCGAACAGGCCAAGCGGCTCTTCGCTTTCATCGCCGTCGGAGGTTCGTTAGGCGCAATCGCAGGGCCAATCGTGACCGCCTCGCTCGTGCACCAACTTGGAGCGGCGAATCTGATTCTCGTCACGGCCGCGCTCCTCGAGCTCGGACCGTGGTGCGTGAAGTTTTTCCCAACCGAATTCAAGGGGTCGCAACCAGTCGTCGGGACTGAGGAAGGGCAAACCGACGAAGAACTAACCGATCCGGAGGTTTCACAGCGACCTCCCGCCGAACCGGTCAGTGAGCCGGGCGCGGAGCAGCCGATTGGCGGCGGAATCATCTCGGGCATTTCCCACGTCGTCCGCTCCCCTTATCTCCTGGGCATTTGCGCTTTCATGCTTCTGCACGCCATCACCTCGACACTGGTCTATTTCCAGCAGGCCGACATTACCGGTCATCAGTTTCACGATCGCGCGACCCGGACCGCGTTTTTCGCCCAGCTCGACCTTGCGGTGAACACGATCACGATCGTCGTTCAGTTCCTGCTCACTGGCCGGCTGCTGAAATGGTTCGGAGTTGGCTTCACACTCGCGTTCCTGCCGGTGCTCAGCATGTTTGGTTTTCTCGGAATGGGGTTCATGCCGGTACTCGGGCTCCTCGCCGTTTTTCAAGTGCTGCGGCGGGCGGGAAATTTTGCCGTTACCCGGCCTGCGCGTGAAGTGCTTTTCACGGTTTTGCGGCGCGAGGACAAATACAAGGCGAAGAGTTTCATCGACACGTTTGTTTATCGCGCGGGTGATCAGATCGGCGCCTGGTCCTATCCGCTGCTGACCTGGTTCGGACTCGGGTTGACCGGCATTTCATTTGTTGCGGCGCCCCTTGCGGCAATCTGGTGCGGGCTCAGTATTTGGCTGGGCAGAAAGCAGGCCACGCTGGCGGGAACGTGGGAGGGGCCTTTGCGACCCGATGTCCCACGACGCGCCGCCTGATCGGGGCGCAAAGGCCCCTCCCACGTTCGCTAGACTTCATCTGCCTCGCTCAGGCGCCGACCAGTCTTGGCGATGAAGACATCCTCGAGGGTCGGTTTGGCCAGGGTAATGGAATCGATCTCGCCCGGGAATGTTTCCACCAGCCGGGTAATGAAGCTCGGGCCTTCCGGGTGCTCGATCCGCACTTCATCGTTCAGCACACTGATCTTACCGCCTAACGAATCGACGATGCGCTGGCCTAACGACGTCGCGTCCCGCGACCGCGCGCTGATCACGTCGCCGCCGATCTCAGCACGCAATTCCTCCGGCGTGCCGGAGGCGACGATTTTCCCCCGGTCGATAATCGCCACCCGGTCGCAGCGCTCCGCCTCCTCCATCAGATGAGTGGTGAGGAGCACAGTCACGCCCTGCTGCTCGCGGAGACGGTAAAGGGTTTGCCAAAGATCGATCCGGGCGCTGGGATCGAGCCCGGTCGAAGGTTCGTCGAGCAGCAACAATTCGGGACGATGAAGCAGGCTCTTCGCAATTTCCACCCTGCGCTGCAAACCACCGGAGAGCGTCTCGACCAGATCGCCCGCCCGATCGCCCAGATTGAACTCGAGCAAAAGGTGATTGATCCGCTCGCGTAGCGCTGCGCCCGCCAGACCGTAGAGATGCCCTTGATGCGCGAGATTTTCGCGCACCTTTAGTTTCTTATCGAGGCTCGGCGCCTGGAAGACGACGCCGATGCGGCTACGCAATGCGCCGGTGTCGCGGAAAAGGTCGAGCCCGAGGATGGTGGCCGAGCCGCTCGTCGGCCTAACGAGCGTGGAAAGAATTCGAAAAAGGGTGGTCTTGCCGCCGCCGTTTGGTCCGAGCAGGCCGAAGATTTCGCGTGACGCAACCTGCAGCGAGACGTGATCGAGCGCGACGCGCTCGCCATAGCGATGGGTGAGTTCGCTCGTCGCGAGCGCAGGGGCCACCTCTTGAGAAGCGTGCACGAAGAAGCACGATAGCGGGAACTCGCGCTTGCGCACGCGTCATGGCTTCTGGGAGCATGGGCCGCCCCCATTACCTCCCCGGCCGAGACTCCTGTCGCACCGAGAGCGAGCGGGCCTGCCATTCGACCCATCTCCCCGGCTCGACGAAGACCCAGGCCCCAGCAAGAAGACAGTTCGAGTCGCCCTGGCTTTCTCGACAGAAGCCGAATCGACTTTCGTCGCGACCGCAGTCTGCTACGGCAGGTTGTGCTTGGCGGACTGGAGAGGCGTTCCGGAGTGCCGCGTGGTTGCGTTCATTCCGGGTCCCTCTTTTTTCTGCGCGCCGCCTCTCGGATCCTTCCTCGTCATCAGGTCGTGCACTTTGCCGGAGGATTTTTTTCGTTTTTTGATTGTAGGCTTGATCGCCATATCGATGTCCTTCCTTATGTTGCTATCGCTCGGAAAGGAAAGCGGTAGCTCCATTTGCTGTTAATCACAAGCAAAGGCCGCGGCTGATCAGGCGCCCCCTTTACAGTGCGTGCAGGCAATCGCAAGTTCGCCGATGCCTAATCTGGCCAGTTGGATCCGACGCCGCGACGAGAGGTGGTTCAAGCCAATTTTCGCGACGCGTCCCGAAATCAAAGTGCACAACGCCGCCCGCCGTTCGGTCGCACTCGATGAGATGGATGCGCTTCTCCTCACCGGCGGGCACGACATTTCGCAGGAATATCTCCGCCAGCCGGTGCCGGATCCGGCCGTTCTCGAGAAACCAGATTTGCCACGGGACAAATGGGAATTCGCCGCTGCGCAAAACGCTCTCGAGCGCGGCCTGCCCATCCTGGCGATCTGCAAAGGGATGCAGGTTCTCAACGTCGCTCTGGGCGGGACACTGCGACTTCACATAACCGGTCATAACCTGCCGAGCCAGAAATCGCACGACGTGCAACCGTTGCGCAGCGACGCCGCTGCAGCGCACCGTTTTGAGAAAGTGAACAGCGCGCACCATCAGGCGATCGATCGTGTCGGCGAAGGTTGCGTCGTGGAATCCTGGTGCGCGACGGACGACGTGATCGAGCAATTCCGACTGCGCGACCGTCCGTTTGGGCTGGCGGTGCAATACCATCCTGAGCGCGGCACGCTCTACGGCCCACTCTTTGTAGATTTCTTTGAGACGGTGATGCGTTGAAAAAATGAAACGTTGAAGCCGGCCAGGTCGCCCTGTTAGCCCGAGATCCCGGACGATAACGCCTCAAGGCTTCACTGCCCGCGATAGACACACCGCGCGGTTGGCGTCTCGTGGATCGCGATCTCGCACAGGCCCGGGCACTGCGGCGCCAGTTTCGCCCAAAACCACGCCGCCATGTTCTCGATCGTCGGATTTTCCAAACCCGCGATCTCGTTCAGATAGGAGTGGTCAAGTTGCGCGAGGAGCGGTTTCATCGCCGCGCTGATCTCGGCGTGATCGTAAACCCAGCCGGTCGCGCGATCGACCTCGCCTTCCACTGACACCTCCACCTTGAAACTGTGCCCATGCATCCGGCGACATTTGTGTCCCTCCGGCGCAGATGGCAGAGTCTGGGCGGCTTCGAAGGTAAAATCTTTCGTTAGGCGGGCGCGCATCGCGGCGCAAGAATCGCATTGCTCACTGCGCCTGTCATCCCGGGGCGATTAGCTCTGCCAAAGCAACAACCTTCGCGATTCGCGTTCCATTGATGCCCGGTTAGTTTCCATCCGCGCCATGGCCTCGACGGTGACCGAAACTCATCTGACCCAGAGCGAACCAGACCCGGACTCGCGCGGGGCAAGCCCAACCGTGCTCGCGATCCTCTTCGCGATCAGCTTTTCCCACCTGCTCAACGACACCATCCAATCGCTCATCCCGGCCATTTATCCGCTGCTCAAGACGAGCTTCCACCTCAGCTTCGTGCAGGTCGGTCTTATCACGCTTGCTTTCCAGATGACCGCTTCGATTCTGCAGCCATTCGTCGGCTTGTATACCGATCGACGGCCCAAGCCATACTCGCTCGCCTGCGGGATGGGTTTGACCTTGGGCGGTCTCGTCCTGCTCGCCCACGCCACTCACTACGCCATGGTAGTGGGAGCAGCCGCACTCGTCGGGATGGGGTCGTCGGTTTTCCACCCGGAATCGTCCCGTGTCGCTCATCTTGCTTCCGGCGGCCGGCATGGGTTTGCGCAATCGCTTTTCCAGGTCGGCGGGAACGCCGGGAGTTCGTTAGGCCCGCTCCTCGCCGCCCTTATTGTCGTCCCACACGGACAGGCCAGCGTGCTCTGGTTTGCGCTCGTGGCGTTGCTCGGCATCGGCATTCTCACCGGGGTCGGCGGCTGGTATCGGAAACATCTTGTCGAGGCTCAAGCGCGCCCGACGCCTCCTCGCAAATCGGCGCGCCCGCTCTCGCGCCAGGTCTGGTTTGCCCTCTCGATCCTCGGCGTGCTGATTTTTTCGAAATACTTCTACCTCGCCAGCCTAACGAATTACTACACCTTTTACCTCATCCACAAATTCCATCTCTCGGTCCAGGGCGCACAATTGCACCTCTTCCTCTTCCTTTTTGCCGTCGCGCTCGGGACGATCCTTGGCGGACCGATCGGCGATCGTTACGGACGCAAACTGGTCATCTGGGTATCAATCCTCGGTGTCGCGCCCTTCACGATTGCGCTTCCGCACGCCAACCTTCTCTGGACCGGCGTTCTCACCGTCGTCATCGGGGTCATTCTCGCTTCTGCCTTTTCCGCCATCCTGGTTTACGCACAGGAGCTGGTGCCGGGAAAAGTCGGCTTGATCTCGGGATTGTTTTTCGGTCTCGCGTTTGGCATGGCCGGCATTGGCTCCGCCGTCCTCGGTGAACTGGCCGACCGCACCAGCATCAACTACGTCTTTCAAATCTGCTCATTTCTACCGCTGATCGGCCTGCTGACCGCCTTCCTGCCAAATCTCAATCGGCGATCTTTGCCGTCGAAGACGTAGTTCCATTCGCAGATTGCGCAGATTCTCACAGGTCGATCTGCTTCAGCAAATCTGCGGAAATCCGTGTAATCCGCGGCCGTATTTTTCCCGCTAAACCCCGCGCTGCGTCGGCGTCCAGATGAACTTGTGCATCTGGAGCTGGAACCGAACGGGGAGATTGTCGGCCAGGATCCATTCCACGATCTCACGCGGATCGATCCGGCCGAAGATCGGCGAGAAAAGCACCGCCCGGCAACGCTCCGCGAGCCGATGCTCGCGCAATCGCGCGCACGACCATTCGTAATCTTCCCGCGAGCCGATGACGAATTTCACTTCGTCGCGCGACGTCAGGTGCTCAATGTTGGAAAACAAGTTGCGCTCGACTTCGCCACTCCCGGGCGTTTTCAGGTCCATGATCCGATGCACCCGCGGATCGACCTCCGAAATATCGTGCGCGCCGCTCGTCTCGAGCAGGACGGTGCGGCCCGCCTCCGCGAGCAGCGTCATCAACGGCAAAACATTCTTTTGGAGCAGCGGCTCGCCGCCGGTGATTTCGACCAGCGGGCAATCGTAGAGGAGGACGGCGTCAACGATTTCGCCTAACGACTGTTTCTTGCCCTCGTAGAAGGCGTATTCCGTATCGCAATAGGTGCAGCGCAAATCGCAGAAAGTCAGCCGGACAAAAACACACGGCAGCCCGACCCAGGTGCTCTCGCCCTGCACCGAGAAATAGATTTCGTTGATCGTGAGCTTCTTATCCCGGTCAAACATCGACCTCAAATCTACCACCGAAACGTTCAGCGCCAGAGCCAGACCAGACGCGCCGCAAAAACCAGCATGACCAGCGCGCTAACGGCCTGCGTCCCCGCCTGCCAGGCGGGCCGGGCGAAAATCCGCGCACCCAGTTTCAAGCCCGTACAAAGAACAATCGTCCAGGCGATCGCACCCGAAACCACCGCCGCCGCCAGCGTGAGGGAGCCAAGGAAGCTGGTGTGCCCCTGGGCAGCGCCCTGTCCGCCGACAACCGCAAACCAAAAACCGACGTTCCAAGGACTCGTGAGGGCAAGAATCAACCCGAGGAAATAGCCGCGCGAAACGGACGGCCGATGCACGGGCTGATCGACCACGGATCGATGCGCGTGGGCCACCTGCCAGGCGCCGCGGGCGAAGTTGAAGGCGAGAAAAAGCAGAAGCAAAAAGCTGATCACTCCGAGCGTGAGATGGAGTCGCGGTGAGGCGAGTAACGCGCCTGCGCCGGCCGCCACGCCCAGCGCCCAGAGGAAATCGCCCGTGCAAGCGCCAAGGCCGAGCTGCCAGGCCGCCCAGAATCCCCCGCCCTGCGCATGCGGCAGGAGCGCGCGCCGGATCATCTCGGCATTGATCGGCCCCGGCGGCCAGGCGACCGACCAGCCAAGCACGAGACCGTTCACGATTGTCGCGGTTGAAAGCGCGTCCACCGTCAGGGCAATGTTACATCCCGCACTTCTCTTTCGCCTCCGCGTAGCTCGATCGGACGCGCTCGAGGCTCGCCAGATATGGATCGAGCCTGGGCACTTGTTCGATTCGGGAAAGGTTCGACGGCGCCGAGAGTCGGGAAAAAATGGCGCGCACGATCCTGGTTCGCAGAACGCTGCGCTCACCGTAGCCTGACGGAATATTGCTTGACCAATAGCGCACATAATCGCGCCCCGACCTCTTCTCCATCCCGAGATAAATGACAGAATGCCCGTGTTCCGCGCGCCCGACTTCCTCCGACCAGAAGATTTTCATGAAATCGCCCGGCTGCGCTTGGTCGAAATCGTCGAAGTTGCGCCCGAGCCCAAGCTCGTAAAAAAGTCGCGCCGTCCCCGGGCCGTTCGCGTTCCAGCGGCCCCAGATGCCCTCGCCGTCGCGCTGGCCGCGGATCAGGAGAGACTCGATCGTCTCCGGGTTGAGCTGGAGCTCGCCGCGATCGCGCAACGCTTCGATCGTCTTCAGGAAAACGAGATAGGTTGCCCCCGAGCAATAGCTTGGGGAAGCCGCATCCGGCTGGATGACAAATCGGCCGGCTTCGAAATGCACGGCGGACTGCAGACGAACCGTCGCGATGCGCGAGGCGGAATATCTTCCGCCGGTCGGCATCTGTTTGATCTGCTCCAGGACCACTTCATTTAGTGGGCTTGATCGCGACTGGCCGAGCGATTCGTTAGGCACGGAGGCTAGGACAAGAAGAAGCGAAAGCAGGACGAAACGCACCGGAGACCAATAAGAAGAATGCATGCCCCGGCAAGGGGTTCCCGGGGAGAATGGTGCGGCGAGACTCCGTCGATCCTGGGAGCACGTGCCGACGGGCGAAGCTTTTTCCCCAGCTCGACAGAGTCTCGCTCTACCAAGCGGATCCCCCGCAAACTTGGCTTTCCAGCGAGAGTATGTTAACCACCAAAACGCATGCTGCGTTTCACGAAAATGAACGGTGCAGGCAACGATTTCGTCCTGCTTGATAATCGGGCCGGCGACCTCGCCCTGACCCGCGAACAGATCGCGCGACTGTGCGACCGGCATCGCGGCGTGGGCGCCGATGGCGTGCTCGTCCTCGAGCGGCCGACGAACGGGGCCGATTTTCGGATGCGCTATTACAACGCCGACGGTGGCGAAGCCGAGATGTGCGGCAACGGCGCTCGTTGCTTCGCGCGCTACGCCGACCGTACCGCCGGCCCGCTGGCGAAGGTATCCTTTGAAACTCCGGTCGGCGTGATTGGAGCCGAACTGATCGGTCAGTTGGTCACGTTGCAAATGAGCCAGCCTAACGATCTCCGGCTCGGTCTCGAGGTGCCGGTAGACCGGGAAAAAATCCGGGCGCACTACGTCGACAGCGGTGTGCCGCACGTCGTCGTGCCGGTGGAGAGGATCGAGGAAGTCGATGTCCGTTCGTTAGGCGCAGTCCTCCGCCATCACCCCATGTTTGCCCCGCGCGGTGCCAACGCCAATTTCAGCGAACAACGCGGCCCGCGCAAAATCGCCATTCGCACCTACGAGCGTGGAGTCGAGGATGAAACCCTCGCCTGTGGCACCGGCGTAGTCGCGAGCGCGATCATTTTTGCGGCCACCGAAAATGTCTCCGGCCCGATCGATGTCCTGGTCCGCGGCGGCGATACCTTGCAGGTCGATTTTACCCGCGCTGGCGACTCTTTTAGCAAGGTGACACTGACCGGCCCGGCCGATTTTGTTTTCGACGGCACGATTGATTTATGAATCGAGATTGATGAAGCGGAACGCGCTCATCCTTGCAACGATTCACGATTCCCGCTTTAATGAATCACGACTCCAGCCATGTTCTCCGGGACCTACACAGCGCTCGTTACCCCTTTCCGAAACGACGAGATCGATGTTCCTGCCTTGGAGCGTTTGATCGAAGCGCAGGTCGCTGGTGGCATCACCGGTATCGTTCCGGTCGGGACGACGGGCGAATCGCCAACCCTGAGTTGCGGCGAACGCCACCAGGTGATTGAGCTGGCGGTGAAAGTGGCGGGGAATCGCTGCCTTGTGATCGCCGGCACCGGCTCCAACTCGACCTGCGACGCGATCCTGCACACGAAGGAAGCGGAGGAAATCGGCGTGGACGGCGCGCTCCTCGTCGCGCCCTATTACAACAAGCCGAGCCAGGACGGCCTCTTCCGCCACTTCGCCGCAATCGCCGAAGCAACCTCTCTCAAGCTCGTCCTCTACAACATTCCCGGCCGCTGCGGAGTCGACATCGCTGCGGATACGGTCGTTAGGCTGGCGCAACATTGTCCGAACATCGTCGCGATCAAAGAAGCGAGCGGGAGCGTCGACCGGGTGAGTGAACTCGTTCGGCGGCTGCCGGAAGGCTTCACCGTCTTGAGCGGCGACGACTCGTTGACGCTGCCTTTCCTTTCGGTCGGCGCAGCGGGAGTGGTCAGTGTCGCTTCCAATCTCTTCCCCGCGGAAGTGGCGCAACTCGTCAGGCTCTTCCTCGAGGGCAAGGCAGAGGAGGCGCGCCGGCAGCACCGGAAATTCTTCGCTCTCTTCAAGGATCTTTTCATTGAGCCGAACCCGGTCCCGGCAAAGACTGCGCTCGCCTGGCGCGGCGCGATGACGTCCGATTGCCGGCTGCCGCTCACCGGCATGAGCAAGGCGAACGAAGAGCGCCTGCGCAAGACGCTCGAGGAACTGGAACAAACACCAAAATGAGCGCCGCGACCCGGGTGCTGCTCGTTGGTGCGCTGGGCAGAATGGGCCAGGCCATTGCTGCGGCAATCGAGAAGGATTCCGGGCTGACGATCGCGGCCAGATTGGACCGCGGTGATTCAATGATGCCCGCGATAGAAGGTTGCGATGTCGTGATCGATTTCAGCGCCGCCGACGCCACGGCGGGAGTGTGCGCAGCGTGCGCGCAGCATCGAAAACCACTCGTGCTCGGCACGACCGGGCACAACGCCGCGCAAAAAGAATCTGTCGCGGCGGCCGCCCGGGTCATTCCAATTGTTTTCGCGGCCAATTTCAGTGTTGGCGTGAACACGCTCTTCGCCCTTGCCCGCCTTGCAGCCCAACTGTTGGGCAGCGATTTCGATCTCGATGTGATCGAGATGCATCATCGAACAAAAAAGGATGCGCCCAGCGGCACGGCCAAACGTCTGATGGAAATCTTGCAGGAGGTACGGAAACCGATGGGCGAGATTGCGGCCCAGTCGATCCGTGCCGGCGACATCGTCGGCGAACACACCGTCCTTTTCGCTGGCCCGGGCGAACGCCTCGAGCTGACCCATCGCGCCGCGAGCCGGGAAACTTTTGCGGTCGGCGCCCTGCGGGCGGCGCGCTGGGCGCTCCAGCAACCGCCCGGGCTTTACACCATGGAAGATGTTCTCGGTTTGTAGGGGCGGCCGTGTCGGCCGCATCGGCGGGGCGAGACTCCGTCGAGCCGGGGATATAGGCCGCCCATCAGCAGAGGGCACCCTCAGGCTCGACAGAGTCTCGCCCTGCCATCAGTTATGAGAGCCGGGATTGCCCTCGGCTCTAACCTTGGCGACCGGGTCGCCAGCCTAAAGAAGGCGCGCGAACGAATCTTCGCTTTGCCCGGCATCTTGCCGCCGCTTCTTTCCTCGGCCCTTTACGAAACCGAGCCGGTCGAGTGCGAGCCCGGTGCGGAGGCGTTCCTCAACGCAGTGGTAGAGATTGGTTACGAGGGTCTTTCGCAACAGTTGCTCGAGGAGCTGAAAAAAATCGAAGTCGCGCTCGGACGTCCGCCGGAGCGGACCCGCAATCACTCGCGCACGATTGATCTCGACCTGCTTTATCACGGCGCACGGCTGCTCGATGAACCACGGCTCCAGTTGCCCCACCCGCGCATGCATCTGCGCGGGTTTGTTATTCATCCGCTGGTTGAAATTCGGCCCCACCTCGTGCTCCCGGGCCAAACTCGAACCATCGGCGAACTGGGCGAGGAACTAACTCACGGGCCGTCAGTGGTGCGGTCAGCACTACAATGGTAATATCGCGAATCATGGATGACTTTCGCGCGCGCAAACGCCGGGGGGAACGCATCACCGCGCTCACCGCTTATGATTATCCGACCGCCCGCCTTCTCGACGAAAGCGGGATCGACATCATCCTGGTCGGCGATTCGTTAGGCATGGTCGTGCTCGGTTATCCCGATACGACCGAGGTGAAGTTCGAGGAAATGCTCCATCATACCCGGGCCGCGGCGCGCGGAGTGAAACGGGCGTTGCTCGTGGCCGATCTTTCCATCGGCACCTATGACACGCCGGAAGCGGCCGTCGCAAACGCGCGACGCCTGGTGGAAGCGGGCGCCGAGGCGGTGAAGCTGGAAGGCGGCGCGAGCCATGTAGCGCAGATCGAGGCGATCGTCAGGGAGAATATCCCGCTGATGGCGCACATCGGGATGCTGCCGCAGAGCGTGCGCCTGGAGGGCGGCTACAAGGTGAAAGGGCGTCACCCGGCTGAAGCGGAACGGTTGCTGGTCGATGCCCGCGCAGTCGAAGCCGCCGGCGCATTTTCGGTGGTGCTCGAGATTGTGGCCGCGGAAACGGCCCGCCAGATCACGGGCGCGATCGAAATCCCGACGATCGGAATCGGCTCGGGCGAACATTGTGATGGGCAGATTCTGGTAACGCATGATTTGATCGGCCTCTATCCTTGGTTTACCCCGAAATTCGTTTCTCCCGCGGCGCAGGTCGCGGAGGAGATCCGGCGCGCCGCGCGCATTTTCATCGATCGGACGCACGGCTCGATTCGTTAGGCAAACCCGGGCGATTCTGGTAGGGCGAGACTCCGTCGAGCCTGACGGAAAAGCTTCTCTGCAACATGCCGCAACCCCGGCTCGACGGAGTCTCGCCCTACCAAGTTGTCTTTCGGAGGCAAGTCGGAAAGTTTGACAAACATTTTCGGGGATCGTCTGTCTAACCCGGGATGAGAGCCACGACTGCACGAATTGTCGCGCCGCTGCCGGTCTGGTCGGGCCGGAGCAAACAGCGCAACTGGCTTCTCGTCGGCCTCATCTGTTCGCTGACGCTCCACGCCCTGCTCTGCCTGTTCTTTTATCGCACCGACTTTCAACCCGCGGCTGCGCTGGGAATCGAGAAACGTCCTCCGCCGACCTTCAAAGTGAAGAGCGTCGACACGGCGCCAAAACCGCTCGATCAAGCAGCGGCGAGCAGCGCGGCGGAGGCGGCCAAGCCGAACCCCGACAAGACCGATGTGCAACTGCCGGACGACCAGAAGTCGTTCGACAAGCTTTTACAGGAAGTGCACGCGACCGCGGCAATGCCGGACGACACGCGCGATGTCCTGCCGGATAAGCCGAAGGTCGAGCAGACGAATTTGAATTCAGTGATCAACGAGATCGAAAAGACAACCGCGCAGTCCCTCGACAAATCGCCTAACGCGAAACGCCAGCAGGCGCTGCTCAACAACGTGGCCGATTCGGGCCGGCCCCAGCCGGCCATGACCGGAACGGAACTCGCGACGAGCACGACGATCAAGCGGCCGAATAATTTCAACGCGCTCGTCGGCGACAGTGCCGGGCCGCGAACCGATCGCGCGCCTGGCTTCAGCGATTTGGAGTCGCTCCTCTCGCAAAAAGGTCCGCTCGGCGCCGGGACGAAATTCAAAATGCCTAACAATCAGTTGTTCGAGTACGACAGCGCGGAATTGCGTGGCGACGCAGTCGAGCAACTGCAAAAGGTAGCGACATTGATCAAGCGCAATCCAAAGGCGACGTTCACGCTCGAGGGCTATACCGATTCCTATGGCTCGGAGGAATACAACCTCGATCTGAGTTATCGGCGAGCAGAGAGCGTGAAGGCGTATCTGGTGAACGTGCTCGGGATCGACCCGGCGCAAATTGAGACGCGTGGTTACGGGAAGGCGAATCTGCTAACTTCCCCGGACGCGTCGATCGAGGAGCAGGAGATCAACCGGCGCGTCGTCGTGGTGGTGCACTGACAATTCGTTAGGCTGGAGATCGTTCGCCCGAGCAACCGGGGTGCCAGAATCTGGACGCGCAGAAGCGCGTCCCTCCGGAGGCACATGCTTCCGCATGTCTAAGCGACGAACGAAAACGCCTACCAATTTTTGATCCATTGGGTTTGGTCAGATGAATCGGCCGTGCTCCAAAGATCGAAAGTGGAATTGAAACCCTTTGATGGATCTGTTTCGTGCAGAGTTGAGTATCCGTAGCTGTTGCCGAATGGATCTTTGACGAACATTTTGGAATTGTTCGATCCCAGCTGATTCGGTTTGAACTGCATATACGACGCAATGGCAGGGTCTGGCTGACCGTCACCGTCGGGATCACCAGCCAGGCTTTCGTACAGAGTCGCGCTCGCATCTTCGTATGAACCTGGAGCGGTGGTTGCGGGATCCAGGTCACTTCCCGGGTAGATTCCATTATCCGCCTTGTAATTCTCGAGCGCGGCGGAGATGGCGGCGATCTCGGCTTCAGCCCGGGAGCGGGCGCCTTTGTTCTGCACGAAGCTGCTCGTCGCCAGCACCAATCCTGCAAGAACAAGAATAATCGCGAGCACGACCAACACTTCCACGATTGTGAAGGCCGATGCAGAAGAGGGCGTGTCGCCCGCAAGCCATGAGGTGTGCGCAAACCGTGCGGCGATTCTGCAACCAGCACAGCCGTCCCTACATCTGCGGCCCATCAGCTCTGCTCCTGCAATCCGCCGATGATGCTGATCAAGGGCATGAACAACGCGATCACGATCGTCCCGACGATCAGGGCCAGGAACACAATCATGATCGGCTCAAGCATGGAGGTCAGGCCGGCGACCGAGTTGTCCACTTCGTCGTCGTAGACTTCCGCGATCTTGAGCAGCATCTCGGGCAACTGACCCGTCTCTTCGCCGACATCGATCATGCTGACGACCATGGGCGGAAAAGCGCCGCTCGCCTCCAGCGGGTGCACGATCGATTCGCCCTCCTTGACCGAGTCGTGCACCTGATTGATGGCGCCGGCGATGACAACATTGCCGGCGGTCTCGCGAGTAATGTTGAGCGCCTGCAAAATCGGAACGCCGCTCGTGACGAGCGTGCCGAGCGTTCGCGCGAAGCGGGAGATCGACGTCTTGCGGTTGAGATCGCCGAAAAGCGGGGCGCGCAATTTCAGGCTGTCGATCACGGCGCGCCCGCGGTTGGTGCGCGAGATGAATCTGTAGCCGGCGATGAGCGCGACCAGCACACCGAGGAGGATGAGCCAGTGATCCTTGAACGTGCTGCTCACGCTGATGACGAATTGGGTGATGGCGGGGAGCGGCTTGTCCCCCAGCATGTCGTGAAAGATCTGCTGAAACTTCGGCACGATGAAGACAAGCAGGAAGGACATGATGCCGAAGGCGAGAACGAGAACGATCGCCGGATAGATCATGGCGGCGGCAACTTTGTTTTTCACCTTCTGCGCCTTTTCCTGGAACTCGGCAAGACGGTTCAGAACGAGCTCGAGCACGCCGCCGACTTCGCCCGCCTTGACCATGTTGACGTAAAGTTTGTCGAAGATGCGAGGGGACTGCGCGAGGGCTTCGGAGAACGTGCTCCCGCCTTGTACCCCGTCGGCAAGTTGATCAATCGTCTTTTTCAAAACGACGTCGCGTTCCTGTTTTGAGAGCACGTTGAGACCGCGGAGCAAAGGGAGCCCGGCATCGATCAGGGTCGCGAGTTGGCGAGTGAAAACCATCAGCGTTTTTGCCTTAACGGTTTTCTTTTCCCAAAGGACGATTCCCTTGCTTTTGCCTCTTGTGGACGGAGCACCTTTCGCCCCGGGCCCGCGGATTTTCTTTTCGGTCGCGACACCCTGATCTTCCTCAGAGACGCTGGTCGGAAAATAGCCGGCCTGTCGGAGTTGACCGATCGCGTCGGTCGTCGAGGCGGCCTCGACCAGCCCGCTCAATTCATAACCGCGAGCATCGAGAGCGACGTAACTGAAGCGTGGCATGGGTGGGAAGGAGGGCGGGGAGAAAAGCAGCGTCAGAACTCTGTCAACGATTCTGAGTGAATGTTAGGCGTGCAGTCAAGTCGGGATCGGCACGCCTCAGGTATATTTCAGCACTTCCTCAATCGTCGTGTCGCCCTCGAAGATACTGCGCAAGCCGTCCTGCCGCAGGGTCACCATGCCAAGCTCGATCGCCTTTTGTTTTAAGACGACGGATGGGGCCCGCTCGTTGATCAGGGCGCGGAGCGGATCGCCGATTTTCATCAGCTCGTAAATGCCCTTGCGGCCCCGGTAGCCAGTTTGATTGCACTTGTCGCAGCCTTTCCCGTAATAAAAATGCCGGTCGCCGATTTCGTCAGGCGAGAGCTTGAGCTGGGCGAGGAGCGATTCGTTAGGCTGGTAGGCCGTCCGACAATCGAGGCAGATGCCGCGGAGCAGGCGCTGACCGAGGACGGCTTCGAGGGTGGAAGAGATGAGGAACGGTTCGACGCCCATGTCGATCAGGCGCGCGATTGCGCCGGGCGCATCGTTCGTGTGCAGAGTGGTGAAAACGAGATGCCCGGTGAGCGAGGCCTGGATGGCGATTTGCGCCGTCTCGAGATCGCGCGTTTCACCGACCATGATGCGATCCGGATCCTGACGCAGAAAAGCGCGCAGGACGCGCGCGAAGCTGAGACCGATCGCGTCGTTTACCGGAACCTGCATCACGCCCTCGAGATCGTACTCGACCGGTTCTTCCGCGGTCAGCAGCTTGGAATCGATTGTGTTGATCTTGCGCAGGCAGGAATAAAGCGTGGTCGTTTTCCCGGAACCGGTCGGGCCGGTGACGATAAAGATTCCGTTCGGCCGTTCGATCACGTCGAGGATGTAATTGAGGATGTCATCGGGCATCCCGAGCTGCTCGAGGTCGAGGTTGACGGTCGAGCGATCGAGGACGCGCAGGACCACGCTTTCCCCAAATTGCGTCGGCAACGTCGAGACACGCAGATCAACGGCGCGGCCAGCGATGTTTTTCTGGATCCGGCCATCCTGCGGCAGACGACGCTCTGCGATGTTCATGTTCGCCATCACTTTGATGCGCGAAATAACAGGGAGCGCGAGATGGCGCGGCGGCGGCGCCATTTCATAAAGCGCGCCATCAACGCGATAGCGGACTTTGAACTCGTTCTCGAACGGTTCGAAGTGAATGTCGCTCGCCCGGTCCTGGATTGCCTGATAAAGAATCAAATCGACAAAGCGAATGATCGGCGTGGCGTTGGCTTCCACCTCGACGTCGCCGCCGGTTGCCTTCTGGCCCGCAAGCGTCATCAGCTCACCCGCTTCGCCGAGTTGCTTGAGGATGTCCTCCATGCTGGAGGTGTCCTCGCCGTAGTGTTTGTGCAGGCGGTCTTCGATCTGCAGCCTGGGCGCGAGCACGACTTCAATGTCACGGCCAAGAGCGAAGCGCAGATCTTCGACCGTCTCGGTATCCAGCGGATCAACGAGCGCGAGGCGAATGGCTGCACCCGCATCGCCGATCGGCAAGGCCCGGTGTAAACGCGCGAGTCCGGCCGGGATCAGGCGCAGGATGCGGGGAGTGAATTCGACCGAGTCGAGATCAATCACTGTCGTCCCGAGCGCGTCGGCGATCGTGCGGTAGAACTGCGCGTCGTCGACAATGCCGTGATCGACCATGGCCTGCTCAATCGCCTTCCCGTTTTGCGACGTTTCGAGCAGGACGTCCTCGGCCTGGGCTCGGTCCATCAGGCCCTGGTCAATGAAAAGGTCGGCAAGACGCTCGTTGTTCATTCGTTAGGGGAAGCGTGGCTGCCATCCTGGTGGGGCGAGACTCCTCCACTCACTCGTGACTTCGGATTTCGACATTCGATTTTTTCTAATTCAAATCGCCTAACGTAATTGAGATCACTTCTTCCGCGCTCGTTAGGCCAGCGAGGACTTTGCGCATTCCGTCTTCGCGCAGCGTCCGCATCCCGAGCTCGCGGGCGCGCTGGCGCAGAACCATGGTTGAGGCGCGCCGGTTCACCATCTGGCGCACTTCATCGTCAATTTCGAAGATTTCGAAAATGCCCATCCGCCCCTTGTAGCCGGTCTGCCGGCATTGCTCGCAACCGACCGGCCGCATGACGCTGGCTTCCCTCAGCTGCGATGCTTCGATCCGCAGGGCGCGCAATTCCGATTCCGAGAGAAAACCAGGTTCCTTGCAGGTGAGGCAGAGCCGCCTAACGAGTCGCTGGGCCATGATGGCGCGAAGGGAGGTGGCAACGAGAAAAGGCTGCACTCCGATGTCGATCAGGCGGGCGACGGCAGCGGGTGCATCGTTTGTATGGAGAGTGCTGAAGACAAGATGACCGGTGAGACTGGCGTTGGTCGCGATCGAGGCGGTCTCGAGGTCGCGGATTTCACCGATCATGATGATGTTCGGCGCCTGGCGCAGGATGGAACGGAGCGCGGCGGGAAAGGTCATGCCGATCTCGGAATTCACCTGCACTTGGTTGATCCCGTTCATTTGATATTCGACCGGCTCTTCCACGGTGATGATCTTGCGATCGGGCTTGTTGATGGAATTGAGGCAGGCGTAGAGCGTGCTCGTCTTGCCAGAACCGGTCGGGCCGGTCACAAGCAGGATCCCGTCGGGGGCGCGCACCAGGCGTTCGAAGGTTTCCTGGTCGTCGCTCAGGAAACCAAGCTCCGGCAAACCGAGGAGCAGACTCGTCTTGTCGAGCAGGCGCAGAACCATGCTTTCGCCGTGGTTGGTCGGAATAGTCGAAACGCGCAGGTCGATGGATTTGCGACCCATTTTGACCTGGATGCGGCCGTCCTGCGGGAGACGCTTCTCCGCGATGCTGATCGAGCCGCTCATGATCTTGAGGCGGCTGATGATTGCGGACTGCAACTTTTTTGGCGGTGATTGCATTTCGTGCAGCACGCCGTCGATCCGGAAGCGGACGCGGAAACTTTTCTCGAGCGGCTCGAGATGAATGTCGCTCGCGCCAAGTTTGTGCGCCTCGAGCAGAAGCAGCGAAACCATCCGGATGATCGGCGCGTCGCCGCCCTCGCCTTCCGGAAGTTCGACGCCCTCCACGATGTCGACTTCATCAAGCGCGGCGTCACCAATTTTCTGGCGCAAAACGTCGACCGCTTCCTCGGCGCTGCCGTAATACTTGATAAGAGCCTCGCGAATTTTCTCCGGCGTCGTGCAGACCAGCTCGATCTCGCATTTCAACAGAAAGCCGAGACTGTCGGCGCTGTCGATGTCGAGCGGATCACCGGTGGCCACGACAAGACCCGGTCCGTTGCGCGCGATCGGGATCATTTTGAAACGGCGCGCCTCCTGCGGCCTGATCTCATCGATCACATCCTGCGGGACAACAATGTCGGCGAGATCAATCCAACTCATCTGGGCCTGGGCGGCGAGGCTGCGGAAAACGTCGTCGGGCGAAACCAGCCCTTGTTCGACAAGAATGTCGACCACACCTTTCTCGCCGTTGAGATCGGCGCGGGCTTCGTCGATTTGCCAGTCGGTCACGACCCCTGCATTGCGCAAAAGATCGAGAACCTGTTCTTCGTCGAGCGGGGGCAACATGAGCGAAGCATGATCGCCGTCACGACGCCAAAAGGGAAGCATGAAGTCGCCAACACACCTCATTGCTGAGGCTGATCAGGCGGCCCGGCAACCGGACAGCGCTCGTGCTCCTACTACTTCGGTTGCGGCGCTATGACCAGTGCCGCCGAGTAGAGTTGCCCGCTCTTCCGCTTAAGACGCAAGTGAAGCGTTTCACCGACCGATTTCTGCATGAGGGGCTGGAGCTCCTTCGCCTTGCTGCCGGCGACCGCGCGACCTTCCACCTCCACGATCTCATCCCCAACCGCCAGCTTTTGCTCCGCCGCCGGAGAATTCGCAACGACTTTCGTGATCGTCGCCGACTTGACGGTCGGATTGAGGAAGAACCCGCTACCGTCAACGCCGAAGGTCATCCCAAACCAACCCCCGTTCGCTCCCCAATGCAACGGAAGCGAAAGCGAGAACGACCGAAACCAAAGTCGCGACTCTTGGTTGCATCATCGGCCGAAGCTGGCAGTTCGTCACGCTTCCGGTTGAACCGCGAAGCCGACCGCTGGTTCCGCCTCGCCGGTGACGGTCGACTGATCCTGCAGATAAGTGCGGCCTTTGTAAAACGGCGAGACGATGGCAAACAAGATCGCAGTCCCCAGCATGACCCAGACAAAAAACATGAAGTAACTCGCGCCCTGCAGTTTCACCGAACCGTCCGGATTCTGGATGAAGAAATTTACCGCGGCGGTGAATTGATTGCCGAGAGAGACCGCCAGCAAATAGGTACACATGATGAGTGATTTCAGCTTCACCGGGCCCTGGGTGTAGGAAAACTCGAGGTGCGTGGGTGAGACCAGGGTTTCGCCCGCGGTCAGGACGACAAATGCCCAGACCTGCCAGATAATGTTCGGTCGCGCGCCGGCGTCGATGCGCGTCTGAATCATCGCGACGATCAGAAAAGAACCGGCCGTGACGAATAATCCGGCCCCGATTTTGCGAAGCGGCGTCAGCCGAACGAATTTCTCCACAAACGGATAGAGCCAATAAGAAAACAGCGGCAGCATGATCAGAATGAAGATCGGATTGACCGTCTGGATCTGGGACGAAAGCCATTCGATTCCGAACAAATGTCGATCCATCGACTCCGCCTGCACAATCCAGGAGGAGAAATTCTGCTGCCAGAGCGCCCAGAAGATCATCACGAATGGGACCGGCATGAGAATATTCAGAATAATCTTCCCGGTTTCCTTGTTGAAAATCTCACGCGCGTAATTACGCAGCCCGACTGGCGGGATGTGGACGAATTTCTTCCGCCCCAGCCAAAAAATGAGCGTTGCGAGGGCCATGAAGACCCCCGGGAGGCCAAAGGCGACGTCGGGACTGTGCAGGCGCGGACTTTCCAGAAAACCGACAACACCCGGCGGAAGCTTGGCGATCATTCCCGCCGGATCGGCCTGGTAGGGCGCCAGCAGCCACGGGATCAGGAGGGTGGAAATGAACGAGCCGGCATTGATGGAAAAATAAAACCAGTTAAAGACGCGAGTGAGCAAGTGCTGGTTGGATTCGCCGAATTGATCGCCCACGTTGGTCGAGACGCATGGCTTGATTCCACCTGCGCCAATCGCGATTAGGATGAGGCCGATGGCGAGGAGGTAACGAGGCTCGATCGCATGCGCGACCGGCGAACCAATCAAGGCCAGGACGGCGTGGCCCGCGCAATAGACAATCGAGATCCAAAAGACGACCCAGAACTTCCCGAAGACCGCGTCGGCCAGGACCGCTCCGAAGATCGGCAAAATATAAAGAACAGAGACGAAGGTGTGATACCACGCCTCGGCCTGGGCCGCCGGCATCGTGCTCAAATGCCCCATCCGGTCGAGGAGGTATTTGGTCATGAAGATGGTCAGGATGGAATTCATCCCGTAATAGGAGAAGCGCTCGGCCGCTTCGTTGCCGACGATATAGGGGACGCCCGGCGGCATAGTCGCGATCTTAGGAGGCGAGGTGAGATACTTGGTTTTGGCCATGGCGCTCCTTTCGTTTGAGCCCGATCGATTCGTCAGGGCTGCTGCTTCGGGAAAAAATTCGCTGGTGTGGCCGAAATGGCGGGGGCAGCAGGAGGGACATGGGCAGACTCATCCTCGGCCGGCTTGAGCGGATGGAGGTGCTCCCTTTGCAGCTCGGGCATTTCACCGAGGTGATGCCGTTCGCAGGAAGTGAAGACCAGAAGCAAACCGGCGAGCGCCGCCAGCGGAGAAAACCGAAAACGAAACATGCGGGAGGAGATTAAGGGGCGAGTCGCGCGCGGCGCAACAAAAAGATTAGGCGGTGTGGAACCCGGTTTTGGTAGAGCGAGACTCCGTCGAGCTGGGGTGGCAGCAGGCTGGAGGCATCGCGCTCCCCCGGTTCGACAGAGTCTCGCTCTACCAAATGAAGAGAGGTCGACCGTTAGGCCGAAGATTGCGCCCACCGTGGTCAGTGCCAGCTTAGGCGGATGTCGAACCGAATCCTACGCGCCACTCTTCTTCTTTCGCTTTGCCTAACGATCGCACCGCTCGCGCAAGCCGCGCCGGCGAAGCGCGCGATCACGGAGAAGGATCTCTTCGCTTTCGTCTGGATCGGTGATCCGCAGGTCTCGCCCGACGGCTCGCATGTCGTCTACGTGCGCGTGACGGTAAACGAAAAAAAGGATGGCTACGATACTTCCATCTGGATGGCGCCGACTGCCGGTGAGGAAGCGCCCCGACAACTGACGAACGGTCCGCACGACAGCGCGCCACGCTGGTCGCCCGATGGCAAATGGATCGTTTTCAGCCGCGCGCTGGAGAAGGAAGGCAAAAAGCAACCGCCGCAACTCTGCCTCCTGCCAATGGCTGGCGGGGACGCGTTCGTTTTCACCGATCTGCCGAAAGGCGCGAGTGATCCCAAATGGTCGCCGGACGGCAAGTCGATCCTTTTCAGCAGCACTTCGAACCCGGAAGATCTCGCGAAACAGGCGCGGAAGAAAAAGCGGGAAGAAGCGTTGAAGCAGGCGTTACTCGCGGAGAGTTCGCCCTCGCCTTCCGAAAAGAGCATCCTCAAGAACGGAGAGGACGCGGGAGAGGGAGAGCATGAGAGCGACGTGCATGTCATCACGCGCGCGGTTTATCGAAATGATGAAGAAGGCTATCTCGATCCGAAACGACCGGATCACCTCTGGATCGTGCAGGCACCGCACAGCGCGGATGAAAAAGTCGAGCCGCGCCAACTGACCAGCGGTCGATTTGAGGAACATGACGCCGCGTGGTCGAAGGACGGGACGCAAGTCTATTTCACGTCGTGGCACGTCGACGAACCCTACTACGAGCTGCCGAAGACGGAGCTGTACGTCATTCCTGCGAAAGGTGGCGCAGCCAAGTTGCTGACCACGATTCCGATGAGGATTAGCGGCCTGACATTGAGCCCGGATGGCACACGCGCAGCCTTCATCGCGTCCACGGATGAGCCGGTGAATTCCTACACGGAGCCGGATCTCTGGACGATCGACCTGACGGCCAACGCCAAACCGGTCAACCTGACGAGCGATTTCGACTTCGACGCAGGTGACAGCGTTTTCGGTGACAACGCCGCGCCGCGCGCCATCGGTCGCAACGCGCCCATCTGGACCGCGGACGGCAGGAGCATCCTCGAGATTTACGCGAAGGAAGGGCGTACGCAGCTGGCTTCATTCGACGCGCAAAATGGCGCCGTCACGGATCTGACGCATGGCGACCAGGCGGTCACGCGTTTCGCCGCCGCTGCCGACGGGCAGAAAATCGTTGTTCTCATTTCTACGCCGACGCGGATCAACGATTTATTTTTCCTCGATCATGCCGGGGCCGAGCCGCGCCAGTTGACGCACTCGAACGACGCGCTTTTCAGTCAACTGAATCTGACCGAGCCGGAAGAAATTTGGTACGAAAGCTTCGACGGCAAACGAATTCAGACGTGGGTGCAGAGGCCGCCGGGATTTGATCCGACGAAAAAATATCCACTCATCCTTGATATTCACGGCGGTCCGCACGCGGCCTACGGCTACATCTTCGAACACGAATTCCAATGGATGGCGGCCAAAGGCTACGTCGTGCTTTATCCAAATCCGCGCGGGAGCACGAGCTACGGCCAGGCCTTCGGAAACATCATCCAATACAAATATCCGGGCGACGATTTCAAAGACCTGATGGCGGCAGTCGACGAAGTCGTCCGGCGCGGCGGGATCGACGAGAAGAAGCTCGGTGTGACGGGCGGAAGCGGCGGCGGTTTGCTGACAGACTGGGTGGTCGGGCACACCGACAGGTTCGCGGCGGCGGTGGCGCAGCGCGACATCGCGGACTGGGCCAACTGGTGGTACACGGCCGACTTCACTCTCTTCCAGCCGAACTGGTTCAAGACGCCGCCGTTTCGCGATGAGGAAGGCAATTACAAGGAGCGTTCGCCGATCACCTACATCAAGAACGTTAAGACGCCGCTCATGCTTGTGCTGGGTGAGGACGACACGCGCACCCCGCCCGGCGCGGGCGGCGAGCAGATGTTTCGCGCGCTCAAGTTCCGCAAAGTTCCGACCGTGATGGTGAAGTTCCCGCGTGAGACGCACGAACTCTCCCGTTCCGGCGAGCCGTGGCATCGGATCGAGCGGTTACAACACATCGTCGGCTGGTTCGATCACTGGTTGAAGGGCGTGCCGAAACCAGAATACGAAGTCGCGCTGAAGGAAGAAGTCTCGGCCAAGCCAAAACAGCCGGCTGAGAAAAAGCCCTAACGTCTTACGGCCACCCTTACTCGGTCGGGCAAGACTCCGTCGAGCCGGTGGCGCTTCGACTCGAGGTGGCAACTTCGGCTCGACAGAGTGTCGCCTACCAAACTAGTCGAAGCCTCGCCTTGTCAGGTGCATCGACCTTTGCGAACATCAGGCGATGCGGATTCCGAAGCAGAATTACGACGATATCGAGCGCATCATCGAGCTCGATTTCGTCAGGGCGACTGAAGCCGCCGCGCTCAATTCCCTTCCCTGGCTCGGGCGCGGCGAAAAAGAGAAGGCCGACGGCGCGGCCTGCGATGCGATCCGCGGGATGTTTGATCTTATGAACATCTGCGGCGAAGTCGTGATCGGCGAAGGGATAAAGGACGACGCGCCCGGTATTTTCAAAGGCGAACAACTCGGCATGTGGCTGCCGGGCGCGCCACAGTTTGACATCGCGCTCGACCCGATCGACGGCACGACCAACATCGCAAAGGGCGCACCGAACTCGATCACCTGTATCGCAGCGGCGAGCCCGGAAAAGGGAGTAAAGGTCGCGCTGCGCGACATTCCGTCGTTCTACATGATGAAGCTGGCCTATGGCCCCGACGTCATTCGGAGCATGAAGATCGCCGGCATTGCAACCCTCAAACTCGAGAGCCCGATCGAAGAGACGCTCTTTACCGTGGCCAAAGCGCTGAACAAACGCGTGCAGGACGTCGTGGTCATGATGCTCGATCGTCCGCGGCACAAGGAGATCGTAACGGAAATCCGGCGCGTCGGTGCGTCGTTGCGCATGATCAGCGACGGCGATATCGCCGCCGCCATGGCGCCCTCCTATCCCGAGAGCGGCATCGATCTTTACATCGGCATCGGTGGTTCACCCGAGGCTGTGCTGGCCGCGGCCGGGATCAAATGCCTCGGTGGCGACATGCAATGCATGATGTGGCCGCGCGACGACAAAGAACGCGCCCAACTCATCGCCGACGGCCACGGACAGGATCTCGGACGCGTCTTTTTCGCCGACGACCTGGCGAACGGGAAGAACATCATTTTTTGCGCGACCGGCATCAGCGACAGCGCGCTGTTGCGCGGGGTGAAATCGCAGGGGCCAAATGCCATCACTCATTCCGTCCTGATGCGGGCGAAGAGCAAAACCGTGCGCTTCATCCGCGCCTCGCACGATTTGCAGAGCAAGACGATTAGGCTCCGATCCGACAACCGCGAGCATCGAATTTGATTTGATAGGACGAGACTCCGAGGAGCCGGAGAATGCCGCCTCAATCGTTCATCATTCTTCCTTCATCCTTTTCTTCAATCTCGCGCTCGACAAACCCCGTATCGCCTGTTCAAATCCTAATAAGAGACGCCGATTATGAGACAAATACCCAAGACCGAACTGTCGCCAGACAATGGCGCGATCATCGACACGAAATGGAAAGTGGGCCCGCTCAGCTACCACGCCTGCGCCGCCGGCCCGGGACACAGTGAGCCGGCAGGAGGAAGTTTGCGACTGCCGGAGCTGATTGTTTACGATCACTTCGGCTTCAAAGGCGCGTATGCCCGTACCAACCTGAGCTTCCATTTCCTGGGCGATTTTTGGAACGATCGCATCAGCTCACTCATCGTGGTGAGCGGCGTCTGGCGTTTCTATCGCGATGAATATTACAAGGGCGACTATTGGGACCTCGGCCCGGGTTTTTACGAATGCTTCTTTTCAGAGGCCGGCCCGGACGACGTGGTCAGTTCCTTTCAGGCCATTGCCCTGAGCTAGAGCCTAACGAAAAGGCGGAAGCGGAAAGCGGAGGGACTCCTAGCCTTCCCATGGTGTGCGGCCGGCGGCGTCGAATTTCCACTCCGTCCGGCATGCGGAAGCGAACCGCTAAAAAATTGACGGCCTCGCGTGCGGACTCGGCCGCGCTCGTCTAGATTGCGCGTCGATGGTCGCGCTCAAGGAAGAAACGCTGCAGGAAAAAATTCTCGCCGGCGAGCGCATTTCCGGCGCGGAGGCGCTCGAACTTTACCGCTGGCCGCTCGCTGATCTGGGGGCCGTGGCCGATGCGCGGCGCAATCTCGCGAAGGAAAAAAGTTACGACGGCCGCGGACGCGAGATCGTGACTTATATCGTCGATCGCAACATCAATTACACCAACGTTTGCAACGTCTATTGCAAGTTCTGCGCGTTTTATCGAACCGAGAAGGATGAGGACCATTACATTCTGACGCGCGAGCAATTCGACCAGAAACTCGACGAACTGACCGCGGCCGGCGGGGTGCAAGTCCTGATGCAGGGCGGCCATCATCCCAAACTCGGGTTCGATTGGTATATCGACCTGCTCCATTACATCCGAGAGAAGTATCCGCACATCAACATCCACGGCTTCAGCCCGCCGGAGTTCCAGCATTTCGCGGAGACGTTTGGCATGCCGCTGCGGGAAGTAATCGGGCGCTTCAAGGAGGCCGGGCTCGGCTCGATCCCCGGCGGCGGTGGTGAAATCCTGGTCGATTCCGTCAGGCAGCGGATCGCACCGCTCAAATGCAAGAGCGACCAGTGGCTGGAAGTGATGCAGGTGGCGCACGAACTCGGATTGAAATCGAGCGCGACGATGATGTTCGGCCACGTCGAAACAATCGAGGATCGCGTGCAGCATCTGCAGCGGCTGCGCGATCAGCAGGACGCGAGCGGCGGCTTCACTGCTTTTATTTGCTGGACGTTCCAGCCCGAGAACACGGTTTTAAAAGTCGCCCGCCGGGCGAGCTCGGCCGAGTATTTGCGCACCCAGGCTGTGGCTCGGATTTTTCTCGATAATTTCCCCAACATCCAGAGTTCCTGGGTGACGCAGGGACCGGAAATCGGCCAGATTGCCCTCAAATATGGCGCGAACGATTTCGGCTCTGTCATGATGGAGGAAAACGTCGTGAGCAGCGCCGGCACGGCCTTCCGGCTCGACGCGGACAAAATCGAGGGACTGATTCGAGATGCGGGCTACGAACCCCGGCGCCGCAACAATTGGTACGAGCTTCTTTGAAGGCTGATTTCTTTCCGACTCGGTGTGCGCTCTTTGCTATTCAGTCAGCCGCGCTCAACCACTCGCGAATCCACAAATTCCTCATTCCTGCCTTGACGTTGCTGTCTGCATTACCCATCTAATACGCCAATTCACCGCTGACCGCGGTTTCGCGCTCGCGCTCTTTTCTATGAAAAATTTTACTCCGTCAGGCCGTCTCGGCGTCGTTCTCGTTTCGTTAGGCTTGTTCATTCTCCTTTCGCAAGCGGTGCACGGGCAGGGAGTGGAAGGGGTTCCCATCACCGCGATCGATGTGCGCTACGTCGGTCCCGAGACGATCTCCAAGCCCCAGATTCTGGCGAACATGAAGACGAAAGTCGGCACGCCCTATTCCGAGACGACGGTCGAAGACGACATCCGCAACCTTTACGCGACCGGAAAAATCCAGAACGTCCGCATCTTTGGCGAACCCGCGGGCAACGGCGTGCACGTGCAGGTTATTCTCGCCACTCGCGCGCTCGTGACGGAAATCGAGATCGACGGCGCGCAGAGTTTCAATGCCAAGACAATCCGCGGCAAGATCAAGTTTAGAGTTCCTTCACCCGCGGATTCAGAGAAACTCGAGGACGGCCGCCAGAACATCATCGATTTTTATCAGCGAAAAGGCTTCCCTGGCGTTGACGTAAAACTGCAACTGGTGACGGACGAGAGCCGCGGCACCGCTCGCGCAGTTTACACGATCAACGAAGGCGAGAGGGGCGCCATTCGCCAGATCGTCTTCCAAGGCAACACCCACTTCAGTGATCGCACTCTGCGTCATCAGATGAAAACGAAGGCGCAAACTCCCATCGCCTTCTTCGACAAATCTGGGCGGCTCGACCAGGCGCAGTTGCAGCAGGACCTCGACAGCATCCGCGAGTTTTACCAGAACCACGGCTACATTGACATCACGATCCCGGAAGTGCGGCAGGAGCGGATTGCGAAAGGGGTGCGCCTGGTGATCGTGGTAAACGAAGGCCTGCAATATCACGTCGGCAAAGTGACCTTCCAAGGCGAGGTGGCCGCGAAGGAAGCTGCCCTGCGCTCGCTCATCAAAATGAGGCAAGGCTCGATCTATAGCCCCAAAGGATTGAAGGATGACGCCAAGGCGATCGTCGACGGCTACGGCGCCGGCGGTTATGTCGATGTCGATCTGATTCCGCAAGGAACCGCCGCTGGACCTGGCGTGGTCGATCTCACCTACATCATCACGGAAGGCTCCCGCTCCTTTGTCGAGCGAATCAATATCGCAGGAAATACCCGCACCAAAGACAAGGTGCTGCGGCGTGAAATCGTCATCCTGCCGGGGGATGTCTTTAACACCACCCGCGTCGACATCAGTAAGCAGCGGTTGGAGAATCTCGGCTACTTCGAAAAAGTCGACACCTACCCGGAGGACACGGGCATCCCGGGCCGGAAGGATCTTCTCGTGCAGGTGCAGGAAAAACGCACCGGCGCGCTCAATTTCGGCGCCGGCTACAGCACGGTCGAAAACCTGGTCGGTTTTGTCGAGCTGAGCCAGGGCAACTTCGACCTGCTGAATTGGCCGACCTTCACCGGCGGCGGCGAGAAATTCCGCGCCCGCATCCAGTACCGGCGTCCAGCAACAGAATTACCTCCTTTCGCTCACCGAGCCCTATTTCCTTGATCGGCCCTTGGAGGTAGGCGGCGATCTTTTCTATACCACGGCGACTTACCTCAGTACCGGTCTACGACCAGCGCACCTACGGCTTCCTGATCCACGCGCGCAAACCGCTCACGCCTTTCGCCTCCATCAGCCTCCAATACACCCTGGAGGAGATCGATATCTACAACGTTTCTATTTTCGCCTCCCCCACCATCAAGGAGGAGCAGGGCTACTACTTGAACAGCGAGATCACCTCCACTTTTCTCTACGACACGCGCGACAGTGTCTTCCTCACCCGCCATGGCCATCGCATCGCCTTCACGCCGCAAATCGCCGGCGGCTTCCTGGGCGGCAACACAGACGTCTACGGATTTAATCTCGAGGCGTCGCAATATTTCCTTTTCCCCTACGACATCATTCTCACACTTAATGGACAAGTCGGCATCGTCGACACCTGGGCCGGTGGCACCCAGGTACCAATCTTCGACCGGCAATTCCTGGGCGGTGCGTATGATCTGCGTGGTTTCAACTACCGCGATGTCGGTCCCAAAGATGAATTCGGCCAACCGATTGGCGGCGATACGCTCGCGCGCTACACCATCGAGGTCACCGTGCCAATCATTCCACGTGTTCGCGGCGCGGTTTTCTTTGACCAAGGCTTCGTCAACGGCCCGGCTTGGGACTTTAACACCAACCACACCGCTTCCGATTTCGGTTTTGGTCTGCGCCTTGATCTGCCGGTCGGTCCGCTAAAGATCGACTACGGCATCCCGATCCAGTTGGACAACAATCCCGGGGGCGGAAAGATCCAATTCAGCGTGGGCTATCAATTTTGAACGAAAGGTGGCACTTGCAGTCTATACCGTTCCCGCCTACCAGTCTCACCCTACAACTATGAAAAAGCTTATTCTCCTGGCCGTCCTTTGCGCCTTCGCGTTCCCCTGCGGAGCTTTTGCGCAGGGTTTGAAAGTCGGCACTATCGACATGAATCGTGCATTTAAGGAATACAACAAGACCAGGGACGCCGAGAAGAAGATCAACGATGCCAAGGACGCAGCCAAGAAGGAGTACGACGACCGGGCCGACTCCTACAAAAAGGCGCTCGACGAAATCAACAAGCTTAACCAGCAGCTCGAAGCGCCGGCCCTGAGTGCCGACGCCAAGACGCAGAAGGCAAAAGATCGCGACGAGAAAATCGCCAGCATCAAAAACATGGAGCGCGAAATCAACGAATTCCGCCAAACGCGCGAGAAGCAGCTCCAGGATCAAGCTGTGCGGATGCGCGACGGGATCGTGAAGGAGATTACCGACGTCGTCATGGCGAAGGTGAAAGCGGCAAATATGGACCTGGTTTTCGACACCTCAGGCGTGAGCTTGAACGGCGTGCCCACGGTCATGTTTGCCAAGCCCGAATACGATTTCACCAACGACGTTGTGGCGCAGCTCAACAAACCGAGCAACAATCCGGCACCCAAAGCTTCCGCCAGCCCGGCGAAGAAGCCGTAACGAATTTTAGATTCCAAAAACAGAACGCACGCTCCGCAGCGTGCATTCTTTTTGTTGAATGGCCAACCCGGTTGCAACTCGCCGACCGGCACCGGATGCTCGAATGCTAGGCTCTCGAGGGATCAGCGCGATCTGGCTTGGCGCGATTCTCCTTGGCCTTTCGGCGGCCGCTCTTCCGCCGCCAGATTGGGAAAAAACCGTTACTACCTTGCCGCGCGGCGATTTTCCCGATCCCCGGCCCCTCGTCGCAACCTACAATTTTGGCTGGAGCGGACTGGTCGCGGCTAAAGGAGAATTTCGCTTTGGGAAACTCGGCGAGCACTTTCAGCTCGAGGCCACCGGCCAGACCGTGGGCATCGTGCGCGCTCTTTGGAAGTTCGATACTCGCCACCGCGCCCTGGCTGACGCGAAAACACTCCAACCCATAACCATGCATCAGGTCGATGAGCTGCGCCGTAAAACCGTCATCACCGACCTCGTCTTCAAACGCGGCAGCGTCGAGCGGCTTCGTATCGACAGCAATTCGGACAAGCCCCCGGCACCAAAAGTGTTCAGTTTCCCCAAGGGGCTCTTCGACATGCATTCGGCGATGCTCTACGTCCGCAGCCAGCCACTGCACGAAGGCGATGTCTACCGTGTTGTCGTTTATCCCGCTACGAACGCATATCTCACTACCCTGACCGTGGTTGGCCGTTCCAGCCTCACGACTCCAGCCGGCACGTATCCGGCGATCAAGCTCGATGTACAGCTGGAAAAGATCGGGAAAAAGAACGATCTCGAGCCACACCGGAAATTCCGCCGCGCGAGCATCTGGGTTTCAGACGATTCTAATCGGGTGCTCCTCCGAGTCGAAGCGAGCATTTTCGTTGGAACGATTTATGCCGAATTGCAGTCGATGCGTTTCCCGGACAAGAAACCGTAAGGTGCGCCACCGCCTGACGCAGAGAAGAGAGCTGCGGCAAACGAGATCATTCTAGCGATCGGGAATCCACTCTCCCCGATAAACCGGCTGCCCTAGCAAACGCCGGGGCGGCGGCACCATGCCAGGCGGATGCTGGCCGGGCAACAAGCCGAGTGCGGCCAGTGTCGCCATGTTAAGCCGCCCATCCGGAACCAGGCCCGCGCGGACCTGGAATGCCCGCACTGCAGCCTCCGTGCCGGGTCCGAACTCCCCGTCGATCCCGCTCCGATAGAATCCGTAGCGGGCCAGGAGCGTTTGCGTGCCGACGATGACGTGCCGTTGCAAATCAGGCGGTGCCATTTCGTACGGCGTTCCGGCGAAGACACCGCTCACCTCCGCCCGCGGTCCGTGCCTCGTCGGTTCCGGCCTATAGGTGGGACCCTGTCCATAGCCGGGCTGCGGCGATATTTCCGCTGATTGCGTCGTGCTCTCGCCGTTGTTCGCCTCTGCCTCGTCTACTGGCGGCGTCGTGGCCGTCGGTGGAGGCGAGGCGGCACGCGCACTGCCCGTCCCCACGCCCAAGGAGCGCAAGGTTTCCGCATCGATCTCCCCCGTGACCTGAAGCCCATTCCGAATCTGGTAGCGCCGAATCGCGGCCGTGGTGTCGTCTGTTTTCTCGCCGGTCACATCCCCGTAGTAGAAGCCCTGCTCCTTGAGCGCCTGCTGCACCGCCGCGGTGATTTGATCCGCCTGCAGCGCTCCTGCAGTGGCCAGGAGCAGAGCGAGGAAGGCGAGACAGCATTTTTTCATAAGCCTGTTTCGACGATTCGTTTCTGCAGCTTATTCAGGTCGTGCAGCGGCCAGCGTGCGCCCCGGTTCGCCCTCCCGAATCGCACTGCGGTAGCGATTTACCCCGTCACCGATCGCCGCAGCGAGCTGCTGACGATATTCCATAGTGCCTAGTTTCGTCACGTCGGATTTGTTCGTCAGGAAGCCGCCTTCAACCAGGACGGCGGGATGCCGCACATTGGCAATGACGTAGAACTGCCCGGCCTTGATCCCGCGATCTGCGGCGCTGGTACGCGCGACAAGCGCGGCCTGGAGACAGCTCGCCAGGGTCTGGCTCTGCGCCGTCAACGGCCCCGCCTCGGTGCGTCGCAAAAACGGCAGCCACGCACGGACGCCCGGCCGCGCGGATTGTTCGAGCGCGTAATAGGTTTCCACGCCGAACGCGGCGGCGCGCCCGCTGTCGTTGAAATGAATGCTGATAAAGAGCGAGTTGTCTTCCCGATTGCCTAACGAAGCCCGCTCCGCCAGAGAAACGTAGCGATCGCTATCACGCGTCAGAACGGTCCCGAAACCGGCAGCGCGCAGCAGCAGCTCGGCCCGCAGCGCGACATCGAGAGTCAGATCCTTTTCCAGCGTCGCGCCACACACGGCACCGGAATCCTGGCCACCGTGTCCGGGATCAAGCACAACGACGAAATTCGCTTCCGGCCTCGCCAATGGCTTGCCCGGTGCGGCCGCCGGTTGCATCGGGCCCGGGCGCCGGATAAACCACACGAACGAGACCGCCAGGAGAAGCAATCCGAGCCATGGTACGAAGCGCCGCATGCCTCCCCTTACCCAACCGTTGCCTGCGGGCAAGCGCGCGTAAATTCGTTAGGCCGAAGTCAGCTCTTTCAGTTCCTCGCCGGCGATTGATCGGTAGCGAAGCGCGCTCGATCCACTCCGTTCCAGCACGCACGCCTCGACCGTCGCGGTCCGCAACTCTTCCGAATGATGTTTCAGGAGCGTTTCGTGCGGAGGAATCTCGCTCCCGCCGTCTTCCCGGGCCGGCAGACTGCCGGCGCTCCAGGCATCGAGCGCCAGCTTAATCGCCCGCTGCAACGTGCAACCGGGATCGTGATCGCGCCGCAGCAGCGCTTCCATCAGTTCAGTCCCCCGCGCCGTACCGCTAATCGCGCTGAAACGGGGCGGCTGCGAATCGGCTGCCGATCCGTTCGCGGTGATCGCGCCGTCGTATTCTACGCGCAAAAACAAATCCTCGGCCGGCGTCGCGCCGACCTCGGCGAAAATCATCCGCGCCAGAAACGGCGCGCCGTAGACCTGTTCGAAGGCGGTTTTCAAGAGCGGACTGAGCGAATAAAAGGCCAGGCGTCGCAGCGAAACATCCGCCGCCGAACGCGTAAACCCTTCCGTGCTCGCCAGCTCGATCGCCGCCATTCGCAACCGCTCGATGTCGCCCGGATGCCCAATCGCTCCCATCGCGATGCGATCGTAAACTTCAAAAAGCTTTTGCCGCGCGCGTCCGACAGTGACGAACAATATCCCGTCGCGATAACTCAGGGCCGCGATCGGACTGCCCGACGCGAGTTGCGTCTCGATGTATTCGCGCCGGTTCGCGATCGCCTCAACCCAACGATACGGTTCCTCGATCATGCCACGGTGCTTTTGAAGCGGGCGGCAATCTGACGTTCCGGCAGAGTTTTGATCCCGTCGCGCGAAATGATCTTGATCAGCGGAAAGATCCGCGCATTCCGGTCCACTCCGCCGGTCGCGGTGTCCGCCTCTGCTGCCGTGTCGAGCGCGCGCAAAGCCACCGTTACCGCCTCTTCCTCGCGTAGCTTATTCAAAGACTTCTTGCCCCAGCGATTTTCGTAGAACAGAACGCCTCGCACCGCAGGCGAACCCGACCCGGTCGCAGCGTAGTCCGTCACCTCGAATTGCGCGCCCATCGCGTCGTAGAAATAAAGCCGCGCCTGCCCCTCGCCCGCAAAATCGTAAGTCGCGAAAATGGGCACCACTACGCCGATCCCCTGGATTACGAATCCAAAATTATCCCGCAGCAATTTCGAGAGCGCACGAACCTTGCCATCCACGCTCATTTCCTGGAGCTGTGTCCGGCGAAAATACTGGAGCGAATGCTCGAGCACGCGCGCCATCTCCCAGGCCGTCGCCGGCACACCCGCGATCGCCATGATGGAGTGTCGATCGATCTCGAGCACCTTGTCCGCCCGATCGTAGACCACCGTGTTCCCGGCCGTCGCCCGCCGATCGCCCGCGACCAGGACGCCGCCGGTAAACTTAAAAGCAAGAATTGTCGTCGCCTGCGTCGGCGTGAAATTGAAAGGCGCGGCGTTTGAGGCCACCGGATTCGCCGCCGGGATGATCTCGCCCAATAATCCCTGCTTCCGCAACAGCGCCGGGAAATCCGCCGCGTTCCCGCCTAACGAATCGCTCGTCACTGGCCGGTGCGCTGCCGGTAGCGCTTTGATTGGTTCGGATCCACCTTGCGCATTTTCTTGAGCAGATCACGCGTGTCCGGCTTGGAAACGTCAGGAGATTTTGGCCCGCCCCCATCGCCCTGCTGCGGCCCCCATGGCACGGGCGCCACCGGTTTTTCCGTCCTCTCTGGCATGAAAAAACGCTACCGTCTCCGCGCCGAAAACGCAAACCGGAGCGCGCTTGCCAGTGTCGAACGGCGGTGCCAAGCTTGCCTTATGATTCGCTTTCGCACATTGGTCGCGATTCTCTTTTCCGGCAGCCTCCTCGCATCCGGCGCCCAGGCCCAAAGGCCCTCGCCCGCGGCGGGGAATTCTGAGACCAGCGAGCTCCTCAACCTGACGAGAAAGATCGACCAGCAAAACATCAAGATCGATCTGCTCTCGCAACAGATCCTGCGTCTGCAGCAGGAGATCGAGCACCCGAAGACGGGGGGCACCGGAGAGACGGCGCCACGAGCGACCGAGGCGGCGCCGGTCGCGACTGGGAGCGGCAACACGCATGTCGTGGCCAAGGGCGAAACGCTCACCTCCATTGCCAGAATGCACAAGGTCAGCATCGAAGAGCTGCAAAAGCTCAATCACATCGAGAACGACCGGAAATTGCAGATCGGCCAAACCCTCGTCCTCCCCGCCCCGGCCGGTGCCGCCGCCTCGCCCTCCCCGAGCGCCACGCCGCCTAAGGAATAATCGATTCCAGGGGAGAATGCTCGTTCTCCTGAGCAATTACAGCGCGGTCAGTCCCAAATTCCCCTTCTGTCGTCTCGAGAAAACTCTGCTCGCAAAGCCGCGCGTATTTTCCGCCTAACGACAGCAGCTCGGCATGCGTCCCGCGCTCGATGATCCGCCCGTGATCGAGTACCAAAATCTGGTCCGCCCGGACAATGGTCGAGAGCCGGTGCGCGATCACGATACAGGTGCGACGGAACATCAGGTTCTCCAGCGCCTCCTGGATCAACCGCTCCGTCGTCGTGTCCACGCTCGCGGTGGCTTCATCCAAAATGAGGATCGGCGGATCTTTCAAAAGCGCGCGCGCAATCGAAAGCCGCTGCTTTTCGCCTACACTCAACTTCACCCCGCGCTCTCCGACCACGCTGCCTAGTCCTTGGGGCAGGCGATCGATGAAGGCGCGAGCGTTGGCCGCCTCCGCTGCACCGAACAACTCTTCGTCCGTCGCCTCCGGTTTCCCGAGAAGCAGATTTTCCCGGATTGTTCCGTTAAAAAGAAAGCTCTCCTGCGTCACCATCCCGATCACTTCGCGCAGCGCGTGCACGCCGAAATCGCGAATCGGCTTCCCATCGATCTTAATCGATCCGGAAGTGAACTCATAAAATCGCGCGAGCAAATTCACCAGGGTCGACTTGCCCGCGCCGGTCGCGCCAACAAGCGCGATCGTTTCGCCCGGATGGGCGTGAAACGAAACATCCGTCAGCGCCGGGACATCGTTGCCGTAGGCGAAACTCACAGCCTCAAAGCAAATATCGCCCGCCACCTCGACCAGCGGCGCGCCCTCGGCCAATCCGGGTTCGACCGGTTCGTCCAAAATTTCGAAAACCCGTTCCCCGGCGGCGCGACCAGCCTGCGCCAGTTGGTTGAGCTGATGCAAACGCCCGATCGGATCGTACAGGAAGGCCATCAGCATCAGCATCGCCACCAGGTCGCCGATCTGCAGACTTCCGTGCAGGACCGCCAGGCTACCGAAGGCCAGGACAACAATCGCGCCGATTGATTCGAAGAACGACATCGAAGGGCTGTAGATTCCCCACACCCGCATCACCACAAGTGTGGCGTGGCGGAGCTGGTCGCTCACGCGATTGAAGCGGGCATGCTGTTCCTTTTCGCGCACGAAGCTCTTGATCTGACGGATCCCTGAGAGGTTGTCGTGCAGGAGTGCATTCATGGCCGAGGCGGCGCGGCGCTGGAGCCGATAACGCCGATGCGCGGTCAGGGTGTAGGTCAGTGCGCCGGCAATGAGCAACGGAAACGGGATGAGCGCGAGCAGTGTCAGCTTCCAGTTCAGGTAAAACATCACGCTGGTCACGATCACAACCTGCAACAACGCGACCACCCCCTGCTCGATCCCGTCGATCAGCATGCGCTCGACCGAGTTCACGTCTTCGATCACGCGCGTCATCAGGTCGCCGGTGGCGCGATTGTCGAACCAGCGCAAGGGCAGGAGCTGGATGTGCGAATAGAGGTCGCTCCGCAGATCAAAGATGACGCGCTGCTCGAAAGTGTTGTTCAACAGGATGCGCAGAGCATTGAAAACATGCTGGACGAGGAAGGCCGCTGCCGCGAGCCAGATCAGGGGCATCAATTTCTCCGGATGATGCGCCCGTACGACATCGTTGATGATCCACTTCGTGACCGAGGGAAAAACAATCACCATCAACGTGCCGAGGATGGCGCAGGCGAGCGTGCCGCTGGCGAGCAGCGGATAACGCTTGAGATAGGCGAAAACACGCCAGGCCGTTTTCATTGCGAGAACACGGTCAACGGCGGGTTGGGCGAGTCAAGTTGCGCGACAACGCGTGCCTGGGCATGCTAGGCACAAACAGAGGCTCCGTTTCTACGATGATCATCGAACAAATCTTCACTTCGCCCGGGCACAACTACTACGGCCATCACGGCCAACCACCGGATGATTTTCCGCTCGTCGAAAGCAGCACCATCGAATGCGTCGCGGGTCATGGCATTCGCGGCGATCGCTTTTTTGATTACGCCGACGATTACAAAGGACAGATTACCTTTTTCTCCCGCGAGATTTTCGATCTGATGTCGCAGAGCTTTGGCCTGACGACCAAGTCGCCCGGCGTCCTGCGACGCAACGCGATCGTTTCCGGTGTCGATTTGATGGAGCTGATCGGCGTCGACTTTGAGTTGCAAGGGGTGCAGTTCCGTGGAACGGCCCATTGCGCACCGTGCCATTGGATGAACGTGGCCTTCGCGCCCGGCACGGAAAAGTTTCTCGCTGGCCGCGGCGGCTTGCGCGCCCGCATCCTGACTGATGGAAGGCTCAGCGTCGGCGACGCGCAGTTCAGGGTGCTGCAACCGGCGGTGGCAAGCATCGCCTGACGATGCGCTGCAGTGCGGTCCTTCTCGCCGGCGGAAGATCGTCGCGCATGGGCCGCAACAAAGCCTTTCTCGAATTTGAGGGCGAGCCACTCTGGCGCCGGCAAATCGCCACTCTTCGGCGGTTGGAGCCCGCGCAAATCATGATCTCGGGATCATCACGGGCGGAATGGAACGGATACGAAATCGTGATCGACGAGATCGTCGATGCCGGACCGTTGGCCGGCGTGGCGACCGCATTGCAGAAATGCGCGACGCCGCTGCTCGTCGTGCTCGCGATCGATCTGCCACGGATGACCACGGATTTTCTGCGCTCACTCCTCGCTCTCTGCCAACATGGCCCGGGTGTAGTTCCGCGCGCTGCCAATGGTTTCGAACCGCTGGCGACCGTTTACCCGGCGGGATGTGCCTGTCTCGCCACTGCCGCTCTGCGGAGCGGTGATTTTTCCATGCAGAATTTTATCCGCCAGGCGATCGAACAAGGCCTGCTCGTGGAGCGAGAGATTTCCGAAGCGGAAACTCCGCTCTTCGCCAACCTCAATACGCCCGCTGATTTGTGAAAAGCAGCGACACTGCGCGATCGGTCGAAGTCGTCAGGTATCAAGACGGAAAGCCCTTGCCCGCCAGGCGAGACGAGGTCGCGGTCGAGGAGCCGCTCGAGATTCGCGTTGAAGGTCATAGTATCGCGGTCGTCATGCGCACCCCGGGTCACGATCGCGAGCTGGCCGGCGGCTTCGCCCTAACCGAAGGCATTGTCCGCGGCGGCTCTGACATTTTCGAAATCACTTCCTGCCTAACGACTGAGCGCCCTTCGGACAATATCGTAAACATCACCCTGGCCGATCCGGCCCGGTTCGATCCCACGAAATTCAGCCGCCACGTTTTCAGTTCGTCGAGTTGCGGCATTTGTGGCAAAGCCACGATCGAGGCGGCCATGCAGCAATTTCCGCCGATCGAATCCGCGCCCGCGGTTGATGCGAAAACTCTGCTGTCGCTCCCGGCGAAGCTGGCCGCGGCACAGCAAATTTTCCAACGCACGGGAGGCCTGCACGCCTGCGCGCTCTTCGATGCCAGTGGCGAGCTCCTGCTCCTGCGCGAAGACGTTGGGCGGCACAACGCGCTCGACAAGCTGATCGGCCATCAACTGCTCGCGAAGCAACTCCCGCCAGGCAACTGCATTCTTCTGCTCAGCGGCCGCGTCTCGTTCGAAATGACACAAAAAGCGCTCGCGGCGGGGATCGCGATCATCGCCGCCATCTCCGCCCCGACCAGCCTCGCGGTCGAATTCGCGCGAGCCAACAATCAGACGCTCGTTGGCTTCCTCCGCGGCGAAACGATGAATGTGTACGCGGGCACGGAGCGCATTTCGCGTTAGGGAGAGAACTCTTTGTCATCCCGATCCGCCGAGGGACGGAGAGAGAGGCCTCCCAAAGTGTACTCAGCGGGTTATTTGCACCCGGCGTCACACGCCTACTTGCGAGGTCCTTCGCCGTCTCCGCGGCTCAGCTATTTCTTCTTTCCGCCGCGACCTCGGAACGTCAGTTCGGCAATGCCTGACTTGTCGAGTTCGCCCAAGCCCTCTGCAGCCATCCGGTCGTATTGCGCCTTCGTCGCACGCGCCAGCGGAAGCTCGAGCCCGGCAACCTCAGCCAGGTGGAGCGCGATGCCGCTGTCTTTCGCGGCGTGCGCCGCAGAGAAGAAGCAGGCGTGATCGCGGTTCTGCATGTCTTCGCCGTCCGTTTGCAGGACGCGCGAACCGGCCCCGGTTTCGCTGAAAACTTCGCGCAGCATGGTGAGATCAAGTCCGAGCGCGTCGCCCAGTCCAAGACCTTCGGCGAGGCCGGCAGTGTTGATGTTCATTACCATGTTAACGAGCGCCTTCACTTTTGCGGCCTGGCCCGATTGGCCGATGTAGCGAATCGTCTTGCCGAACGCCTGTAGAATCGGCTGCGCGCGTTCGAAGGCTGATTTCTCGCCACCACACATGAGATAGAGCGAACCCTCGCGCGCCTGGGTGATACTCGATGCCATGCAGGCTTCGAGCGTTTGCGCGCCAACCTTTTGCGCCAACCCCTCGACCTCCAGATGCACCTCGGGCGAAATGGTGGCGCAGTTGATGAACAACTTCCCCTGCGCGTTAATCAGCAGGTTGTCGTCAGGCGCGGAAAAGATTTCACGCATCGCGGCGTCGTCGGTCACCACCGTGACGATCACGTCCGCCGCCGCGGTAACTTCGCCTAACGATTGACCGGCGAAACTGCCCAACTCCTGTGCCAGCTCGGTCGCGGCAGGACGATGGGTATCGTAGAGCGCCGTCACGTGAAAGCCCTTCTCCTTCAGACGCCGCGCCATGTTCGCGCCCATCCGGCCAACTCCAACGAAAGCGATATTCATGACGAAAGGGTAGCGCAAGCTTCCAGCTTGCAACCAGCCAAACTCGCAAGCTGGAAGCTCGCGCTATCGGGCAAAGAAGGGATTGTGCTTTTTCTCCTCACCTACCGTGCTAAGCGGACCGTGCCCAGGGCACAGCACGGTCTCATCAGGCAGAGTGAGAATTTTTTCCAGGTTGTTCTTCACTGCGTTCTCGTAGGAAACATTCCCGCCGCCCATTGAGCCGGCAAAGAGTGAATCACCCACAATCGCGACCGGTCGCGCGAGTCCCGTTACGACAAAGGTCATGCCGCCCGAGGAATGGCCCCAAGTCAGGCGCGACTCGATCCGCAGCTTTCCGAGATGGAACGTCTTTCCCTCTTCGATCGCTTCCGCCCCAGGCGCCTGCTCGCGCGAAGAGAGGAAAACGGGTGCGTCGGTTGCCTGGGCGAGCCGGCGCAAATCGGCGACGTGATCGGGATGGGCGTGCGTCAGCAGTATCAACTTGATCGTTAGGCCATGGCTCTTCGCGTAATCGAGCATGCCGGAGCAATTCGCGCCGCTATCGAACGCGATGGCCTCTTTGCTCGCCGGATCCCAGACGAGATAGGCGTTGACCTGCATGTCGTGATACGGGGTGTTGAACTGCGTCAGCCCGTCGAGTTGAATTTCGTTAGGTTGAAATTTTCCTTCCGCCAGCCCGGCCAGCGCGGCGGAGTTGAGTTGCAGGACGGGTGTGATCCGGTCGCTGGTCGCGCGGTCGAATTTTCCGTCGTGCAGTTGCCGGATGGCATCGACGCTTGCGCCCGATTTCTCCGCGAGCTGGCCGTCGGAAATTCCCAGTCCGCGCTGCGCTTTGCCAATGATGTCGCTAAAATTGTCTTCCAGTGGGATCGCCATGATCTCACTAAAAGGCAACGCGCGTTCGTGTCGAGAGGGAAGCAATCCGGGAACCCGCGCTCCCCGGGAGATCCGCCACGCGCCTTTTGGCCAATTGCGCTATCTGGTCCGCCACTTCGCCTAACGAACGATTCGCGCCGCTTTCCCGCTCGATCGACGTCATCGTCACATTCGCGATGCCGCAGGGCGTGATCTGGTCGAAAGGCGCGAGGTCGCCCCTGACGTTGAGCGCGAAGCCGTGCATTGTGATCCAGTGCCGTACGCCGACGCCGATCGAGGCAATCTTGCGGTTCCCAATCCACACGCCGGTCAGGCCGGCACTCGTCGTCGCCTCGATTTCGAAATACGCCAGCAACTCGATGAGCAACGTCTCAATCCAGCGCAGGTAGCGATGCAGATCCTGTCCGTAACGGCGGAGGTCGATGAGAAAATAGCCGACCAGTTGCCCCGGGCCGTGATAGGTCGCCTGGCCGCCACGATTGATTTCGAAGAGCGGATGCGGAAGATGCGCGGTGCCGCGCAGGCTCGATCGATCGGGCGTGCGCCCGATGGTGTAGACGGGGTCGTGTTCGAGAAGCCATAGTTCGTCCCGCGCGTGCGGATTGGCGCGCTTCGCTTGCACCAGCGCTTCCTGCTCACGAAGCGCGGTAATGAAATCCAGTCGTCCGCGCCAACGAGCGAGAAGCGGAGGGACCTGCTTCCGCAGGTCCTGGACGAGCGGAAGCTCGTCTCTCCGGACGGCGGTCGAAAGCTCGCCTTTCATATGCTCACCCCCCCCGGGAGTCCAAGCCGCGCTGCTTCCTGAGCGCGTAGATGAGTGAGGCCGATGGCGAGCGCGTCAGCCTCGTCCGCGCCCGGGGTCTCGACCAGGCCTAACAATGCCCGCACCATGAAGGCAACCTGGCTCTTGTCGGCGGAGCCATTCCCCACTGTCGCCTGCTTGATCCGCTTCGGCGGGTACTCGAAGACCGGCAACCCGCGCTCCGCCGCCGCCATGATGGCCGACCCGCGCGCAGCGCCGAGGGTGATCGCGGTCTTGTAGCTCTGCACGTAAATGACCGACTCGAGCGCGCAGCAATCGGGCTCGTGCGCGTGGATCAATTCCGCCAGCCGATCGCGAATCGCGACCAGGCAGGAGGACATCGGAAGCGCGGCGGGATTGTGAATGACACCGAAATAGAGCGCCTGAAATTTGCCGGCGCCATTCGCGTCGATCACCGCCACGCCGGTGTTGCGAAGAGAAGCATCAATCGCGAGAACGCGCATCGTCAGGCTGAATTCCACCACCGGGAGGGCGCATGACTCAGCTTAGGATCACCCAGTCGCGCTTCAAGACAGAAGTCGACAAGCGTTCCGAATGTGAGTTCATTCTCCGGCGTGGCGGAGAATTCCAAGCCGCAGTGCCAGATCTGTCACAAGGCGACATCGCCCAATGCCGGCACGCCGGGCGAGTTGCTCCGGCCTTCGCTTCTCGAGTTCATTCAGAAGCGCGTGCCCGACTTCGATCCCAAAGACTTCATTTGCCTGAACGACCTCGGCAAGTTCCGGCGTGATTATGTGAAAGAGGTGCTGGAGGACGAGATCGGCGAACTGACCGCGCTCGACCAGGAAGTAATCGACAGCCTGCAACAACACGAGATTCTCTCCGAGAATATCGGGAAGGAATTTGAGCAGGAACTGACCTTTGGGGAACACCTCTCTGACCGGATCGCGGCGTTTGGCGGCAGTTGGACCTTCATCATGATCTTTGGCGCGGTGCTCGTCGTCTGGATCGTCATCAACACCATCGTCCTCTCGCTCCGCGCCTTTGATCCTTATCCCTTTATCTTGATGAACCTGATCCTGTCGTGCCTCGCGGCATTGCAGGCGCCAGTCATCATGATGAGCCAAAACCGCACCGAGGCGCGCGATCGGGCCCGGGCCGAGAACGATTACAAGGTGAACCTGAAAGCCGAGCTGGAAATCCGGCATCTGCACGAGAAACTCGATCACCTTCTGCGCAAGCAGTACAACCGGCTCTTCGAGATCCAGCAGATCCAGATCGAATTGCTCGAGGAGCTTGGGCAAAAGCGGCGCGGCGGAGCGACACGTCCGACGCCGCTTGCTACGAGCGACACGCCCACCTCAGCACCCTAACGGATGACCAATTTCATTTGCGCAACCTGCGGAACGCAGTTTGCCTCGACGGAGATCCCGCCGAAACAGTGCGCGATCTGTCAGGATGCTCGGCAATTTGTCCCGCCCTCCGGCCAGCAGTGGACGACTCTGGAAGATCTACGTACGCGACATCGCAACGCCTGGGCCGAGTGCGAGCCGGGGCTGCTCGGGATCGGAACCGTGCCGGATTTTGCGATCGGACAACGCGCGCTGCTCCTGCGCACCGCGGAAGGCAACTTCCTCTGGGATTGCATCGCGTTGCTGGATGACGCGACCGTCGCGCTCATTCAATCGTTAGGCGGATTGCGCGGGATCGCGATCTCGCACCCGCATTACTACACGACCGTTGTCGAGTGGAGCCGCGCCTTCGACGAAGCGCCGATCTACCTGCATGCGGCCGACCGGGCGTGGGTCATGCGGCCGGAGAGTGCGATCCAGTTCTGGAACGGGGAAGAAAACGATATCGCGCCCGGCGTCAGGCTGGTTCGCTGCGGTGGACATTTCGCCGGCGGCACGATCCTCCATTGGAGCGAAGGTGCCGAAGGGCGCGGTGCGCTCCTGAGCGGCGACATCCTCCAGGTGACACCAGACGGGATGGTAAGCTTCATGTTCAGTTATCCAAACCTCACACCGCTGCCGGCATCTGCCGTGCAAACAATTTTGCAAAAGGTTTCGCCGCTGCGCTTCGACCGCATTTACGGCGCGTGGTGGGAACGCGTGATCCCAATCAATGCGCACGAAATTGTGCGCCGGTCGGGCACGCGCTACCTCGCCGCGATCGGTTCTTCAGGCTTGGCGTCTTCCGACGAACCGGCCCCGGCGGGCTGATCGGGCAGCGCACTTCCCTCCCGGCTAAGAAGGATGCTGTAGACCTGCAGACTGCGGGCGCGGAAAGCGCTGGCGCAACTCAGTAGATAAAAGCGCCACATCCGCTGGAAGCGTTCATCAAAACGCTTCGCGAAACGCGGCCAGGCCCGTTGGAAATTTTCCTCCCAGGCCATGAGTGTCAGGTCGTAGTGCGGCCCGAGATTGAGCACGTCTTCCACAAGAAAAAGTCCTTCGGCCGCTTTCGTCAGACGGGAGAGTGAAGGAAGAACGGAGTTCGGGAAAATATAACGGCGAACCCAGGGATCGAGCTGGAAGCTGGAGACCGGATTGCAGATTCCCTGACAAAGAAAGCGGCCTTCCTGCCCTAACGAATCGGCGACCGCCCGCAGATAGACACGGTAATTCTTGAAGCCGACGTGCTCGACCATTCCGACGCTCACGGCGCAGTCGAATATGCCCCGGACCTCGCGATAATCGCGCAGCTGAATCTCAACATCGAGACCGCGACACCAGTTTGTCGCAAACTCCTGTTGTTCCCGGGAAATGGTCAGGCCAACGACCGAGCAACCGTAATTCTCGGCCGCATATTTCGCGAGGCCGCCCCAGCCGCAGCCGATATCGAGGAGCCGCAAACCGGGATGGAGTTGGAGGCGTTGGCAAATCAGTTCCAGCTTTCGGTGTTGAGCAGCGGCGAGATCATCGCCTTCGTCGAAGCAGGCGCAGGAATACTGCATCCAGGGATCGAGCATGGCCTGGAAAAAATCGTTCCCCAGATCGTAATGCGTCTCGCCGACCCGGCGCGAGCGGCGGCGCGTCTGGCGATTGATCACGAGCGAAGTCGCGAGCGCGAAAAGATTGCGCAGGCTGTAGGTGAAAATCTCCTCGAGCCGGAACCGAATGGCACGGCAACACATTTCATCGAGTGCCTCGCAATCCCACCAGCCATCCATGTAGGATTCGCCGAAACCGAGAGTGCCATCGGCAAGGACCCGTGAGAAAAAACGCTCGTCGTGCACCTGAATGTCCCAGGCGCGAGTGCCGTTGACCTCGATGTCAGCGGCACGGAGAAGATTCTCGACGGCTTGCCGGGCGGCTGCCATAAGACAGCATCGCACCAAAAGACCGACCCGATGCAAATCAAAATCGCGGAAACTAAGGGCAGTTCCCGGTTATGCGGCAGCCGCGATCGCCCCCGGCTGCGAGAAATTGGAGCTGGATCTCGGAGTGTAGCGTTTCGCCGCCACCGATTTACCTCACGAAATCGGATGATCATCTCCTCGCGCCATTTCTCGCTGGAGCTGTAGACGCCATGCTTGGCGCGCCCTCCCTGCTTGTCATCCCGAGTCAACGCAGACGGAGAATCCCGCTTAGGGTCTTGAAGCAAATTTGAGGGTCGCGGGATGGTGGCAACCTTTGGCCAGATCCCTCGGCGCGCTTGGCCCGCCTCGGGATGACAAGCGTCGGAACCGTTCAAGGGTACCGACGGGCTGGGAGGCCGTCGGCCGAATCAGGCCGGAGGCCTAACTTCCGGAGTCGCCCACGACGCTGAGCACGATCTGTCGCCGATGCGGAGCGCGGCGATGCTCGAAAAGGAAGATGCCCTGCCAGGTGCCGAGCTGGATTCGGCCGTCTGTGATCGGGATCACTTCGCTCGCGCGGGTGAGAACGGAGCGAATGTGCGACGTGCTGTCATCACCGCCTTCCGCAGTATGTTCGAAATAGGACGTATCTTCCGGTACGAGCCGCTCGAAAAATTCTTCAAGGTCGCGTCGCGCAGTCGCGTCGGCATTTTCCATGATGATAAGGCTGCAACTGGTGTGCCTGACGAAGACCGTAACCATCCCCGATCGCACCTCGCTGGCTGCGACCGCCGACACAACCTCGGACGTGATTTCGTAGGTACCCTTGCCGCTGGTCGAGACGGTAAAATTTGCGGAGTAAACACGCATTAGCAGCGCCGATGTTAAGTAGAGCCAGCGGTGAGCGCAATTAAAGCCAGGGGGCGCCAATTCGATCGAGATCATATTCGCTCTCGAACACTCGACGCCCGACGGAGAGAAGCGCTTCTGCTCGTCCGGGTCATTGCGCGAACGACGCGCGCAGCTTCTCCTTTTTCTCCTCGCAATCCTCCTGCAAGCGCCGGATCTCGGTCGCCAGCTGCTTTTCCAATTGCTCGAATTCCTCAAACTTCCCGCTCAGCCCCGCCTCGCTAATCTTCCCCTTGAGGAAAAGCTCTTTCTCTGCGATCCGCGCCTTGTAGGTCGAATCGATCTCCGCGATTTGCGCCTTCTGCTCGTCGGTCAGAGTAACGGTCGGGGCGCTCTTTTCGAGACGCTCCATCGCCAGTTCATATGCTGATTTCATTTCCCTCTCCTTCTCTTGCTCGTGCTCGTGATCGTAATCGTACTCGATGAATTGCGCAGGCCAAATCCAATCCTAAGTTCACTCCGCATGCCCGCCAAAATCCAACTCATCAGCACCGATTTCGACGGCACGCTCGTCTCGCACGCGAGCGATCCGGTCTTCGACCGCGACTGCATGGAGTTGATCCGTGACCTGCAAAGCAACGGGGCGATCTGGGCGATCAATACCGGCCGCTCCGTCGGACTGCTCGAGGAGGGCCTGGAAGATTTCGCCTTCCCGCTCCAGCCCGATTTTATCCTGACGAGTGAGCGCGATGTTTTTCGTCCGAGCGAAGCAGGCTGGGAACCTTTCGGCGATTGGAACGCGCGCTGCGCCCAAGCCCACGCCGAGCTTTATCAATCCGCGTCGTCGGTCCTGGCCGAGGTGGTCGATTTCGTCAGCCGCCAAACCAGGGCCCGGGTCATTTACGAAGCCGATGAGGTCGCCGGTCTGATCGCGACCAGCGAAGAAGAAATGGATCGCCTGACGATATTCATCGACGAGGTGAAATCGAAGGAGCCAAAGTTCCATTACCAGCGCAACACGATTTACCTGCGCTTTTGCCACGCCGATTATCACAAGGGCGCCGCTCTGGAGGAATTATCTCGTCTGACCGAAATCCCGCGCGAAGCAATCTTTGCCGCAGGCGATCATCACAACGACATCTCGATGCTCGACGGCCGATACGCCGCGCTCCCGGCCTGCCCGGCCAACGCCATTGCCGAAGTGAAAGAAGCCGTCCGTCGCGCCGGCGGCTGGGTGGCGGAGAAAGAACACGGCGCCGGCGTGCATGAAGCGCTGCGGCATTTCCTGATGTAGAAGCGGCCGCGTCGGCCATGCGCGCGAAAGGCCGCGCCGGAATTTGTAGGGCGGGCGCTTCGCCTGGCGTGGGTGAAGCAGTTTCCGTAACAGCCGAGACCGGTGATTCCTCCCCACGAGGAGCGATTTTTTGCGAAAGCGCGCGCCGTGTTCGCCAAAGCCATCACCCGTAATGGCTGCAAAACAACGGCCGGGCTTTTCAAGAACACGAAGGTCGGGAAGAAATCGCGGTTCCACCTTTTTGCGTTTCGTGCTCTTCGCGTCCTTCGTGGCGATTAGGGCACAACCGTGAAGGTGAGAGCGTTCCCGTCGCCGCCCTTTGCTACCTCGTGCAGCGATCGGTGACCGTTTGAGCTTCGAGGGTAGAGAGCAGGTCCACCAGGCATGTTTCGCCAAAGCCGGGTATCTCAAACAGGTCGCGGAAGGTAGCCTCCGCCAGCCGTGCAGGGTTCTCCAAGAGTCCTGCCTCGCTCAGGCATCTGAACGTCCGAGTTTGAAGATGGAGAACCGCGAGTCTCCCTTTCATCCGTGGCATCGGCAGACGCCGGTTGCCAAGTTGACCACAAAGAATGCCACGAACCCGCCTGACTCTGTCCACCACTTCCAGAACAAGTTTGTGGCAGGTCTCGTCTTCAAATCGTTCCCAGGCAGATTCGTCCAGGTCCCGAAGTTTCACGCCGTCCAAGTGCCGACCTTTCGTCGGAACATCGAGAATGTGGGAAAGGGTGCGCGGCGCGATCCTCTCGCTCCGCCTTGGAAAGTGGGAGATCTCGACTCGAAATTCTAAAGGAAGTTCAGGCGCCGGAATCGGGCCGGCGCCGATCGCGTTATCAATGCGTAATTGCTGAAGCTGGAATCGGTCTGACTTCGCGGCGGCACTTTCAAGAGCAACCAAAAGATCAACCAAACTGCACGCACCAAGATTCCTCCAATTGAGTAAGTCTCCTACGGTCAGATCATTGAGAAATTGCAGATTACTCCCACCGCGGAGTTCAATACAATTGTTGAGACAGTTAGAGGTTCGAACATCCACTTCGAGTGCGGAAACAGGAGTCGGTTGATGAAATTGGGGCAAGGGTTTGGTTCTCACCGCTTGCAGGGCCCGAGGCAGGCCCGATCGCACTTGTTGCAGGACGAACCTGGCCAGAGCCCTGCATTTGGTCGCAGGCATATGCCGCCACACCGTCTCATCGAGATCGGCCAGCGTTTCGTAGCGCTCCGGCGCTTGACCGCTCAACTCAGCAGGCACCGGAACGTCGAGAATCTCCCGGAGAGTCTCAGGAGCGATTCGTTGGCCGGGCCGCGGATACTTGGATATTCCCATATGGTGTCGTCAGGCCAAACGGCTTACCGGATTCTGTGCCTCTGGTTCGCCATCAAGGCCTTGTAGTCCGGGTTATCAATCACGCCGCTTACATCGATATCGTCGCGGAAGTTGACGTCTGTCACTGCCTGGTTCCTATCACTCTTGATCTGGGTCGCGTCAGGCCGATCGACGGTGCGGTCTCCGTCCACGGCGTCGGTCAGAAAGCCAAACGGCACGTCCCCGGTCATTCCGTCACCGTTGACGTTTTCCGCGCGAAGCGTCACCACCGACGCAGCCGTGACCCCGGTCAGTTGGGCGATCTGGTCAGTCGAGTTCTTCGCAGCTCGAATCGCCTTTCTCCTTTGCCTCGGATATTTCATCGTCGTTTTCCTTCCACCGGGGCTTTGCTCCGGGGCGAAGCAATACGTCATTTTCAGCGTCCGTAGCAGACCTGGGAGGAAGGAGCTGCCCAGAAGCGGGAGGTAATCGCTTTCACCATCTTTCTACGGGAACCGCGAGACGAAGTTTCGAAGAAACTTGAAAATCTTTTCGTCGGCACGAACGCCCTCTGGGGCCGGCCTAAAGAAATTGCTGATGAGAACGGGCCGAAGCAGATGGGACGGAATGAAATCAGCTTTTCGTTAGGCATCTGGCTGGCCGTCTGGGTTTGACTCTCAAGGGTTGAGGCTGCCGGAATCTCTTCCGGCAGCCTCAGACTGTGTTCGATGGGCATGTCTCCGGCTCCAAACGTGCTAGTCAGGGCTGAAGCGCGTTGAGGGCGGCGGTGAGGTAGCCGTAGATGGGCTCCTGGGCCGCGCAGTCGGTGAACCAGTCGAAGCCCGGACCGCTGCCGTCGGGCGCACCGCGCAGGGCGCAGCCGTCGGTTCTGTTGATCGCCTGATTCAACTGATCAATCGCACCGGCAACGTCGCCGTGACGGAGGTCCTTGTCCGCCTCGCGGAGCAGAAGCTCGAAGTCCTTTCGGTTTCCCTGCTGGGCGATCTGGCTCCTTGGGAGCGCCGCGACAATCGCGGCCGCGGCGATGATTTGGTCCTCGGCGAAATGGGCTGCGTCGCTCGCGACCAGGGTCACGCTGGCAGGCGTGCCGGCGCCGAGGAAATCGCTCACCGTCAGGGTGAGCTCATAATCGCCGACTACATCCGGGGTGAAGCTGGCCAGGGAAGCGTCCGCGTTGACGATCCCGGCCACGCTGCCGGCAGGCGCGCTCGTCACCGCCCAAGCATAGGTGAGTGCATCACCGTCCGGGTCACTGCTCGTGCTGCCGTCGAGGGTGACCGGGGCTCCCACCAGCGGGACCGTAGTGCTGGCCGTGGCGGAAGCGGTCGGCGCCTGATTGAAGCTGCTGATGAGCACTTCGTCAGGGACGCTCGACAAGCCTTCCTCATCGGTCACGATCAGTTGCACGACATAATTGCCGTCCAGATCGGCCAGAAAGCTGGGCGTTGCCGTGTCGGCATTGCTGAGAGTCGCGCTGCTGCCGGCGGGTCGCTCGGTGAAGCTCCAGGAGTATTGGAGCGCAGCCGATGCCGTGTTGTCGTCGTAGGAGAGGCTCCCATCCAGATTGACCGTGGTGCCGGCATGGATCGATTGGTCGAGACCCGCGTTGGCCTTCGGTGGGCTATTCAAGACGAGGCCGGGGCCAATGTTCAAGATGAGATTGTCTGACACACCTCCAGTGGACCAGGTCCACTCATAGGTTCCTGGATTCACCTCCAAGGTCCCAAATGTGGCATCGGCGAATGTCATGAAGGAGTGGAGAGTGGCCCCAGCGTAGAGGGAGTTGAAACCAACATGAAAAGGGAGGCCATCATAAGGCAGGCTAAAGAGAAAGGGGAAGCCGCCGCAGGCAGATGCCACAAATATGACTTCACCGAATCCGAAGTTTGGCGGACCAGTGAATTCGCTCGCGCTGTATGAATCATAGGTCCATGAAAAGCCGGTCCAATCGCTCGGCACCATGTGAATCAGAGCTATACCTGGGTCCATCATGGGCACGAGGTCGGTCCCGGGATCGCTGGACACATACAGGAGTGAGTTGGGGTTGACGCTTCCGGTAAGGTCGAAAACCACATCATTGCCGACCTGGCTGACGTTGATGATGATCGTTGCCTGCACTGGAATGGCCGCGACAAGCATGACGGCGAAGGTCAGGAGGATGGGTAGTGGGTTTTGCTTTTTCATCTTGTTTGTTTCCTTTCTTGTTCTGGTTTTCTTTGATTTGGGTCTTCCCTCAGGTACTGCAGAAAATCCGGCGGGATATAACGCGAAACGCTTCGATTTTTTGAAGAACGATCGATTACCCGCCTCGGTTCGCCGCCGCGACCTGCGAAAGGCAGGAGGCGAGCGGGAAGGTGCGAGGCCGGCCCAATCGTTTGCGTTGTCTTCGTGGGCAATGTCGACGGTGGCGAAATCTTACTGGTCGATCGCGTTCGCGTTACACGTGTACCAGACGGGCTCCGAGAAAGGGGACGCCGCCACAGCCTTCGCCATGGCGGTGCCGGCGGTTCTCCGCCACTCACACACACTCATCTGCCACGCGGCATGCCCTAGACGGTAGGACATGTTGCGGCTTGAGGGGGGTAGCCGGTGTTGGCCGGCTCACTGAGGTACTGCAGGAAATCCGGCGGGATATAACGCCGAAAGTTCGGATTTTTTGTGAGACCACGGATCCGCGGATGTCATGGATCACCCGTGTGTCTTGACAGCGCCCGTGAATATGGGCAGCGATCGCTTGATGAAAACGATTCTCGAAATTCCGGAGCTGCTTAAGCGTCCGCCCCTGCCGCGCGGCAGTCGCTTTTGCCTTGTGAATTCATTTTGGCGCTAACGACGCGACGATTTTTTCAAAGCAAGGATCGCCGCGCAAGGGATCCCAAAACGGCAGCAGCTTCAACTGGCCATAGGTGAGTCGGCTCGGGGGACGGATGGCGATGGCTAGCTGCTCGCAAGCCAGCTCCTTATTACCGGTCCAAGCAGCAATCATCGCCAAGTACTTGATCATGGCGACGCCGTTAATTGCATCTTTTTGGACGGGCAGAAGCTCGACGGCTTTCCGACCTTCGCGCAGGGCTTGCTCTTTTCGTCCCAGAGCGGCATCGATCAACCCCAGCACGCACAACGGCGGACCGTAATGCGGTTGAACCTGAATCATCTTCTCCTGTTCCGCCCGTGCCGCGGTGAAAGCGGCGCGAACCTTTTCATCGTTCTTAGTCATGAGGGCGAGAATCCCTTCGACGAACGGACGACTAAAATTAACGGCTTCGTCGGCGAAAGGAGGATTCGCACCCGCTGCAATCACTGCATCTTTTGCTGCCGCAGCATCCCGCTCCGCCAGTGCGCAAATCAGCGAATCGTCGGCTACGGTTTGTGCAATCCCGGCACCAGTGGCGCGAATGGAATCGAGTGTCTGGTGCAACAAGCGGGTGTCTGCCTTCCAATGAAAATCGACAAAAGCGCGCGCTACTTTGGTCTCGACATCGTTCGGTTCGATGGCCAAAGCACGTTCTAAGACCGATGTCTCGTCGGCATATCGACGGAGATGATGGTAGCTGAGCGAAATCTGCTGCAGGGTGAAAGTGTTGCGGGGGTCGAGTTCAATAGCCCGCTCCAGGCTGCGCACGGCCTCTTCTTGTTTGCCTTGGCGTCGTTGGATATAACCTCTTAGCTCGAAAACAGCGGGATTATTCGGCAGGGCCCGACGAACAGCTTCCAATTCACCCAGCGCAGCGTCAAAATCAAGGTAACCTCGATAAAGATTTTGCGCCCGTGCCAGGCGCGCCTCACCTGCATCCGGGCGAATGCGAAAGGCGGAGTTGATCGCAGCTTCGGCTAAAGCCAACCGTCCTGGGGTGTGATCGTAACCGAGAAAATAAAGACGGTCATGGGTTTGGGCTAGTTCGCAATAGGCTTGGGAAAATGATGGATCGCGCACCACAGCCTGGTTCAACAGTTCGACAGCCTGCAATAAATTTTCTCTCGCATTCTTGATGGCCAGCACATTTTTAGCCTGGGCATAAAGCTCGAAAGCCGTGATGTCCCTTGTAGGGGAACGATTGATAGCTTCCTGTTCAAGTGATGAGAGTTTTGCCTGCAACTGGCTCGCTATGCTTCGTGCGATCTCGCTTTGAATCGTGAACACGTCTGCGAGATCACGGTCATAACTCCGCGCCCATAATTGCCGCTCCGTGCGCACATCGATTAATTGGGCATTAATACGCACACGATTTTCTAAGCGCTGAACCGTTCCTTGCAATACATTCGCGACCCCAAGTTCGTGTCCGATCTTCCGCAGATCGCGATAGATTCGCCGCTTGTATTGCATCACAGAAGTGCGGCCGATCACTTTTAGATCAGCGATACTAGCCAAATGAGTCAGGATTTCGTCGTGGACACCATCGGCGAAGTAGGCGTTGTCCGGATTCGAGCTAAGATTTCCAAAGGGGAGCACCGCGATGCTCTTTGCGGCAGGACGACCGACCAGTGGGCTTTTCCAGATGTCCCAGCCAACGATCGCCACTAAAACGATCAAGGAAACGCCCAGCGCCGCCCTGACCGGATTGCGCTGCACCCATTTGCGTCGATGTGCGACGAATTCAGCTCGCTTCGCCTCGATTGGTTCGCGCCTGAGCCAGTGCTCAAGGTCTTCGGCCAAGGCCAGGGCCGAATGGTAGCGGAGTTGTGGTCCTTTCTCGAGGCACTTGAGACAAATCGTTTCCAGCTCTCGATCTATCTTTGAATTCCAGAGGCGTGGCCTTTGTGGATTCGCTTCCAAAACCAGCCGTACGGTTTCGTAGGTTGTTCCTCCTACAAAAGGGGGGCGGCTAGTGAGCAATTGGTAAAACACTGTCCCCAGCCCATAAACATCTGTGGCGCCTGTCAACGGTCTAGTTTCACCAACGGCTTGTTCCGGGGCTATGTAACTGGGTGTGCCGAGTACTTCCCGCGTGCCGGTAATCGGTACTGTCAACTTCCATTAATCGGGCGAGTCCAAAGTCGGTCAGATGCGGCTCGCCGTTTGCATCCAGCAGGATATTCCCCGGCTTAATGTCGCGATGGAGTATCCCGTGTTCATGCGCGTAGTGAACCGCGTGTGCCAGCTTTGCAATGAGTTCCACTGCGCGGCGGAGCGGCAGCGGCTCGCATTCGCCACAGGACGAATCCGCCGTTGCGGACCCAACCACTTCGTCGAGCTGTCGGCCCTCGACCAAGTTCATGCTGAAGTAGCAGAAACCGTCGCGCTCGCCAACTTCGTGAATTGGGACTATACACGGATGGTCAAGTCTGGCGGCCGCTTCTGCTTCTCGACGGAAACGTTTCAGGTGCGCTTCCGTGGCCCACCGGCCCAAGCCAATCACTTTGAGCGCGACAGTGCGATTGAGGCTTTTCTGTCGGGCGCGATACACTACGCCCTGCCCACCGCGGCCAATCTCCTCGAGCAATTCGTAATCTCCAAAGTCCGTTAGCATCCGAACACCTCTCCTGGCTTGCCTTTTGTGCTATCCTCGTTCGCCGTCACTCCGATCTTCATTGCTTCAGGTCGAAAACGCGTTGGACTAACGGCTGAAAACGTGAATCGAAGCGGAGGTTATCGAGTTGAAAATCGGTCTTAACATATGGCATCCAATAGGAGCGCTCTGCACAGGCTTTGTTCAACGAGGCAAATGCCTCATCCTTTTTTCCAAGGGCTGCAAAGATTGTAGCTAAATAATAGTCATCGACGTAGCTCTCTTTTGAACGCCGCTCTAATTTGGCAATGATGTCTTGCGCTGCATCTCTCCGGCCGGCTACGCCATAGGCGTACCCGAGTGCAGCGATCATTTGTGCGCTGTTTCCAGAAAATTCGACTGCCCTTTGCATTTCAGAGACAGCCTCGTCGAACATTTGTTTTTCGGCGTAACACCATCCGAGGCGCTGGTGTGTCGGTGGGAAACGCGGATAGAGCTCAAGAGTTTTCTGGAACTGCGCCATCGCCTCATCATACCGGCGCGCATAAAGGTACTTTCCACCGACGCCCTGATTGATGATGAGCGAGAGCGGGTCAAGCTCTTGTGCTCGCTTGATCTCAGCGATCGCCTGAATATGACGCCCCAAGATCGACAGACATTCGGCATACCACTGGTGGGCCGTGGCATAATTCGGGTTGAGTTGAATCGCTCGCTGGTATTCTCTCTCTGCGCTCCGCCAATCCCAATCGTAATTGATCAGGCTATATGCCAGTGAGGCATGAGCTTCACCGAGCGTATCATCCAGTTCTAGCGCTCTTATCGCTGCGGCCTTGGCCTTTGGATAAGACTCATTTGGTGACACTTCGCTGTATTCACAAAGTAAATCGTAGCAGTCGGACAATGCCGCATAGGCCAGCGCATAGTTGGGATCTTTGGCAATCGCATGATTGAAATAAGCAATGGCTTTGCGCAAATCCGCGCCGGTCCGTTTGTTCCAAAAGAATCTGCCTTTGAGGTAAATCTCGTAGGCTTCGGGATTCGCTGTAGGGCGAAGTGCAATAGCCTGCCGTTCCGAGCGAGTCAGCTTTGCTTTGAGACTATCGGCGATTGTTTTCGCGATATCGGTTTCGACCAGAAAGACGTCAGTCAACTTCCGGTCGTAGGTGTCTGCCCACACATGCGCATCGGTTTGCGCGTTAACCAGCTGCACACTTATCCGCACGCGGTCGCCCGCTTTTTGCACGCTGCCCTCCAGGATATTCGCTACGCCAAGTTGCTTTGCGATCTCGGCGAGATTGCCAGGTTTGCTCTGATAGCGCTGGGTGGAAGTGCGCGAAATGACTTTCAAGTCTGCGATCCCGGCGAGGCGCGTCAGAATCTCTTCCTGAATGCCTTCGGCAAAATAGGTATTATTTGGATCAGGACTGAAGTTTTCAAATGGCAGGACTGCAATGCTCTTTGGAGTTACGAGTTGGTGTTTGCGGTTCCAAACAGTGACGCTCAGACCTGCCGCGAGTGCCACAAGCAAGGTGATCAAGGTGGTCGTGCTTCGATTACGTCGTACCCATCTGCGACTGTGGGTGAAGAACCCCGTTGGCTTTGCTTGGATCTTCTCGTGCCTCGACCAACTGTCGAGGTCTTCGGCCAGGGCGAGAGCGGAAGAGTAACGGCGCTGCGGATCTTTCTCGAGGCATTTCAGGCAAATCGTGGACAAGTCGCGATCTACTTTAGGATTCAACAGGCGCGGTGGTCGCGGCTCTCTATCCAGAAGGAGTCGGATGGTGTCGTAGGTTGTCTTTCCAGCAAAAGGCGGCTCACCGGTCAGAAGTTGGTAAATCCGCCCAAGCCCGTGACATCGGTTGCGCTTGTTAGTTTTTTAGTTTCACCGGCCGCCTGTTCCGGCGCCATGTAACTCGGTGTCCCCAAAACTTCCTTCGTCCACGTGACCGTGCTCTCAGTCTCGATCAGCCGTGCCAACCCGAAGTCCGTCAAGTGCGGTTCGTTTTTTTCATCCAGAAGAATATTTCCTGGCTTGATGTCGCGATGCAGAATCCCGTGCTCATGGGCATAATGAACCGCGCGCGCCAGCTTCATGATGAGTTCCACGACGCGACGAATCGGAAGCGGCTCGCGCTCGACCATCTCGTCAAGCTGGCCGCCTTCGATGAAGTTCATGCTGAAGTAGCAGTGATCCTCGCGCTCGCCCACTTCGTGAATCGGGACAATGCAGGGATGATCGAGACTGGCAGCCGCTTCCGCTTCCCGGCGGAACCGTTTCAGGTGCGCTTCCGTGGCCCACGGGCCCAGGCCGATCACTTTGAGGGCGACGGTGCGGTTGAGGCTTTTTTGTCGCGCACGGTAAACCACGCCCCGCGCCGGCCGATTTCCTCCAGCAACTCGTAGTCGCCGAAGTCTTCCAGCATACGAGCCGGGCGCGCTGCTTTCTTTTTGTAGGGAATCCGTGTGCCGTCAGGACGGTCCTGCTGCTGTGGGACTGCAGGTTCGTCGTCGAGCAGACCGAGGCCGGTTTGGAGCAGACACGCCGGGCAGAGTCCATGCTGTGTGTCAGCAGGAATCGTTGCCGCGCACTTTCCACAAACGCTGTTGGCAGTCTTCATTCAAACGGCCGGACAAACCGCTGTCCCACTACAACACTGCAAAAAATCCCTGTCGCCAACGCGCGTAAGACGGCAATCGAGTGGCGCAGCTCGTCGTCGATATCGCCCGGGGCCATCACGGTCTGGGCGATTTCCTCGTCAGAATCTGCCGGTAACGCTGACGCAACCGGTAGGATGCCTGCCTGACTGCGTTCGCAGTCATCGCCAATTCGCACGCAGTGTCCGCCACAGAAGGGCAATCGGGCTCGTCCGTGAGCGATTTCTGCAATCGGTCAAACAATCGGCCATTGCCGGCGGTGCGATATTCCTCTCCAGCCGCGCCAACACCTGGTCAAGCATTGTCAGCGCCCAGCGATGCTCGTAAATTTGATCGGCGGTCAAAGTATCCGTCGGCCCAAAACCGCCGCGCTCGCTCTCGCGCAAGTCCTCCAGCGGAATCAAGCGCTGGCCTTCGCCCCGTTTGATTGCCCTGGCATGGTTGTGCTCGTTCGTCAGGAAATGTTTGAGTGATGTGAGCAGATAAGAACGCAGGCGGCCCTTCTCCTGGCGCACCGCATTCAGATCCCGTCGTTTGAGCAGAAGAGCGAAAAAACCCTGCGTGAGATCTTGCGCCTCTTCCGGTTTAACGCCCTGTCGCCGCACGAAACCGTACATCGGCCGCCAGTATGTGCGGCAAATTTTCTCGAGCGCTTCCTGGCCGCGGGCGATTCGCTTTGCGCCTCCAGCACCACACTCCAGTGCGTGGTAGCAAACACTCCCGCCGGATCAGCGTTTCCGCCAATCGCGGTCAGGGAGGTCACGTCATCAGGAGGCATCCTCTTATCCAAGTAAGAAACCACGCCAACATCAAGCCTATATTCAGGGGGATGTCTGTGAGATTCCGGCGAGCACGGCTAAAGGAAAAGTTCTAGCGCCGAATGTTGAAATTTTGCTCTTGGGTAGCGGTTTTCCAATTTTAGATCGCACGGCGCCAATCAGTTTCTAAAAATCGCGCGGTGGTAAACTGCCAAAATATCTCAGTTAGACCTACACCGATGCTTTTTAAACTGGGTTAGATGCAGGCTGATCAATTCTCACAACCAAAAATCTGCCGCCGGAAGGAGATCGACGCTGTCGAGGAACGCCAAGGCCACGGAGAGAAATTGCGAAAGGATGACAGAATGGTCATGGCAGACTGACGAAGCCGTTTGAGGACGCAGCCTTTGCGCTTGCTGACCGCCTGCTGGGATATGCGTAACGTTGCCGAAAGCTGATCCTCCGTCTTGTGGTTCCAGAAGAGCTGCTGGATGAGCCACCGGTCCGGCGACGGCAATTGTTTTAACGCCTCGCCAAGCAGCCGATCCGTCGCTCCGGCAGTATCGTTCGAATCGCGAGGCGCCGAAACGGGCCGCTCAACGGTCTTTGAAGGTGCGGCAGCAAAGCGCCGAGCATATGCCTACTCCTGCCGGTAACGCGTCCAGACAGATGCGACGGCGCGCTTGTAAACGAAGGCGGCGCGCGGAACGCCCCGCTTTGGGTCGTAGTCGAAATCGGCGCGGCAGCCGGCTGCAGCGATGATCGCTCTAGCCTCCTTCTGCCAATCGCAGAGCGACCAATTTGGCGGCGGACACCAGCCACGCACTGCGGCAAAGGCACGCGGAGTCGCATCGTTGGCGTCGCCATTACCGGCGGACGGGGCGCCACATGAAAGTGGCTTGAGGCAGGGAATTGCTGGTTGCTGCATCGTATCAACTGCTCTTGACATGTCGTGTTTGATTGGTTTAGCAGCCTTAATTCGGTGCCGCCTATCTCTTTCTACGGGAAGCGCTGGCCGAAGTTTCTCGATTTTTTTGACGGCCCTGCCACGAGCCAGATTGGCGACAGTCGAGGTGTTCCTTCCCGCTCCTGCGCTTTGCGGTGCTCTTTG
>CAWAIY010000025.1:0-152681 GCA_963782205.1 uncultured Verrucomicrobiae bacterium | reverse complement strand
TGCGCGCGCTACTTTTTGCGTGTGTAGTCGATTTCCATCGTCTTCGTTTCGCCCTGGCCGCGATCTTCGTCGTACTCCATGGAACGCTGGTTCTTGTCGCCCACCTTGATCACCTGGCGGACCTTGCTCGTCATTCCCGGCATCATCTCGGCCGTCCCGGTGTAGGTCAGGCTTTGCGTCGCCGGAGCATAGCTCCCTTCCAACATCATGACTCCGGTGCCCATGTTGTCGATCCAGGTCGAAACGAATTTCTGTTTCACGTTGTCGTAGGCGTCGATCGACATGCCTTTGAATTCCGTTTTCTTCATTTTGCCATCCGCCCCCGGCATCTCCATTTGCCCGGTGACATCGCCAATGACATAGCGGCCACCCATGATCGATTTGTAGACCGTCGTGCCGCTCGACTCGCTCGGCGGAGCGTCGGGCGCCATCCAGAACTTCACCTTGTATTTCCAAGTACCGACCATGTCGGCCAGAATCTTGTGATTATCCCCCGGTTTGCTCAATGCCATCATTTTGGCCATCATTTCCTTTTCGTCTGGTTGATTGGCGGCCGGCGAGGCAGCGGTGTCGGTCGTCTTCGGCTCCTCGGCGAAGATTGGAGCCGCAAGCAGCGTCGCCGCAAAAGCGACTGTGAGTGACGCAAGTTTCGTGTTCATGCGGCGATTCTTTTCGGCAGGCCGCAGCCGGTCAAGCCAAACCGGTACGGACTTGTCTTAGAGAGGCTTGGTCTGCCTCTCGCGCATCGACCGCACAATAATTGCACAGCGAAACGCAACAGGTGTTTAGCTTGGAAAAGAGTCAGCCATTACTTTTCTGGCGAATGCAACCGTCGAGTAAGAAGATCCCAAAACGGAAAGCCACGTCCGAGACGAAAAACGCGGTCGGCAGTTTGGCGAACAGGCGCGACGTGGTGGAGAGTTCCAATCCCGATTTTCGGCACGAGACGCGACCTGTTGCGAGAAATGGCCGCCTCAAGCCCCACTGCAAGACGGTCGATGCCAACGAAGCAGTCGCACGCATTGCCTACGCGCTGAACGAAGTCATCGCCATTTACCCGATCACACCGGCGTCGCCGATGGGTGAATGGGCGGATGCCTGGGCCGCCGGCGGGATGAAGAACCTGTGGGGCACCGTTCCCGCCGTCCTCGAGATGCAAAGCGAAGGCGGCGCCGCCGGGGCGATCCATGGCGCGCTCCAAACCGGCGCGCTCAGCACAACTTTCACCGCCTCACAGGGTCTGCTCCTGATGATCCCAAACATGTACAAGATTGCGGGCGAACTGACTCCGACCGTTTTCCACATCGCGGCGCGGTCGCTCGCCGCGCAGGCGCTGTCAATCTTTGGCGACCACAGCGATGTGATGGCGGCGCGGGCTACCGGTTGGGCCATGCTCTGCTCGGCCTCGGTGCAGGAAGCGCAGGATCTCGCCCTGATTGCACACGCAGCCACGCTCAAGGCGCGGATTCCGTTTCTCCATTTCTTCGATGGCTTCCGCACCTCGCACGAAATCTCGAAGATCGAAGTGCTGCCGGTCGAGGTCATGCGCGCGATGATTGACGAATCGCGTGTGCTCGAACATCGCGCCCGTGCCCTCTCGCCCGATCATCCGGTAGTGCGCGGCACGGCGCAGAATCCGGACGTTTATTTTCAGGCGCGCGAGACGGTGAATCCATTCTACGCGGCCTGTTCGGACATCGTGCAAAGGGCAATGGACGATTTCGCGGAGTTGACCGGCCGACGCTATGAGCCCTTTCAATATCACGGCGCGCCCGACGCCGAGCGCGTCATCGTGCTGATGGGTTCCGGCTGCGAAGCGGCGCATGAGACGGTCGACTTTCTCGAGAGGCAGAAGGAAAAAGTCGGTCTGCTCAAAGTGCGACTCTATCGGCCGTTCGATGCGCGGCGCTTTGTCGAAGCACTCCCGCAAACAACGCGTGCGATCGCCGTGCTCGATCGCACCAAGGAACCCGGCTCCGGCGGCGAGCCGCTTTATCTCGACTGCGTGAACGCCCTTTACGAGCAGGACCGCGACAAGGTGCGCGTGGTCGGCGGTCGCTACGGATTGTCTTCGAAAGAGTTCACCCCGGCGATGGTCAAAGCCGTCTTCGAAAGCCTTTCCCAGCCGGCCCCGAAAAATCATTTCACGATCGGGATCGACGACGATCTCTCGCAGACCAGCCTCGAGTTCGATCCGAATCTCTCGATCGAACCTGCCGACGTGGTGCGGGCGCAGTTCTTCGGGCTGGGCTCGGATGGCACGGTGGGCGCGAACAAGGAGTCGATCAAGATCATCGGCGAGAACACCGACAACTTCGCCCAGGGCTATTTCGTTTACGACTCGAAGAAAGCCGGCGCCACGACCATTTCGCATCTGCGTTTCGGACCCCGCCCGATTCGATCTACCTATCTGGTGACGAGCGCGAACTTTATCGGCTGCCACCAGCCATTTCTGCTCGAGACCTACGATGTGCTCCAGGACCTCGCCTCCCGCGGGACCGTCCTGTTGAATTCGCCCTTCGGACCGGACCGGGTTTGGCAGCACCTGCCTGAAAATGCGCAACGCCGGATGATCGAGCAAAACGCGCGCTTCTTCGTGATCGACGCGAACAAGGTGGCGCGCGATTCCGGAATGGGCAGCCGCATCAATACCGTGATGCAGACCTGCTTCTTCGCGATCTCCGGCGTTCTGCCGCCGGAGGACGCAATCGCGGCGATCAAGAATTCGATTCGCAAAACCTATGGCAAAAAGGGCGAAGAGATTGTGGAGAAAAACGTGCGCGCGGTGGATGAAACGATGGCGCATCTGCGCGAAGTGGAAGTGCCGCGAGAGGTCCTGCCGCGGGCTTCCCAGCCGAACGGCAAGTTGAGCTCGGCGCCGGAGTTCGTGCGCAACGTGCTGGGCGAAATCATGGCGGGGCGCGGCGATCGCGTTGCAGTGAGCGCCTTGCCTAACGACGGGACTTTCCCGACTGGCACCACGCAATGGGAAAAGCGCAATCTCGCCTTGGAAGTGCCGGTCTGGGACGAGCAGGTCTGCATTCAATGCGGCAAATGCGTCATGGTCTGCCCGCACGCCGTTATTCGAAGCAAGGTTTACGAGGCAGCCCGGCTGGAGGGTGCGCCCGCCTCATTCAAATCGCGAGAGGCCCGACTGCCGGAATGGAAAGGGTTGAACTACACCCTGCAGGTGGCAGTGGAGGATTGCACCGGTTGCGGGATCTGCGTCGACGTGTGCCCGGCGCGGAACAAATCGGAGGCGCGCTTGAAAGCGATCAATATGCAGGCGCAGCCGCCGCTCCGCGAAACCGAGCGCGCCAACTGGAACTTTTTCCTCTCCATTCCGGAACTGGATCGACGACGGGTGTCGCTTGGGTATGTGCGCGAAATGCAGGTGCAACAGCCGCTCTTCGAGTTCTCGGGCGCCTGCGCGGGGTGCGGGGAGACGCCCTACATCAAGTTGCTCACCCAACTCTTTGGCGACCGGCTCCTGATCGCAAACGCCACCGGTTGCTCGTCCATCTACGGCGGGAATCTGCCGACCACGCCCTACGCGAAGAACAGCGCCGGGCGCGGCCCGGCCTGGTCGAATTCGCTTTTTGAAGACAATGCCGAGTTCGGACTCGGGTTCCGTGTTTCGATCGACAAGCAACACGAGTTCGCATCCGAACTTCTGCAGCAGCTCGCTCCGCTCGTGGGTGACAGGCTCGCGAAGGAAATCCTGGAAGGGCCGCAGCGCGATGAAGCAGATATCTTTGAGCAGCGGGCGCGCGTGACCGAGTTGAAGCGCAAACTGGAAACGCTTGGCCGGGCTGACGCGCGCCGCTTGCTCGCGCTGGCCGACACCCTCGTGCGCAAGAGTGTCTGGATCGTGGGCGGCGACGGCTGGGGTTACGACATTGGCTATGGCGGCCTTGATCACGTTCTGGCGAGCGGACGCAACGTCAAGGTGCTCCTGCTCGACACGGAGGTTTATTCGAACACCGGCGGTCAGTGTTCGAAATCAACCCCCCGCGGCGCGGTCGCGAAATTCGCCTCCGGCGGCAAGCGCGGTCCGAAAAAGGATCTCGGCCTGATCGCCATGAGTTACGGCACGATTTACGTCGCCTCAGTCGCGATGGGAGCGAAAGACGAGCACACCCTGAAGGCCTTCCTCGAAGCCGAAGCCTACGACGGGCCGGCGATCATTATCGCCTACAGCCATTGCATCGCGCACGGTATCAACATGACGACCGCGATGCAGAACCAGAAAGCGGCCGTGCACTCGGCGCAGTGGCTGCTCTACCGCTATCACCCGGATCGCGTTGCGCGCGGAGAAAATCCGCTGCAGCTCGACGCACCCCCGCCGCGGATGCAGGTGGCGGATTATTTCAAACTCGAAAACCGCTTCCGGATGCTGGACAAGATCGATCCTGAAGCCGCGAGGGCATTGCTCGTCCGGGCGCAGGAAGATGTCAGCGTCCGTCGCGGACTTTACGAATATCTCGCCGCCCGAAAGTCACAACCCGATCCAACAAACTCATGAACCTCACGACCACCTACCTCGGATTTAAGTTGCGAACGCCGTTTGTTCCTTCGGCTTCGCCGCTCACAGAGCGTCTCGACAATATTAAGCGCCTGGAGGATGCGGGCGCTTCTGCCATTGTGTTCCATTCACTCTTTGAGGAGCAACTGCGGCACGATCGCTACGAACTGGATTTTCATCTTAACCAGGGCACCGAAAGTTTCGCCGAGGCCCTGAATTATTTTCCCGAGCCGCAAGAGTTCAGGGTCGGTCCCGAAGCGTATGTCGAGCACATCGCGAAGGCGAAAGCAGCCACCAGCATTCCCATCATCGGGAGCCTGAACGGCTCGACTTTCGGCGGTTGGCAAACCTACGCACGGCAAATCGAACAAGCCGGGGCTGACGCCCTCGAGCTGAACCTTTACTCGCTGCCGACCGACCCGGACCTTTCGAGCGAGGACGTCGAAGAGAGCTACCTGACGATTCTCGCGTCGGTCAAAGCGCAGCTGAAAATTCCAATCGCGGTGAAGCTCAGTCCGTTTTTCACCAATTTCGCCCGCTTCGCCCGCCGGCTCGATCAACATGGGGCGAACGCGCTCGTCCTCTTCAATCGGTTTTACCAGCCCGACATCGAGCTCGAGACACTTGAGATTACGCCAAACGTGCTCCTGAGCACGCCGATGGCGATGCGATTGCCGATGCGCTGGATCGCGATTCTTTACGGCCGCATTGGCGCCAGCCTGGCGGCGACGAGCGGGATTCATCGCGCGACTGACGCACTCAAAATGCTCATGGCTGGCGCCGACGTCACCATGCTCTGCTCGGTCCTGCTCCGGCGCGGCATCGACCACCTGCGCGTGCTCGAGCGCGAGATGCGCGAATGGATGGAGGAACATGAATACCAATCGGTCGAGCAACTCAAGGGCAGCATGAGCCAGAAGAATTGCCCGGAGCCGGCGGCCTTCGAACGCGCGCAGTATATGCGCGCGCTCCAGACCTATCCCGTCCGTGGTTGAGCCTGCGGCTCCGGCCTGGGCAACGTAGGTAAAAGTACAGGCGTAGCGCATCCTGCCGGCCGAGTGACCCGTCATGCGTCGTGGTCTCTCGAGCGCGTTTGGAAATTTGTTCCGGCGAGACGCCGAAACTGGCGGGCGGAATTCGCTGCCGGTAGGCTACGGCTTTCTTAAACCGCGCCAAAAGCAAAATTCGTGAACGCAACCTAGAGCGAACCGGCCGTCTTGCGGCTCGCTTTGCTGCCAGACGTTGTTCCTTGGGCGGTTGCATCCAGCGCCCGGAGCGGATCGGGGCCGCGATTTTGCAGCCAGGCGGTCTCGGCCAGGTTTTCTTTCCACGGATATTCATCCTTGAGCACCGGCCACCACAACAGGCGCCCCGCGGCGCGCCAGGCGTCGATGATATATCCAGAGCTTATGGGCTGGCCGCGCGCGGTCACCACTACGACGTTGTGTTCGAGGCGAGTGTCCGGGTAAGCCTCGGCCCAATGCAGCACCAGAGTTTTGAGCGGCAGCTTGCGCAGATCCGCGCCGATACCGTGCGCCCAATCGAAACAGTAACCGTGGTCGCGCGCTCCGACATGAATGAGGAAGTTTTGCACCACCGAGATTGGGAAAACCCGCCATTCCTTTTGCAATCGTCGCGCCGAATGATGCGCGGTCTCTGAGACAAGCAGTGCTTCGGCCGGATCGACGTCCGGCGCGAGCTTTACGATCGCATCGCGAAAACCCTTGATCGACTTCTCATCTTCCGCCCGAGCGGCCAGTGCCAGAACGCTGACCACGAGAAAAATAATAAAGATGCCGAGCAAGCGCCGCGGCGTTTTTGGAATGCGCTGCATGATTCTGTCGGAGTCCTTTCCTTGAACCAATATGTCGACCAGAGCAAGTCATGAACCGCACTGGCACGGAGAAAATCTGTGCAGCTTCCGAATCCCGGTTACATTCGGTGCGCCCGGCGCGGCTGACTGCGGTTGCTGCGGCGAACTGAGGTTGCGGCGGCCGACACGGCCGCCCTACAGGCTATGGATGAAGAAAATGAATTGATCGCGCTGCGGCGCCGGAAACTTGAGGCTTTGCGGGCACGGGGTGTGGCGCCGTTTGGCCGAAGTTTCGAGACGAGCGGTTCGATTGCCGAAGTACGCGAAAAGTTTGCCGAGGGCGAAACGCTGCGTGCCGCCGGGCGGATCACGGCGCATCGCGACATGGGGAAGAGTCACTTTCTCGATCTGCGCGACGTGAGCGGGCGCGTCCAGATTTATGTCCAGGCGAAAGAACTTGAGCCGGAAGCGATGGAAACTTTCGGCCTGCTCGACATTGGCGATTTCCTTGGGGTGGAGGGAAGTTGTTTCCTTACCAAGACCGGGGAGCCGACGCTGAAGGTTCACAAGTTTGAATTGCTGGCAAAAACGCTCCGGCCGCTTCCTGAGAAATGGCATGGCCTGACGGATGTCGAAGGCCGTTATCGTCAGCGTTATCTCGATCTCGTGACGAATGAGCGATCGCGCGAAGTTTTCGCCAAGCGGATCAAGACCGTCAGCGAAATGCGGCGCTTCATGGAATCGCACGGGTTTCAGGAAGTGGAAACGCCGATGCTGCAAACCGTCGCGGGTGGCGCGGCGGCGGAGCCCTTCCGCACCCACCACAAGGCGCTGGGGATCGATCTCTATCTGCGCATCGCGCCGGAGCTTTACCTGAAACGATTGCTGGTCGGCGGATTTAACAAGGTCTTCGAGGTGAACCGCAACTTCCGCAACGAAGGCATTTCGCGACGGCACAATCCGGAGTTCACCATGCTCGAGGCTTACTGGGCCTACGCGGATTTTGAGAAGATCGCAGACCTGGTCGAGGAACTGATCTGCCACCTCGCGGAGGCGGTGCTGTTGGAGGGACGAGCTCCCGCGGATCCGGGGACGAGCGGAAGCTCGTCCCTCCGAATCGAGCACCGCGACGCGGACGGTAATGTCACTCGTGCGCTTAACCTGACGCGGCCGTGGCGCCGGGCGCGCTACCGCGACCTGGTTTGCGAAGTGGCGGGCGTGGATTGGTTCAACCTAACGAGTGAGGAGCGGCGCGCGAAGTGTCGCGAATTGGGAGTCGAGATTCAACCGCAGATGGCCGATTTCGAGGTCACACAACACGTCTTTGAAAAACTGATCGAAGAGAAAACCTTCGACCCGGTATTCGTGACGCATTGCCCGAAAGAACTGGTCCCGCTGGCCAAGCAAAACCTGGAGGACGATTCGGTCGTCGATGTATTTGAACTGATCATCAACGGACAAGAGATCGCGCCTGGCTACACGGAATTGAACGACCCGTTCGTGCAACGGCAGCGCCTGCTCGAGCAGGCGGGCGAGGAGACGCAAAAGCTCGACGAAGATTTTCTCCTCGCGCTCGAGCACGGAATGCCGCCCGCCGGGGGTTTCGGCCTCGGAGTCGATCGCCTGACAATGCTTTTGACCGGAGCAGAATCGATCCGCGACGTAATCCTCTTTCCGATCCTTAAGCCGAAGCAAGGCTGAGGAAGCGCTCAGACCAGAGCGCCGCTGACCTGGCGAGCGGTCACATTTCCTTCGTGGTCGTGGTCGCGGCGCATCTGGGCGGCTCCAACGGCCTCCTCGCTTTGCTCAGGTCACGGGGTTATCAGATCGAGCCGCTCTAAGGCATCCGAGGGAAAATCGGTGGCCGAAAGTTGCGGCGATGCTAACCTTTCGCCATGGAAAAGCCACAGATCACCGCCTATTTGAAAACCCATTGCGGCTGGAGCGGCGGCGTCCGCGCCGTGCTCGCCAAATATGATCTCCCCTATACCGAAAAAGATATCATCCAGAATCCCGCTTTCCGTTGGGAGATGGAAAGCAAGAGTGGTCAGCCGCTCTCGCCCTGCGTGGAAGTGAACGGCGAAATGCTGGCCGACGTGAGCGGCGAAGAAGTCGAGCGCTACCTGATCGAGCGCAAGCTGATTCAGCCTAACGACGCGGATGCCGGGGTGCCGATCAATGCGCCCTGCGCCAACGAGCAGCATGGCGAGCCGGTGAAGCTGCGTTTTTGAGGACGTTACAGAGTCAAGAGTGTTGAAGCGTTGAAGCGGCAGAACGACGCGGCACTCAGACCGCTGCAACGATTCATCGCTGCGACGCTTCGACGATGAGACTCTTCGCGCGCACCGCCCGTAGCCCGAGAGCGTCCAGAAACAAAAAGCGTCGCCGCCACGGCTGGCGTTGGGTGCTCGCGTTCTTCGTCATCGCGCTGCCGGCCGCCGCGATCGCTGCGGTGCTTTCGTTCTATGCGGTCTGGGCGCAGACATTTGACCTGAAACGCCTCGGCACGATGCCGGAACGGAACACGGTCTTTGATGTCGATGGCAAGATCTACAGCCGGCTCGCCGGCGCGAACCGGCTGAAAGTGCCCCTCAAACAAGTCTCGCCGCTTTTCATCAAAGCGCTCCTCGCGCGCGAAGACACCCGCTTCTACGAACATGGCGGGATCGATTGGCGGGGCGTGGCGCGCGCCTTCTATCGCGACGTGACGAGCGGCTCAGTCAAGGAAGGTGCAAGCAGCATCACCCAGCAACTGGCGCGCAACAGCCTCCCGTTAGGCGGGCGCACCATCAGCCGCAAGTTGCTCGAGGCGATGGTCGCCTTGCGTATCGAGCGCGAATTAACCAAGGACCAGATCCTCGAGCTTTACGTGAACCGGATTTATTTCGGCTCCGGTTGTTACGGGGTGGAGACCGCGTCACAATCCTACTTTGGGAAAAGCGCAGCGAAGCTCGATCTCTCGGAATCGGCTCTGCTTGCCGGACTGATTCGCAGCCCGAATCGCTTTTCGCCACTCAAGAATCCGCAGGGCGCGGCGGTGCAGCGCGACACCGTGCTCGATCGCATGTGCGAGTTGAAAGAGATCACTGCCGGGCAGGCGCAGCAGGCCAAACACGAGAAGATCAATTCGCATCCGCGCCGTCTCTCCTTGATTCAGGAGAACTATGCGATGGATGCGGTGCAACGCGATCTCAACCTGCTCCTCACGCCTGACCAGATCGACAATGGGGGTTTGTTCATCTACACCACGCTCGATCCTATCGTGCAAAACGCGGCGACCGATGCGATCGAAAAACAGCTCGCCAAGATCGAGCGGCAACCCGGTTTCCATCATCCGCTCAAGTCACAATATCATGCCCCGGCGGAGGGCGAGGACAACGCGATGCCTTATCTCGAGGGCGCGCTGGTCGCGATCGACAACAACAGCGGCGGCATTCGCGCGCTCGTCGGCGGCCGCGATTATGCGCAGAGCAAATTCAACCGCGCGCTCGCCCCGGCGGTTCGCCAGGTTGGTTCGGCCTTCAAGCCGTTTGTTTACACGCTCGCGTTTACCCACGGACTTCTTCCCGGCGCGGCGGTAAGCGATGGACCGTTGCAGCCGGGCGAAGTGCAGGGCGCGGGCAATTGGTCGCCGTCCAACTCCGATGGCCACTACGGCGGGATCATGCCGGTCTCGTATGGGTTGATCCATTCCCGCAATACGATGAGCGTTCGCGTCGGTGAATTTGCCGGGCTGGATGACACGCAGAAAATCGCGACTGCGCTCGGCCTGGGCACCGATATCCCGCACGGCGCTGCCATTTATATCGGCTCTTTTGAAACCGATCTGAAGGATTTAACCGCCGCCTACACCGTTTTCCCGAATGCCGGCATCCGCAAACAGGCCTACATCATCGAGCGGATCGACGACCCCGAGCACAAGCCAATTTATCGCGCGGCCCACGTCACGTTGCCGGTACTCGACCGGAGCGCGAGTTGGATGACAACCGAGTTAATGGAGGATGTGATGACCAAGGGCACGGCCGCGAGTTCGCGTTCGTTAGGCTTCAAACTCCCTGCCGCCGGCAAGACCGGCACGACCAACGATTTCAAGGACGCGTGGTTCGTCGGGTTCACGAGCTCCATGACCTGCGGCGTCTGGGTCGGCTTCGATCAACCGACCACCATCATCCCGCACGGCTACGGCGCGGCGCTCGCCCTGCCGGTTTGGACACAGGTGATGTTGAAGGCGTCCGATCGTTATCCGGCGGAGCCGTTCAAGTCACCGGTCGCGATGCAGGAGGCGACGGTCTGTTCCATCTCCAACGCGCTCGCAACCAGTGGCTGTGTCGCCGCCGGCACCGCCTACACAATTGATCTTCCGGTCGACAAAGTGCCGCGCGGATATTGTCAGGTGCACGGTGGCAGCCCAACGCTGCTCGGTCGCCGGGTGGAAGAGATGAAGCAAAAAGCCAAGGCGGTTCCGCGCAGCATTTTTCAAAGCTTTAAGCGCTTCTTCGGTGGTGGAAATTAGCGGCCCGGCAACTTTTTCTAGCTAAAGGAAGCGAGGATCCGCGCGACCAGCGTTCCCGGCATGACTCCGAGCAGGAACACGGCCCCGGCCAGCACGAGCAAAGCCAGCCTCGGCAGATAGTCGGCGCGTTCCTCAAACTCGTGGCGCGCGACGGGAGCGGCCTTCGCTCCTTCACCGAGGAAGATGACCTTGAGGACAATGAGGTAGTAATAAAGTGAGATCAGACTGCCGAAGAGCGCGAGCGCGACGAGCCAGAGAAGGCCGTGATTTTCACCGGCCCGCAGCGCAGTGCTGAAAAGATAGAATTTGCCAAAGAATCCGGCGAGCGGCGGCAGCCCGGCGAGCGAGAGCATGAAGATCGCCATGCAACCGGCCAGGAGCGGTGAGCGCGTACGCAGCCCGGCGAAATCGGCCAGATCGTCACCACCGGTCTCGCGCCTAACGAATCCGACAACACCGAAAGCCCCCACCAGCGTGATCGCGTAGATCGTGGTGTAAAACAGGGTCGCGGAAAATCCGGCGCGGCCACCGGCAATGAGACCAAGCAGCGTGTAACCGCCATGAGCAACGGCCGAGTAGGCAAGCAGCCGGCGCACGTTTTTTTGCACGAGTGCGACAAGGTTGCCGACAAGAATAGAGAGTGCGGAGAGGACCGCGAGAATGGGCGTCCAGCCAGCGATCATCGCATGCCAGTCAGCGCTGCCATGGACCGAACCGAAGCCAATCAGGAGGATTTTTCCGAGGACGACAAACGACGCGACCTTCGAACCGGAAGCGATGAACGCGGCGGTCGAGACTGGCGCGCCCTGGTAGACATCCGGCGCCCAGAGATGAAAAGGTGCCGCCGCGATCTTGAACGCGAATCCAACCAGGGTCATGACGATCCCAACGAAAAGCAGCGGCGGCAGTGATACGGCGGCCAGGCGCGACCCGATCGCGGCCAGCGCGGTCGTGCCCGTCAGGCCGTAAACAAGGCTAAGTCCGAAGAGTGTGAACGCGCTCGCCATGCTGCCGAAGAGGAAATACTTCAGGCCCGCTTCGGCTGAAGGCCGACTCGCCTTATCGAACGCCGTCATGACGTAGAGCGAGAGCCCAGTCAGCTCGAGCCCGATGAAAATCATGAGCAATTCTTCGCTCCCGACGAGCAGCATGAGCCCAACGGTGGCGAGCAAAATCATCGCGACGTATTCGCTCTTGTGCGGCAGGGAATGCTCGCCGCGGGTCAGGATCACGGTGAAAAACGCGAGGACCAGGACAATCACCTTAAAGAAAGAATTGAGCGGCGAGATCACGAGCATCCCGTGAAAAAGCATGGCGTGCGGAGGCAGCCTAACGATGACGGCAGCAGCGATCGCCAACCCCACCCGCCATGAATGAACAAACCGCCGGTGTTGCAGAAGCGGGCGTGTCGCCCACACGCGAAAGGCCTGCGACCGACACGCTCGCCTCCGCACGCCGCCGGCCGCTCACCAGCCCAATGCTCAAAACAACCAGCGCCGTGAAGACAATGATCGCTTCCGGCGCGGCCAGGTGAAGAAGTTCCAGGTAGCTCATCGGTGCAGAAACCGCATCGTTTCAACCGCCGGCATGATCCGATCAAGCAGCAGCCTGGGATAAAGTCCGACCGCGAGCGTTGCGAAAATCAGCAGACTGGCGCCACATTTTTCCGCCATTGTCGCCGGTTCATCAGGCAAGGGCGTTTCCTTGCCCATGCGCCCGAAGCGGTCATCGCCAAAGAATGACTTCTTCAGGGCGCGCAGGGTGAAAGCAGCGACCATATATCATGCCGATACCGGTGATCCCCACTGCCAAGGGAAAAGTTTTCCAAACGCCAATCAGAATCGTGATTTCGGCCGCGAATCCGCTGAAGCCGGGGATACCCATCGAAGCGGCCGAAGCAAGCACGAAAGCAACCGTGATGAACGGCATCGCGCGGCTCAGGCCCATCGCGGAGAGATCGTTCAGGTTCCTCGTATGCGTCCGATAATAGACCGCGCCGGCAAGGGCGAAGAGGAGCGCGCCGATTACGCCGTGCGAGAACATTTGCAGAACCGCACCCGAAACCCCGAGCAGATTGCCGGCCGCCAGCCCAAGCAAAACAAACCCCATGTGACTGACGCTTGAATAGCCGATGACGAACTTGAGATCGTTCTGACGGAGCGCGACCGCTGCCGCGTAAACGATCCCGATAACAGCAAAGACGGCGATCCATTTGCTCCACATCTGAAAGCCTAACGGAAAGAGATTGAGTGCGACCCGCAGCGCGCCGTAAGCGCCGAGCTTCATCACGATCCCGGCGAGCAACATCGAGCCGGCGGTCGGCGCCGCGACGTGGCCGGTCGGCGCCCAGGTGTGCAACGGCCAGATGCCGCCGAGGACGGCGAACCCGAGGAAGAGAACGGGGAAGGCCCAGGCTTGCAGCCGCGGATCGAAATGGAACTGCGCAAGGTGCGGGAGGTCGAGCGAGCCGGCGGTCGTGTAAACGGCGAGGATGCCGATGAAAACGAGCGCGCCTCCAAAGAAGGAATAGAGCGTTAGCTTCATCGCGCCGTATTCCTTGTTGGTCGATCCCCAGATCGCGATCAGGAAATATTTCGGTACGATCACCAGTTCGTAGAAAACGAAGAAAAGGAAGAGATCAGCGCTCAGGAAGACGCCGTAGGAACCGGCCACCACCAGAAGCAGCCAGAAGAAGAATTCGTTAGGCCGGGTTTCCACCTTCCAGGAAAAGAGAACGGCGGCCAGCGCGGTCAGCCCGGTCACGAGCGTCATTGTCAGGCTCACGCCGTCCGCCGCGAGGTGGTAGTTCATCCCGAGTGCCGGCACCCAGGGCAGGCGGACGATCGTCGTAAAGTGCGCGAAGTCGGCGTGGCGCGCGAAAAACGCCGCCAGATCGATGGCGAATCCGCCCGACCGCGGTTGCGAGCGCGATCCAACGCGCCAGAACTCGCGGCAGAAGCAGCGCGAGAACCGCGCCAGCGAAGGTGAGGTAAATCGCCCAGGCAATCATCGGATTGGCGAGCGCACGCGAGCCACGTGCTCATTTCGGCGACTCGCCGAAAAGCGTCTTGTCATGAACCTTCTGAGATCAGAAGTCCGACGATTGAGGGCAAGTTCGCGATGGCCTCGTATGAGGCGCTCCATTGGAATGATTTCCTTTCGCATTATTCTTAGCCTAACAATCGCGCCATCTGCGTCACGGTGGAGTTAAAGATGCTCAGGACAAACTGCGGGTAGATGCCGACCGCGAACATGAGGAGAGCGACCGGGACCACGACCCACTTCTCACCGATGCGCAGATCGGAAAACTGGCCGCAACTTTCCGCGAGCGGCCCGCTGAAGAGCGCCTGCATCGCCCGCATAAAAACGATCGCGGTGATGAGCAGACCGAAGACGGCGACCGCGGTGTAGCCCGCCTCGAGCGCGAAAGAGCCCTTGAAGATCAGGAATTCGCCGACGAAGCCGTTGAGGCCGGGCAAGCCTAACGAAGAAAACATCGCCACGCTCATCCAGCCGCAAAGCAGCGGCGCGCGTTGCATCAGGCCCCCAAAGTCGCCAAGTCCGCGCGCGCCGCGCCGTTGCTCGAGCAGTCCGACAAAATAGAAGAGCACGGCCGCCGTGATGCCGTGATTGAAAATCTGCAGGAAGACGCCGCTCAATGCAGCCTGTGCCTCAACCGCGGGCACAACCGCCGTCGCGGTCACGGCGAAAAGACCGAGCATGCAGTAACCGAGGTGATTGATCGAGAGGTAGGCCACCATCCGTTTCAAATCCGACTGTGACCAGGCCGCGAGGGAGGCGAAGAGGATCGAGCAGACCGCCAGCCCGAGCAGCCACGGCCCGGCGATGCAGATTTCGTTAGGGAAAAGCGGCAGCAACAGGCGCACAAATCCGTAAACGCCCATCTTCGAAAGCGCGCCGGTCAAAACCATCGCCGCGCCGGTCGGCGCCGCCTCGTAAGCGTCCGGCAGCCAGGTATGAAACGGAAAGAGCGGCACCTTGACGGCCAGCCCGAGGAAAATTCCGGCGAAGGCGAGCCAGCCCAGCTTCCCGGGCAACAGGCCGTCTTTCCCGAGCGCCGCCAGCGTCGCGAAGTCAAAGGTTCCCCGAACCAGATAAATTCCGAGAAACGAAAGCAGCATCGTGACGCTACCGAGGAAGGTGTAGAGGAAAAACTTGGTCGCCGCCCGGTCGCGGTTCGGGCCGCCCCAGACCTTGATGAGGAGGAACCCGGGTACCAGGCTCATTTCGTAAAAGAGGAACCAAAGAACAAAATTCTGCGCGGTGAAGGTGCCGTAAAGCGCAGCCTGCATCACCAGCATCAACGCGCAAAAGCCACGCTCCATCCGCTGCGCCAGCAAGGCGAACGGAAAGACCAGCGAAGTCAGCAGAATAAGAAGCAGACTCAGGCCATCGATCCCGACGTGCAGCTCCGCGCCGATTGCCGGAATCCACGCGTGGCGCGCTACCGCCTGCAGACCCGCGACTGCCGGATCGAAGTGCCACCACAACATCAGCGCCAGAAAGGCCGTCAGAAGATTGCTCCCCAGCGCGACGGTGCGGGCGTAATTCCGCGGCGCGACGCTCACGAAAAGCGCCCCGAGAATCGGAAGGTAAATCAATCCCGCAATCAGGTGAGCCATGCGTAAAGAATCAGCAGTGCCAGCATGCCGACGGCGATGACGCCGAGGTAGGTTTGGATTTGGCCGGTGTGACGGCCGGAAATCATTCGGCCGAAACCGCGCGTGACATCGGTCGCGTCATTCACCCCGGCATTGATCGCCCGTTCGTCGAAGCCTTTCGTCAGGCCAGCGAAAAGCCCGCCGATTGCGCCACAAAGACGGACCAACCCATCCCAGAGGTATCGGTCGAGAAAATCGGAGAGTCGCGAAGCGAAGCGCGCCAAAGCAAGAACCGTCCAGTCATAAAGTTCATCGAGCCACATCCGATTTTCGAGGAAGCGAAAGAAGGACGGCAGCGTGCGCTCGACCGGGTCGGTCTCGGGAGCATTGCGATAAATCAAAATCCCAAGACCAATTCCGGCCGCGACCAGGACAAGCGCGAGATAAAGTCCCGGTTGGATGAGCAAGGCGAAATTGAGAGTCGGACGTTCGCCCAGCAAATATTCGTGCAACCACGGCCAGGCCGGCGTCAGGACCACGCTGAAAACAATCGCGCAAACTGCGAGCACAATGAGCGGCAGAGTCATGACCGGCGGGCTCTCGTGCGCGTGCTCGGCGCTCGCCCGGCGCACTCCGAAGAAGACGTAAATCATCTGCCGCGTCATGTAGAGAGCGGTCAGCACCACGCCGGCCAGCATGAGATAATGCGGGATGCGCGACGGGCTCCATTGCGAAGTGGCGTGCAGGATTTCCTCCTTCGTCCAGGCGCCGGAGAAAAACAGTGGCACCCCGCTGAGCGCCATCATGCCGATGGCGTAGGTGAGAAAAGTGACCGGCATGAGCCGGCGCAAGCCTCCCATCCTGCGGATGTCCTGCTCCTCGTGGCAGCCATGAATGACGGAGCCGGAGCCGAGAAAGAGGAGCGCCTTGAAAAATCCGTGCGCAAGGAGGTGCATGATGCCCGCCGCCACCCCGCCCACGCCTAACGACACCATCATGAGACCGAGCTGCGAAATAGTGGAGTAAGCGAGAATGCGCTTGATGTCGGGCTGGGCGAGCGCGATCAGGGCGGAGATGAGCGCGGTGATGACTCCGATCCAGACCACCACGGTGAGCGAAGTCGTGACGCCGTGAATTGCGCCTGACAAAAAGAGCGGATAGACCCGCGCCACCAGGAACACGCCGGCCGCGACCATGGTGGCGGCATGGATCAGCGCGCTCACCGGCGTCGGGCCTTCCATCGCATCCGGCAGCCAGACATGGAGCGGGAATTGTCCCGATTTTCCCGCGGCGCCGCAAAAAATGAGGAGCGCGATGAGAGTCGCGCTTGCGCCTAACGAGAGCAGTCCGACCCCTTCGAGAGCGCCGTTACCGCCGTCGTAAAAGAGCAGCGTCCCGCTCCGGCCGTAAAGCCAGAGCATCCCGAGAAAGAACCCGATGTCGCCGATCCGGGTGGTGATGAATGCCTTCTTCGCGGCCGCGGCCGCGCTCGGTTTGTGAATCCAAAACCCGATGAGCAAATAGGAGGCAAGCCCGACCAGCTCCCAGCAAACGAAGAGCAGCAACAGACTGTTGGCGATAACCACTCCCAGCATCGCGGCAGAGAAGAACGAGAGGTAGGCGAAAAAGCGGGTGAAATTCCTGTCCGCCGCCATGTAGCCAACGCTGAAAATAAAAATACAGAGGCTGACGAGCGTGATCATGACCAGCATCACAGCCGCCAGCGGATCGAGAACAAAACCAAGCCGGAGCGTTTGATCGCCGAAATTCAGCCAGGTGAAATTTTGGAAAACGCGATAACCGGGCGTCTGCAATGTCGGCCAGAAAGCGCCGAGCGAGAGAAGGAGCGCGATCACCTGTCCGGCGATCGCGAGCAGCGCCGCGCTCGAGCGGCGAGCGTTCGAAAGACTTAGGACGATGAGCGACGCCGCCAGCGGAAGCGCCGGGATCAACCAGAGATGAGCGACAATCCAGTTGCTCATCCTTTGAGTTCGTCGATCTGGTCGACGTTTATCGTCCGATACTTGCGGTAAACCGCGACGACGAGCGCGAGCCCGACCGCAGCTTCCGCGGCCGCGATCGCGATCGCGAAAATGGTCACCATCACTCCGGTGGGCGGCGCCGGTTGCGGACCGAAACGCCAGAAGGCGATAAAATTCAAACCGGCGGCGGCGAGCATCATCTCGATGCCGATCAAGATGAAGATGGCATGGCGCCGGCTAAGCGCGGCGAGCAGGCCGATGCAAAAGAGCGCCGCCGAAACGATGAGGAAAAGTTGAAGCGTAGGATTCATCGCGCAGCTGGGGGCAGGATCATCGCTTTTCCTCCATGACGAGCACGAGCGCGCCGATGAGCGCGGCGGTCAGGACGACGCCGATGCATTGCAGGGGCCAGACATAATCGGTCATGAGCGCCTCACCGATTTGCTTCACGGTCAGCGCGGCGATGGACGGTGCGGCGAGCGAAAGGCCAGTCGTTTTCAGGATCGCCCAGAGCAAACCACCGAAAACAGCCAGGGCGATGACAACACCAGACCAGTTGAAGCCATGGCTCTTCACCGCCTCGTGGCGAGTGAGGAGGATGGTAAAGACAATCAGCACCGCGACCGCGCCGACGTAGACGAAGACCTGGACCAGCCCGACAAATTCCGCACCCAACAAGAAGTAAAACGCCGCCACCCCGACAAAGGCGGCCGCGAAACTGAGCGCGGCGTGGATCAATTTCGAAAGCGTGGCGGCGGCGAGCGCGGCCGCGAGCGTGCCAATCGCAATGACGATGAACGCGGCGCTGCTCATTCGGCGAAACGATAGGTGCGAGGAGCGAATTTCTTGCCCGTCCCGAGAAGCCGCGAGAGCGCGAGGTAAACCAGCGCAATCACCAGCAACGACCAAAGCCAACCGGCAAGACGGTGCCCCGCGTAGTACCAGACCGCAGCGGCGAGGATGCAGGTGAAGGCCATCGGGAGCATGAATTTCCAGGCAAAATTCATCATTTGATCGACCCGGATTCGCGGGAGCGTGCCGCGAATCCAGACAAAAACAAACAGCAGGACCCCCAGCTTGAGAAAGAACCAGATGTAGGAGGGAATGACCTCGAGCACACCGATCGGCGCGTGCCAGCCGCCGAGAAAAAGCGTCACAGCCAGCCCGCTGATCGCGAACATGCCAAAATATTCCGCGAGGAAAAAGATGGCGTATTTGAAGCCGGAATATTCGGTCATGTGGCCGGCGACGATTTCCGATTCACCCTCCGGCACATCGAACGGCGTGCGGTTCGATTCCACCAGCCCGGAGACGAAAAACAAAATGAAGGCGGCCGCGCCCCAGGGCGTGAAGACGAACCAGTGCGGCAGCACGCCTAACGAATACCCGGCCTGCGCCGCGACGATGGCGTCGGGCTTGAGCGAGCCGGTCACCATCACCACCGGCAGAACCGTGATGATGAGCGGAAGCTCGTAGCTGACCATCTGCGCGATGGCGCGCATCGCGCCGAGCATGGAAAACTTGTTGTTGCTCCCCCATCCCGCCATGAAAACGCCGACCTCGTTCGTCGAGCCGACGGCAAAGAAAAAGAGGATGCCGCCATCGATGACGAACGGCGTCATGTTGCGCCCGTAAGGGATGACGCCAAGGGCGAGGATGGCCGCGCCGGAAATCAGGATCGGCGCGAGGAAGTGCACCGCCTTGTCGGCCCGCGCCGGCACGATGTCCTCCTTGATTAACATCTTGATCCCGTCGGCCACCGGTTGGAAGAGACCAAACGGACCAACCCGGTTTGGTCCGTAGCGATTCTGGATACGGGCGAGAATCTTTCTCTCAAACAACGACATGAGAGCGAAGAGGGTGAGAAAGACGGTAAGGAGCGCGATGATATTGAGCAGGCTGGAGGCAATCTGCCCGACCCAGTCTGGCGCGCCGGCGAGCGGCGACAGGAGCCGCTGCTTTCCAATCACGAAAATCTGGTCGAGAAAACCGCTCACGTTGCGATGAAGAAAAGCGGGGTCTGTTTTCTTAAGCAAGTCAGGAATCGAGATCGCACCGCGGAAAGCGGAAGAAATGCCCAGCGACATCGCCCTTGCCCATTGCGGGGGATGCAACTCCGGCAAAATTCTCCTTCTGTTTCTTCCGGCCTCTGGCATAGGTTGGAAGCGAATGATGAATTTTGTTTCGTTCCGACCTGCGGAACGCTATTCCTGCCCGGCAAATGGCCGGACACATAGAGGCCACGCGTTATCATGATTTCGTTAGGCGAAGTCGGCGAAAACCAAATCACGGCGGCAGACTGTCCAGAAACTACCTATGAAAGATGACGTTGCAGAGTTGATGGTGCGGGTCAAAGCGAAGAACCCGGGCGAGGCGGAGTTCCATCAGGCGGTCGAGGAAGTGGTCGAGTCCCTCGTCCTCGCCCTCGATCGACACCCGGAGTACCGCGCGGGCAAAATCCTCGAGCGAATTATCGAACCGGAGCGCGTCATCATGTTCCGCGTCCCCTGGCAGGACGATAAAAACGAGATCCACATCAACCGCGGTTTCCGGGTCGAGATGAACAGCGCGATCGGACCCTACAAGGGCGGGCTGCGTTTTCATCCTTCGGTCAATCTCGGCATCCTCAAGTTCCTCGCCTTCGAGCAGGTCTTCAAAAACAGCCTCACGACCCTGCCGATGGGCGGCGGCAAGGGCGGATCGGATTTCGATCCGAAGGGCAAGAGCGACAACGAAGTGATGCACTTCTGCCAGGCTTTCATGTCCGAACTCTCCCGCCACATCGGCCCCTATCGCGATGTCCCGGCGGGCGACATCGGCGTCGGGTCGCGCGAGATCGGTTACCTCTTCGGCATGTACAAAAAGCTGCGCAACGAATTTACGGGAGTGTTGACCGGAAAAGGAATCGGCTGGGGCGGCTCCCTCATTCGTCCCGAGGCGACCGGCTACGGCGCGGTTTATTTCGCCGCCGAGATGCTCAAGACGCGCAACGAAGATTTGAACGGCAAGGTTTGCCTCGTCTCCGGCAGCGGCAACGTCGCACAATACACGGTCGAGAAACTGGTCGAGCTGGGCGCCAAACCAGTCACGTTGTCCGACTCGACCGGCTACATTTATGACGAGGCCGGCATTACCCGGGAGAAGCTCGCCTTCGTCATGGACCTGAAAAACAAGCGACGCGGCCGCATCTCCGAGTATGCCGATAAATTTAAGAGCGCGGTTTACACGGCAGACGATGGCACGCTCGATCACAATCCCCTTTGGGATCACAAGGCGCAGTGCGCGTTTCCGAGCGCGACCCAGAACGAAATAAGCGAGAAGGACGCGACGAATCTTCTGCGCAACGGCGTCTACGTCGTCTCGGAGGGCGCGAACATGCCGACGATGATCGGCGGGGTTCGACAGTTTCTTGATGCGGGCATTCTTTTCGGTCCCGGGAAAGCGGCCAACGCCGGCGGCGTCGCCACTTCCGGCCTTGAGATGGCGCAAAACAGCATGCGCCTTTCGTGGACCCGCGAAGAGGTGGATGCGCGCCTGCAAGGCATCATGCAGGCGATTCACAAAACCTGTTACGCGACCGCGGAGCGCTTCGGTACGCCGGGAAATTACGTCAACGGCGCCAACATTGCCGGCTTCCTCAAGGTCGCGAACGCGATGCTCGATCAGGGCCTGGTCTGACCGGCCTCCGGCCGGAAATACGAAATCTGAATGTCGAAATCCGAAACAATTTCGAAATACCAAATGATTAAACGACAGCGCCAGCCGTTTTCCTTTTTCGGACTTCGGTATTGTTTCGGATTTCGGATTTCGGATTTCGGATTTTTTTCCTCATGACTCCGTCCCCATATTTCTTTCTCATTATCTTCCTCGGCGTGGCCTTCGCCTTTCCGGTCATGCCGCTGGCCCTGGCCTGGCTCTGGCGGCATTTTTTCCAGCCACCCAAACCAGGCAAGGCCAAAAACGCCACCTACGAGTGCGGAATCGAATCGCTGGGCGAGGCGCAGATCCAGTTTCATTCGCAGTACTACCTCTACGCGATCATCTTCCTGATCTTCGATGTCGAGGCGATTTTCCTCGTCCCGTTTGCGGTTGCGTTCACCGGATTGCCCTACGGCGCCTTTATCGCGATTTTGATCTTCCTGCTCCTTCTTTTGGAAGGTCTGGTTTGGGCTTGGGGCAAAGGTTGTTTACATTGGACGCGGTAATGGAAGGCGCGACCGCAACGGACGATGGGCTCCTCAACGAACTGCAGAAGCAGGGCATCTGGGTCACCTCGATGCAGGAGCTCTACAATTGGGGCCGACGGAATTCGATCTGGCCGCTCCAGTTCGGGCTCGCCTGTTGCGCGATCGAGATGATCGCAGCCGCCGCCTCGCGCTACGACCTGGCGCGCTTTGGCGGTGAAGTTTTTCGACCATCACCGCGCCAGGCCGATCTCATGATTGTCGCCGGCACGGTAACGAAGAAAATGGCGCCGCAAGTTGTCCGTCTCTACAACCAGATGCCGGACCCGAAATATGTCATCTCGATGGGCGCCTGCGCCATCTCCGGCGGACCGTTCAAACAAGGCTACAACGTCCTCAAGGGAATTGACCGTTACATCCCTGTCGACGTTTACATTCCCGGCTGCCCGCCCCGGCCGGAGGCGTTGCTCCACGCCTTCATGGAGTTGCAGCGCAAAATCGACGAACAAAAACTGACCGGGCAGGGCAAGGCTGAGTTTCTCAAGACCACCACACCGAGCGAGTTTCCGGTCCCGGCTTTCGGCGCGCACGATCTTGAACCGCCGGCGAATCCCGATGTCTATCACCCGCCCGCGATCGAGCGTGCCTGACGATGGAGTCGCTCGAGGAAATCAAGGCTCGGATCGAGCAGGCGGTCCCCGGCGCCCGCCTCGAAATCATTCCCAATCCCGGGCCAGCCAACCAACCGTCGCTTCTCCTCGACCACGCCCACGCGACCGCCGTCGCGCGTTTCCTGCGCGATGATCCAGCCTTGCGTCTCGATCTTTGCTCCAACGTCACCGGGGTCGACTGGCTCGACCGCACGGTGAAGAAAAAGGTGAAGGTGAAGAAGGTGATCGAGGGCGAGGAAAAAGAAGTCGAGGAGACGCAGGAAGAGTTTTTTCCAGGTTATCTCGAAGCAGTTTATCACCTCTATTCTACGGTGCAAAAACACGGCCCGGTCGTCGTTAGGCTGCGAACAAAGGATCGCGCCGAGAAGGCTCCGGTGCCGTCACTCACCCCGGTCTGGCGGAGTGCCGAATTCCAGGAACGCGAAATCTACGATCTCTACGGCATCCATTTCGATGGTCATCCAGATCTGCGTCGCATTCTGATGTGGGACGAGTTCACTGATTTCCCGATGCGGAAGGATTATCGGGAGCCCGACGATTTTGAATACGAGCCCACCCCACATGACGAAATCTTGGAAAGGGCGAAGCAACATTACACGCCACGACCGGCACAGGACGGCGCGGAAAACATAGCTGCTCAATGAATTCATCCGCAGATTTATGCAGATTATTTGGAGGTTTTCTCTTCAGTGCTTCATCTGCGCAAATCTGCGCTGTAGCGGACGCGCAGCGACGGCCAGGCTTTCCAATCTGCGGACGTAAACCCTCTTTGAAGTGACCACCGGACTCCAGGAATTGGAACAAGCGCCCCGCGGCATGACTTCGCGCCTCGACGGCGAGCTGCTCGAGGTCTCGATGGGGCCGCAGCATCCGTCGACCCACGGCGTCTTCCGGATGAACGTCGCGCTCGAGGGCGAGGTCGTGCGCAAGCTCAAGCCGGTCTTCGGTTATCTCCATCGCAATCACGAGAAGATCGGCGAAAACACGAGCTACCTCGGCTCGATGCCCTACACCGATCGACTCGACTATTTTTGCTCGATGACCAACAACTGGGCCTACGCGCTCAGTGTGGAAAAGCTGGCTGGGATCGAAGTGCCCGAGCGGGCCGAGTATCTGCGCGTCATTCTCGGCGAGATGACCCGCCTGGTGAATCACGCTTCGCAGCTCGGCTTCATCCTCAGCGACATGGGCGCGTGGGGCACGCCGCTCATGTATGCCTTCCGCGAGCGCGAGAGTATTCTCGACCTCTTCGAGGCGCTTTCCGGCTCCCGCATGATGTGTGACTACATGCGTTTCGGCGGCTGCCGCTGCGATCTGCCTTCTGGTTGGATGGAGCGCGCCCGCCAAATCGTCGATCGGTTTCCGCGCTTTCTCGATGAGTTCGAGAGATTGATCACCGGCAATGAAATCCTCATCGCTCGCACCCAGGATGTGGGGAAACTTTCCGCCGAGCTAGCGATCAGCGCCGGCATTACGGGCCCCGGCCTGCGCGCTTCCGGCGTGAATTACGATATTCGCAAAGTGGATGGCTACGGTCTTTACCCGCGCTTCAAATTCCGGGTGCCGTTAGGCGACCACGGCGACGTCTACGATCGGCTCATGATGCGCGTCCTCGAGCTGCGCGAAACACTTGGGATTCTGCACCAGGCGATGGATCAATTGCCCGACGGCCCGATCCAGAATCCGAAAGTAAAAATCCGCGCCTTCAAACCGCCCGTCGGCGAGGCCTACGGCCGCATCGAAGCGCCGAAGGGCGAGCTTGGATTTTATTTGATCAGCGACGGGAGCGGAAGCCCGTATCGTTACCGGGTGCGACCGCCAAGCTTCATCAACCTCACGATCCTCGAGGACATGTGCCTCGGCCACACCGTGGCGGACGTGATGGTGATTCTCGGCAGCGTCGATATCGTTTTGGGAGAGGTGGATCGATGATGGTAGGCGCGGGAGTCTTAAAAGGGATGGCGGTGACGGCGCGGAACTTCGTCGGCAGCTATTTCGAAAAGGATCGCCTGACGACGGTGCAATATCCGGAGGAGCGCGACGTGCTCCCGGAGAACGCGCGCAACTTTCCCTTTCTCGTTTACGACACGAATGACGCGGAGGCGGGCCTGCGCTGCGTCGCCTGCAAGATTTGCGAAAAGGAATGTCCACCGCAGTGCATTTACATCGTCAAGAGTGAAGACAAGAAGCCCGATTTCATGGGCAAGCCGCAGTTTTATCCGGCGATATTCGACATCGACATTTCGGTCTGCATGAGCTGCCAGATTTGCGTCGAGGTTTGTCCCTTCGAGGCGATCAAGATGGACAAGGTCTATGAGCTGAGCCGGCGCGAGCGTTTCGATGCCCTCCTCATGCGCAAGAGCGATCTCGCGAAGCCGAACACCTACTATCACAGCATCCATCCGCTCGAGGCTGAGCAAGTTGACTCTGCGCTCGCTGCGGCCGCCGCAAAAAAGAAACCTGTGCCACCGTCGGCCGCGCCCGCGACTTCCGCGGCGTCCTAACGAGACAGCCTGGAGGGCACCGCGTTGTCGGTGCCTTTGGGAGAGCCTGCCGGTAAGATCCGCGGTGCCTTTTCGGAGGAAGCGACGGCGCGCTTCCCTCCAGGTGCTGAGATCGCCCACGCGACAAAATCGCTTTCTTGAAGGCAGGAAAGTCGATGCGACGATAGCCGGCATGCTTTGCCGCCTCATTTCGTTTTTTCTCCTGGCGTTCTTCTTCGGCAATGACGCGATTGCCGATCCGGCTTCGGATTATTCGCAGCTTCTGCATTGGCGAAACATCGGGCCTTTTCGTGGTGGGCGAACGCGCGCGATCTCGGGCGTGCCGTCGCAGCCCAACGTTTTCTACTTCGCGCAGGTCAACGGTGGCGTTTTCCGCACGGATGATTTTGGCCGTACCTGGGAGCCGCTCTTCGATGAGCAACCGACCGCGTCGGTCGGCGCGCTGGCGGTCTCGGTTTCCGATCCAAATATCATCTACGTCGGGAGCGGCGAAGGTTTGCATCGGCCCGATCTTTCCGTCGGCAACGGACTCTACAAATCGACGGACGCAGGGAAAACCTGGACGCATCTCGGCCTGCGCCACGGACAGCAAATCGCGCAAGTCGCAGTTGATCCGCGCAATCCCGATCACCTGCTGGTGGCGGTGGCTGGGCATCCCTATGGGCCTAACGAAGAACGCGGAATCTTCCTCTCGACGGACGGTGGCAAGACTTTGCAGAAGACGCTCTACAAAGACGAGAACACCGGCGGCAACGACGTGCAGATCGATCCGCAGAATCCGCAGATCGTCTACGCTTCGCTCTGGGAAGCGCGCGAAGGCCCGTGGGAAAATGCGGAGTGGCGAGGAGCGAACGGCGGCATTTTCAAGTCGAGCGATGGCGGAAAGACTTGGAAGCAACTGAGGGGCGGTTTGCCTGACGACATCACGCAGGCCAATCTCGCCATCGCCCCGAGCGCGCCGCGACAGCTCTTCGCCGCCGTCGCCACGCCGAAGACGGTGCAACTCTATCGGTCCGACGACGCGGGTGAAAACTGGAGGGCGGCGACCAGCGACGAGCGCCCGATCGGTCGCATTGGGGGCGGCGATTTACCGGTTGTGCGGTTCGATCCGCAGAATCCGCGGGTGGTTTATTCCGCGAGCGTCGTTTGCTGGAAATCGACTGACGGCGGGAAGACCTGGGACGGCTGGCGCGGCGCGCCGGGCGGCGACGATTATCAAAACGTCTGGATCAATCCTAACGACTCCAAGATCGTCATGCTCGGAAGCGATCAGGGCGCGATCATCACTGTGAACGGCGGCGCGACCTGGAGCTCGTGGTATAACCAATCAACCGCGCAGCTCTATCATGTCAGCGCGGACAACCATTTCCCTTATCGCCTCTACAGCGGACAACAGGAGAGCGGCTCGGTCGGCATCGCGAGCCGCGGACCGAACGGCGAGATCACTTTCCGCGACTGGCATCCGGTCGGCGCGGAGGAATACGGCTACGTCACGGCTGATCCGCTCGATCCCGACATGGTCTACGGCGGGAAGCTGACGCGCTACGACCGCCGCACGCACCAGGCGCAGGAGATTTTGCCGAAGCCGTTTCGGAGCGATGACTTCCGGGTGATTCGAACGGAACCGGTGATCTTTTCGCCGCTCAATCCGCATCTCCTTTTCTTCGCCGCCAACACACTCTGGCAAACGCGCGACGGCGGGCTGAACTGGAAAACGATCAGTCCCGACCTGACGCGAAAGACATTCGAAATCCCGGCGAGCGTCGGGAAATTCCGCGATCAACCGACGGCGCAACCCCGGCAGCGGGGCGTGATCTACACGGTCGCGCCTTCGCCGCTCGACAAGAACCGCATCTGGGCCGGAACCGATGATGGACTGATTCACCTAACGACCGATGGCGGGAAGACCTGGCGGGATGTGACGCCACCGCAAATTGGCGCCTGGTGGAAGGTGTCGCTGACGGACGCAAGCCACTTCGACGCGAAGACGGCCTACGCGGCGGTGAACACGATCCGGCTCGACGATCTGCGCCCGCATATTTACCGGACGAACGATGACGGCAAAACCTGGCAGGAAATCGTGCGCGGAATCCTGGCAGACGAAAACGTCAACGCCGTGCGGGAAGACACGCAGCGGCGCGGACTGTTGTTCGCCGCAACAGAACGCGGAGTCTACGTCTCGTTCGACAACGGCGATAACTGGCAATCCCTCCGTCTGAATCTGCCGGCGACCTCGGTGCGCGACCTGGTTGTGAAGGATGACGACATCGCGATCGCGACCCACGGGCGCGGCTTCTGGATTCTGGACAACATCACCCCACTCCGGCAACTCTCACCTAACGAATCTGGACCTGCGGAAGCAGGTCCCTCCGGAGGGACGAGCTTCCGCTCGTCCACGCTCAAAACGCAGCTCTTCAAACCGCAGGTCGCACTGCGGGTGCGCTGGGACACAAATACCGACACACCGCTCCCGCCCGACGAGCCCGCCGGGGAAAATCCGCCGGAAGGCGCGATGATTGATTATTCGTTAGGGAAAGACGTCTCCGGTCCAGTGACTCTGGAAATCAGGGACGGAAAAGGAAACCTCGTCCGTCGTTATGCGAGCACCGATCCGGTTCCGCCGCCTGATCCGAAGTTGAAAATCCCGCGCTACTGGGTGCGCCCGCCTCAAGAGTTGTCGGCCGCGCCGGGTTTGCATCGTTTCCTGTGGGATTTGCATGGACAGCCCCTGCCGAGTGCCCAGGCCGAATATCCCATGACGGCCGTGGCCTACCAGACCGCACCAGAGTCGACCGCGCCGTGGGTCATGCCGGGCAACTATTCCGTCACCCTGACAAGCGGCGGGAAAACGTTCGTCCAACCGTTGACCGCGAAAATGGACCCGCGGGTGAAAGCCACGGCCGCCGACCTGGCGCAACAATTCGATTTCTCAAAAAGACTCGAGAAAATGCGCGCAGAGATGGAACCGATCGGGAAAATTTACAAAGCGCTTGTGAGCGAACTGGAGAAATTAGAGGAAGCCGCCGCGGCGAAAGGTCTGCGGGACAAGATCGAAGCGTTGCGCAAGAAACTGGAAGCGCTCGCCGACCCTGTGGCGGTGCGCTCAGGCGGAACCCTCGAGTTGGATGCGCTGAACAAGGTGAAAAAGCTATTCGGAGATTTGCAGCAAGTGGATGCCGCGCCGACTCCACAACAAGAAGCTGCCGTCGCGGATTTGCAGCGCACTGTGCAGGCGGTGATCAAGCAGTGGAAAGCGATGCCACAGGAAGTTGCCGGGCTGAATGCACAACTCGAAGCGAGCGGCCTGCGGCAATTGCCATCCCGAACCGACTGAGACGAAAGGCATCTGCCGCGGACGAACTTTGTAGCGTCGTAATTTGAAATGACCCTGACGGATTACCTCCGCGAGGCGAAATGGGCCCTCATCTTCACCGGCGCGGGCATTTCCACCGGGAGCGGCATTTCGGATTTCCGCGGACCGCAGGGCGTCTGGACCCGGCGTCAACCAGTTTACTACCATGACTTCATGACCTCGGAGGCGGCACGGATCGAGCATTGGGATTACAAATTGGAAGCATGGGAATCGTTCAAGAACGCCCAGCCTAACGACGTCCATCAAGCCATCGTCAGGCTAGAGCAAGCGGGCAAAGTCGAGATGGTGGTGACGCAAAACATCGACGGGTTGCACAGCCTGGCGGGCACGAGTGCGGAGCGACTGGTGGAACTGCACGGCACCAATTCGTTCGTCGAATGCCAGACCTGCCAATGGCGCGGCGATCCGCAGCCACATTTCGATTTCTTTCGCGAGCGACGCATCCCGCCGCTCTGCGAGTGCGGCGGGTTTTTGAAACCGGCCACGATCAGCTTTGGACAAAGCCTCGATCCCGCGGAACTGGCACGCGCCCAAGCCGGCGCGCTAACAGCCGACCTCGTGGTGGCGCTCGGCTCTACCTTGTCCGTTTACCCGGCAGCTGCTTTTCCGCTTTTGGCCGCGCAACGCGGCGTTCCCTATGTCATCATCAATCGCGGTGCAACGGAGCACGATCGCGAAGCCTGCGTCTCGCTCCGCCTCGAGGGCGAAGTGAATGAAATCTTTCCGGCGGCTGTGGCGGCCGCGCTAGACTAGATCATGCCTGCTCTCCGTTCGTTAGGCTGCGTTCTCTTTTCGTTAGGTTTCTTCGCTCTTTCGGCGCAGGGGACGGAGCGGGAATTTCGCGGGGCATGGGTCGCAACGGTCTACAATCTCGATTGGCCGTCGAAACCGGGGCTGCCCGCCGCCACACAACAGGCAGAGCTGCGCACCCTGCTCGATCGGGCAGCGGAGTTGAAACTCAACGCCATCCTGCTCCAGGCGCGCCCGGCGAGCGATGCGCTCTACGCTTCCAAGACGGAGCCTTGGTCGCAGTTCCTCAGCGGCAAGGCGGGCGTTTCGCCGGGTTACGATCCGCTCGCGTTTGCGATTAAAGAGGCACACGCCCGCGGACTCGAGCTGCATGCCTGGGTAAATCCGTTTCGCGCCGCCGTCAGTACGAGCGAGACGCTGCCCGCCAACCACGTCGCAAAGAAGCATCCGGAGTGGGTGCGGCGTTTCGGGAAACAGCTCTGGGTCGATCCGGGCGAACCGGCCGCGCGCGCCTATGTGATCGATGTCATCACCGATATCGCCCGGCGTTACGACGTCGATGGCATTCACCTGGACGATTACTTTTATCCCTATCCGCTCAAGCCGGGCGACGCTTCGTTTCCCGACGATCCAACCTGGGAGCATTATGGAAGCAAGAGCGGACTGAGCCGCGCGGATTGGCGACGCGAGAACATCAACGATTTCGTGCGCTCGATGTATCGCGCGGTCAAAGCGGTCAAGCCGCGAGCGCGGGTTGGGATCAGTCCCTTCGGAATCTGGCGACCCGGTGTGCCACCGACGATCGAAGCACAGCTCGACGCCTACGCGCAGCTCTTCGCCGACTCCCGCAAGTGGCTCGCGCAAGGCTGGGTCGATTATCTCGCACCGCAGCTTTACTGGAGCATCGAGCCGGCGAAGCAGAGTTTTCCCGTCCTCCTTAATTGGTGGCGCGCGCAGAGCAACGGCAAACCGGTCTGGCCTGGAATCGCCACCGAGCGAATCGGACCGAAACGGCCGGCACGCGAGATCATTCAAGAGATCGAACTGACTCGCCATGGCACGTCCTCCCCTGGCCACATTCATTGGAGCATGAAAGCACTGCTGCGAAACCAGGGCGGGATCGACGATTTGCTCAAGGCCGGCCCATACGCGGAGAAAGCGGAATTGTCGCCTAGGTAACGCAAGCTTCCAGATTGCCTTTTCGTTAGGCTGGAAGCTTGCGTTACCCTGACCGAAATTGGTCGTGTGCCTGGATTAGTTTCTCGAAGGCCGGCTTTTGCTCCGCGGAAATTTCGGCCGGGAATTTAGCGTGAGAACGATGCCAGCGCCCGATCCATTCCGAGGCGAGAAGTTCGTGGCGACGCGAGGAAGGCGAGCCAAGCGCGGCCGGTGTGAGGGCGATCGTGGTTTCTTCCTTGGCTCCGGCGGGGCGACCCTTCGCGACATAAAAGCCGACAGCGAGAAGTGCGGCACGCGCCGCGGTCGAATGCGTATAGGTAAACATCTCCGTCGCCCGGCCCCGGCAGGCGGCAAAGAGCCTTTGGAAAATCTCGATCGTCCATTGTTCGCCGTGCGTTTTGCTGGAGAACATGTCGTAAAAAATCAGATCGGGCGGGAGCGGCTCCTGGCGGACCGTCTCAAGAAAATCACCTGCCACGAGCTCCCAGCTCAACCCCGGGTAGCGCTTCGATTTCCACTCCCCCTTCTCGAGAATGGCAACCGGCCCGGCATGCCGGAGATAGGGAAACTTATCGTCATGGCGCAGGGCGAGTTTCAAGGAATCGAGATCGTTTTCGAAACTGATAAGGCGCATGGGACGGATGGGACCAATCGCAACCTGCTCCTCGTAGCATTGGATCGCCGCCATGGCGTTGGCCGCCGCGCCCAGGCCGACGTCCCAAATCACAAGTGGCTCCGTCCCGGATGATCGTAGGCGCTGCGCAAGGTTCGATTGCTCGATGTAAAGGCTGCGCGCTTCCTCCATCGGCGGCGTGCGCATGTGCATGATCTCGCCCGAGGTTACCTGGCGGATGCTGGCAAAGCCTTCGTGCGCGATATGGACTTCGTACTTCCCCAACGCGGTCGACTTCCGACGGGCGGGTTTCGGACGGCGCGCTGGATATTCGCGATCCGACTCCTGAAGAGTCGCGCGCTTCTCCGCATAAAACTCACCGAAGCGGCCGCCGAGGATGCTCTCCCGGATGTTGCGCATGAGCTGGTGATAAAAATGGATGTTGTGTTTGCCGAGGAGCTGCCAGCCGAGTGTCTCGCTCGATTTCGTGAGATGATGCAGATAGGCCCGGGTGTAGCGGGCGCAGGTCGGACAGGCGCAGGCAGGATCGAGCGGGTCGTTGGAAAATTTGTAAACCCCGCGCCGCATCTGGAGAAAGCCGCGCGAAGTGAAAACCGCGCCGCGCTGCGCGAGTTGCGTCGGCATGATGCAATCGAACATGTCGACCCCGCGGTGAACCGCTTCCAGAATATCGAGCGGCGTGCCGACACCCATAAGATAGCGCGGCTTGTCGGTCGGTAGAAGCTGGGCGGTGAATTCGGTGAGGTCTTCGCGCTCGCTTCGGCTTTCGCCCACCGCAAGGCCGCCGATCGCAAAACCATCAAAAGGCATTTCCGCTAGCGTGGCCGCACTCTCGCACCGCAAATCCGGGAAGAGCGCACCCTGAACGATGCCAAACATTGACTGGGGCGAATCGCCTCGAGCGGCCAGACTCCGAGCCGCCCACCGATGCGTTACCTCGAGTGCCTGCCGCGCGCTCACCTCGTCCGCGGTCGAGGCAATGCATTGATCGAGCGCCATCATGATGTCGCTCCCGATCGCGATCTGGGTCTCAACGCTCAACTCCGGACTAAGAAGAATCCTTCGCCCGTCGAGGTAGCTTTGAAAAACCGCGCCCGCCTCACTCATCGCACAGGCGTGCGGAAGCGAGAAGATTTGGAATCCGCCCGAATCGGTCAGGACCGCGCGGTCCCAACTCATGAAGCCATGGATGCCGCCGGTGCGTCGAAAAACTTCCGCGCCCGGCCGCAGGAGCAGGTGGTAAGTGTTGGCGAGCAGAATCTGCGTTCCCGCCTCTTCCAGCGTACGCGGGAGTTGCGCCTTCACCGTCGCCTTGGTCCCGACCGGCATGAAGACGGGCGTCTGCACTTCGTTGTGCAAAGTGCGAAAAGTTCCGGCCCGGGCGCGCGAATCGCTCGCCTCTGCATCCACTCGAAAATTCAAACGCGACGCGATCAATGGGCGTTGCCTCAGGAAAAGGAAGGAGCGACTACGCCTTCTTTTCCTTCTCCAGGATTTTGCGAATCGCTGCCAGCTCCTTGCGATGCGCCTGGTCGGGATGCGGATAAGACATCTTCAGGTCCTTAAGCGTCTCGACGATCGCTTCGGCGATGAGGAGGCGGGCATTCTTCTTGTCGTCGGCCGGGATCACATACCATGGCGCGTTCCTCGTGCTCGTGGCCCGCAGGCATTCCTGGTAAGCCACCATGTATTGATTCCAGAGTTCCCGTTCGGCCAGGTCACCGGCGCTGAACTTCCAGTTCTTGTCCGGGTCCTCGATTCGGGCGAGGAAGCGCTTGCGCTGTTCCTCCTTTGAAACGTGAAGGAAGAATTTCAGAATCCGTGTGCCGTTGCGAAGGAGGTGACTTTCAAGGTCGTTGATCGAACGGTAGCGCTCATCCCAGATCGTCTCGCGGTTGAGCAATTCCGCCGGCAAATCCTCGCCACGCAGGATGTCGGGATGCACCCGCACAATCAGCACTTCTTCGTAATAGGAGCGGTTGAAAATTCCGATTCGCCCACGCTCAGGAAGGCAGCGCGTGGTGCGCCAAAGGAAATCGTGCTCAAGCTCCAGGGCGCTCGGGTGCTTGAAGCTGTAGACTTCGCAGCCCTGCGGATTCACTCCTGACATGACGTGCTTGATCGCGCTGTCTTTTCCGGCTGCGTCCATCGCCTGGAAAATGAGGAGAAGCGCATAAGTATTGGAGGCGTAGAGCAGGCTCTGCTGCGCGCTCAACTCCTTGACTTGCTGCGCCAGCATCCTGCGATAATGCGACTTCGATTCGTAGAGCGGCTTGATGTCGGTCGGGCATTTCTTCAGCTGCAACGGGCGACCCGGCGCAACGCGAAAGTCTGACGAGTGCAGTTTCACTGACGGGTAAATTAACAGGGATTGCCACCGATCAAAATATTGCGCGCTCTGACGCAGTTCGATTTGTCCGGAGCCGGAGAGTCCGCGGCGCGTGGAGCAATTTGCGAATTTCAGTTTAACTTCTTAAGCTTGGTCGCGCGGCGCCGGTTCAGACTGAGCGTGGTGATTTACAGACTGCTGTCGATACCCCGTGGTGTAACGGTAACACAGCGCCCTTTGGAGGCGTTATTCATGGTTCGAATCCATGCGGGGTAGCGCCTTCTCGCGACGAAGATTGACCAATGAAAGCGGCATTCCACGCGAGCGCGCAGCAAAACGCATTGATATGCACGAAACCGAAGTCTATCTGCCAAGTATTCGCCAGGTGTCGTCGCAACACTTGAAGGGCTTATCCATTTTTTTGCGACTTGGTTGAGCCTTTCATTTTTCCCTCGCCTTAGGACAACTGACAATCAACCAATATTAGCCCGTCAATCGTGCCTCAGCCAGGTCGAGGTCGCGCTGGATGCGGCGGAGGGCTTCGTCGTTGATCGCTTGCGAATTTCGCAGCGCGATAATCGTCCGGCGCTCGACCTGCAGGGCGCCGTGCTGGAGGCGCTGGTAGATCGGTGTCGCCACTTCGCCCCCGGGATTTTCGGTGTTTTGCCCACAAGCCTCGAGCTGCGCAATGCGGTCGCAGTACCTCGGCCCGGACCCGCGCCATCACTTCTTCTGGAAAATGTTCTTGGAGCGCTTTTTGTTCGATGAAATCAACCGCGGCTTCATTCGCCTTCAAGCGGGCCTCGCGTTCTTCGCTGTCGATCACGCCATCGTCTTTCACGCCGAGTTTGTGAATGAGGACCGGCAGAGTCAGGCCCTGGAAAACGAGCGTCGTGAGGATGACGCAGAAGGTAAGAAACAAAATATAGCTGCGGCCCGGAAAGGGTTGGCGATTGCCGAGGAGGAGAGGGAGGGCAAAGGCCGCCGCGAGCGAGACGACGCCGCGCATTCCCGCCCAGGCGATGAGGACGCTGTGTCGCCACGGTGGGATGGGGTCGCGCGCACGCATTTTCGGGCTAAGCCAGCGCGGCAAATAAGTGGCCGGAAAAACCCAGGCGATGCGGACCAGCACCACAGTGGCGCTGATGAGAAACCCGTAGGTCGCCAGGCGCGATAACGGTTCGTGGTTCAGGTTGCGCAGGATGCCGGGCAATTGCAGCCCGATCATTATGAAGATGAGTCCGTTGAGGAGGAAGGCGACCATCTCCCAGAAAAGTTGCGCCTGGAGCCGGAAGCGCGCGGTCAAGGCGGTCGAATGCCATCCGAGATAAACACCTGCCGCGACGACGGAGAGAACGCCGGAGACGGCGAAGCGTTCGGCCAGGAGATAGGCTGCGAACGGCGTAAGCAGCGAGAGCGTGATCTGCACTGGCGGATCGTCGAGATGCCGTTGTACCCACCGCATCACGACGCCAACGAGCAGGCCGAGTGCAACACCGCCGACGCCTACGAGGACAAACTCCAGGCTGGCCGTGCCTAACGAGAAATGTCCGGTGACCATGGCTGCGACCGCGAATTGGTAGGCAACGAGCGCGGTGGCGTCATTGACAAGGCTCTCGCCGCCGAGCACGGCCTGGATTCGTGCCGGAACGCGCAACCGTTTCAAGATTGCTTCCGCCGCCACCGCGTCGGGCGGCGAGACAATCGCGCCCAGAGCAAAGGCCGCCGCCCAAGGCAAACCAGCGATGAAGGAGTGCGCCACCCACGCGACAACGGTCATCGTCAGGAGGACGAGGCCGATGGCGAGGAAAAGAATCGAGCGCAGGTTGCGGCGAAAATCCCGCCATGAAGTGAAGAGCGCCGCGGGATAAAGCAGTGGCGGAAGAAAGAAGAAGAGGGCGAGATTCGGATCGAGTCGAATGACAGGAAGAAACGGGACGAAGCTCAGGGCCAGTCCACCGAGCACGAGCAGCACGGGATAAGGAACGGCCAGTTTGTTGGCCACGATGACCAGTCCCGCCACGAGCACGAGCAACAGCACGACGGGTTCGACGTGATGCATGGGCTTTCGGAACGCGCGGCCTAACGATCCGGCTCCGCGCCGTTGGAAGCCAGGGTACGGGCGCGAGCGCGGTTTGCCTCCAGCTGCGGCAGATGCTTCTCCGACCAATGGCAAATCGCTCGGAGCGGTTCGATCAAGGTGCGACCGAGCGGAGTGAGCGCGTACTCGACTTTGGGCGGAACCACTGGATGCACCTTGCGGCTAACGAGTCCATCGCGCTCCAGGCTGCGCAGGGTCTGGGTGAGCATTTTCTGCGAAATGCCGCCGATCTCACGCTGCAATTCCGCATAGCGCCGAGTGCCAGTCGCGAGGACGTGAATAATAAGCGCCGTCCATTTGTCGGCGATGCGGCTGAGGACGACACGCGAAAGACAATGCGCGTTCATGACGGAAGCTTTTTTGGCGCGATCAGCCATTTGGTTCTTTTATCGGATTCTGCAGCACGCGCAACGGGAGAGTAACAGGCTGGAAGGTTGGTATCCGTCCAAAAGACGGGCATCTGGCGGAGGTCTTCCAGTCGCATTTTTTTCTTGGAAAAAACGAAAGATACCGTCACTCTCCCCGGCGAGCGGTCCCCGCCTCTCGTAAAATCAGCAGCCTGGCTTCGGATTTGCGAATGGTCGTATTTGTGGACGTCGAAACTATGGCTACGCGAAAACGAAGGTTGTCCCCCAGGTGAAAGTGCTGATCGTGGGCGGTGGCGGGCGCGAACATGCGCTCGCCTGGAAACTGCACCAATCTCCGCAAGTCGACGCCATTTTCTGCGCGCCGGGAAATGCCGGAACCGAAGCGCTGGGCACGAACGTGCCACTCTCGCCTGACGACTCGCGCGGGCTGGTCGAGTTTGCGCGCAACAACGACATCGGGTTGACGGTCGTCGGCCCGGATGATCCGCTCGCCGCCGGCCTGGTCGATGAATTTCAAAAGGAAAACCTCCGCATCTTCGGCCCGGGCAAATCAGCCGCACGGCTGGAATCCTCGAAGGTCTTTGCCAAACAACTCATGCGCCGCACTGGCGTGCCCACCGCCATGGCGGGTATTTTCGAGGAGAGCAAGAAAGCGCGCCGTTTCGTGGAGCAGTTGCATTACCCGGCCGTGATCAAGGCCGACGGTCTCGCGGCCGGCAAAGGCGTGGTCATTGCCCCCGATGCCGCGAGTGCAAAGAACACGATCGAGGAGATGATCGACCGCGGGCGTTTCGGTGCGGCCGGCAGGCGCGTTTTGATCGAGGAATTTCTTGAAGGCTGGGAATGCTCGCTCCACCTCTTCCTCGCAGACGACCACTATCGGTTGCTCGGCGCCGCCTGCGATCACAAGCGACTGAACGATGACAACCAGGGTCCGAACACGGGCGGGATGGGCGCCTACAGTCCACCGGTCGCCTGGAATAATGGCCTGACGTTGCAGTTTGAGGAGAAAGTCATGCGCCCGCTCCTGCGTGGCTTGCGCGACGAAAAGATACATTTTTCCGGGCTTCTTTTCCCTGGCCTTATGATTCGAAATGGGGTCCCGCATGTCCTCGAATTCAACTGCCGTTTTGGCGATCCCGAGACGCAGGTCATTCTTCCCCGGCTCAAGGGCGACCTCTTGCCGCTCCTCGAAGCGACGATCGATGGACGAGTCGATGAATTGAAGATCGAGATGGACGAACGGCCCGCGGTCACGGTCGTGATGGCATCGGCTGGCTATCCAGGTCGCTTCGAGGCCGGAAAGAAAATTTCCGGTCTCGAGGCCTGTACGCAAATGGCGAACGTGCACGTTTTTCATGCCGGAACCCGGCGGGAGAATGACGAAATCGTGAGCACCGGAGGACGCGTTTTGGCGGTGACCGCGCTTGGCGACACGGTCGCGGCGGCGCGCGATCTGGCCTACGAGGCGGTCGGCAAGATTCACTTCGAAGGCTGCCATTACCGACGCGACATTGCTCTTGCCGCGGTAACGATTAAGGTCGCTCCGACCGATGCTGCGTCTCGTCCCTAGTGTTTTCCTAACGACTGCACTGTTCCTCGCCGTCTCAGTCGCAGCCCAACCCTCGCCGCACTCGACGCCCTCTCCCTCCCCAACCCAGACCCCACCAGCTCTCTCTCCCGGAACCGACCCTGTCGATGGGCTCGACGCAGTTGACCTGCGGCGGGCGATTCCCCTCATCCAGGACCACTATGTGAATCCAGCGGCGGTCAGCGGCGCCGAGCTGAATCGCGCCACGCTCGATGGTTTGCTCAGACGCCTCGGCCACGGTGTCATGCTCCTGCCCGCGCACCCCGCGGCCACGCCGACGCCAGCGCCTTTCTATCGCGAGATCATTAACGGCCACATCGGATATTTGCGGCCGGGAGATTTGAGCCAGTCCCAGCTCGGGGAACTCGACACCACTCTGCGCGGTTTTGCCGGGAAGAAGGTCGATGCGATCGTCCTCGATCTGCGCGGTAGCGTCGCGACGGACGACTACGCGGCGGCGGCGGAATTCGCGAATCGTTTTGTGCCGAAGGACAAGCAACTCTTCTCCCTGCGCGGGCCGGAGGCAGCGGGGCACGATTTTTCTTCCAAGCAGGACCCGCTCTATTCCGGCTTCAGCATCGTGCTCATCGATGGACAAACTGTTGGCGCGACCGAAGTCCTGGCCGGCGTCCTGCGCCATTACGACAAGACGATCCTGATCGGTCAGACCACGGCGGGCCAGGCAGTCGATTACGCGGATCTGCCGCTCCCAAGCGGAAAAATTCTGCGAGTCGCGGTCGCAGAGGTGATTTTGCCCGATCAACGCGCGTGTTTTCCCGAGGGGATCAAACCCGATCTCGCGGTGGTGCTGCCGCCCGGGGAGAAGCAGGACATTTTTCAACAAAGCCGGACGATAGGCATGGCGCCGTTTGTTTTTGAAGCCGACCGGCCGCACTTCAATGAAGCCGCGCTCCTCGCTGGGACTAATCCCGAGATCGATGCCGCCCAGGCCGCCGAGCAACGGCGCTCCCGCGGCGGCGAGAAGGCCTCTCCGCACGATACGGTTTTGCAGAGGGCGATCGATCTTATCACTTCGATTGAGGTTTATGAAAAGCAACCTGTCCGGCCGCCCTGACAACACCGTCCCATGCATCCTCTCGAAGAACGCATCCGGTATCAATTTCACGATCCGCAATTGCTGATCGAGGCGCTCACCCATCCGAGCGTGGCGCACGAAAAGCCGCGAAGACATTTTGACAATCAGCGCCTGGAATTTTTGGGAGACGCAGTCCTGCAGCTCGTTGTTTCCGAATATCTCTTCGCACGCTACAACGAGGCGGGAGAAGGTCGCCTGACGACGCGGCGTTCGCGGCTGGTTTCGCGCGAAGCGCTTAAGGTGCAGGCCGCGCGGCTCGATCTCGGGCGGCACCTCTTTCTGGGTCGCGGCGAGGAAGCGAGCGGGGGTCGGCAGCGCGATTCCACTCTGGGCGATGCCTTCGAGGCTCTCCTCGGCGCGATTTATCTCGACAGCGATCTGGAAACAACCCGGCGTTTCATCCTCGAGGCGATGCGGGAAGACATGGAACGTCTGGAAGAGGAACCGCTGGAGGTAAATCCGAAGGGGCAGCTCCAGGAATTGCTCCAGGCGATTTCGCCGCGCAGTCCGGTTTACGAGTTGCTTGGGCAGGAAGGACGCGAGCACGAAAAGACGTTTACCATTCGGGTGGTTTGGGAGAATCAGGTGCTTGGCGAAGGCAGCGGGCGGAGTAAGAAACAGGCGGAGAGCGCCGCCGCCCTCGTCGCTTTGAAAGAGCAGCGCTGGATCAAGACGATCAACCCAGCCGTCCCCTGATCGAGCCAAAGCGCGCTCGCCTGTTCCTACCTCGCGTGATTCAGAGCGTGGATTTCGCCTAACGAACTTTGCCAGGCGAAGTGTTCGCGGATCGCGCGGCTGACGAAGTCCTTGGCCTGGACGATCGCTTCCTCGAGCGAATCTCCCAGCGCCAGACGTGCGATGATGGCCGCCGAATAGGTACACCCGGTGCCGTGCGTCGAAACCCCGGCGACGAACGGCGCCGAAATTTCCACGACCGCTGCGCCGTCGCAGAGCAAATCAATCGCGCGCTCGCCGCCCAGATGACCGCCCTTTATCAAAAACGGCGTCTTAAATTTCCGCGCCAGCTCCCCGCCCACCGCGCGCATCTCCTCCAGGTTGCACACCGAGTGCCCGGTCAGAGCGGATGCTTCCGCCATGTTCGGGGTAACGAGAGTGGCGCGCGGAAAGAGGCGCGTGCAATAGAGGTCTACCGCTTCCGGCTGCAGCAGGACGTCGCCGCTCGTCGCCACCATGACCGGATCAACAACGAGCGGAATTTCTCCTGCAGATACCTCAAGAACATCGGCAACGGTTTCGACAGTCTCAGCCGAGCAAAGCAACCCAGTCTTGATCGCTCGCACCGGAAAGCTTGCGAGGCACAACTCGGCCTGTTCGCGCACACTCCGCGCGTCGATCGCGTCAATCCGCGAAACTTTTCCCGGTACCTCTGCGACTACGCAAGTCACGGTGGTGAGGCCAAAAACGCCAAGCGCGCTGAATGTTTTTAGATCGGCCTGGAGCCCCGCCCCCGCGCTGCAATCGGAGCCGGCGATGGTAAGAACGACGGGCTGTGATCCCATGGCGAATTCGAGAATCGCTAAGCGCTTACATCGTGGATCGGCCCCGAATCACGATTCACGAGTCTCGATTCAGGGACCTACCCCCCGTCGCTGCCGATTGCCTCGACCGGGCAACCCTCCATCGCCTCCTTGCAGAGGGCTTCCTCTTCGGGCGATTCGGGTTGCTTGTAAACGAAGGAATGGCCGCCGTCGTCATTCCGCTTGAAGTTGGCCGGCGCGGTTTCCCGGCACAGGTCGCAGTCGATGCACTGGTCATCGACGTAGAATTTCCCCTCGATGTTCTCGGAATATTTGTTTGCGACATCAGCCATAAAGCATCGTTGGGGGGCAGGTTTGGCCTCGAAAGTAGGACGATTCGCCGCCCACGCAACGGGATTTTCGGTTGACGCTTTGCAGCCCAACCGCCACATAACCCGCAGCCGAACCTTCCCTGCCAGGGCTCATTTTATTCATGAAAGACGAAGCTCGTCGCGCACTCCTTTCTTTTCTGATCGAGATGGTCGTCTACGGCTTTCTCATCGCGATCTACTTCCTGCTTGTTCTGCACCTGCTTGGTCCATCGCTGGCACGAATCGAGAAGGAACACATCCGCTTTTACGCGGTCCTTTGCGTGGCGCTCGTCCTGGGCCAGTCGATCATCCTTGAGTCCATCACGACTTTCCTTCTGCGCCTCCTTCGCGGTCGCTCTGAATGATCGCGATGTTTTTCCCGATCTCCCATGTGGAGATCAATCCACTCTATCTCGCCGTCATCGGATTCTTCATCGGTCTGATGGGCGGTTTCTTTGGGGTGGGCGGGAGTTTTATCGCGGGCCCAGGCCTGCGTGCTCTCGGGTTGGATTGGAATTTTGCCGTCGGGACGGATCTGGCGCACATCGTCGGGACCTCGGTCGTAGCTGCGAAGCGTCACCGCGCCCTCGGAAACGTGGATCTCCGGCTCGGTCTCATCATGGCGATCGGGACGATCGGCGGCGCGGAGGTCGGGGCGCAGCTCATCCAAATGTTGAAGCGAGCGGGCAACGTTAACTTCGTCGTCAGCGTGGTTTCCATCGTCGTTTACTCCAGCGTTTCCATTTTCATGATCTGTGAAACCGGTTTGACCATGCGCGCACAACGCAAAGCCAGGCGCACCGGAGAGGCGGCAAAATCCGTCAAAGAGGACGCGACGGCGTTTGGTCATGTCACACGATGGATTCATCGGCTCAAGCTTTGGCCGATGATTTCTCTGCCCGTCTCAGGCATCAAATCCATCTCGCTTTGGACGATTCTGGCGGTCTCTTTTATTGGCGGAGTTTTCAGCGGCTTCCTCGGCGGCGGCGCAGGTTACATCCGGATGCCGATGATGGTCTATGTGCTGGGCGTACCGACGCATCTCGCGGTGGGGACGGACCTCTTTGAGATTATTATCTCGGCCAGCTATGGGACCTTCAGCCACGCGCTCAAGGGCAACGTCGATATCCTGATCGCACTTGTCATGCAGACCGGCGCTGCGATTGGCGCGCAGATCGGCGCCATCTCGACCCAATATTTTCCTGGCCCCAAAATCCGGCTCGCTTTCGTGCCGCTCCCGCTCATCGGGGTTGGCCTTGTCCTTTACACCTTGCTCACTGGGCACAAGCTTTAGGAGAGGCCATGCGCATCCTCATTTGCAGCGATGGAATGGATCCCGCGGACAACCCGACGAGGCTCGGTGGCTTGATCGCCGGTCCCTGTCGCTCGCAAACGACTCTGCTCGGGATCGCCGAGAATCCGGCCGACAAGGAACCTTTGCGGCGCGCCCTCGAGAGCGAAGCAGAGATGCTCCGCGAGCAGGACGTTTTCGCCGATATCGTGGTCCGCTCTGGCGAGCCGATTCGCCAAATCCTGGCCGAGACGACCGCGAACGAGTACGATCTGGCGATCATCGGCGCGCGACGCAAAGGGACTGGCGGCCTTTATTGGCGACCGAAGAAAACCTACGAGGTGATCAAGGCGGTGCCGCCGCCGGTGCTGGTCGCGATTGGCGACTGTAAGCGCGTACAACGCATCCTCGTCTGCACGGGCGGGAAAAGATACATCGACGACGCCGTGCAAGTGGCAGGCGAAATCGCAAAATGCGTGGGGGTCGTTGTTACCCTCCTTCACGTCATGGCCGAGCCGCCCGTCATCTACGCCGACCTCATCCGACTGCACGAAGACGTGGATCGGCTGCTCGCCTCTGATTCCGAGCTCGGGCGCAATTTGCGCGGCCAAAAGGAAAGCCTCGAAAAGATGGGCCTGAAGGTCGCAGTGCGGATCCGACATGGGCTCGCGCTCGACCAGATTTTCGCCGAGGTCCAAGAGGGCCGGCACGATTTGATTGTGACCGGCACCTCGCAGGCGACGGGTCCGTTTCGCCACTACATTATGGGTGATCTGACCCGCGAAATTCTCAATCGCGCCAACTGTCCGGTGCTCGTGGCGCGGGCGGGCAAGATCGTCGATTACGAAGATGCCGAGGGCGGCTTTTTCCATCGGCTTCTGCACGGCTTCGGCGCGGACAAGGCGGCCTAACGAACTTAGCCGTGCCGCGGGGGCGCGGCTTGCATGCCAAACTGCTGCCATTATGCTGCGCGAGCCCGCATATGAATCCAAAACCTTCTCGAATTTTCGTTCTCGTTAGGCTTGGACTCCTTTTTGTCCTCGCCCTTTTTCTCCTCCCCGCCTGCTCGAAAAAGCAGGGTGAACAGACTGCCGGGAGCACGGGCGATTACGTCACCGGCACACCTCTGCCTGAACGGCAGGAGGGCACTTCGTTCTTAAGCGGCAACGTCGATCGCCGGCAATTCCAGCCGATTTACTTCGACTTCGACAGCCAGACCATCCGCAGCTCCGAGAACGGTAAGATCCAGCAGATCGCCAGCTTCCTGCAGCAGAGCAACAGCCAGGTCATCATTGCCGGCTTCACTGATGAACGCGGCACACCGGAGTACAATCGCGGCCTGGGCGAACGCCGCGCTGAATCCGTCCGCGAAGCCCTCATCGCGCTCGGAGCCAACGCGCAAAACATCCAGACCGTAAGCTTCGGCGCTGAGATGCCGGCCGATCCCGCATCGAACGAGGCAGCCTGGGCGAAAAATCGGCGCGCCGAAATCGGCGTCGTGAAATAACTGCGCGGCCGCCGCAGCAAAGCCTGATCAGGGTCTGGCATCATGCCGCGTCCCACGCTCACCGCTTCCGCCGCCCGTGGCTGGATCGCGCATCTCTGGCGCGAATGGCTTTTGGAACTGAACCGGCCGATCCGTCCGGCTTTCGCCCGACCGCAGCCTAACGAATGGTCTGGCGATCGATTGACCGCCGCCTGGCTTGGTCACGCGACCGTGCTGTTGAACTTTTTTGGCGTTACCATCCTGACCGATCCGGTCCTCCTCCGCCGGATTGGGATACCGCTTCCCTTTACCGCCATTGGTCCGAAGCGTCTCACGCAACCGGCGCTGGTGGTAGAGGAGTTGCCGCCGGTCGATCTCATCCTGCTTTCGCACGCCCACTTTGATCACATCGACTGGCGGACGTTGCGTCTGTTCGACAGCCATTCCCAGGTCGTGACCGCGTCGCGCACGCGCGATTTGCTGGGTTGGACGCGCCTGCGTGAAATCACCGAGCTAAGCTGGGGCGAGGAGAAAGAAATTCAGTTTGAAACTGGGCCGCTTCTCATCAGAGCGTTTCCCGTTCGGCATTGGGGTGCGCGACTTCAGACCGATACCTACCGCGGCTATAACGGTTACGTCTTGGAGCGTAACGGGCATCGGGTCGTCTTTGCAGGCGATACGGCCCTAACGAACAGCTTCAGCGACCTCCGCGACGATCGGCCCTATGATCTTGCCATCATGGGAATCGGGGCCTACCAACCGTGGATCCGCTCCCACTGCAATCCAGAGGAGGCGATCGCGATGGCGAATGAGGCCGGGGCGCGCTTCATCATGCCGGTCCATCATCAAACCTTTAAGCTCAGCTTCGAACCTTTCCGTGAGCCGATCGAGCGTTTCGCCGCCGCGCTCCAAAACGAGCCGGAGCGAATTGCGTTGCGTGAGATCGGTCAGACTTTTGTCCTGCCGGCCTAACGAAGTAAATCGCCTGCGTTTCCCGCCATTTCGAGATTCGAGAAACGATTTCAAGATCATGCACGCGGTTGTCATCAATTCCTTTGGCGGGGTCGAGGGAATCGTCTGGCAGGAAGTAGAAACGCCGCCGCCGCCGACCGCTGATCGGGTGCGCGTGCGAGTGCGCGCAGCCGGGTTGAACCGCGCCGACATCCTGCAGCGCGCGGGGAAATATCCCGCGCCACCTGGCTATCCGCCCGACATTCCGGGGCTTGAGTTTGCCGGTGAAGTGGAAGCGATGGGAGGGTCAGCCCACCGTTGGAAATTGGGCGACCGCGTCTTCGGGATCACGGCCGGCGGCGGCCAGGCGGAATTTGTCGTCGTGCCGGAAAGCAATCTCGCGCGCGTTCCGGTGGAGCTTGACTGGACGCAGGCCGCCGCAATGCCGGAGGTATTCATCACAGCGCACGACGCTCTCTTTATCCGCGCCGGGCTGCAAAGGGGTGAGAGCGTCTTGATTCATGCCGCCGGATCCGGCGTCGGGACGGCGGCGGTGCAGCTCGCACATGTAACGGGGGCAACAGTTTACGGCACGTCGCGCACCGCGGACAAGCTCGCGCAAGTACGCGCTCTGGGACTCGACAAAAGCATCACCGTGCGCGATTCACCGGGCGATTTTGTCGAGCGCGTGCGCGAACTAACTAACGGCGCCGGAGTCGACGTCATCATCGATCTCGTCGGCGGCGGCGCTTATTTCCCGTTGAACCTCGAGGCGCTTGCCGAGCGCGGACGCCTGATCTGTGTCAGCACCGCTGCGGGCCGGAAATCGGAAATCGACCTCGGTCTCGTTTTGCGCAAGCGGGCAACCATCATTGGCACGGTCCTGCGAGCTCGGACGATCGAGGAGAAAGCGGAAGCCGTCAGTCGCTTTGCCGCCCACGTCCTTCCGTTGGTTTCGCGTGGTGACATCCGGCCGATTGTCGACCGGGTTTACTCTCCCAGGGAAATCCGCGCCGCCCACGAATATCTCGAATCGAACCGCAGCGTCGGAAAGGTCGTCCTCGATTTTGCCATGTAGGGGCGGGTGCCTGCACGCGAAGACTTTCGGAGTGCCGCCAGCACGGATCATCGTTTCGCCCACCCGGAAACGGGGGCGGCAGCCCCGCCCTGTCACCGCTGCTACAGCAAATCGCGGCCAGGACGTGGTACCGTTGCTGCTTTCTAGTAATTATGGCGAAGTTTCTCAACACCAGCGCGGCGAACTACTATCTCGAGGAGATCATTCGCCTCGCGCACGACCGGCTCATTCTCATCACGCCGGTCCTGAGACTGAACGACCGCGTTAAAGAGCTTTTGGAAGACAAGAATCAGCGCAAGATCGACGTCCACCTCGCTTACGAAAAAAACGAGCTTCTCCCGGAGGAGGTAAACTGGCTGCGGACGCTCTCCTTCATTCGCACCAGCTTCTGCCGCAACCTCCATGCGAAATGCTACCTCAACGAGCAGTTCTGCATCGTGAGCAGCCTGAACCTGCACGAACTGAGTCACGCCAAAAGCAATGAGATCGGCGTCCTGGTTTCACGCGACGAGGACGAGGAGCTTTTCCGGAATCTCTTCGATGAAGCGGACCGGATCATCCGGATCAGCGATGAAGTGCGGATGAGTTTTGAAAAGGTGCGACGAATCAGCGAAGAGAACGCGCCTAACGGCGCGGAGGAACAGGAAAGCGTTGGTAAACTCAGCACCTCGCGCCTGGCCAAGAAGCTCGGCCTCAAGACCCAGGAGCTAACCAATCACCTCGTCCATCTCGGCGCGATCGAGATCAGCGACGGACAGAAACAAATCACGCCGCTCGGCCGCCGGCTCGGTGGCGAGCTGCGGGTCAGCGCACGCTTCGGGCCGTATTTCCTTTGGCCGGAAGCATTGCCCCTGGCGAAGACCTAACGGAGGGACGTGCTTCTGCACGTCCGGGATCTTCCCCCAGCGAGTTCGCGCACCCGAATGGACGCGCGGAAGCGCGTCCCTCCGATCAACCTTCCGCTGACTCGGGCACGGCCTTCTCGGCGGCCTGAAAGCCAATCTTCGAATGCGTCCCGTCGCAGAACGGCTTCTCGGTCGAAGCGCCGCAGCGGCAAAGCGCCATCCGTTTTTCGACCGGATACGAATCTCCATCCGCGTCTTTCAGTTCCACTTCGCCCTTCACGATGTAAGGGCCGTTCTTGATGATCTCGATTGTCACGTCAGCCATGGCGGAAGGTCGCATTCCCGGACCGAAATGGAAACGCCGGAATAGTTGTGGCGGAAGCATGTCCCTCCGGAGGGACGCGCTTCCGCGCGTCCACGCTCGCGCCCGTAGCCGACCGTCTCGGTTCAAGTGATAGATTGCACTAGTGTCGCGAAAGTGAAGAAAGGGGAACAAGGATTCGTTTTCCTGGGCTGTGATAAGTCCAAGTGAAGCGGCGGGCATGCTCATAAAAGCACCGCTTCGACATTGTCACCCTTATTGCGCTGTCATCACACTAGTTGGCAAAGGGCGTCAACGGCGGCTCCCACAATTCCACCCCATTCCACCCAATCCGTCACCCACCTGAACTTCCCGAATTCCGTTTCCTCGGTCTTCGCATCCACCTCGCATCCCTCGCCGCGGAGCTACGCGAGGAAGGAGTGCAAGTCATCGACCCGGTAATTCACCTCGATAAAGATGCCGCCGATGCCAGTGACGGAATTCATTAATTGCTCAGGCTCACATCCCCAACCCGCCGAGGCCGCCAAGATTCATCCCACCGGTGATCTTCGACATCTCAGAGCCGGCCATTTCTTTTCCCTTTGCGATCGCCTGTTGCACCCCACTCAATATCAGGTCTTCCAAAATTTCCACGTCCTCAGGGTCCACGATTTCCTTGGCGATCTTGATCGAAAGGACGTCGCCCGCCCCGTTCGCGACCACCGTGACCTTGCCGCCGCCAGACGTGACTTCGACCGTTTTCTCTTCGAGTTCCGCCTGGGTCTTGGCCATTTGCTCCTGCATCTTCTGCGCTTGTTTCATCAACTTGTTGAGATTCATCGGGTCAGGTGGTTACGGATTTGATTTCGCCTTTGAAAATTTCGAGTGCTTCCCTGATTAACGGATCGTCCCTAAAGGACTCGACCGAATCGTTAGGCTCGGCTTTGTCTGCCTCGGTGGCACGCTGAGTCATTTCCACCGGCGCCAGGCCTTGGACAAGGTTCATTTTCACTCCCCATTTTGAGCCGGTCAGCTCTTGGAGTAGCGCTTCGATGAAGCCGCGGGTCGCCGGACGCTCGAGCGATTCCATGCTGGTTTTTTGTTCGGGCGCGAACCCGAGCAAAACATGGCGACCTTCGGTCCCGAGCAACTGCGCCGCGTCGATCCAACTACGGACCAAGGGCCGACGGGCGGAAGCGAGCTCGACCACTTTCGGCCAGATCGTCGAAAAGTCGGTCGATTCCGGAGTTGTGGGTGCAGGCGCGCTCTCCGCAACCCTTGGCGCAGCCTTCTCCTCGGAGGCCATCCTTTTCGACGAGATCGTCGGTTTGGCAGGTATCGGCCTAACGATCGGCGCCGCGTTCTTTGCCGGCACGTCGCCTCCGCGCAGGGCGGTGAGATTTTCGATCACTTCGTCGAGCGTGACCTGGCTCAGGGTTTGGATGGCTTTGATGACCGCGACCTCGAAATGCAGCTTCTTGTTCGGCGCCCATTTCATCCGCCCTTCGGCCTCGGCGAATTGTTCGATCAACTCGAGCAAACGATCGGTCTCGATCAGGGCCGCTTCTTCGCCTAACGACGACTGCAGTTCCGGCGCCGCCTCCTCGGAAAGCGCATCCGGCCGAACCTTGAAGACGAGCAGATCGCGCAGGTGCGCGATGAGATCGGACATTAATTTCATCATCTCCTTGCCCGCGGCCGCCTGCTCGTCGAGCACCGCGAGAGCCTCCGAAGTTTCGCCGCGCAAAATCTTCTCCGTAAAACCAGCCACGGTTTGTTCGCTCGTAAAGCCGAAGACGTTCAGAACGTCGCTCTCCGCGATCGTCTCGCCGCAAAACGCGACCAATTGATCGAGCATCGACTCCGCATCCCGCAGACCGCCATCGGCGCCGCGCGCGATGGCGTGCGCCGCAGCCGGATCGAGCGTGATCTTCTCCTGTCCGGCGATGAACTGCAGATGTTGCGCAATCAGGTTCGCGGGAATGCGGTGGAGATCGAAGCGCTGGCAACGGCTCAGAATGGTCGGCAACACCTTCTGCGGTTCGGTCGTGGCGAAGATGAATTTTACGTGCTCCGGCGGTTCTTCGAGCGTCTTGAGAAGCGCGTTGAAAGCCTGTGAAGAGAGCATGTGCACTTCGTCGATGATGTAAATTTTGTAGCGACCCTTGGCCGGTGCATAACGAACGTTGTCGCGCAGCTCGCGTACCTGCTCGACGCCGTTGTTGCTCGCGCCGTCGATTTCGAGCACGTCGAGGCTGTTCCCAGCCGTGATTTCCCTGCAGTTATCGCATATCCCGCAGGGCGAAACGGTCGGGCCTTTGACGCAGTTGAGCGCCTTGGCCAGGATGCGCGCGGTCGAAGTTTTACCGATCCCGCGGGGGCCGACAAAGAGGTAGGCGTGCGCCAGCCTGTTTTGCTCGACCGCATTCTTGAGCGTGCGGATAACGTGTTCCTGCCCGACCAGGTCGTCGAACGTTTGCGGCCGATATTTTCGAGCAAAAACCTGGTAACTCACGCGCCCAATCTAGTGCGGTCGAGTTGGCGCGAAAACAGAAATTCGGGAACGCAGACAGGATCAGTCGGATTTCCTGGATTCTCCGGGTGGCCACGAGGGGCCAGCCTCTTCCAATTCTGCAAAATCCTGTTAGTTCTGTCCCAACATGATCGATAAAATCGTTGCGATCGGCGCGGTCCTCCTTCTCTCCTCCTCACTCCTTCTCGCCCGCGAACCGCAAACCGCGCCGCCTCAAACCCCCGCCATCCGCGCCCGCGCCCTCGGCATTCCCTTCGATGGGACCCCGGGAAAGTTGAACGCGATCACCGACGTGGCAGGGGTTGAAGTCGGCTTCACCACTCTGATCAGCGGCGAGGGAAAACTCGAAGTCGGGAAAGGCCCGGTCCGCACCGGCGTGACGGCGATCATTCCGCGCGGTCACGACTCGCTTAACGATCCGGTCTATGCCGGCACCTTCAGCCTCAACGGCAACGGTGAGATGACCGGTACCGCCTGGGTCGAGGAGAGCGGTTTTCTCGAGGGGCCGGTCGTTATTACCAACACCCACAGCGTCGGCGTGGCGCGCGATGCGGTCATCGCCTGGCGGCTTGCGCACGGCGCCGCGGACAAGACCGGCTATTGGTGGAGCTTGCCGGTCGTCGCCGAGACGTGGGACGGCTGGTTGAATGACATCAACGGCTTTCATGTAAAACCGGAGGATGTCGCGCATGCGCTCGACACGGCCAAGGGCGGGCCGGTTGCCGAGGGCAGCGTAGGCGGCGGAACCGGGATGATCTGCTACGAATTCAAAGGCGGTACCGGGACCGCATCGCGCGTCCTCGACCAGAAGAATGGCGGCTACATCGTCGGCGCGCTCGTCCAGGCCAATTGCGGACGCCGCCCGCAGCTCACGATCGCGGGCGTCCCGATCGGCAAAGAAATTCCCGGCTCGGTTTACCCGAAAGACACCGGCTCGATCATCATCGTGATCGCAACCGACGCGCCCCTCTTGCCGGGACAATTGAAGCGCCTCGCGCGTCGCGCCAGCCTCGGTCTTGCGCGCACCGGCGCGACTTCCGGCAACGGCTCGGGCGATCTTTTCCTCGCCTTCTCCACCGCCAATCCCGGCGCGGCTAATCCGGAAAAGCCAACCGTCAGCGTGCAAACCGTGCCTAACGATCTCCTCGACCCGATCTTTTCCGCAGTGGTCGAAGCAACCGAGGAAGCGATCATCAATGCCCTCGTCGACAACCGCACCATGACGGGCCGCGACGGCCATCGGGTCGACACGCTTCCACACGATCGCTTGCAGACCGCGTTGAAAAAATACAATCGACTAACGAATTGAGCTGCCGGGATTGGATATTCGCCTAACGGCCATCGATTAGCGACCACTTGCGGCGCTGGTCTGCTCACATCCAGCCGTGCGCTCACTTTTTGGATTTGCTCGGCCTGCTCTTTCAGCTGGGCCGTTAGCTTCGCGACCTTTCCGACGATCGAGGAGGCGGCTGGATTTGATCTGGTATCGCCGCTTCTCAAACTCCAGCCGGGCTGTATATTTCATCGGAGACGAACTAAATGATTACGAAATATTCTCGGCAAAAGTAAGGGCGTAGATAAGCCGCAGCGCACAAATGATCATTTTGAGATATTCTCTGGCGCTAATGTCGATTTTCGCCCTGCTCGGTGCGAATACAGGCAGAGGAGACAACGTGCTTCCGTCGCATTTTAACTTTAATCGTTATTCAGCCATGCTAGATCATTCACCATTCGCAATTGCCACGGCGGTGGCTTTGCCTGCGGCAACGCCCGATTTCGCCAAAGACCTTTACGTGGCCAACGCTGCGCGTTCGCCCGACGGTGACATGGTGACCGTTGCTTCGACTTCGGATCAGAAGTTCAAGAAATATCTGACGACCACAGAACCTATGGACGGCTACGATCTCGTCAGCATTGAATGGTCGGATCGAGTTGGCGCCACGAAAGTGACCATTAGCAAGGATGGAAAATTTGCAACCCTCACATTTAACGAAGCGCTTCTGGCACAACGAGGTTCGCCCACCGCCCCGCCAGCTCCTGGTCACATTCCCCCAGCCGTTCCGTTGGCGCGGCCTTCAGGCAAGACTCAGGCCGCTGCTACCCGTGTCCCTGACAGAATTCAGCCAAAGCCGGACTCGACATATTTGCTAAATCTCAAGCTTCATCAAATAAACTCATACCAGCAGCAGCAGCGGCAGCGGAACGAGAAGCTGCGTAAGCCTGATTCCAATTGACCGTATGGTAGGGCAGTGTGTGAAAAGAGAACGGACCGGCGTTGGACGTTCGGCAGCTTATTTCTTTGAATTTTGGTTCTGTGACCATCGCTGAATCATGCGACTCCAAACAGCTTTCGGGGGCGCTGCACGGACGACACCGTTCAGCGCGGCGGCTACCAAATTCGACAAAACAAAAAGCCGCCGCGTCGGTTAGGCGTGACGGCCTTTTTGCTCTTGTATCTAGATTCCCGGACCGCGGTCAACCCCGAATGCTTTCGGGGTCAGCGACCGCGGCTACAGAGTCTCTTATCTATTCGCAACTGTTCGCGGCACATGCTTATTCAGTTCGACTTGCGCGCTCACTTTTTGGATCTGTGCGGCCTGCTCTTTCAGCTGGGCTGTCAAAGCTTCCATTCCTTTCGCTTGCTGCGCGACGATGGCTTCCAAGTTCCGTACTTTTTTGTGCTCTTTGAGGAACTCGTTGAGCAACATCGCGCTGATCTGTTCGAACCGCACGGTCTCCACGGTACCGTCCTTGTCACGGAATACGAGGTCGGGAGCCACCTTGGCCACCTCCTCGGCGATTACGCCATATTGCGTCCTGCCTGCCTTGTCGCTGTTGTATTTGAACGTCACCGGCTTGAGCCCGTACAACACTTCGCTGGCCTTATCCATCGGTGTTATGTCGTGTTTGAAACGCTGGGACGACGGGAGGAAGCCCAACACGTTGTATTGATCGACATATACTGATTGGGCGCTACCGGAGTCGCTAACCGGCTGGCTGTAGATGCTGCCGATATAGCAGGTGTCATCGAAGTCTTGAAAAGGGCCTCCACCATTCACGTTAGCGCCGATTACAATAATGTTACTGCCGTGGACAACGGCCGTGCCGGCCTCGTCACCGATAGCGACGTTGGAATCACCGTCGGTGCATTGATCGAGCGCGTCATCCCCCATAGCTGTGTTATGGGAGCCTGTCGTGATGTTGTACATGGCGTCGTCACCCATCGTATTGTTTTCGTCGCCAATGCTATTGAAGAGGGCGTTGCGGCCAACAGCGTTGTTGAAGGAACCACCCACATTGCTCATGAGAGCGAAAGCACCAACTGCGTTGTTTTCTTGGCCCGTGGTGTTGGAGAAGAGCGCTTTGAATCCATTGGCCGTGTTGTTGCTGCCACTGGTATTGGCGTAGAGCGCATTCAAACCGTTCGCCACATTCGAGCTGCCGGTCGTGTTATTATAGAGCGCATAGTAGCCATTGGCCGAGTTGAAGCTGCCGGTGGTGTTGTGAAAGAGCGTATTCAAACCGATCCCCACACTGAAGCTGCCGGTGGTGTTGAGGTAGAGGGCCTGATACCCGATGGCCGTGTTGCGGGTGCCGGTCGTATTGCTACGGAGGGCGAGGTACCCTGCGGCGGTGTTGAAGCTCCCAGTAGTGGTACTAAAGAGCGCCTGATAACCAATCGCCGTGTTGTCGAGTCCGGTGGTGAGGCTTTGGAGGGCCTGGGTTCCCTCCGCCGTGTTGGCGCCCGTATAGCCACCGTCGGGCGGCGGGCTCACCGCCTGCATTGCAGGCGAAAACCCAAAGCAGGCGAGCACGAGCGGGATGAGAACCAAGCTGCGCCGTAAAGGCAGCCAGCGACTAATCGAATTTTGAACTGTCGTTTGGAACTGAATCGGTTGATGCATATTTTTTCTTCCTTTTCCCGATCATTTTTTTGCCGCTGTCGATCTGAAGAAGGAGAAGAAGCCATCGGGAGGGACGTCCTCCACTGGATCAGATCAAGTCTTTTTCAACAAATCCTTGCCCATCCGTCAATCGAGAAATGGAGGGAATTTCGCTCGGGCAATCTCTCTTGCCGTCTCGGTTGCAAATCGTGGCGTGGCCAATCCCAAAAAGCCGACGCAAACAAATGTCAACCGTGCGGAACGCTTCGATCTTCGAAGCGACCTTTCAGGCGGTCGAGGAAGCGATCGTCAACGCCCTCGTTGACAACCACACCATGACGGGCCGCGACAGCCATCGCGCCGACGCGCCCCCATACGATCGCTTACGCCAAGCGCGGCAAAAATATAATCGACTAACGAATTGAGCTGGCCGGACTGGTTATCCAGACAACGGTCACCGATTGGCGACCAACTGTCGTGCCGGTTTGCTCGTTTCAAGTCCGTTACGGGACGGACTCACTGCGGCGAGCCGTGTGCTCACTTTTTGGATTTGCGCAGCCTGCTCTTTGAGCTGCGCGGTGAGAACCTGCATCTCTTTCTGCTGCAAGGCGACGGTCGATTTTAACTCGGCGATGCTGGCCTGCTGTTCCTCGACTTTTTTGTGCTCCTTGAGGAACTCATTAAGCACCATCGCGTACACGTAGTCATAGCGCACCGTCATTACTTCGCCTTTGTCATTATGACTCACCAGATCGGGATTAATTTTGTCCACTTCCTCGGCGATCAGTCCGTAGCCCGGCCCATGAGCCGGATCATATTCCTTTTTGAAGCGAAAGGTCACCGGTTTCAGCGTGTAGAGGACCTCGCTGGCCTTGTCCATCGGCTTGATGTTGTCCTTATAGCGTCGCGACGAAAGGTTTACGTAGCCAAGCTTGGTGCCACCGACACTGTCCAAAGTGACATATATGCCGGTGTCCTGGAAGGTGTTGCCGATGTTGCGGATGTATGTTTGATTGCTCTCACCAGCAACGCCGGTCACACCGGCACCAATATAGACGTTGCCACTGCCGGTGGTCGCGTTTCTGCCTGCACCATCACCAATCGCAGTGTTAGAGGTACCAGTGCAATTTAGGAGCGCCTCCCAGCCAAACGCGTTATTGTAAGCTCCAGATACATTCATCTGTAGCGCCTGAAAACCGACGGCGTTGTTGTCGAACCCATTGCTATTCTGGAGAGCCTGGTAACCGATGGCATTGCTCGTGCCATCATTCGGGGGAAACCCTGAGGTGGTGCTGCTAAGAAGTGCCTGGTAACCGATTGCCACATTTCCGCCTCCACTGGTATTGCTAAGAAGCGCTTGATAACCGATAGCGTTGTTACCTTCGCCATCGATGTTGGAGAAGAGCGCTTTGAATCCATTGGCCGTGTTGTTGCTGCCACTGGTATTGGCGTAGAGCGCATTCAAACCGTTCGCCACATTCGAGCTGCCGGTCGTGTTATTATAGAGCGCATAGTAGCCATTGGCCGAGTTGAAGCTGCCGGTGGTGTTGTGAAAGAGCGTATTCAAACCGATCCCCACACTGAAGCTGCCGGTGGTGTTGAGGTAGAGGGCCTGATACCCGATGGCCGTGTTGCGGGTGCCGGTCGTATTGCTACGGAGGGCGAGGTACCCTGCGGCGGTGTTGAAGCTCCCAGTAGTGGTACTAAAGAGCGCCTGATAACCAATCGCCGTGTTGTCGAGTCCGGTGGTGAGGCTTTGGAGGGCCTGGGTTCCCTCCGCCGTGTTGGCGCCCGTATAGCCACCGTCGGGCGGCGGGCTCACCGCCTGCATTGCAGGCGAAAACCCAAAGCAGGCGAGCACGAGCGGGATGAGAACCAAGCTGCGCCGTAAAGGCAGCCAGCGACTAATCGAATTTTGAACTGTCGTTTGGAACTGAATCGGTTGATGCATATTTTTTCTTCCTTTTCCCGATCATTTTTTTGCCGCTGTCGATCTGAAGAAGGAGAAGAAGCCATCGGGAGGGACGTCCTCCACTGGATCAGATCAAGTCTTTTTCAACAAATCCTTGCCCATCCGTCAATCGAGAAATGGAGGGAATTTCGCTCGGGCAATCTCTCTTGCCGTCTCCTGAAAAAATACAATCGCTTCGCCGAGTAATCCGCTGCGACACTGCTCTCCGCCCGACCGATGCCAAAGACCGCTGCAAGATTTCCACACACCCTCGTCCTGCTCGCGGCCTTGCTAAGCTATTTGCTGCCCGCCGCCGAATATCAGCGCGCGAAGGACCCGGTGACGGGAAGTGAAGTCGTCGTGGCGGGAACTTATCATCGCGTCCCGCAACAGCCCGTAAATCTCTTCCGGGCCGCGGTCGCGATTCCCAAGGGAATGGTCGACGCCGCATCGATCATTTTCTTCGCCGGCGGAGCGTTCACTGTTCTCGACCAGACCGGCGTCTGCGCGAAGCGGTCGGTTCGTTAGTCCGCATGCTGCGCAACCGCGAGGTGCTCGTGATTCCGATCGTCTGCGCTTTTTTCGCGACGGGCGGTGTCCTGGAAAATTTGGCGGAGGAAATCATCCCGCTCGTCCCGGTTCTCCTTCTGCTTTCGCGCCGGATGGGCTACAACGCAATGACCGCAGTCGCGATGAGCATCGGCGCGGCTGCGGTTGGTGCGGCCTTCAGCCCGGTCAATCCATTCCAGGTCGGCATCGCACAAAAACTGGCCGGCCTGCCGCTCCTCTCGGGCCTGGGTTTTCGGGTCGTCTTTCTCGTCCTCGCAGTCGCACTTTGGACTGGAGGCACGATGCGTTACGCCGCGAAAACGCGGACTGAACCGGAGGCGGATAACGGCGCCGAGCCAGGCAATTTCACCGCGCGTAAGCTGACCGTCCTCCTCATCGTGATCGGAACTTTCGCCTTCTTTATCTTCGGCGTGATGCGGCTCGGATGGGACTTCAACCAGATGGCGGCCCTCTTCTTTGGCATGGGCATCGTGGTTGGCTTGATCGGCGGACTCCGGATCGGTGGGACGGCGGAAGCGTTCGTCGAAGGGTTCAAATCGATGGCCTTCGCCGGGCTCCTGATCGGCTTCGCGCGCGCAATTTTCGTCGTCATGAACGAAGGCAAGATCATCGACACGATCGTGCACGGGATGGTTTCGCCGCTCACCCATTTGCCGGTGGCGCTTTCCGCTCTCGGCATGATGATCATGCACACCTTCGTCCATTTTCCGGTCCCCAGCGTGAGCGGTCAGGCGGTGCTCACCATGCCGGTCCTCGTGCCGGTGTCCGATTTGCTCGGTCTGCAACGGCAGGTCGCGATCCTCGCCTACCAATACGGTGCCGGCTTGTGCGAATTGCTCACCCCGACCAATGGCGCGCTGGTGGCGATCATCGCCGCGGCGCGGGTGCCGTGTGAAGACTGGCTGAAGTTTGTCTTCCCGCTCTACCTGATGCTCTGCGCGCTCGGAGTCGTCTCGATCTTCGTGGCCATCCTCACCGGCCTGCGCTGATTCCCCTAACGACAGCACGCTCCAATTCGTTAGGGCTCGTTGATCGCGCCGCCGTAAATCAAGGGTTTCAACCGCGGATTACTCGGATAACACGGATTAAAAACAAAATCCTCTGCACTCTGTCGCTCTTCTCTTCCAAATCTGCGTAATCCGCGTCATCCGCGGTTAAATCGAAAACCGCCACGCGCTCGCCTGACAACCGATGTCTTCGTCCCACCGCCCAGGCAGTCAAGGAAGCGATTGTCAACGCGCTGGTCGATAATCACGACATGACCGGCCGCGACAATCACAAGGTTGAAGCGTTGCCCCACGATCGCCTGCCCGAGGTATTGAAGAAATATAATCGACTGAGCGATTGAACCCTCGTCCCACGGCACAGAGTTGTCGCATCGAGCGTTTTGACCTTTCGCGACGCGGATCGTCGCATATTTTCAGGGCGGACGAGTCCGGGGTTCCGATCCTGGCCACGCCGCTTTTCCCGGAATGAAACGCCCAAAGGTCATTGGTCTGATTCTGCTCGGCATCTGCACGCTCGCCTTGCTTGGATTCCTGATCCGGCATGATCGAACGCATAAAAGCTCAGGCGGCGGGACGCGACGCGCGCCTGATCATTCCGCGGTGTCTCCGCGCCTAACGAAGGCGGAAGAAAATAAAATCCTTCTCGGCGACGTTGCGGCTGTGCCGTTCCAGGAGCTTTACGGATTGCTCTCGGATCGCACTCCGAAGGAGATCGCGGACCTGGCGCGGCAGTTGCAGAGCCTCCCCCGAAATCCGAAGTCAGAGGCAAAGATCGCCGCTTTTTTCAAGGCTTGGGCGCCGCTCGATGCGAAGTTCGCCCTGGCCGATGCGATTGCGTCGCGTGATGCGCGTTTTCGCCGCACGGCAATCGCGGCTGTCCTCCGAAACGCGGATACGACCGCCGCGAGTGCCCTCGCCCATTCGATCAACGACCTTCCGGCGGATGCTCTATCGCCCACTGACAAGGCGAGCTTCCTGGACACCGCGGTGACGAAATGGAGCTCGCTCGAGCCCGTGGCCGCGGCGCAATTTCTCGATGCGATCGGTGCCAAAGGCCTCTATTACACGGGGGCTTTCAACAGCGCGGCGGCCAATTGGGCCATGCAGGATCCGGCTGCCGCGCTCGCCTGGGCAGAACAACATCCCGACAGCTACGGCAATCTTGCCATGCAAGGCGCGATCAGCGGCTGGTGGCAAAAGGATCCAAAAGCCGCGGAGACCTATGTCGCTTCGCTGCCCGACCCTTCGGGCCGGCAGGAAATGGCAATGTCATTTGCCGACATGCTTTTTCGTTCCGACCCGGCGCATGCCCGGCAGTGGGTGAGTCAACTGCAAAGCGCCGACGCTCGGAAGGCAGCCAATAGCGCGATTGCCCAGTCCTGGGCACAGGATGATCCGGAGGCGGCCACGCGATGGGCGGCCAACCTCCCGGCGGACGAGCGCGGCAACGCGGTTGGCGGCGCGGCGCGCTTTTGGGCGAAAGAAGACCCGAAAGCGGCCGGCGATTTTCTTGATTCCTTAGGAGGGGCCATGCGAGATGAAGCCGTCGGCTCCTTTAGCATCAGCATCGCCTACGAGGACTCTGCTCTTGCTCTCACCTGGGCCGCAACTATTTCCGATCCGTCCATGCGCCAGAAGTCCGAAGAAGTGATTGCAAGCTTGTGGCTCAAGCAGAACCCGGCCGCAGCACGCGACTGGATTCAAAACAGCTCCCTGCCCGAGGCGGAGAAAACGCGCCTGCTCGGCGTGAACCCGGGGCCGTAATTCGCCCGCAGCGGGCGGAGAGTTTTGAACCGCGGATTACTCGGATAACGCGGATGAAAAGAAAAAATAGCCACTTCATCACTCCTTTTCTCTTCTCTCCCAATCCGCTAAATCCGCGTAATCCGCGGTCCCATCGGAGCACCCTCGCCTAACGACCGATATCCTCGTTCCAGAGCTGCGGATTGGCGGCGATAAACTGCTTCATCATTTGGACGCACTCCGGCAGATCGAGGTCAATCACTTCGACACCGTGACTGCGCATGAATTTCGGCGCGCCCGCAAAAGTGCGGCTCTCGCCTACGATTACTTTGGGGATACCGAACTGCACCACCGCGCCGCTGCAGAGGTAGCAGGGCATGAGAGTGGAATAGAGAACTGTGTCGCGGAAACTCCCAATCCGTCCCGCGTTGCGCAGGCAATCGATCTCGGCATGCGTGACCGGGTCGCTCCCCTGCACCCGTTTGTTGTGACCGACGGCAAGCAACTCGCCATTCCGCGCCAAAGCGGAGCCGATTGGGATGCCGCCTTCGCTCCGGCTTTTCCGAGCCTGCGCGATGGCCGCCTGCATCAGTTCCTGATCGCTCATCTTTCGGCTACACTTGCCTTTGCTCGCGCTCTTGGCGAATGCTCCCAGATGCGTCGCGCGTTTGAAGACTTTCCGATCGGCAGCCGTTTCGAATCCCGGCGTCAGATTATTTCGGCCGACGAAATCGTCGAGTTCGCGCGCCGCTACGATCCGCAACCATTTCATCTCGGAGCGAATGCCGGCGATCATCTCCTCGAAGGCCTCTCCGCCAGCGGCTGGCAAACCGCGGCGATCTCGATGCGCCTCTTCATTGAGACGATGGAAGTAGAGAGCGGTATCATCGGACGCGCCATCGATGAATTGCGCTGGCCGGTCGCGGTCCATCCGGGCGACGAACTGAGAGTGGAAATTGAAATTCTCGAAGCCCGCCTTTCGCAATCCAAACCGGGCTACGGCCTCATTCGTTATCGCAGCCTGACGAAAAACCAGGAAGACAAGGTGGTGCAAAGCTTCATCGCTCTCGCCATTCTACCCGCACGCGATCGTCAGGCGCAGGGCCATGGGCGGTGAGGGGATCGAACCCCCGACCAACACGGTGTAAACGTGCCGCTCTACCGCTGAGCTAACCGCCCGTTTGCGTTTCGACTTCTAGTTGACCTCCTCCCCGGTGTCGAGGCCGACTAGCGGCTCTTGGAAAAGCTACGCAAGACACCAGGCGAGCATGGTTTACTCCTCTATGTTTTCGTCTCCTTATCACTTGTCCATGCCCGGATCAAAAGCGTCGTCAGGATCAGGTGCGCGATGATGCACGCAGATCCTTCCGTTTCGCCTTTCGCCAAGAAGTCGCAGATCATCTGCGCGCGTTCGGGAGTAATGACCCGCTTTCGGCCGCGCTACAAATTCGGATGATCCACTAGCGTCGGGCTGGAAAGCGGTGATCTGCGCAGGAAGGCCGAATGGGGCAAATACTGAGGCGTCCTTCGCCCTGGCACCCGCCGGACGCATCCCGAGGGGACGCAAACAAAAGCCACGCGCTGCCAAACCTTCGAGGCGGAAAATGATCGCGGGGGGTTTACGGTCGCTGTAAAGATAACGGCGTGGCCCCTGAATCTGAGAACGATCTTCGCCTCGAGATCGGGCACCTCTTGTTCGTCGATCTGGTCGGTTATTCCAAGTTGTTGATCGAAGAACAAAAGGAAAGGCTGGGCCAGTTGACTGAGATCGTGTTGGCGACGGCGCAGGTACGCGATGCGCCTAACGAACAACTCGTCAGGCTTCCAACCGGCGATGGGATGGCGCTGGTCTTTCGCAACAGCTCCGAGGAACCGGCACTTTGCGCTCTCGAGATCGCGCAAGCTCTTAAGGTGCATCCGGAGATCGCGGTGCGGATGGGAATCCACAGCGGACCAGTGAGCGAAGTGACGGATGTAAACGGCCGGACCAACATTGCTGGCGCAGGCATCAACCTGGCGCAACGGGTGATGGATTGCGGCGACGCCGGGCACATCCTTCTCTCCCAACACGTGGCGGACGATCTCGCGCAATACCGGCAGTGGGCGCCACGCCTGCATGATCTCGGCGAAGTGGAGGTGAAGCATGAAGTTCGTCTCCACGTTTTCAATCTTTACTCCGAGACCATCGGCAACCCGGGCCAACCGGAGAAATTCCGACAGCCAAATGAGACGCAAGTCGCGCCGGCGATGGCAGCGCCCGAAAAACCGCCGCGAGGATCCCGCCGGCTAGCCGCTGCGCTCATCATTTTCGCCGTCGTCGCGGCCGGGGCCGGATTCTATTTCGTTTCCCATCGATCGCCCGCGAAAGCGTCGGCTTCTTGGGTCGCGCCAGCGGCGCCGGCGATTCCGGAAAAATCAATCGCCGTGCTGCCGTTCGAAAATTTGAGCAGCGATAACGAGAACGCCTACTTTGCCGACGGGATCCAGGATGAGATTCTGACCCGCCTATCGAAGATCGCTGATTTGAAGGTCGTTTCGCGCACATCGACCGAGCATTACAAAAGCTCGCCGGAAAATCTTCCCGAGATCGCAACCCAGCTTGGCGTGGCGAACATCCTGGAAGGCAGTGTGCAGAGGAGTGGCGATGCGGTGCGAGTGAACGTGCAGCTGATCAAGGCGGCCAATGATTCTCATATTTGGGCGGATACCTTGGATCGCAAACTAACCGACATTTTTTCGGTTGAGAGCGAGGTGGCCAGAGCCATTGCCGATCAATTGCGCGCCAAACTTACTGGTCGGGAAGAGCAGATCATCGCCGCGAAACCAACCGACAATCCTGAAGCTTACGACGCCTACCTTCGCGGGCTGGCTTATACTCTGAAAGCACAAAATTCACCGGCTAATTCCCTCGGTGCACAAAAGCATTTGAGAGAAGCGGTGCGCCTCGACCCGAAGTTTGCCGTCGCTTGGGCGCTCCTATCGTATGTCGATTCAGTCGGCTACATCGGGATCACTCTTCAACCCACGGAAGCGCTCCGGGAAGAAGCGCGGCAAGCGGCCGAAACCGCGCTCAATCTCCAACCCAATCTTGGTGAGGGGTTGATCGCCAAAGGTTTTTACCACTACGCCTATCTAAAGGATTACCCCACCGCGATCCGTTACTTCGAACAAGCGCGCCCTTTCCTGCCCAATAGCAGCCGGATTCCCGAAGCGCTGGCCTACGTAGCGCGCCGAGGAGGCCAGTGGGAGCAAAGCGAGGCATTTTTCAACCAGGCCGAGCGGCTCGACCCGCGTAATGTTAACCTGCTGAGCCAGCACGCGCTTTCCTACATGCTTCTTCGTCGTTTCCCCGAAGCGCTGCGGAAGCTTGATCAGGTTCTCAACGTTACGCCGGACGACGTGGATACCATTGCGCTGAAAGCATCAATTGACCAAGCCGAAGGTGACTTGCCGCGGGCTTCAGCTCTTCTCGGTCCTCTTAATCCTGCCGCCGAGAATACCGTCGCGCTGGAGACACAAATCTACCAGGCGATCCTCGAGCGCCGGCCCGCGCCAATCATCCCTCGCTTAAAGGAGATACTGGACACGCCTGATGCGGGGTTGGGTTATTTTAGCGGCGAGCTGCGATTTTGGTTGGGCTGGGCGCAGGAAGTCGCAGGCGACCATGCTGCTGCCGGGGAAAGCTGGCGACAGGCGGGCACCGAACTGGAACCTTTTCTCAAGGAACAGACCGACAACTATAACCTCATGCAAGATCTCGCCCTCGTTGAGATGGGGCTGGGCAACAAAGCAGCAGCCATCTCCATGGCCGAACGAGCCATGGCCGCGAATCCAATCGAGAAAGACGTCATCGATGGCCCCGCTCCGGTCGAGATCCTCGCCCGGGTCACGGCGCAGGCGGGAGAGGCCGACCGAGCGATTGCCGCCCTCGAAAAACTGCTATCGATACCGTATGAGGGCGCGCTACCTGTAGGCAACGCGCCGCTCACCCCCGCACTCCTCCGCCTCGATCCTATGTTCGATCCGCTTCGGAATGATCCGCGCTTCCAGAAGCTTTGCGATGAGAAGGAGCCATAAAGGCGGGAGGATGCATGGCGGCTGAATCCGAGAACAATCTTCGCCTCGAGATCGGGCACGTCTTGTTCATCGACATTGTCAGTTATTCGAAATTGCTGATCGAGGAACAAAAGGAAAGGCTGGGCCAGTTGACTGAGATCGTGTTGGCGACGGCGCAGGTGCGCGATGCGCCTAACGAACAACTCGTCAGACTGCCTACTGGAGATGGGATGGCGCTGGTCTTTCGCAACAGCGCGGAGGAGCCGGCCCGTTGCGCGCTCGAGATCGCGCTAGCGCTGAAGGCGCACCGGGCGATCGCGATGAGGATGGGAATCCACAGCGGACCAGTGAGCGAAGTGACGGACGTGAGCGGGCGGACCAACATTGCTGGCGCGGGGATCAACATGGCCCAGCGGGTAATGGATTGCGGCGATGCCGGGCACATCCTGCTTTCGCAGCACGTAGCCGATGATCTCGGGCAATACCGTCAATGGTCGCCGCGTCTGCACGACCTCGGTGAATGCGAAGTGAAACATGGAGTTCGCCTCCATCTCGTCAATCTCTACACCGATGAGCTGGGCAATCCGGCGCTGCCGGAGAAATTCCGGCAGGCAAAACGGGCGGACACAGCGGAGGCGTCAGGTTTGTTCGCACGAAACCGAACGCTGCTGACAGGCGTGGCGATTCTCATCTGCCTGCTGATTGGCCTGATCATTGTCGCCATAATCTTCGCGCCCGCGGCGACAAAATTTCTCGCGCAAGAGCACCGTACGATGACGCCGGACTCCGCACCCTCGGCATCGCCTGCCCTGACTGCCTCAGCAATTCCCGAAAAATCAATCGCGGTCCTGCCCTTCCAGAACCTGAGCAGCGACAAGGAGAACGCCTACTTTGCCGACGGCATCCAGGATGAGATCCTGACCCGGTTGTCCAAGATCGCTGACTTGAAGGTCATCTCGCGCACTTCCACCCAGCATTACAAAAGCGCGCCGGGAAATGTGCCCGAGATCGCCCGTCAACTTGGAGTGGCCCATATCCTGGAAGGAAGTGTGCAGAAGAACCAGGACAAGGTCAGGGTGAACGTGCAGCTGATCAAGGCGGCCAATGATTCTCATATTTGGGCGGATACCTTGGATCGCAAACTAACCGACATTTTTTCGGTCGAGAGCGATGTGGCCAAGGCAATTGCCGATCAACTGCAGGTGAAGCTCACAGGCCAGGAAGAGCAAGTCATCGCGGCCAGGCCAACTGATAATCCGGAGGCCTATGACGCCTACCTGCGCGGCCTGGCCTATACTCTGAAGACGGCGGAGACGCCGGCCAACGCGCTTGAGGCACAGCGCTATCTCAGAGAAGCGGTGCGCCTGGATCCGAAGTTTGCCCTGAGCTGGGCGTTACTTTCCTATGTGGAAGCGAACGGCTACATTACCCTTACGCTACAACCGACTGCCGCCCTCCGCGAGGAGGCGCGGAAGGCAGCCGAAACCGCCCTCGCTCTTCAACCCAATCTGGGCGAGGCGGTAATGGCCGAGGGATATTACCACTACGCCTGCCTTAAGGATTACGACACGGCCGTGCATTACTTCGAGCAGGCACGGAAATTTCTCCCGAATAACAGCCAGATCCCTGCGTCGCTGGCCTATGTCGCGCGAAGGCGAGGCCAGTGGGACCGGAGCGAGTCGTACTTCAATCAGGCCGAAAGGCTCGACCCGCGGAATGTAAACCTCCTCACCCAGCATGCCTTTTCCTATATCTGCCTTCGTCGTTTCCCCGAAGCGCTGCGAAAGCTTGATCAGGTCCTCAATATCATACCGGATGACCCCGATACCCTGGCGAACGAGGCCAGCATTGCGCAAGCCGAAGGCGACCTGCCGCGCGCTTCGGCGCTCCTAACTCCACTTCACCCATCTGCCGCCGATACCACAATCCTGGAAACACAAGCTTACCAAGCCATCCTGGAGCGCCGTCCCGAACCAATCATACATCGGTTAAAGGAGATCCTGACCCAGCCTCATCCAGCATTGGGTTATTACAATGGCGAGCTTCGCTTTTGGTTGGGCTGGGCGCAGGAAATCGCCGGTAATCACACCAGCGCCGAGGACAGTTGGAAACTGGCACGCAGCGAGTTGGAACCCTTTCTCAAAGAGGAGCCGGATAATTTCAGCCTGATGGGAGATCTCGCGTTGATCAACGCGGGCCTCGGCGACAAAGACGCCGCATTGACCCTGACCGAGCGGGCCATCGCTCTCGTCCCGATCGAAAAAGACGCCCTGAATGGTCCCCAGCCGGTCGAGATTCTTGCCCGCGTGACGGCGCAAGTCGGAGAGCCCGATCGCGCCATCGCCGCTCTAGGGAAACTATTGTCCGTCCCATACAGTGGTCCACTGGCGTCGGGTGTGCTGCTGACTCCCGCGCTGCTTCGGCTCGACCCAATGTTCGATCCGCTGCGGAACGATCCGCGCTTCCAGAAACTGATCGCCGATGCCGAAGCGCCGCCGGCGCGGGATTAAGTCAAGCCATAAGCGACAAGCCATCAATCTTCGCCGAACTAAAACGCCGCAATGGAATGCGGAAAATGCGGGTCAGGCATCATTTTCTTGATTGAGAGAGCGCCCACAGGTACTCGACGCAGTTGCTGCGCGGCGACGCCGTTCCCTTCGAAAAGAACCCTCCATCCTGTCCAGATTTTGATGCCTGACCCCAAATCAGCGCTCCCGGATCGATGGATGGATGAGGTTTTTGCGCTCGTGTTCGAGGCAACCTTCGATCTGGCAGAGGCCGAGCCCGAGTGGGCTGTCGAATGCCTCGACCAACCTTACAAGACAAGGCAACGTGGCAGGTATTGAAGCTTCTCGCCTGATATACTGTACATTTTCTGAATATTTGATCTATTTCAGCATGTCCAATGTCCGAAAATCCTAGTTTGCAGGGACATTGCAACGTGTTCGCAGCCCGATTGTATAGCAAGGCGCACGTATGGCAAAATTTGGCAGACACGCCGGAATGCCGAATGTAATTCTGAGACATGTGACCACGAGCATTCTTCAAGCCGGCTTTCCCAAGAGCGGCAATTTTTGGCTTTGGAACATCATCGAGAGTTCGCTTCGCCAAGCGGGTATTCCGAATCGGAGTTACGTCCGCAAACGGCCAATTTACAGACTCGCGAAACACTGGAAACTGGCATTCAAAGGTCAGGCGGGGATGGATTTTCTCCGCATCTTGCCGGAAGGACAGTGGTATACGATTCTGCCGGTATTTTATTGGCCGATCCCCGATCTTAAGGCCTATGTACGCGCTAGCTCACACGTATGGACGCATGATCCCATCTTCAATGAAACTGTGAGCACGTTCAGGCTCTTCAGTAAAATCGTATACCTAATTCGTGATCCACGGGATATCGCCCTGGCGGCGCAACGATTTTACGGCAACGATTTTATGAGGAAATTTGCCGGCTCTTACGGGAACAACCAGAGGATACCGGATCGAGAATGGGGCAACAATGTAGCAAGCTTTCTCCGGAGACAGAAGGAGCTGAGAGTTCACATAGTTTTCTACGAGCGGCTCTTGTGGCAATGGGAGTCAGAATATGATCGACTTCTTGACTATCTCGATCTTCGCCTGACGGATCGCAAGAAAGAAGCGGTCCGTCGGGTTGCGAGCTTTGCCGAGATGAAAAAGGGAAGTCCTCTACACCTCAACCGGGGAAAAGCGTATACCTGGGTCGGGCAAATGGATTTAAGCGAACAGGAAAAGTTCAGCAGGTTTTTTGCTCCCTTCCTGGAGTTTCTAGGATATCCAAGGAGAGCATCTCAAGCGGCGTCGCATCCGATACCGAAACTCCCCTCTCCCGGCGAATTCCAACGACAGCTTAAGAGAGCGATCTCAAGCTGGGATCGATTGCACTCCTAATTCCTCGCCCAATTTTTGGCTGTTGATCTTACGACTCTGGCTGAGTTCCCAGGCCGCTTGTATTTGCCAGGACGCTTTGAAGATCAGCTCGAACGGACTGCAATTCCGCGCGGGTTTCCCGGACAATTCGAAGCAGACCCTGGATGGCCGCGAGCGCCACTCCGCTCGCATCAATCGCGTAAATATGTTTATCGTCGTCTCCCACCTGAAAAGCCGCGGCGAAATCCTGGGCCATCGGACTCATGTGCCGAACAGACAGACCTTCGCTTTTATAATTCCAGGTTTCGATTGGAATTCGAGCCAGGCGATCCAAAATACCCTCTAGATCGACCGAGGCAAAATTCTCCTTCATATTGCGATCGCTGCACCAGCCGCTTCCAGTCTTACCAGCCCGGGCTTGCTGCTTCCGGGCAGCACCACCCCTTACCACGCCAAACTTTTCCTCCATGGGCCTTAGATCTCGCACCGTTTCCTTATTCAGCTTCAGTTTCTTGGACTTTGCTGACACCGTTTTCTTGGGAGATTTCTTTTTCATATTTTCCTTCCGATTGGTGCCGGGCTTGCCTTGAGATTTTAGCCGAACTAAACGGAGCGCCAAGTATTATGTTTCTCTTCTAACTTTTTTCGAAAACACCGGTCGCACATAATCCGTTAAACATGCCTCGGGTTTCTTGATGATCCTACGGAAGACGGAGTTTATTCCTGCAGTTTTTTTTCGCCCTGCGCACGCCGCTGCTTTCGTTCGATGAACTGTCAGCATGGAACGATGGGCTGGAGGCTCCAGGCTCACTAAATGATCCCGGCCGTCTTGAACAGGCGCTCGCTTCCGACCATGCTCGGCTGCATGCGCGCCTGCACGCGGCGATGACGCGTCCAGAAGTGCGGGAGTCGCTCTTTATCGCGTCGCCTCACCTCGAAGAATCGGTTGATGTGGTAGTCGGCCGCACCTCCTCGTTTCAGTTCAAAGGGATGAGGATCTGCGGACGATCGGCGAAAAACTCGGCGTTGCCACCGTGCTCGAAGGTCGCGGCTCAATGCCTGGACTGCGGAGACTTTGGATGGTTTTTACCAAGCACGGAGGTAACTTTCGCTTTTTAATCTGTCGCTTGAATAGGAAATAGGATGTGGGAGCCAATCATCGCCGGCAGTCTGCGTGCGCAGATCTTTGAAACAATCGACTCAATCGCTGCCGCAATCCGGGAAATGGCGGGGATTGTCGATTCACCAGGAAAATCTTCGAAGAAGAGGAGAAGGTCGGAAAGCCGCAATTTAGCTGTTTCACCTGGGCGGCCGGCCAAGACGGCCGCACGAGAAAAGATAGACGCATCGCTGGCGAGCGGAAGTGCAGGTTTGGCAATCCTGTTCGCCTACCTGGATCAGGCTCGATCCGGTTACGGAGATAGAGAAACTGCTCTGTACTTTTTGCAGCAAGCGATCGACGCCGTGGCGGCGGTGCCAATGAGTTCATCGCTATATGTAGGCGCGACCGGTATCGCCTGGGCTGTTGCACATCTTCGCGGATGGTTCCTCGACGCGGATAATGATGCGACCGAGGCGATGGATACTCTACTAATAGACGGCATTAGCCGCGGCCCATGGCGCGGTTCTTATGATTTGGTCGAAGGCCTCGTCGGTTTTGGCGTTTACGCGTTGGAGCAAATTCACAGTCCGTCGGCCGTCCAGTGTTTGGCACATGTAATTAACCGTCTGGACGAGAGTGCTGAACGAACTCCCGATGGGATCGCTTGGTTCACTTCGCGGGAAGTGCTCCCAGACTGGCAACGCGAACTGTACCCAAATGGCTATTACGATTTGGGAGTCGCGCACGGCGTGCCTGGAGTCATTGCGTTCCTTGCCCAGGTCTGCGCACTTGATGAACGAAAAGTTCGTGGCGTCACAGAAACCCGGTCGAAAGCGCGACCGCTGCTGGATGGTGCGGTGGCATGGTTGCTGGCGCATAGGAATGCAGCTAGTGCCGATTGCGTCTTTCCCAAGTGGATTGGGCGTGGCAGTAAGCTGACACCCAGCCGAGTTGCCTGGTGTTACGGTGACTTGGGAATTGCTGCGGCCTTGCTGGCCACGGCGGGATGCATGAATAGCACGAGTTGGGAGCGCGAAGCTGTACGGTTAGCCCGACGCGTTGCCAAGCGCTCATTTGCGCAGTCGGGTATTAAAGACGCTGGTCTTTGCCACGGCACCGCCGGCGCGGGCCACTTATTCAATCGAATGTTCCAAGCCAGCAGTGAATCTTGTTTGAAGAATGCGATGGAAACCTGGTTCCAGCATACTCTCAAAATGCGGCATCCTGAAGGAGGCGTCGCTGGTTTCGCTGCACTCCGGATTGATCATTGGAGCAACGAAGTCGGCATCTTGGGAGGCGCGGCGGGCATTGCGCTGGCACTTCTCGCAGCAACAACGCCCATCGAACCGGAATGGGACCGGATGCTGCTTCTCTCCAGTCCCATCCACGCATGCTAACACATCTGTGCACGGCCACGGGTAAGGATTATCACTCCGTTCTTCCCACCTCTGACCGAGTCGGTCTTTTGGTCACGGGGTATCAAATCCCGCTGCGTTTGTCTGTTGAGCTTGAGTTTCTTGGACTTCACTCCTGTCGCTTGGTTGGTAGGTTTTTTGTTCATGTCTTTCCCTTTATCAGGTTTCATGCCATACTGGCAAGCCAAATGATATTGGCTCCATATGCCGCGTCGCCAAAAATCTATCCTACAAACAATGAGCGACTTAGCGTCGCTTCCGGGTTCTTCGAGTTTCGACTCGACGCGTGAAATCGGCGTAGGATGTGGTATTACCCCGATGCCAGCGCGGCCCCGGAATGAGGCTAGCATGGGCTCATTGTAAGCCATGCTTTAAAGAAGGCGCGAGGCTAACAGCGGGTCAGGCACCGACTGCGAGTTACAAGATGTAACCAAGCGTTATCATCGCCGGTTTCGCTCTTGCGCCGCCTTCGATTTATAGAGTCGTGAGAGAAAGTCGTGGATAACTAACTCCTGCTCCCGATGGGCCGAGCGGAGCAGCCGGTTTGCGTGCATGTGCGCGCAACTCAGCACAAAATCTTTAAACGAAACCACGAGCTGTCCAGTTTGCGCGCAAGCCTTCAACTCAGCGATGATGGGCGCGATCTGCTCGGAGCGCCGACGAAGAATATCGAAGCCCTGCAACGAGGGATTCTTAGCGTCGCGGGCGGGATTCAGTAATTCCTCCAGGCTCTTGCGCTCCTTGCGGAACTTTTCGCTGAGCTCGCTTAACAAGTTTTTGTCTGGGAGCTGGTCTTTGGTGAAGTTTTTCGATGACTGCTGAAGAAGCGCGGATTTAGAATCAAGATCGAAGCCAAAGTCCGTAAGAAGCGCATCAATCCCCCGCATGGTCAGCCGCCAGCGTTGGTCCAGTCCTTGATCTCCAGACTCGAACATTGAAATCAATTGCATTACGGCTTCGCTATCGACGTGAAAAATTTTCTCGGCGAGTCCGATCGCTTCCGGGCCGCCGTAGCGTTCCACCTCGCGTTCGTAGGTATCGAGCTGGATTCGCCAGAGTCGCCCATCGTTCAGCAGCGGAGACACCGCAGTTTGAAGCAGGGGCAGAAGTTCTCCATGTAGTTTCTCTGGTATGCCGTGAAAACGAAGCCGTAGGTGCCAGTCGGGATCGCCGTAGCGAATGAAGAACCATCGATCAACGGCCCCAGAACCAATCAATTTTCGAACAAGGGGCGCAACGACTTCGCGCAGCACGTGGTCACCCATGCCGGTGCCGGTGTAAAGCTTAGCGTAAAGCCATTCCGAGCCCGGTGGAAATGTGCGAGAGGCCGCGAGCGGAAACGCGTTCCCTGGCCGATTGCGCTCGGGTGGCTCCTGAGACTTGTAAGTCCGGACAAATGGCACGATCAACTCGTGCACGAATCTTCCTTCCGGTCCGTGCGCACCCAGCTCGTTTGGCGCAGGATACATTTCAATCAAAGTCGCCTCCTCGCGACTCCTGACCAGATGAACAAAAGTTTCGATACTGATTATGTTGTCCAGGTCGACCGGCAAGGTGTTATCGGCATCCGCGAGAGCGATCCATCGGGGAATGCGACGGTCGCTCCGCCACCGTTTAATTGCTCGAAACAATGCAGCTCCATGTTGCTGACCGAACTGCTTCAATTCCTTTTTGCTGAGACGCCACTGCGCGCAAGATAAGACCAGGCGCCCGGTGACGACACGCGGTAGAAAGGGAGCATCCTTTAGTGCGCCCCAATTCCAGCTCAGACTCTGCGCGACTCCCTGGTGCTGGAGCGCGCACACGAATCTGTACACGCCGAGACCACTCAAAGTGTAATTGTGCGCACAGCTCATGCGCGGAATGATTTCGCATCCCAGCCGTTGCGAACGCAGAATGATATGATCGCCTCGCACCGAGACGGTCAAATCCGCTGCCGCGATTTGTTGAGACGGAGAAACGCCAGCACAACCGAGATAAGGGATTTCGTACCCACGCAGTGCCGGCCGACAAATGAAGTTGCCGAAATGGCCCTCGGGCAGATGCACAATTTCAGCGAACACAGCGTTGGGTTGCAACGCCTCTTCGGCGCGGAGGTGCCTCTCGACGTGCTGTCGCAATTCCTGATCCGCGTGGCAGAAGCGGCCGAGCAATGGCGCACCCGACGGACCGTTGACCGAATCAAGAGCTATTCGAAAATCCCCCTGAGCGAGGGCCGCTTCCGATCGCGACACAATTTTCGAAGCCACGGCAAAAGCGTCCGGTAGCGGCGGTGGACTGGTCGATGCCAATCCGTCCAAGTCGTCTTGTGTAAGAACAATCTCATCCGCACCTTTTTGCACTGCCTCGCTCAGTTTCCGCAGCAGAAATCTCTCGCGGGCACCCCATGCGGCGGTTTCATTTCCGGGCGAAGAAAAATGAAGTCCCTCCAGTAAGGGAGTGGTTTCGCGTCCGGTTTCGAACCCCACCCCGACCTCTTCATCGAGGGCTTCGAGAAGCGGCACCTCCCGTGACTCGTAGCGATTGAAAAAGGCATCTCGAAATCGCTTTGCTTCCTCGTGATCGACCGGGCTCGATAAGCGATGCAGCAGCTCCACACCGCGCGAGAGCTCGGCGACAACCGCGCTCCCGAGTGTCGCTTTCGAAGCGGGCTTCATCATGTCCACTTGGAAAAGTCGCTGCAAATCGACTGTCACAGGCAGATCTTCGAGTGCGCACGCTACCTTGCGATATCGAGCCGGGGAGACCCCAAGCCCGTCGGCGTCCATCGCCGCGAGTTCGGCACGAGCTTGACTAAGTCCCTCCGCGATGCGGGCCGTTTCAGGGTGCCTGAACAACTGATCTATCAGCGGATGAATCGGTTCGCACCCAGTCAGGGGTAGCGCGATATCAGGGATGAGGATTTGACTTTCAATCAACTCTTCGATGTACTCTTCCGCCTCCTCCAAAGAGACCTCGTCGTCGGCAAGCGCACTGGCCAGCGTTTCAAAGGTCGCACCCTTCTCAGCGCGAGTGACTGTCGCAGCGAGATAGTCGGTGTCTTCCGCGGTAACGAGATGATAGGAGCACTCCTTGTCTTTCGTGCGCGACTCCACGTAGCGCATGCGCCCCGCGGCACGGTGAAGACTGGAGTTCGGTCGGTAAACAAAAAGTCTCCGCAGGGCACAGTCGCGACCCAATGTCTCGGTCAGGGCGAAAAGATAATCAATCCCGAGACGGGTATGGCGCTGATACTTCGCGAGTTCCTCCAACATCAAATCGGTCTTGTCCCCGAGGCTCCCGGTCGAACAACCAGCGCATAATCCGAATGGCGTCGACCGCCCCGCCATGCGCATGAAATAACGCACGAGCGCTCGCTCGATTCCTTGTCCCCGTTCGCCTTCGGGATCACACAGCCAGACGTCGAACATTTTATCAAGGTGTGGAGAAGCGACAAACAGCGCTTCTCGAACCTCGGGGCGCGATAGAATTTCACGCAGGCGGGCGCGAAGGTGTTCTCGATCTTGTGCCAGCGCTTTCTCCAGCGAGGCCAAGTCGCTAAGGGCCGAACATGCTGCAAGTCCGTCGCTCCACGATTGCAGCTCGTCAAAGGGCAGCAGCGGAGTGCGAAGTACAAAGAAGCCTGCTGGGACAAGATCCTTCACGGACAGACATCTAACAAAGACACAATCCCTATTCGAGTCTCGACTAACAAATATTTCCGTCCATTGTCCGAAATTTTTGGTCTCGATCTTTGCATCTGGCCACAGTGTTTGAATTGCTTTTCCCACCAAACAAGCGCGCGCGATGACGATATCGAAGGGCGATCTGAGGCCCGCGACTTTGACGATCTTGCCGGCTCTGAGGTCCCCACCAGGGAAATAAAGCAACTGATTGTTCGAGCCATCGGCAATCCAGACATCCCCGTTGTTGGCGATTCCGACTCCCATGAGCCCGAGGAGTTTCTCCTTGAAGCGGACATCGCTTTCCTTCGCGGCGGGCCGACCAGACGGATGAACAGCACAGCTCCGATCTCGAGTCGAAGATTGCTCTCGGATACAGAGGCCACACCGTTATCGTTACAAGGATCGCAAGCCCGTCGCGATCATTTTCCGCCCTCGAAGATTCAACCCGGGGCGTCAGCCAGGCGCCGCGTTTGAGCGCCTCGTGCTTGTAGTGCGGCGCTCGGATGCCACTCGTCGGGCCGTTGTCACTCAAATCTGATACTGTTTGCTACTTTGGGGGGCATACTTAGGATCACGTGGTTTACAGTCTTCCCGATGCCAATTTTACCTGTGAGAATGCGGCTTTGTCGGGCCGATCAACCCCTGCCGAACAACTAATCCTCGTTTCGACAAACCGTCTTTTCACCGCTCGGGCGTCGCGCTCATCAATCACTCCCATTGGCAGAGAATCTCGGACGAAAAGCTGATGGCGTTTCTGGAGCTCGAATTAGCGGTGAAGGGAGCCGAGCGTGTCAACAAATGAAAATCATTTAGACTCGGCCCATCGAAGATGGTTCCGGGGACCGGATGCCGTTTTGCGGTTTCGGGCGTCGAGCCAAAGCGAAGGTGAAATCTATTTCTCGATCGGCTGCGCATACGCGGGCGTGAGCACGTAGGTGTCGAACGTATGCTTACCGCGCCTTGTCGTTACTTCACTGTCCTTGCCGCTGGGGAAAAGTTCATGAGTTAACTCGCGGTATTGTTCGCTTCCCGGAAAAAAGAGGAACGGCAGACCTTTGCTGTCGCGATTTATGGAGGGCAGTTCCGCAGCGGGATTGGTCAGCAGCGTTGTCGGCGTCAATTTCAAATGGTAAAGAACCGTAGCCCGGAAACGTGGCGGCGAGCGTGTCGAGGAACGCGGTCAGTGTCGGCGACGGCCTTTGAAAAATACCGTCTCGAATTGTCACGGTGCTTCCGCTATCGAATCGAATCTTGGTCATGGAGTCGGGAGTCAGGAGACGATCATTTCAATTCGTGACAGCATTGGCAAGCCGCCTCTCGACACCGATCGCGTTAAAAACCTCGCCGGCGCGCCGGAGGCGACGGCTCCGCTGAGCAAGACCAAAATGCGACTGATTAGGATTCGCCTAACGAGAAATTCGGCGGCTGGTCGCTTGCTTTTGAAGCACTGGCCGGGCGAGGGCGCACCTCAAGCGGACGGGCGTCTCGCGCACACACCACTCTTTATGGTATAAGCGAGGTCATGAATCAGGGAGGGCATCGGGTGGACAAGCCGGAGCCGCGCTGGCAGGCGTTGCTCGCCTTTGTCGCCGTGGCCGCGATTTATCTCGCGCTGCCTTCGTCGCTCATTTTGGGTCCGACCTGGCTGCTGCCCACTCTGATCGGCGGGCTGCTCGTCCCGACAGTGGTCAGCCATCGCCTCGGAAAGCTTTCCCTTAATCGCATTCTTGGCTTCGCTATCAGTTCCATCATTACCCTTGCCCTGATCGGCTCGGTTGTGTTGTTGGTTCACGCTCTGCCCTCACATAAGGAACCGCCACTCCAGCTTTTGCTTTCCGCTGCCTTGTTGTGGTTGACCAATGTCCTTGTCTTCGCGCTTTGGTATTGGCGCATTGACGGCGGCGGACCCACCAAACGTCAGGAGCGCAAAGAGTTTGGCAGTCTCAGTTTCCTTTTCCCTCAAATGCAGGTTCCGAGAGATGAGCGCGGGCAATTCGCCTGCACCGGCTGGCGCCCGCATTTCGTTGACTACCTTTTCGTTGCGTTCACGCAAAGCTCGACCTTCGGACCGACGGACGCGCCGCTCCTGGCGCGGTGGGCCAAGGTGCTCGCGATGATCCAGGTTTTCATTTCGCTCTCGATCGTCGTGCTCCTGATTTCACGCGCGGTGGGTGCGTTGTGAGCGCCCGCGGACGCCCCGCACGCGAGCGGAACGCAGGGACCTTGGAGCGGGCGGCATTACCTCGCTGAAACTGCAGAGCCGAATGCTTCAATTGCGCCGGGCAACGAGTTCGGTATCACCTCGGATGAATCTTTCAAGTGTCAAGCGTCGACCTCGATGTGCCCACTAACGAAGGATTCAAATCAGTGTTCGATATGGAACGTTGATCTTCACGATGAGAATGCGGCCGGACCAGCGCGATCGAAAACAAGGTCAGCACTGACTACGCATCCTCCCTATGGCTGCTTCTCTTCACAGAGCTTCTGGAAGCGCGGATCACTCCGGAGTAGATCAAAATCCGGATTGAGCCGTAACCATGCGCGGGTAACCGGATCTCGGTATGGGATAGTCAGTAGATGTGCCAAGATGGGAATCGCGAGGTCTCCTTGGCCAAAACGTGCCGCGATCTTCGCGCGTGCGTATTCAAGTCCGGGACCGGACCAAACGTCCTTCGACACGGGCTTTAGATTGATCGCACGCTCGATATATTTCGTTGCGAGTTGGTGATCCCCGAGTTTTCCATACACTTCAGCAAGTCCCTGATAGATCGAATCGGCATCCTCTGGCTGCTCCTTTAATGTTTGCTCAAGTTCGTCGCGAGCCTGGGTGTAGGTGTCGTTCGCGTGGACGACATCACCCGACAATCGTTCGAAATCGCCCTGATGTACACGATAATGATTCCGCGCGAGAGCGGGTGCAGAGCCGGCCTGGGCTAAATAGCTTTGTAAAAGCCCAACAGCGTCTGAATACCTCCGGCGTAACTTGGCTTGACTGCAAATTTCGTCGAGCCCGGCGTCGTTCTTAGCCGTGGGATGAAGTTGCTGGAGTAATGGGTCTGCCTGATCGAGCTCGCCTAACGACTGGTAAACGGAGGCTTTTCCGGCGATCAGATACGGCTCGTCCGGCCAGATACTGAGTGCTTCGTCGTAATACCGGAGTGCTGCAGCAAAGTCACGGGTAGTTTCACAAACATACGCGGCTTGAAGACGTAACAAGCGCTCACGCGGATTCAGCTCAATGGCCTTTTCGACATAGGCGCGGCTTTCGTCCCATCGTCCCTGGGTCAAGCTGATGAACACGAGCGCCTCTGGAATATCGGTGTCATTCGGCAACTTGATTAGCAGTCGTTCAAAACTCGGTCGGGCGCCTTCGTAATCGCGCTAAGACATATAGTTGATAAAAGGCCTGCGCTAGCTGAACCTCGGGGAGATCGGGCTTTAGGTGCCCGGCGGTTTCGAGCGATCTCTGCGCTTCCGCACGCACGCTCGGCTTTGCTTCAACTCCGAAATACCATTGCGACTGAAGTCGGGCTAACATCGCCCACGCCAACGCGAAATTAGGGTCGAGCCGGACAGCTTCCTCGAATGGCTGTATTATCTTTTCATCAAACGATTCGCTTTCGCCGTATAACGCGATTCCGCGTAGATAAGCATCATAGGCTTTCGGATTACTTGTTGGCTTTTGCTCCAGAACATGTTGTTCGGCGCCAGTCAGCTTCGCATTCAACGCTTCGGCAACCGCCGTCGCAACTTCGGTCTCCACACCGAAGATGTTGTCAAGCTTGCGATCGTAGCTTTCAGCCCAAAGATGTTCGTCTGTTGCTACGCGAATCAGCTGCACGTTGATGTGCACCTGATCGGCGGCTCTTTGAACAGTACCCTCCAGAACGTTCGCCACGCCAAGCTGCTGGGCAACCGCGGATAGATTGCCAGGTCGTGCCGGGTAGTGCTTGCTCGACATTCGCGAGATCACCTTGAGCGCCCCAATTTTCGCGATCCGCGTCAGGATTTCGTCCTGAATACCCGTGGCAAAATACGCGTTGTCTGGGTCTCGGCTTAAATTTTCGAAAGGCAGCACGGCGATGCTGCTCCCCGGAATCGAACCGCTAGTTTGACTCATAGTAGCGCTTGAACGCGTCCATGGATGCCAAAGCCAGTAGCCAGCAAGCGCCAAGGCAGCGATCAGAGTGCTGACGATACCGAGCGCCCAGATTTGACGCACATTCGATGAGACGCGAGCATCACCGACATTCGACGCTCGTTGAATCCCCTTACTCGTAACGTCAAAAGCCCAGGCGAGCATGAGCGCAGATGGGAAGCCAATTGCAATCAAGACGACAAATACCTGCTGCGACCACTCGGGTACGTGAAAGATCGGCAACACCGTCCCTGCCACTTGCACGATTGCGGAACCGGCAACTGCGTAGCCCAGCGCAACGCGATAAACACGGCGACGTTTGAGTTCGTCAAAGAACGACCGATCCGAAATCGGCGGGCGCGTTTCCGTTTTCTCACCTTGGTCCTTGAATATCTCCGGCAGCTCCGGGTTCCCGAACTCCTGGGTGTAGAGATTGACAATGTCGACCCGGGCGCCGTGTTTCACTTCGCATTCGCCCAGGTCGTGCAGTTGCGGCTGCCATGTGACTGTATTGCTCCAAGTCTTCCGCGACATGCTTTGATAGGCAGAATGTGGCCGGCGTCGCCGCAATCCATCACCCGCTGCGCCACGTTGATCCCTGCCCCGGCAAGATTGACGCGCCCAGCCACGTCGGTCACTTCGCTCACCGGGCCGCTGTGAATGCCCATTCGCACCATCACTTCCGGATGCGCCTTGAGCGCCTGCGCGATCTCGATTGCGCAGCGCGCCGGTTCTTCCGCGCTGTTGCGGAAGACCAGGGCCATGCCATCACCCGTCGGCAGCCTAACGAGTTGCTCATTGGTCGACTTCGCCACCTGCGATGTCGCGCGCACGATCTCAGTCAGCCGGCCCAACCGCTTCTTCTGCTCTTCGATCAACAGCCTGGAATAACTGACCAGATCGATGAACAAGACATGTCCAATCTCGAGCCGAAGATTGCTTTGAGATTCAGGGGTCACGCCTTCGTCTTCTACAGGAATCGAGAGCAGACCGCGATCTTTTTCAGCCGCGGCAGGGCGCGAACCCGCGCCACCCCGGTAGAGCGGCGTCTACAGTCGGACGACGCCGCGACCGCGCTCAATCCGGCCGATCGGTCGGGCGCGGAGTTGTTTTCCGAGCACGGGGGCGTTGTTAGGCGAGACAATCGCCGCCATCCCGATGCCCATGTTGAAGACCTGATACATCTCGTCGTGTGGGACGCGACCGCGCTCCTGAAGGATTTGGAAAATGGCCGGTACTTTCCAGCTCCCGATTTCGATCACGGCATCGCAGTCTTCAGGCAAAACGCGCGGCAGGTTGTCGAGCAGGCCGCCCCCGGTGATATGCGCGAGGCCTTTCAATTTTCCGGCGGGCACTCTGGCAAGAAGCGGCTGGTAATTCCTGTGCGTCCGAAGCAGTTCTTCGCCTAACGACAGGCGCAGGCCATCAACCCGCGATGATGGCTTGAGCCGTAGTTGCTCGAAGAAAATCTTGCGCGCCAGCGAATAGCCATTGGTATGCAATCCGTTGGAGGGCAGGCCGAGGATGACGTCGCCCGGTTTGATACGCGAGCCGTCGATCATGCGCGCGCGATCGACCACTCCGACGATGCAACCGGCGAGATCGTATTCGCCGCTTCGATACATTCCCGGCATCTGCGCCGTTTCGCCGCCGATCAAGGCGCAACCGCCGGCCCGGCACGCTTTCGTGAAGCCACGCAGGATTTGATCGAAAACGCGCGCCTCAAGTTTCTCCGCCCCTATGTAATCGAGAAAGAAGAGCGGGCGGGCGCCGAGGACGGCGATGTCGTTGATGCAATGGTTGACCAGATCGGCGCCGACGGTGTCGTGCCGATCCATCGCAAAGGCGATCTTTAACTTGGTTCCAACGCCGTCGATGCTGCTGACCAGGACCGGCTCCCGCATTCCGGCAACGTTGGGCGCGAACAAGCCGCCGAAGCCGCCGATCTTTCCCAGCACTTCCGGGCCGTGCGTTTGCCTGACGAGTCCCTGAATTTTGCGCTTCAGGCGATTGCCCAGGTCAACATCGACGCCAGCACGGGCGTAAGCCTTTTTTCGGTCCACAGATTACACAGATTTACACAGATTTTCTAAACCGACCAAACTGCCTTCGCCCAATCTGCACGAATCGGCGAAATCTGCGGACGATCTACTTCAGCCCGGAAAAAAGGGTCGGCTGCGTTTCCTCGACGAGGGCCTTGGCCCGCGCCTCGCGTTTTTCCATGATGAACTTGTCCAGCTCGGGGTCGAAGGGGAGCGGATAGTTGCCGGTGAAACAGGCCAGACAAAAGCTGTTGGGCTCCCGGCCCGTAGCGCGGATCATCCCCTCGACGTCGAGATAGCCGAGGCTGTCGACCCCGAGGTATTCGCAGATTTCCGGCATCGTCTTCTGGTTCGCGATCAACTTTACCGGATCGGGAAAATCGATTCCATAATGGCAGGCGAACCGATGCGGCGGACAGCTCACCCGCATGTGCACTTCCTTCGCGCCCGCCTCGCGCAGGGTGACAACACGGGCGCGCGCGGTCGTTCCCCTGACGATCGAATCATCCACCACCACGACCCGTTTTCCGGCTACCGCTTCTTTGATGAGGTTGAGTTTCACCCGCACGTCGAAGTCGCGAATGAGCTGGCTCGGCTGGAGAAAGGTGCGCCCGATATAGTGATTGCGCACGAAAGCGTGCTCGTAGGGGATGTTCAGCTCGTGGGCGAAGCCGAGCGCAGCGTAGTTACCCGAGTCGGGTACCGGCACGACGAGGTCGGCTTCGACGGGAAATTGCCGCGCCAGTTCGCGCCCCATCTCGGTCCGCGCCTTGGCGACATTCACTCCCCCAATGATGCTGTCGGGCCGCGCGAAGTAGACGTATTCGAACATGCAGAAGGCCGGCTTTTCCTCCTTGAAGGGCCATTCCGAGCGCAGGCCGTCCTCGCTGATGATGAGAACCTCGCCCGGAGCAATTTCGCGGATGAACTCGGCGTGAATGAGATCGAAGGCACAGGTCTCGGAGGCGACAACATAAGCGCCGTCGAGTTTGCCTAACGACAACGGGCGAAAGCCAAACGGATCACGCACCGCGATGATCTCGCGCTCGCTCATCAGAACGAGGGAAAAGGCGCCCTCGATCCGGCGCAGGGAAGTGAGAATGTTGCTGCCGTTACGCGAAGGCTGGGCGAGCAGATGGAGGATGATCTCGCTGTCAGCGGTGGTTTGAAAGATCGAGCCTTTGCGTTCCAGCTCGTCCCGCAGGATGTCGGCGTTGATCAGGTTGCCGTTGTGCGCGATGGCGAGCTGGCCGCGGTAGCAATCGACCACGAAGGGCTGCGCGTTCTTCACCGTGCTCGAGCCGGTGGTGGAGTAGCGCGTGTGCCCGACTGCTCGTGTGCCCTTGAGCCGGGCCAGTTCTTCCTGGCCAAAGACCTGCGAGACGAGCCCCATGTCGCGATGGAGCAAAAACGTCGAGCCCGGTCCGTTGGAAGTGACGATTCCGGCGCTCTCCTGCCCGCGATGTTGCAGGGCGAAGAGACCATAGTACGTCAGGACAGCCGCGTTCGGATGACCGAACACGCCGAAGATGCCGCATTCATGCATCGGATAAGGCGGCAACGGTGGCGGAAAAAGCTCTTCCTGGACCATCGGGGCGGCAAAGATACTCATTCCGCGCTCCTCTGCATCTTGCCCGTTTCCCCTGAGTCCCAGAGCAGCTTTGGAATCCGCAGGGATTGGTCGCTTACCTCGTCAGGCAAAAAACAATCGGCGCGGTTGGTCAAGCGGCTCCGGCGGGAACGGAATGCCGTTTCGGCTTGCTCGCTTCGGCTCGACAGGTAGGACAAATGCTGTGCGTCGACTGCACGTCGTGCTCGCGCTTGAGGTATTGCTCAAACGAAATCCATTCGTCGCCGAGGTTGACCTTCCGGCACCAGGCACAGACCTGGATGAAGCCTTCGAGCAGGCGCAGCCGCTGGAAAACCCAGAGCGTCGCCACCACCACAACGGTGGCGACGATCAGGACCATGAGCCCTTCCAGATAGAATTCCTGAGGACGCGGCGGCGTTTTGGGCGCTCCGAGAAATCGAAACGGCAGGTCCACATATTCGTCGAGCCAAAGGACAGCGATCACCGCTCCGAACCCGAGAAGTTCGAGGCCAAGAATCACCTTTTCGTAAGTCCGTTGTTTCTCCATTTTCATCAGGCGGTCAGCTCCTCGCACAGAGCGTTGGCGATCGCGTCGAACCAATCGTCGTGAATTTGGGCGAGCGGCCAGGCCAGCGTTTCGCCCGCAACCGTGAGCGCGAGTGCGTCGCCGCCCACGGTGCCGAGACGATGCGCGGGCAACTTCCGGTTCTGCAAAAAATGTAAAACCTTCTCGGCATTCTCCGGCACGGTAGAAATGACAATCCGTGACTGCGTTTCGTTGAAGAGTATTTGGTCGAGCCTTTCTTGTCCCGCCGCGGCCAAATCGATCTGTACGCCTAACGAACCGTTGGGATTGAAACAGGATTCCGCGAGCGCGACCGCCAGACCCCCTTCGCTGCAATCGTGCGCGCTCCGCACCTGGCCGACCCGGATCAAATCGCGCAGGGCATTCTGCACCGCCAGCTCGCGCCCAAAGTCGAGCCGGGGCGGCAGACCGGCCTTCAAGCCATGCACGACCTTGAGATAATGCGAGCCACCCATCTCGTGGCCAAAGTCGCCGAGTAAGATCACGACATCGCCTGCCGCCTTGAAAAACTGGGTCGTGATCCATTCCTCGCGCTCGATCAGGCCGACCATCGCAACGGTTGGCGTCGGATCGACCACCCCGGCGGGACTTTCGTTGTAAAGGGAGACGTTGCCGCCAATGACCGGCGTCTCGAAGGCGCGGCACGCTTCCGCGAGACCTTCGACCGCTTCGCGCAATTGCCAGAAGTTTTCCGGCTTGTAGGGATTACCGAAGTTGAGGTTATCGGTCACAGCGAGCGGGACCGCGCCCGAACAGGTAAGATTGCGCGCTGCCTCCGCCACAGCGATCCGCCCGCCTTCACGCGGATCGAGCCGGCAATAGAGCGAATTGCAATCGGTCGTGGCGGCGAGAAATTTGTTCGCTTCGCGGAGGTGAAAGACGGCGGCATCCGATCCCGGCCTAACGACCGTGCCGGTCCGGACCATGTGGTCGTACTGCCGGTAAACCCAGTTCTTGGAGGCGATTGAGGGATCGCGCAGCAACAAACGAAGAGATTGAACCGCAGATGGAAAGCCCGGCCGTTGCTTCGCATCCGTTACGGTCGCGGATGACACGGATATTTCTTTCAGCAAATCTTCATCCGTGTAATCCGCGTCATCCGCGGTTGATTTCGTCGCCTCGCGCGAATAGAGCGGCGCTTCATCCGCCAGCGGCTTGGCGGGAATCTCGGCCGCCGTCGAGCCATTGTTCAGCACTCGCATCATTCCGTCGTCGGTCACACGCCCGATCTCGGCGCAAGGCACGTCCCATTTCTCAAAGATCCGCCTAACGACATCTTCCTTTCCACGCCGGGCGATGATCAGCATGCGCTCCTGCGATTCGCTCAGGAGCGTTTCGTAGGGCGTCATACCCGTTTCGCGTTTCGGCACTTTCGCAAGATCGATCTCCACGCCCGTACCACCGCGACTGGCGGTTTCGCAGGTCGAACAGGTCAGCCCGGCCGCGCCCATATCCTGAATGCCGGCAACCGCATCCGTGGCGAGCAATTCGAGGCAGGCTTCGAGGAGGAGCTTCTCCTTGAATGGGTCGCCCACCTGCACCGCCGGCCGGTCTTCCTTCGATTCGTCGGTCAGCTCGCGCGAAGCGAAGGCCGCGCCAGCCAGCCCGTCGCGACCGGTCTCGGCCCCGACATAGAAGACGGGGTTGCCTACGCCGCTGGCCGCGCCACGGGCCAGTTGCTCATGACGCAGCACGCCAAGACAGAAAACGTTCACCAGCGGATTGCCCTCGAAGCTTTCGTCGAAATAAATTTCGCCGCCGATGGTAGGTACGCCGATGCAATTGCCGTAGTGCGCGATGCCCGCGATCACGCCGGAGAAAAGCCGGCGATTGGCAGGGACGTTTTTCGAATTGCCCGTGATCGGCCCAAAGCGCAGCGAGTTAAGCAGAAACTCCGGCCGAGCGCCCATCGTAAAGATGTCGCGGATGATCCCGCCGACCCCGGTCGCCGCACCCTGAAACGGCTCGATCGCGCTGGGGTGATTGTGGCTCTCGATCTTGAACGCCACCGCCCAGCCGTCGCCGATATCGACCACACCCGCGTTCTCCTCCCCCGCCCGCACGAGAATGTTCGGGCCGGTCGTCGGAAATTTCTTCAGCTCCTTGCGCGAGTTCTTGTAGGAGCAGTGCTCGCTCCACATGACGGAGAAAATCCCCAGCTCGGTGAAGTTCGGTTCGCGCCCGAGAATTTTTTTGACCCGCTCGTATTCCTCCGGCGTCAGGCCATGCTTCGCGACGATTTCAGGAGTGACTCTTGGTTCCACGGCCGGCATCGAGAACGCACGTTAAGGGCCGAGGCGCGGAGTGCAATCGGCAAAGAAATTTCATTCTCGTTGCCGCCAAAGTTGCTAGGCTCAGGCGGTGGATTTATCGACGATTGCGAATGTCGCGACCGCGCTGACCGTCCTTACCGGCGTCGCCTTTGGCCTGATCGAGATGCGCCGGGCGCGCCGCGAACGCGAGGAGCGCGCCGCCTTTGCCGCCGTCCAGGCACTCATGACCCCGGAGTGGATGAGTTCATCGATGATCGTGGCGTCGATCCCCGAAGGAACGACCGCCGCGGAACTGGAAAACAACCCGCGCGTTCTGGAAGCAGCGTTGAAGATCGCGACCATCATGGAAGGCATCGGCTACTCCGTCTTCGCCCGGATTGTGCCGCTGTCGGTAGCCGACGACCTCGTTGGCGGCATGGCGCGAATCGCGTGGCGCAAATTTCGACCGTTCGTCCTCGACGAACGCGAGCGCACCGGAACCCAGAAGAGCTGGGAATGGTTCCAATGGCTGGCGGAACAACTCGACCGTCATGGCGTCAGTCGCACGAATCTCCAGACCGGCGCGTTTATCGCCCACCGCGACTGGAAACCGTAGGGCAGTGCATCAAAAGAAACGAGAGAAGCACGAAAGACGTGGACATGCGGGAGCATGTCCCTCCGGAGGGACGCGCTTCCGCGCGTCCAATCGCTGGCCAAGGAGGTCGTCTCAGTTCAGTTGATACAGTCCGCTGGGTTTGCGTTTCCTCTCTAAATCGCAGAGCATTCGGCATGGCTCTTGACCTGAAGGAAATGGTCGCCGCCCGGCTCGGCGAAAACTACGAGCTGCATGAGCGACATCTCAACCGCACCCTCGTCGCCGCGCAGCGCGTGATCGGCTTCGACAAAGTCTACGCCCGGGCCGAAGGCGCCTATCTCTACGACATGGATAACGCCGCCTATCTCGATTTCCTGAGCGGCTACAGCGTTTTTAATATCGGACGCAACCATCCCGCGGTGCAGAAAGCGATTCGCGACGTGCTCGATCTCGATCTGCCCAACATGGTGCAGATGGATTGCTCGCTCCTCAGCGGCCTCCTCGCCGAAGCGTTGACGAAGCGGACGCCGAAGCATCTCGACGCGGTTTTCTTCTGCAACTCCGGCACGGAAGCGATGGAAGGCGCGCTCAAGTTTGCCCGCGCCGCCACCCAACGACCGCGCGTCTTTTCGTTAGGCGGCGCCTTTCACGGGCTCAGCCTCGGCTCGCTCTCGCTCATGGGCTGCGAAAGTTTCACCGAAGGCTTCGGTCCGCTCATGCAGGGATTCGATGGCCGCATCGCGCTCGATGACCTCGCGACCCTCGAGCGCGAACTGGCGAAGCGCGATGTCGCCGCCTTCGTTATCGAGCCAGTTCAAGGCAAGGGCGTGAATTATCCGCGCGGCGATTTCTTTAATCGCGCCCAGGATCTTTGCCGGAAATACGGCACCCTTTTTGTCTGCGATGAAATCCAGACCGGCCTCGGGCGCACCGGCAAAATGTTTGGCTTTGAGCATTGGAATCTCGAGCCCGACATCATTACCCTGGCCAAGACCCTGAGCGGCGGCTATGTCCCCTGCGGCGCGATAATCGCGCGACGCGATATCTACCAAAAGACCTTTAGCCGGATGGATCGTTGCGTCGTGCATTCGACCACCTTTGGCCGCAACAACCTCGCGATGGCCTGCGGCCTCGCCGCGCTCGAAGTGATCGACGACGAGAAGTTGATCGAGAACTCCGCGCGCATGGGCCAGCTCCTCGTTGAGCGCGTCGATGCGCTCCGCGCCAAACACTCCTTTATCAAGGAAGTGCGCGGCAAGGGTCTCATGATCGCGGTCGAGTTCCACGAGCCTAACGAGTTTAAGCTCAAGATGGCGTGGAAGCTTCTGCACAAGGTCGACAAAGTCCTTTTCGCCCAGATGGTCGTGACGCAGATGCTCGCCCAGCATCGCATCCTTACTCAGGTCGCCGGTCACGCCATGGATGTATTGAAAATCCTGCCGCCGCTCATGATCGGCGAGCGCGAGGTGGACATGTTCGTCAACGCACTCGACGCGACCCTGACCGAATGCCGGAAATTCCCGGGCCCGATGTGGGAAATCGGCAACAACTTTGTCCGTCACGCCCTGCGTTCGAGGCGTTCTTCCGAACCGTCGCGCTCGGTCTCGACCTAACAGACTGTCGAAAAACTCCCGGAAAGGATTTTATCCACAGATGCCGCAGATTTCCACAGAGATGCTCATCAGTAGGCTTCCCCAAAATCTGTGTTCATCTGTGCTGCAACGAACGCGAAGCGACGGCCAGGCTTCCAATCTGTGGACTATTTCAACAGCTTTCTAAGGTTGCTGTAGCCGGGAGCCCCGGCCCTGCCCGCGATGAACCTGCCGAGCGTCAATGTTCTCAGTGCGATCCTGCTCGCATCCGAGCTGGCCCTGGCGCTGACCAAACGCTCAAAATCCCGCGCGACAGGCAAAGATCGTTTCACCCTGCCGCTTCTCTGGACCGTGATCGGCCTCAGCATCTGGGCGGCCTTTTTTCTGCGCGCTGCCTGCCCGCAGGGAAGACTGCCTTATCCACGGGTCTTTTATATCATCGGCCTGATCTTGTTCGTTCTCGGATTGATCGTTCGCTGGGCCGCCATCATCTATCTCGGCCGCTTCTTCACCGTTAACGTCGCGATTGCCGAAGATCACCAACTCATCACCACCGGCCCGTATCGCTTCGTCCGCCATCCCGTCCTACACCGGCACGTTCCTCATTTTTCTCGGCTACGGACTCTGCATGCTCAACATCTTCTCGCTCGCCGCCGTCTTTCTCCCGATCGCCGCCGCTTTTCTCTGGCGCATGCACGTCGAGGAACACGCATTACGGGAAGCCTTTGGAGAGCGCTATCTCACCTACGCCGCTTCGACTGCGCGAATCGTCCCGTGGCTATTCTGATGCTGAACGCACCGCGGTCCGGCTGCTTAATATCCTCCATCGACCGCAAAGCGCTCGAAGCGCTCGAATCCGTTGATCACCCCGATCGTGAAATCGTTATCCATCCAAAGCCGGCCCGTCGGCGAATCCGCTATCCTAGCCGGAGAAATGGATTGCTCTGTCAACAAACTGCCTGACCGCTATTGTCGCGCTGTTGCTGCTGCGCAATGGTCGCCTCTTGCCGTTGACTAATCTTGGCCCCGAGCCAAAAACGAGCGGTGCGCGATAAAACGTTACGTCGTAAATGGAAACCAGAGACTGAGATCCACTAAAACGAACGTCAGGACAAGCGACTAGCTTCTCATGCTTATTTGCTAAGCAGGAAGCCGTGACCCCTGAAGCCCCCCCTACCGTTGCAGACTCCGGTTATCCCCCCCTGGCTAATGCTAAGAGGCCTGGTGGCTGCCGCGCGCGGGACATCAAACGTGGCGATGTTTCCGTTGCCTTCGCGGACGAAGCCGTGAACCCACGTAGCGCCCGCGTCAACGTAGTTGTCCCGTGATCGACCCCCATCTGGCGTTGATGCTTTGAGACGTAGTCGGTGCTTACGGAGCCCGTCGGGTCAAACGAAGTGATGTTTCCGTTGTTATCGCGGACGAAGCCGTGATTCCCGGAATACACGGAGCCGTCATCGTATTGTCCCGTGATCACCCCCGTTGGGTTGATGCTTTGAGCGGTGGTGTCTGCCGCGCCCGGGACATCAAACGTAGTGATGGTCGGCGCGGACAATGGAGTCTGCGCGGACAATTGAACTGGGATCGCCAGCGCGACGAATACTGTTAATGCGAGAGGGCTTACGCCGATGAGACTGACAGTTCTACTGATTTTAGTTGGACTGAATACATAATGGTCGGGTTCTTTCGCCTGGGGTGGTTTTCCTGCGACTGCAGGTCTGAAAGAGGGGTAGAGGCCCCCAGGGATAAGCGTCCGCGCCCAGATTCAAATCTATGCGAGCGAGAGGTTGATCAATTCGCCTTCTGTTTGTCGAGCAAAATCTTACCTTCAGAAGCAAAGCAAAAGGCCGCCACGCGGTTAGACGCGACGGCTTAAGCGCGGAAATGCTGCCGGATTTTCCTAAGCAGAGCGATAGCGGAGGCTGTTCAGGCGCAGCCCCAGACGGTTTTCCCCGTTGAAAATGAATCGGGCGCAGCGACGAAGTCGACCACGCCCGATCATTGTTCCCCTCAGAACGGTTCGAGGTTAGGGGCGACGTGCCCCGAAGGGCAAGTTTAGGGTCATCGGTGTAGGGGTCAGATAACATGAAAGCAGTTCAAGGAGGCACGAAGTTTGAGAAACAAACCAAAGCGAACGGAGAACTATAAAATGAACTGCGTTGGAATCGACATTCACAAGCGCGACCAGTGTCTGTGCAACCCAAGACGAGCAGGGCCGAAGGTTGCGCGGGGCCCCGCTGCAGCTGATGGCGAGCAGGTACGACCCGGGTTTTTCCCACTTCTCGTTCGACTTGGCCTTTGTGGACGATTGCGAAATAATGGCACGAGATGAAAAGCATGACGTTTGCGATCAAAGCCGACGTTAGCAATCCGTTGGCGGAGATGTTCGCGTTCAGCGCGCAGAAGACGATGTATGGTGGCAAGCACATCGCCAAAGGCGATACGATCTTCGTTTTCGCGAGCGAGAACGAAGGCGGGCCGGGTCTTATCGCGAGCGGCGCCGTTACCTCAGCCAAAGCGATCGCAAAAAAAAGCGGGATCGCCCGGCAAACGCCGCGCGTGAGCATCACCATTAGACGGACCGCGCTGGCGAAGCGACGCCTGGGGCGGAGGGAGCTCAAACTTTTTTCCGATTGGAACGACGGCCGGCCCGAGACCGAGCTCAATTTCAAATTCTATCGTCAGGCAACGAACAAGATCGTCGGCATCTCAAATGAAGCGGCGGCGTTCCTACGCGGATTCTTTTAAGGCGGTCGATTTCGACGTGAACACGATATGTAACCAAACATCCGAGGTCGCCCGTCAAGGATGTCGGGGGAGGATAACGGTAGCTGACTTAGGTGCGAGGCCCCACTGCTTCGGGTCGAAAGGTGGCTTAGAGTGCGGCGATGAAGACCTGGCTCAGTAACTGGTGGGAGCGGCTGCGCGGCAGCTACTGGTTTGTGCCCAGCCTGCTGGCGATCGGTGCGATCGGCCTCTCCGCCCTCACCCTGCACATCGACACCACGATCAATCCAAGATGGGCCCGCAATACCGCCTGGATCTGGGCTGGTGGCGCGGAAGGCGCCCGCAGCGTTCTCGCGACTATCGCCAGCTCCACCATCACCGTCGCCGGCGTCGTTTTTTCCATCACGATCGTGACACTCACTCTCGCCTCGTCACAATTCGGCCCGCGCCTCTTGCGCAATTTCATGAACGATCGCGGCACGCAGTTCGTGCTCGGCGTTTTTGTCGCCACCTATCTTTATTGTCTGCTCGTCCTGCGCGCCATTCGCGGGACCGATCAAATCAAGGTCGTCCCGTTTCTCTCCGTCACCTGTGGCGTCTCCTTCGCGGTGGTCAGTGTCGGTTTCCTCATCTTTTTCATTCATCACATCTCGAGGTCGATCATTGCCGAAAACGTGATCGCGCGGGTGGCGAACGATTTGCGCTCGAACATTGACCGGCTTTATCCCGACAAATTGGAGGTCGGCACGCCTGACGAAAAGTCGGCTCGGGAGGAAAAGCTCCCCGACCAGTTCGAGGGCGGCGCGCGACCGATCGAGTCCGGCACGAGCGGCTTCATCCAGGCGATCGCGATGGATAATCTGTTCACACTCGCCCAGGAGAAAAATCTGGTTATCCGGCTCCGGCGACGGCCCGGGCAGTTCATCGCGGAAGGGGACATTCTGGCCGAGGTCGTTCCGCCCACGCCGGACGACTCTCTGCCGGACGAGATATTGCGGCATGTTTTTTTCGGCCGGGATCGGACGCCGACTCAGGACATCGAGTATTCGGTCGATCAACTGGTCGAGGTCGCGGTGCGCGCCTTATCGCCGGGCGTGAACGATCCTTCCACCGCCATCAGCTGCATTGAATGGCTGGGCGCGGCTTTGATTCAAATGGCGGAGCGCAAGATTCCCTCCCACTGGCGTTACGACGAGAATGGAAAGTTGCGCATTATCACAGATGCGACCGACTTCGAGGGCATCGCCGCCTCCGCTTTGAATCAGGTCCGCCAATACGGGCGCAGCAGCGTGGCCGTGACCGTGCGTCTGCTCGACGTCCTGGCACGGATCGGGCCGCATCTGGTAAGGCCAGACGATCGCGCCGTCCTGCTCGGGCATGCCCGCGCGGTGCGGGATGACGGCGTGGCCACCGCGCCTAACGAACGGGACAAACGCGACATCGAAGAGAACTTCGAGATCGCGCGCCGTGCTCTGACGACTGCAAGTCGTTAAGCGGGATCGCGGGGACCGCCGTCCGGCCCGGGCGCCGCAACAGCACAGGGCGTCCGCTCCGCTCTCGTTCAATCCGGGCCACCGTGGCTCCGGCTTTGGAAGATCGTTCTGGCGAGACGCCCACCCTGCTCGACTCTGGGCGGGCCGAACGATGGGCGCGCGGGGCGTTTCGGGGTCGGTTCTTGAAACCCTGACGCCGTCAGCATCGTGGCCGTGCCTTTCCTGCAGTCTTCTTAGTTTCCATGTTGGACCCATCCCTTAAAAGCACGCAGAGAGGTGGGCTTAGCTTTGACACTTTCGTCGAACAGATTTAGGCAAGCGACAGGAGGCCTTATGAATAATCCGAATTCCACATCCAACGCCGTTACGCCATGGCATCTCTGGCTGATCGGAGTGCTCGCCTTGATTTGGAACGGCATCGGCGCGTTCGACTACCTCATGACCGAAACTCACAACGCCTCCTACCTGGGCTCGTTCACTCCCGAGCAACTGGCCTACTTCTACGGGTTACCCAAATGGGTAGTCAGCTCCTGGGCGCTGAGCGTCTGGGGAGGCGTTCTGGGATCGGTCTTGCTCCTTTTGCGCAAGCGCTGGGCGGTCGCGATTTTCGCTCTGTCGCTGATTACCATGCTGCTGACCTCGTTCCACAACTTCGTGCTCAGCAATGGGCTGGCGGTGATGGGTGGAGCGGGAGCGTTGATCTTCACGGGACTCATTTTTGTCATCGCCGTCGCGCTGCTGATTTACGCCCAGCGCCTCGCCCGTAGGGGAGTGCTCCGCTAACCGACGCGCGAGGCGGCCTGTCCATTTTGGCTGGAGCGGGTTGCGAACCGCAACGGCGACGCGCATTTCTTTCGCGGTCGTCATCGCGGCAATATTTACAGCTTTGCGGCCAGTGGTCGATCCGACACCGGAAGGCCTTTACCGCTGCGCGGCCAGAGCGCGAAAGATGCGCAGTTCGCCGACCTCGAACCGGCCGCCGAGATGATCGCGCAACCCGGTCAAATTGCGGGGTCCGCTGCGCTGCAGCGCGCCGGCAATTTCCTTTGCCTGTGCGGTGGTAAAGAATTGATCGGTTGTCAGGTCGGCGCCGTACTCGATCGCGCGCGTGAGATGATCGAAGATGGTGTTGCGAACGAAGCCGCGGGTCCGCGCGATTTGGTCGATCGATTCGCCGGCACGGAAGCGGCGCAGGGTTTCCGATTCGCTGTCACTCAACTTCATTCGTCGCGTCGTCGTCCGGGTGTCGTTAGGCGCGGCGAACGATTGACGCGGGTTTTCTTCCAGGTAATCCGCAATCGCGACGAGAAAGGGCTGGGCAAAATCCTTCAGCTTTTGTTCGCCGACACCCGGGATGCGGCGGAACTCGGCCGGTTTCGTCGGATACGTTCGCGCCATTTCGCGCAGTGCCACGTCGGAGAAAACAACGTAGGCCGGCACGTTGCGGGCGTCGGCGAGCGCCCGGCGGACGCCGCGCAGTTTTTCGAAGAGCGCTTCGTCGCATTCGATTGCGCCGGCGCGCTGTTTCACTTTCGCGGCTGGCTTTTCGGTTTGCTTTGTGAGCGTGATCGCGGTGCGATCGCGCAGTGCCGCGCGGCCGGCCGCGGTGACCTGGAGCGTGGCAAATTTCCCGGGCGCGACCTCGACCAGGCCGAGGCGGAGCAGCTCGCGCCCGAGCGCCTGCCAGGCGTCGCGTTTCAATTCGCGTCCGATGCCATAGGTCGAGAGTTCGTTGTGCCGGCGGTGGCGGATCGGTTCCGTATCGGCGCCGGTCAACACTTCGACAATGTGGTTGAGGCCGAAAGCGAACCCGCTCTTCTGCTGCACCCGCAGGACGCAGGAGAGAAATTTCTGCGCCGCGACCGTGCCGTCGAAAGTCTCGCGCGGGTTGAGGCAGTTATCGCAGCCGTTGCAGGATTCGTCCGGCCGTTCCTCCGCGAAATAGCGCAGGAGGGTAGTGCGGCGGCATTCGCGGGTCTCGGCGTAATGCACCATCTGGCGCAGTTGCTCGCGCGCGATCCGGGCTTCGCTTTCGCTTTTCTCCTCGATGAAACGCGTTTGCTTGACCACGTCGCTCGCGCTGAAAAGGAGAACGCATTCGCTCGGCAAGCCGTCGCGTCCAGCTCGCCCGGTCTCCTGGTAATAGCTCTCGATGTTCTTCGGCAGATCGTAATGCACGACGAAGCGGACGTTTGGTTTGTTGATTCCCATCCCGAAGGCGATCGTGGCGCTCACCACCCGGACGTCGTCGCGCAGGAACATCTCCTGGTTTTGCGCGCGCTCCTTCGCTTCCAGCCCGGCGTGATACGGCTTCGCCGCGATGCCGTCCGCGTTCAGCTTTCGCCGCCACGGAGTCAGCCATCTTGCGACTGGCGCAATAGACGATCCCGTTGTCGTTAGGCCGGCTTCCCAGGAACTCGAGCAACTGGTCGTAGGGCGACGACTTCGGCACGACTCGGTAAGTCAGGTTTGGCCGATCGAAACTGGCGACATAGCACTGCGGGTCACGCAGTTTCAGTTGCTCCAGGATGTCGTGCCGCACCCGCTCGGTCGCAGTCGCGGTCAGGGCCATGATGGGGACGTCGGGCAGAATTTCCCGCAGCCTGATCAGCTCGCGATATTCCGGCCGGAAATCGTGGCCCCACTCGCTGATGCAATGCGCTTCGTCGATCGCGACCTGCGCGATCTTCCATTCTTTTACCTTCTCGATAAACGACTCGAGCATGAGCCGCTCCGGCGCGACGTAGAGAAGACGAAATTCACCGTTGTACAATCCCCGCAGGCGCGACCGCGCCTGCGTCCCGTCGAGCGCGGAGTTCAAAAACGTTGCCGCGACCCCGCTCGCCTGAAGCGCGTCGACCTGATCCTTCATGAGCGAGATGAGCGGGGAAATCACAATCGTCAGGCCGTCGCGCAGGAGAGCGGGCAGTTGAAAACAAAGCGACTTTCCGCCGCCCGTCGGCATGAGTGCAAAAACATCGCGTCCGGCGAGCGCGTCGCGCACGATCTCCTCCTGGAGCGGCCGGAAGGCCGTGTAGCCGAAGTGCTTCTTGAGGGCGTTTGGGAGGGAGATGCTATTCATCCAGGGGAGCCCGTTTCATCTGTTTCAATTCCGCCCTAAGCGGTTGCCGATAGGCGAGGTCGCGCTCGCGCTCCGCTCGCTCTTCTTCCATAAAAGCTGTTTCCAAGCCAGCGGGATCTTGTGCCATGGCGAAGGCCAGCAACGGCCGGGTCTTGCGAGCCTCTCGCGCCAGTTCTGGATATGCATTCGTCACGGCGATCAAATAACTCCCCGTTCGCAACTCGCGCAGCCAAAAACGAACCTGCTCCGCCGTGGGTTTCGTGCCGTGTTCGACATAGTGCGCCTCAACCAAACGGGCGAGCATTGGCCAATCCTTTGCCGGTTGCGTTTTCTTGGCCAGGACAAGGTCGTTCAAACTCAACAGGTCGTACCTTTGGCCCTCCCGATCTTCGATCCTGGTGCGCCGCTCCCACAGTTTTCCGAACGAATCCACGCCGCGCAATTTCGACATGACATCGAGACGGATTCCTTTGCCTCTGGATTTGCACACTTGAAGCGAACGCCGTGACCGCGCTTCAGCGCATCCATCTCCAACCCGGACATGTAGACCTGTCGTGCCATGAGTTCGTCGAGCGCCGCGCGCACCCGAGCCAGATTTTCCACCTCTGCGAGCAGGACAATATCGGTGTCCTTGCTAAATTCCGCCGCGCCGTAAAACACGCACGCCTGGCCGCCCATGAGCAGCGCTTTGACGCCATGCTTCCGGATCGTCGAAAGGACTTTGACTATCGGGCTCCGGATCAAGCAAGCCTCCCAGCGACAGGTATGTGGACCACAGTTTCTGACTCTCCTCCCAACGTTCTGCCGGACTCAGCCTATGCCAGGCAAGCCACTCCGCGTCCGGTTCCAGGATTGACTGAGATTGAGGCAATCGCATGCGAGAATGGGTAACGCGTCGGATTATAGTTCACCGCGCACTGGCTTCCAAGTCTGCGCGGATTAATCCAGCGTCTGCCGGTAGCGTTTAACCCCGATGATGAGGGCGATGAGGGCGAAAAGCGCAATCTGCCAGAGTTGCAGGATGACGTCGTTGAAGGCGTTTCCTTTGAGCAGAATCCCGCGGACGATGCGCAGAAAATGGGTCAGCGGAAAAAATTCGCCGACCGTTTGGGCCCAGCGCGGCATGCCGCGAAAGGGGAACATGAATCCGGAAAGCAGGATCGACGGGAGAAAGACGAAAAAGGTCATCTGCACGGCTTGCAGCTGATTTTTCGCGATAGTGGAGAAGGTGATGCCCATGGCGAGATTGGCGGCGATGAAGACGAGCGAGACCAGGAGCAGGAGGATAATGCTGCCTTCCATCGGGACGTGGAAAAGTAAACGGGCCGCGACCAGAATGACCCCGACCTGGATGTAGCCAACCATGATGTAGGGGATGATTTTCCCGATCAGTACTTCGCTTGGGCGGGTCGGCATGGAGAGCAGGTTTTCCATCGTGCCGCGCTCGCGCTCGCGCGTGATGGCGAGGCCGGTGATCATGATCATGGTCATGGTCAGGATCACGCCCATCAGGCCGGGCACGATGTTGTACTGGGTGACGATCTCCGGGTTATAGAGCGCGTGGATCCGCACGTCGACCGGGCCGTTGGTGGCGTTAAGCGAGGCGAGCGGTCCTTTCAGGTCCTGTTCCAGGGCGGTGTTAATGACGTTGCCTAACGAACCGAGGGCATTGCCGGTTGCCACCGGATCGCTCGCGTCGGCTTCCACGAGAATGGCCGGACGATCGCCACGCAGCAGGTCGCGAGTGAAGTTCTCAGGAATATTGATCACGAACTGGACCTCGCCGCGTGCCAGCAGGTTGTGGGCTTCCTTCTCGGTCGGGACCTGCTCCACGAAATTGAAGTAGGTGCTGTTCTTCATCGCGTAGAGCAGCGTCCGTCCGTACGGGCCGCGATCGGCGAGGACCACGGCGGCTGGGAGATGGCGCGGGTCGGAGTTGATCGCGTAGCCGAAGAGAGTGAGCTGGATGAGCGGAATGCCGAGCATCATGGCGAAGGTCAGCCGGTCGCGCCGCATCTGGGTAAACTCCTTTACGATGATCCCGCGCAGGCGGCCGAAGGAGAATTTAGGATGACGCGTCATGGGGCGAAATTGTCCTTGGAACTTTCCATCAGGCTGATGAACGCGTCTTCCAATCCCGAGGGAATTTCGCGCCAGTCGTAGGGCGAGTGGCGGAAGGGCGCGATCGCCGCGGTGAGCTCGGCCTCGTCGTCGCTGCTCACGTGCAAAGCGTTCCCGAAGGCGACCGCTTGTTGCACGCCGGGCAGAGCGCGGAGCTGCTCGGCCAAATCCGGCAGATCGGGACCGCTGACCGACCATGTCGTTAGGCCAACCTGCGCGATGACGTCGTCGACCGATCCGTCGGCCAGCAGTTTTCCAAAGGAAATGTAAGCCAGTCGATGACAGCGCTCGGCTTCGTCCATGTAATGGGTCGTGATGAGGAAGGTCAGCCCCTGAGCCGAGAGTTGGTGGATTTGTTCCCAGAAATCGCGGCGCGCCTTCGGGTCAACCCCAGCGGTCGGCTCATCGAGTAGGAGCAATTTTGGTTTGTGAATGAGACAGGCCGCAAGGGCGAGACGCTGTTTCCAGCCGCCAGAAAGTTGACCGGCGAGTTGTTTTTGCCGCCCGGCAAGCCCGAGCTGCGCGATGCTTTCCCTGACCATCGCGCGCCGATTCTTTAGCCCGTACATCCGGGCCACGAAGTCCAGATTCTCCTGGATGCTGAGGTCTTCCCAGAAACTGAAGCGCTGCGTCATGTAACCGACTTCGCGTTTGATCGCCTCGCTTTCCGTGATGACATCGTGACCCAGCACGAAACCGCTGCCGTCGTCCGCGCGGAGCAGGCCGCAAAGCATGCGCAGGAAAGTCGTCTTGCCACTGCCGTTCGGGCCGAGAAATCCGTAGATCTGTCCCGTGTGCACCTGCAAGTCGACGTGATCGACTACCGTGCGCTCGCCGAAGCGCTTCGTCATTCCGCGCACGTCGATGGCTGGCTCGTCGTTCACTTTTTTCCTTCAAATTGTACATCCACCGGCTGCCCGGGATGCAGTTTGGCCGCGGTCGCGGGATCGAAAACCGATTCCACCATGAAGACAAATTTCTCCCGGCTCTCCTGGCTGTAGATGACTGGCGGGGTGTACTCCGCGCGCGGCGAAATGTAACTTACGCGGCCGATGAAAGGCTCGCTCACACCATCGAGCATCACGCGCGCCGTATCGCCGGGTTGAATCGAGCCGACACGTGTTTCGGGGACGAAAGCGCGCACCTTGATGTTGGCTGGCGGCAGGAGGGAGACAATTGGTTTGCCGGCCGCGACCCATTCGCCCTGCCGGTAAAGCGTGTCGTAAACCAGGCCGGCCTGCGGTGCGAATTGCTTCATTTGCTCCAGATTCCATTTCGCCTGGGCAAGCCGCTGCTGGTCCTGGTCTCGGACCGCGCGTGCATTATCCAAATCCTGCGCCGCCGACGGTCCGGTGCGATAGAGCTCCTCCTGTCGCTTAAATGTTGCTTCCGAAAAAGCCAGGGCGGCGTTGGCCTGGTCGAGCGCCGCTTTTTCCATTGTGGGATCAAGCGCAAAGAGCAGTTGTCCGGCGGCGACCTGCTGCCCGCGTTGCACGGCCAGGTTCTGGAGAATGCCGGCGAGCGGAGAACTGACGTAAACAAACTCACCTTCGACATAGCCCTGGTAGCGATCCTTCGGTGCCTGATCGCAACCGGCGACAAGCCAAACCATGCTCGTTAGGCAAACAAAACTCCGCAGCCTTTCTCGCCCTGACTTCCGGAGTGCCTTCATCGTTTTCCTTTCTGCGGCAGGAGCACGCCGCGCAGGACGATTCCGATTACGCCGGCAAAGGCCTCTTTGGGCGAGAGCCCCAGTTCCTCCAGCTTCTGCGGATTCATGATCGCCTGGATGGCCGACAGAATGGTTTCGATCATGAGCCTGACCGGGATATCGCGGCGCACATCGCCGGAACGCTGGCCGGTCTGGAACAAGCCGCGGAAGTGCGTCTCGATCAAACGCGCGCGTCGTTGCTCGAGACGCTTGAAAATGTGTGGCGCCTTCAGCCGCATGTCGCGCACGAAGGGCGGCCTGAGCTCAGCCAGCTCGCGCTGCATCCCGTGGAGCATGGCGTGCAGCCGGGCGGCGAAATCATCCGGTTGCTGGCGTTGAATCGCCTCCAGCGTCGCCCCGACCCGGGCGAACTTGTCTTTCATGACTGCTTCGAGCAGCGCCTCCTTGCTCGGGAAGTGAGCGTAGAGCGTCTTCTTGCTCATGCCTAGTTCGGCCGCCAGATCGTCCATCGTCACGGTCCGGAAACCATGACTAAAGAAATGGCTGCGGGCCGCCTCCAGCACCCGACGGCGCGGGGAAATGGCGCTGCGCGCGGCCGCCCTCGGTGCAAGGGAAGTCTGCTTTGGCGCGTCTCGTTTTGTACATTTTGTCGCAGGCTGCATCTCGTTTTGCTCCTAAGAGACTTAGGAAACCAGACTAGTTTAATTAGTTTCCTCGTGCCTGCAAGATAAGAGTGTGGTCGGGAAACTTACAGAGGCCGCGATCGGCAAACGAAACCGGTTACGCGAGTCGTCGAGAATCTCGCGCGGGGCGGAGGCAAGGCTCAAGGGAACTGGGTTCGGAATCTCTCTTGCTGGCGCGAATAGTTTTCGGGCGTCGCCACCTCGGGGTTGAGCCACTCGATGACCGCGGCGAAGCCGAGGCTTTCCGGATCGTGATGGAGATAATCCGGGGCCACCGCGAGAGGCACGAAACCCTGCTTGAGCTGAAAGGAGAGCGCGAGATCCTTGAGCTCACCGGCCACGACCTTTTTCACGTATTGCTCCGGGGTCAGGCGATCGGCGTGGAGATAGTAGCCGGCGAGACGCGCGCCGGCGCGAATGCGCAAGAGGCCGAGCCGTTGCATCAGCTCGCGCCGGGCGGCATAAAGCTTTTGCCCGATGCCCCGGCCCTGTTCGTTAGGCCGAACCATCACTTCCGCCCCATAAAGGGTGCGGCCGTTTTGTGGATCGTGGTTTGTGAAGGTTCCGTGCTCGGTGAAATCGCGCCAGCTCGAGGTCATATCGTAATCATCCCAGAGAACGATCAGGCTCGCCGCCATCCCGACGACCCGCCCGGTCTCTTCCTCCACCGCGACGAATTGCCCTTCGGGAAAAACTGCAAGGTGCGAAGCGAGCTGTTCGGCTTTCCAGGAAGGGCTCTCGTGATAAACCTCGCGCGTCATTTCCATGATCTGCGCGAAATCCTCCGGGCGCGTGTTCCGGACGATAACTTCGGGGCGCGGCGAGTTTGCTTCGCTCATCGCAGCTTCACCAACTCGGTGTGGGCGAGCATGTCCTGGGTTCGTTTGCTGTCGCGCAACGGCAGGACCGTTCCCGACTCGCGCCCTTCATGGATCGTCTTCAGGTTCAACTCGCCGATCACCATCATCTCCTGGTTGATCGAGCCCTCGGCCAGAATGCCATCGCGCGAGAAAGAGAAATCGCTCGGGGTGAGGATGGAAGCCTGACCGTAGTTGAGCGAGACGGCCGGCACCATGGGAAGCGAGCCGACGGTGCAGGCCTGGATCACGTAAACCTGGTTCTCGATCGCACGCGCGTGGGCGCAGTAGCGCACGCGGAGAAAACCCTGCCGATCATCGGTGCAGCTCGGCGTGATGATGATCTGCGCACCCTCGTGCGCGGCGGCGCGGGAAATCTCGGGAAACTCGATATCGTAACAGATCGCGATCGCGATCTTCCCGAAATCGGTCTCGAAAACTTTCAGCTGCTTGCGCGGTTGGACGTCCCATTCTTCCGACTCGAAACGGGTCATGTGCATTTTTCCCTGCACGCTGTATTCGCCGGCTGGGCTGAAGAGATGCGATTCGTTATGCAACATGCCAGTCGCTTCATCGAGCACCGGGATCGTGCCCGCGACGATGTAGATCTTATGGTGCCGCGCCAGGCCGGCGAAAAGTTCGACATAGCGCGAGACGCACTGGGCGAGATCGACAATCTGCTCCCGGATCGGCCGCCGCACATTGCCGAGCGTGAGCAACTGCACGGTGAAGTATTCCGGGAAGACGATGAGGTGACATTTGTAATCGATCGCGGTGTCGACGAGCGCGGTTACCTGATCGCGGAACTGATCGAAGGTTTGGACCGGCCGGATGTAATACTGCAAGGAGGCGACTCGAATTCGTTCCATTACTTTCCCTCGGTGATTATTCGGCAGGCGGCAATTGTTGAAGGAAAAAAGAACGGCGCGTCTATCGCGACGACGATTCGGCTGCCCCCTCGGCGATGCCGAAAGGTCCGCATCAGTTCCTTTTCCGAACTTTTTCCAGTTGTCGCGCTGGATCCCAACCGACGGGCGACTGTTGTTTGCTCGACCATTTCATTCCGCCGGCACGCCATTTCTCGCGCCACTGCGCGTAGGTGAACCCGCGATCGTCATCGCTTACGCCGAATTGGAAACCACAGCTTGGGCAGATCTCGTAGGAGCCGCCACCGATGCGGGTGCGCGGCGTTTCTTCGAGGTTCGGGTAACCGCAGACCGGGCACTTGTGATTCATCTTATTTCCACGTCTTCAGGTCTATCGGGCGCCCCGGTTGCCGGTCGAAATAGCTTGGGCTGCCGGGTTTGAAAAACGTCTTCGTTTTGCCGTCACGATTGTAAGCGGCGAATGCGCCGGTCCCGGGATCGTAAACGCGGAGCGTTCCTGTCGGATCAACTTTCGCGGGTAATCCTTCCACCCTTGCGCGTTGAAGAAACTGCCAGGCGAGGCGCGCGTAATCCTCCGCGCTCGTCGCGCCGAAATCAGAGCCATGCCGCGCGAAATGATCGGGCAGGGTGGCCAGGTTTCCCCAGGTTTCGGCAGCCGGCGGAGCGGCTTGATTCGCGGTCGCGGTTCTCGAAAAAGTTTGCGCGGGCAGAGGAGGTGAGCGGCCACCTTCCCTGGTGGAATTGGCCTGTTTCTCAATCCAGAAATAGAGAAAAAACGCCGCGAGCGCTCCGAAGATTAGGAGTTTGAAAATCCGGCGAACCATCGCGGGAAAGCCTTCAAAGCTCGTTCGGCCCAGGCTTCGGGACGAGGCCTGGGAGCAGGGAAACTCGCGGTTGCTTCATCGCCTTGACTATTGCTGCGGTTGTCATGATGAGCGAGACAAAAGCGGAAAGGAGGATGCACCTGTCCGCCACGCGCTGGTCGGCCAATGAATTCTCCTTGTTTAGAGGAAGACGCGAAGCTGTAATTGTGGCGTGACAGCGACCGGAGTGAGTTTCAGGCGGCGCGTCTTCGTGGTCATGCCTTTTGGAAAAAAGGAGGTGCCGAAAAGACCACAGGTCGATCCGCCGCTCGGATCGAAAGAGGAGGATACAACACTTCAAGTCGACTTTGACGCAGTTTACGAGAGGCTTTTTCGTCCTGCGCTTGAAGTGGCGGGGTTGCAACCTTTTCGCGCCGACGATGAAGAAGCAGCGGGGGACATCCTCAAGGACATGTTCGCGGAGCTCGTGACCGCGGACTTCGTTCTCGCAGACATCTCGATTCTTAACGCGAACGTCTTCTACGAACTCGGCATCCGCCACACGGTTGGACCGCACGGTGTGATCTGTGTGCACGCGGGATGGGCGGATCGTCCGTTCGACGTCGCGCCGCAACGCACCTTCGGATATAACGGCAAGCTCTTCGTGGCCGCATTGGAACACGACGCTGCCTGGGAGGACCGCGTAACCGCGGAGGTTGCGCGCCTCGGCAAAACTCTGCGTGACGCCGTCGCGGCCGATCGCACGACCGAGGGCAGTCCGGTCTATGCCAGTCTCCCAGACCTAAAACCGATCGATGCCAGTCACATTGGCACGGCGCGCTTCAAGCATTACCAGCAACAATCCGACGAATGGAATCAGCGGGTGACGATTGCGGGAAAAGAAGGCCACGCCGAGGACATTCTCAGCTTCGCTGGTGATGTGCCGTCGCCCTACTATCGCCGCAAGCTGCTGCAACAATGCGGTGATTCGCTGCTCGCGCTCGGCCGGTTTGCACAGTCGGAGAAGGTCTTCAAGGAGCTGTGCGAGGATCTGGACGGAGCGGGCTCCAGGGAAGAGTTCCGGGTCAAGACTCAACTGGCATTGTTGGCCAATCGCCTTGGCCGAACGCGCGAAGCGGAGCAGAAACTGAGCGGTCTGGCGAAAGCCATGCCCGGTGATAACGAGGCGCAAGGCATCCTCGGCCGGGTTTACAAGGATATGTGGCGCACGACATGGAGCCGCGCAGAAAAAATGGAGGAGCGTCTTGCCCTTGCATGTCGCAACGCCGCTACCGCGCGCAAATCGCTCGTTACCTACGAAGTCGCCATCCGCAATGATCTCGACAGCTACTTCAATGGCATCAACGTCGTCACCCTTGCCCGGCTGCTCGAACATGTGGCGCGAGAGAACAAGCGCACGGTGACACCGGAAGTTCCCGATCTTGCGGATCTCCAGACGGCTGTGCGACTCGCCGCAACCGGGAAACTGGAAAGCGACACAGTCTGGGCGCGCGCCACGCTCGGCGAACTTCATCTCGGGCTCGGCCAACCGCAGGAAGCGCTCGATGATTACGAGCAGGCGACCGCGGACCCGAGCCTCAGCTGGTTCAACATCCAATCGATGTTCGAGCAGGTGCAGCTTTTCCAACTCCTCGGTTACCAACCCGAAATAGTTGGGCCGGTCGCGGAGTTGCTGAAGCAAAGACTGGCGGAACTTCCGCATCGTTCTGCGCGCTTCGACAAGGTTGTGATTTGTAGCGGGCACATGATCGACAAGCCGGATCGGAAGACACCACGCTTTCCCGCGGGCAAGGCAGACGCTGTGCGCGCGAAAATCGCGCAACAGCTCGAGCAATGGAAGATCGGCGCCGGCGACCTCGCAGTCTGCGGCGGGGCGTGTGGGGCCGACATTCTCTTCGCTGAAGAATCTCTCCGTCGTGGCGCCCAACTGCGCTTGCTTCTCGCGCAGGAGGTCGATGATTTTGTCCGCGATTCCGTGCGTCATGCCGGGAACGACTGGGTGCAGCGTTTTCACGCCCTGCGCGAAAAGGGCGAGGTTGCGATTCAACCCGAGCGGCTCGGAAAAGAGCCGAACGATGTCTCAATTTACGCGCGCAACAATCTCTGGATCATCAACACCGCCCGGGTCGAAGCGGCCGACAGCGCCAAAATCCATGCGCTGCTCGTTTGGGACGAGCAGCCGACCGGCGATGGCCCTGGGGGCACCTCGGATTTCGAACAAAAAGTTCGCGATCTTGGGGGTCTCGTTGAGATCATCAACCCGACCAAACTGCCATGAATGAGAAAGCTTTTGAATACGTTGAGCGCCGGCTCGAGCCACAGCGAAAATGGCATAACGACAAAGCGACCTGGAACAAGCGCCGCTTCTACGTCGCGGAAGTCGCGACGCTGCTCGCCGGCGCCGCAATCCCGGTCGTTAATCTTTGGCTGGTGCACGATGCTTTTTGGGCGGGCGTGCTCTCGGCCATTCTCGGCGGAGTCGTTGTCGTGGCGGCAGCCGTAGGGAAGCTCTTCAAGTTTCACGAGAACTGGTTGCAATACCGCGCGCTGGCCGAAGCGCTCGAGCGGGAAAAAGAACTTTATTCAGTGGGCGCCGCCGACTACGCCAAGGCGGATGACGCCGGGCGCAATCGACTTCTCGTGGAGCGCGCGGAAAATCTGATCGGCAACACGACCTCGCAGTTTATTGAGACTCAACAAAGCGCTCACGGCGCTGGAGCTAACGAAACATGATCAATCTCTGGCGTTGCCCGCGACGCTGATACTTCAATTCTTCCGCTATGACCCAACCCGCATCTTCCTTCAAAGACAAACTCACCAAGACCGGTCCGCGCAAGCTCCTCGCCTGCGACGGCGGCGGGATCCGGGGAATCATCTCCGTCGAAATCCTGGCCAAAATTGAGGCCGAGCTGCGCGCCGTCAGCGGCAAGCCCGGTCTCGTCCTGGCCGACTATTTCGACTATGTCGCGGGAACAAGTACCGGCGCCATCATCGCTACGCTCGTCGCACGCGGGTTGAGCGTCGATCAGATCCGGACGTTTTACGTCAAGAGCGGCGCGGAAATGTTTGAGAAAGCGCGCCTGTGGGAACGGTTCAAAACGAAATTCCGCGACGATAAACTCGCCGCCATGATCCAGGAGGTCATCGGCACCGACACTCTTTTCGGATCGGACACCCTGCGGACGCTGCTCATGATCGTCCTCCGCAACGCCACGACCGATTCGCCCTGGCCGCTCTCCAATAACCCCAAGGCGAAATACAACCTGCCCGGCGCGACGGGCCGCAACACGGAGCTGAAGCTTTGGCAACTCGTGCGCGCGAGCACGGCCGCGCCGACCTATTTTCCGCCCGAGGTCATCCAGGTCGGGACGAAAGAGTTCGTCTTCGTCGATGGCGGGGTGACGATGTATAACAACCCAGCCTTCCAGCTTTTCCTCATGGCCACGAGCGAGCCGTATCGCCTTTGCTGGGAAACGGGCGCAGATAAAATGCTTCTCGTTTCGGTCGGAACCGGGGCCAGCCCAAACGCCAACTCCAATCTCAGCCCAGAGGAGATGAATCTTCTCTACAACGCCGGGACCATCCCCTCGGCGCTCATGTCGGCCGCCTTGCACGAGCAGGATTTCCTCTGTCGCATCTTCGGCGAGTGTCTGGCGGGTGAACCGCTCGATCGAGAGGTCGGCACCGTCATCGGCCAGGGAATAAGCGACGCGCCCAAGCTCTTTACCTACGTTCGCTACAACGCCGAGCTCTCGCGCGAGGGACTCGACGAGCTCGGCCTTCCGCAGATCACGCCGCAGTTTGTGCAACAGATGGATTCGGTCGAGCACATTGCCGAGGTGCAACAGGTCGGTCGCGCCGTGGCCAGGACGGTCAGGCCGGCGCACTTCGCAGGGTTCCCGCCAAGGTGACTTTGCGCCCGCCAGAGAGGGGCTTTGCCTAACGAGCTAACTATGCCTCGCGGACGACCTTGGTTCCGGAGAGTCGATCCAACACGGTGCGGCCGTCCTTGAACCAGGCCAGAATGAACTCTTCGATTCCCAGGATTAGGAACAAAATAGCGCCGGCGTTGCCCAAGGTCTTCAAAGTGCCGATCCATTCACGAACGAATCCCAGCGCCGGGTCATTAGCTGTGGGCGAGAATGAGTAAAGGGTGATCAATCCCCAGGCCAGGGCCAGAAGTCCATTTCGTTTCGCTGACACTCCCATACTTACAGCGCCACCTTCTGGAGTTAGAGTGACAGGGACGAGCCTACAAACAATCTTTCCGATTGATCGCCGTTGCGTGTAGTGGATCGCATCGCAAAAGAGCAAGTAGAGGCTGGAGCAACAAAAGAGACCGAAAAGTCCCACCAGGTGGTTCAGTCCCCAGGCCATATCGGAAATTTCCCCAGTGAACCAAACACCGAGTATCCCAGCGACCCCGAGAAAGAGGCGTCCGACCAGCGCACCGAGCGCGACCGCGATCACGAGGTCGACAAAGGCGGCGAACATGCGAAAAAACGGATTCGGACGTTTCGGGTTCGCAACCTCGTTCCGTCCGGGTCGTCGGAACTTCCGCCAGATCGATTCTCGACCGAGAAAGCGACGCGTCAACCAAACCGGCAACACGACCAGGACGAGGAAGAGCGAGAACGCCTGGAGGGGGAAGGAAGCCCGGTTATGATCCCGTTGATAGTTATCGATAGTGAATCGGGCGATGGCCGCCTGGGGATTATCGGCTAGCTTCTTGAAGTCACGGTTTGTGCGATTAAGCGTTTCTTCATGAGTCAGGCTTTTGTTCCCGAGAGTTTCATAGATATCCGCCAGCAAACTTGTCTTTGGTGTCCAGTTTCTTGTCCCGGGCCAACGTTTCGGCAATCTGGGACATATCAGCATAGAGTTGGGCATTACCATAGAAGCCCTGCGGATCCGGCTTACTCTGGCTGGCCAGTAGTCGCAGTTCGCGACGTGCCTCCTCGATCTTTGTCTGGTCCGGTGACTTCGCCGTTTCTTTTTGTAACTCTTGGTAAATCTTGCTCAACCATTGCGAGCCCTGGTCGGGCCTCTTACCGACAAAGACCGCACTAACGAGCCAAAGAGCGGCTAACAATAAGGCGACCGCCAGAGTCGTTGTTTGAACTCTCTGCACCACTCCCGCATTTTCGCGCGCCTCGGCTTCTTGTCGCTCAGCCTGGGCCAGGGCCTCGCGGGTCAGGCGAGTATCCCGGCTCGTTTTGATGACCGGAGCGAGCACGTCGTGCGTGATCTCGACCCGGCGAGCCTGGTGGCGGTCCTCGTAGGAGAGGAGGCGACGGTTGACCAGTTGATCGAGAATGGAGGAAGTGACTTCCGGACGGCGGAGCGCGTCATCGAGCGCGCAGCTGTTGCGATAGCCGGTCGCAGTCAGGAGTTCGTCCTCGATGAAATTTCGGACACCGGCGGGGAAGTCGTGAACGGTGCGGAGATAGAAGTTTTCGAGAATTTTTTGTTTTTCGACATCGAGCAGGTCGGGCGTGATTTTCGCTTCCGGCCCCAGGGCGAGGCGCCGTTCATTGAGTTCGCGTAAGACGAGGCTGAGAAGCGCGGGCGCCACCGTCGTTTCCTCTCCGTTGCTTTCCCGACCGGTGACAAATTCGACGATTCGATCCGCCACCCCGGGCGCAAGGAGCGATGCGCCGAGGTCGATCACCTGGCGCGCCTGCCGCTCGCCCATCGGCAGGAGGCGGAGGCGGTTCTGGCCGAGGGCGCGGAACTGGGAGCGAATCCCATCGAGCTCCGCCAAATAATCCTCGCGCATGGCCAGGAGAACTTTGAGAGAGGCCGGCCGAAAATTGAACTCTCGCGCGCACGGGGGATCTTCGCGCAAGGCGGCCGGCGGACGGTTTTCGACCAGACCGGCTAGCTCGCTGATAAACTCTGAGACCCGCCCGCCTCGGGCCAGATTCTCCCGCCCGAGGGTGAAAACTTCTTCGAACTGGTCGAAGACGAGAAAGGGCGTGACGAGGTCGTTGTGCGGACTCCAAAAATGGTTGTCTTCGCGGTGGAAGAATTCCCAAAGACCTTCGCTGGGACGGGGCGCCGGAGCTTCCACCCGCGCCGCAGCGGCCGCCGTCGAGATGGCGAGGAGCACTTGCGCAGCCAGCGGCGGCGCGGTCTCAGTGTAGTCCAGTCGGATGGCAACCGGGAGCCAGTTGTCCTTTCGCACCGCCTGAAAGATTCCTGCGTGGAGCAGCGAAGTCTTGCCGAGGCCGGAGACTCCATAGAGGAGGGTAAGAGTGTCTCGCTGCAGTAGGCGAAGAAGTTCGTCGATCTCGTCGCCGCGCCCGGCGAAGAACTCGCAATCCCCTTCAGTAAAGGAGGCCAACCCAATCCACGGGTGCTGCGCGTTCGCCAGGGGCTCCGGGGCAGCGATCATTTGGCAGCGGCTCTCAATCGGCGCTCGCGCACGATGGCGGTCAGGGTCTTGACGAAATCGCTCGGCGGCTCGCCGCCTGTCGCCCGGGCGTAATGGAACTCGCGAAAGCCGCCGAACGTGACCGCTCCGTCCGCCGTATCGTCCACGATAACCGGGTGGATGAACCGCGCAGTCGTTTTGTCCATGTCATCCAGGCGGTCCAGGGCGCGATTCCATTCCCGGATAAAGATGCCTTCGTCGCGCTTATTGGTATTGGCAGAGATGACAGGGACGAAGACGTCGCAGGTGGCGATGTTTTGCTCGATCACCGGCCACCAGGGATCGCCCGACTCGAGGCGCGCCTTGTCGAACCAGACATCCAATCCCGCCTCGCCCAGGCTGCTCTGCAATCGCTCGACGGCCGCCCGGTCCTGGCTGGCATAACTCACGAAAACTGCGGGAGGTTTTCCGGCGGCCGGGGCCAGCTGGTCGCCCGCCTCGGTCGCGGCCGGTTTGTCGGGAAAGGCATCCCACTTCTCGGCCAGCTGATCGACAAAATCGATTGGATCGGCCACGCCAAAGAACCTTGTTTGCGGGCTGAAATTCTCGAGGAAATTGCGCAGGTCCGCATCCGCCACCACTTCGCCATCGGCCACGAATTCGCGCGCATCACTCCCGCTATAAAGGCGGTCCCGGCAAGCCAGGCGGATGAAGAAGCGAGCCAGCCAGTCCGGATGGGAGTTGCCGATCAGGAGGAGGCGTTTGGTCCGCAACTCGTCAAAGAGATTAGCCAGGCGCGTGGAGAGCGATTCCTCGTGCAACTTCCAGATGAATTCCAAGATCTCCTCATCGATCAGCGCGCTGTCCGGAATGCCGGAGATCCGGCCGAAAAGATGAAAGACGACGCGATGGGGCGACCGGAGATAATCACGCGGAATGTCGGCCAGCGCCGCATTGGGCGCGTAGGCGAAAATATGGTCCGGCGGCGAGCCGAGCGCGTTCGCGAGGAGCGAATCGACGGTCGTGCTGACAAAAAGGCGCAGGGGCTCAATCGTGGCCAGCTTGCGCAACGGCTTGGGGACCGGGATCTGGCCGTGGTCATCCCGGAGTTGGCGGAGGATCTCGAAGATCTGCAGATTCACATCGTCGCGCGAGTTCCGCCGGCTGGCGTTGAGGTAAGCCGCCACCACCTGGTCGATGCTGGCCTGGGCATCGCATTGCACCTCCAGTCGAGTGGCGAGCTTGGCGGCCAGGTGGTCGTAAAGCCGTTGCTCGCGTCCCTCGATCTGAATGCGCAGCAGATCCCGGCCAACAATCGGAATCACGACGCCCTTGGCTATCGCTTGCAAGAGCTTACTCCACTGTTTGGAATCGTCGCTCATCGGCCGCAACGTCTGTATCCCTACCTCAAAAGCAAATTTCCCGATGCTCTGTTATTTGCCAGCTCTAATTCGCCAAAGTCGGCTTGCCTCAACTGCGAGCGCGCTCGTCAATCGAGGCGGTCCCGACCAAAGATGTCGCCGTCCGTTCGGACCTAGGGACTTCGGGCCGCGATTGCTTGCCTCAGGTCAGCGATAACTTCGTCGCGCGGCTTGGCGCCGAGGTTGCCTTGGCCATGGACGCGGACGCTGACGGCGTTGGCTTTCAGGTCGCGGTTTCCGATCACCAGCATGGTGTGGACTTTCATTTGCTCGGCGTTGGAAATCTTGGCTTTGATGTGGTCGCTGCTCGCGTCGAGCTCGGCCCGGACCTCGTGAGCGCGGAGCTCGTTTTGGATGGCCCGTGCGTATTCTAGGAGCGGCGCCTCATCGCCGATGGGCAGGACGCGCACCTGCTCGGGTGCGAGCCAGAGAGGGAAGTTGCCGGCGTAATGTTCGATCAGGAAACCGATGAATCGCTCGTGCGTGCCTAACGGCGCACGATGAATGCAGAGCGGGGTGGCTTCGGTGTTTTCGCGGGTTTTATAAACGAGGCCGAAGCGCGCCGGGACGGCGAAATCGACCTGGTTGGTGGCGATCGTGAACTCGCGCCCGATCGCGCTCCAGACCTGAACATCGATCTTCGGGCCGTAGAAGGCCGCTTCGTTAGGCACTTCCACGTAGTTGATCCCGCTTCGTTGCAGGACGCCGCGCACCATCTCCTCGGTCTTGAGCCAGAGCGGACCGTTATCGACGAACTTCTGACCAAGCTTGGCCGGATCGTGGGTCGAGAATCGCATGACGTATTTCTCGATCCCGAAGATCTTGAAATACTTCAGATACATTTGGTTGACGGCGTTGAACTCCTCTTCGAACTGCTCCTCCGTGCAGTAGATGTGGGCGTCGTTCATTTGGAGCGAGCGCACCCGCATGAGGCCGAAAAGTTCGCCGCTTTGTTCGTAGCGGTAGTTGCAGCCGTACTCCGCGAGGCGCAGCGGGAGGTCGCGATAACTGTGCGGCACCGCGGCGAAGAGCTTGTGGTGATGCGGGCAGTTCATCGCTTTGAGGTAGTAGCGATCAGTGCGACCAAGGTAGCTCTGCAACGATCGTCGAGCGCACAGAAATCCAGCCCGTTTCATCGATTAGCTTCGCCAATTCCTCATTCGGTCGCTCGTCTTGAAACCGCTTCAGACGCTTCGTTTACGGATTCTAGATCCACATGACCGTTCCTTAAGCACTGGCAAAAAGCCGAACTCGATCAGCTTGTCTCTTGCGTTCGTCGCTGTTTCATCCATCTGCTGAAGCAGCGACGTCGCCTGTGCATCGTGTGCCGTCTCACGCAATTCCATCGGAGGGAACATCGAATCCGCATAGTAGGGAAGATGGCCGCTCCTTTCATACATACTCTCGCGCGCGATGTGCGGCGTGCGGACGCGTTGATACCCGGCAGCGAATTCGGTTTCCTTGGCGAGCTTTTCCAGTTCTTCGATGATGGCAGCGCCACGCGGAAGCCAGAGCGGGAGGCCCGGTCCGACGTCGTCGTCGAAGGCGAAGAGCTCGAGTTCTTTGCCGAGTTTGCGGTGGTCGCGCTTCTTCGCTTCCTCGAGCATGGCGAAGTATTCTTCGAGCTGGGTTTTGTTCTTGAAGGCGGTGCCGTAGATGCGCTGGAGCTGCGGATTGTTTTCGTCGCCTTTGTAGTAGGCGCTGGCCACGTTCGTGAGGCGGAAGGCGCCGATGTTGCCGGTGCGCATGACATGCGGGCCGGCGCAGAGATCGGTAAAATCGCCGTTGCGATAGAGGGTGATCGTCTCGCCCTCGGGAATGTTCTGGATGATATCGAGCTTGAACTTGCTTGGGTCCGGTCTCGCGCCGAGGGCGCCAAGTTCGCCACGGTACGCCATCTCCAGCGCGTCGGCGCGCGAAAGTGCGACGCGCTCGAAGCGATGGTTGGCTTTGATCTCCTTTTTCATCTCGGCCTCGATCTTCTCGAAATCCTCGGGCGAGATGCGGTGCGGCAGCTCGACGTCGTAATAAAAACCGTTCTCGACCGGTGGCCCGGCGGCGAACTGCGCTTCCGGCCAGAGGCGCAGAATGGCGGTCGCGAGGACGTGGGCGCAGGAATGGCGAATCCGTTCCAGCTCCGTCATCGGCGGACCTTCATGGGCGTGCGGTCCCTCCTCGGCGGCAACGTCTTCGGCAACTGAGCGTTCATCATTCATGGGCAGGCAAAAGCGGAAATTATGGGCTGCAAAGTAAGCAGGTTACGCCGAGTTTGCATCATGGCAGTCCGACTGAGGCGTACGGCGCTCTGCCTCTTGCTGGCTCTGGCGAGCTGCAAACCGGTCTCGGCGCCGGCGCACGATTTCAGCACCGAGCGCGAGCGCATGGTGCAGGAGCAGATCGCTACGCGCGGTGTGACGGATGCGCGCGTCCTGGCCGCGATGCGCAAAGTACCGCGAGACGCGTTCGTGCCCGAGGCGGTGCGCGATCTGAGTTACACGGATCAACCGTTGCCGATTGGCTACGACCAAACCATTTCGCAGCCTTACATCGTCGCGCTGATGACCGAAAAGCTGCGCGTGAAACCGACCGACCGGATCTTGGAGATCGGGACGGGCTCCGGGTATCAGGCGGCCATCCTGGGCGAGTTGGCGGCGGAGGTTTACACGATCGAAATTATCGAGCCGTTAGGCAAACGTGCCGCCGCGACCTTGCAGCGCCTCGGTTATAAGAATGCGCACGTGAAAATCGGCGACGGCTACCAAGGGTGGCCGGAGCACGCGCCCTTCGACGCGGTGATCGTGACCTGTGCACCTGATCACGTGCCGCAGCCGCTGATCGATCAGACGAAGGAAGGCGGGCGCATCATTATCCCGGTGGGTTCAACGGGGATTCAGAATCTCTATTTGTTCGAGAAGAAAGACGGCCGACTCGAGCAACGGATGATCTTGCCGGTGCGCTTCGTGCCGATGACGGGCAAGGCGACACAATCGAAGCCTGACGAAGCGCAACCCGCAGGCGCGCCGCATCCCTAGGTAGATGAAGTGATGCCGGGTTTTGCGCCGGCGGCGGCCTAACGAGCGGGCTCATGGATGGCGAGTTCTCTCTCGAGCGCAGCGTAGAATCCGGCGGGATCGTCGAGCATGAGGTAATGCCGCGACCCGGGGAAGAATTCGAAACGCGTCTGTAGCGCATTCGCATATTGTTTTCGGTAATTCTCTTCGAGCGTTTCGCGGGACGCGGTTTGCGACTTACCGGCCAGCGCGCCGAGAACAAGGATCGGGCATTTGATTTTGCCCAACGCCGGACGGAAATCGGTCCCGAGTACTTCGATCCTTGCCTGGGCGACGGTGGCTGGATCGGATTGGCCGCAAAGCTCGTCAATTCGCCGGGCGTATTCCGATTTGGTGGCCGGCGACGGATTGGACTCCGCAGGTGGATGCGACGCGAATTGATCCGCGGTTTGCTTTTCTATCGTCTGGCGGGCCGCGGCGACGGCTTTCCCGGCGTCGTCCTCATTGCGGACGCCGGGGAATCTGATCCCAGCGAGAAAAGGCAGGCTGTCGACGCAAACTACGTCGCCCGGCAAGTCGGGCGCTTGCTCGGCGATCGCGATCGCGAGTGTCCCGCCCAGGCTGTGCCCGATGACGGCGGGTTTGTCGAGTTTCCGGGCACGAGCGTAGGCGATGATCTGGTTGCGGACGTCCTCGAGCAGGTGATTGGTTTTGACCGGCGGCATGGCGCCGAAGCCGGCAATGTTAACGACGTGACATTCGTATTTGTCCTGCAAATGTCTCACCGTGTCGTCCCAGACCGCGCCGGAAGTGGCAACGCCGGGAATGAAGATAACCGGTTTGCCGTGGCCGGTCATTTTGACATCGATGACCTGGGGCGCTTCGGCAGCGAAAATGGGTGAAGCTGCGAACCAGAACGCGACGTTGAGAAGGGTGGATAGTTTGTTCATGCCTTCCTGCAGACGTTGCGGAGAGCTTCGTTGATTCCGCGCTACGTTCCAAACGAAACCAAGGGCTGGCCGGCATGCGGGCGGATTAGCGAATGGTGCAGTCCGTGTCAAAAAGCCGCAACGCGGAGTATCGCACGCCGGAAACATGCGACTCAGATTCGTCTTCTCTGAGGTTGATTGAGAGAAAGCCGCGGCGGAGACCTAGCCGCGCTTGCTAAAGATCTTGAGTTCTTCGGCGGCTTTCTGCAGCGCGTCGAGGGTGAGCAGTGTGGCTTCCTGTTTCTTAATCGTGGCCGCGTTCGTGGCCTGCATTTCCTGCAAAAGCTGCAACATGACCCGGTTGTCGAGGCCGATACTGGCAGCGGAATTCGGCGCAGCGGCGGCAGCGGCAGCGGGGGCGGAAGTCGCGGCCTGGACGATGACCGGCGTGGGATTTTGGGCCCTGATCAACTCAGTCGTTAGGCCAACGAAAACGAGCGTGGTAAGGAGCAAAGTTTTCATCCTAGCGACCTCCCCGACTGCCGTAGATTCTTGCCACGCGGATGGCTTCGGCCAGGGTCGCCAACTTCTCGTCAATCTTGGCCTGATTGTCCGCGATCTGGAGTTGTTGGGCCTGCACTTCCTTCAACATCGCCACCACCTGTTCCTGTTCGTTGGCCGCGGGGGACTGGGCGTTGATCGAAGTGGCAAGGAGCAGAAGGCCACCGAGTAATGTCAGTTTTTTCATAAGCAACCGTCTCGCCCAAATAGCGAAGCAAGTCACGTTCCTCCGCCCGCACGAGGTGCCCTCCACTGGTGTGCGGCGCGAAAACTGCTTGCGGGAAGGAGCCCAGTTGATACCCTTCGCCCATGGCCGGCCCGGGAATGTTTCAGTCTCAAAATCTTTCCCTGCAGCAGGTCCTTGCGCCGCAGCTCCAGCAAAGTCTGCTCATTCTCCAGGCGCCTCTCCTCGAGTTGCGCAATCTCGTTCAGCAGGAGATGGAGACCAACCCGGTGCTCGAGGAGCTGGCCGAGCCGACGGAGGAGGAGCGGCAGGTTTCCGAGAGCGAACCGGCGGAAGATAATTTCAAGGAAGAGTTCGATCAGCTGGCCAAGCTCGATGATGAATGGCGCGATTACATGGCGCAATCGAGCAGCTACAGCGGCCGCTCGCAGGAGGACGAGGAGAAGCGCCAGTTCTTTTTCGATTCCATCGCCACCCAGGAAACTTTGCAGCAGCATCTCGTTGGGCAGCTCAATCAAAATGCCCTGAGCAGCGACGACCGCAAGACGGCGGAACTCATCATTGGCAACATCGACGACAACGGTTTCCTCCAGACGACGCCGGAAGAGATGGCGATGAACACCGGCATCCCGCAGGAGGATTTCGAGCTCATGCTTACGCTCGTCCAGAGCTTTCATCCGCCGGGTGTGGGTGCGCGCGATTTGCGCGAATGCCTCCTGATTCAGCTCAAGAGGGACGGGCGCGAGAAGAGCCTCGAATACCGGGTCGTTTCCGATCACATGGTCGACCTGGGCAAGCGGCGGTTTCCTGAGATCGCGCGCCGGATGGGGATCACGGTCGAGCAGGTGCAAAAGGCGGCCAACAACATTGCGCAACTCGATCCGAGGCCCGGCCAGATCTTTGCCGAGGCGCCGCAAAATTACGTCCTGCCCGATGTGACCGTGGAAAAAATTCAGGGCGAATACCAGATCATCCTGAATGGCGAACAGATTCCGCACCTGCGGATCAGCAACACTTACAAGGACATCATGGCGCAGGACGGCAATGGGAGCGAAGTGAAGGACTACATCCGGGATAAGATCCGAAGCGGGAAATTCCTCATCAAATCAATTCACCAGCGCCAGCAGACGATCTCCAACATCGCGCACCAGATCGTCGATCGGCAGAAGGAATTTCTCGAGCACGGTTCGGCGCACTTGAAACCGATGACGATGGTGCAAATCGCCGATGCAGTCGGTGTGCACGAGACGACGGTGAGCCGTGCTATCTCGGGCAAATACATCTCCACGCCGCAGGGCGTTTTTGAGATGAAATACTTTTTCACGCCCGGCTATCAAACCTCGAGTGGCGTCTCGATGAGCAACACGAGCGTGAAGGAAGCGATCCTGAACCTGGTGAAAAGCGAATCGGGCAGCGCGCCGTTGAGCGACAAGGAAATCGTCGAGATTCTGGGTCAGCGCGGTATCCCGATCGCGCGGCGCACAGTCGCGAAGTACCGGACGGAGCTCAATATTTTGCCAAGCAACATGCGGCGGAAGTATTGAGCGTCGCGGCTTTCGGTGAGGCGTAAACGAGCGGCGTCTGCCGAATCTTGGCCGCTGCCCGCAGTCTGGTACGAGATTGCAGCTGAGCCGCGGTCCATGGTAGGCTGCGCGTCCCAGCCTGGGATCATGCAACGCAAACTCACCGCTATCCTGTCCATCGATGTGGTTGGCTATAGCGGCCTCATGGAGGCCGACGAGACTGGGACCATGGAACGGTTGAAGGCCAACCGGAGCACAATTTTCGATCCTCAAGTTGCCGCTCATGGCGGCCGCGTGTTCAAGCTGATGGGCGACGGCGCATTGGTCGAGTTTTCCAGCGTCATCGCCGCTGTGAACTGTGCGCTCGCGATACAAGAAGCGACGGAAAAGGCCGGGACTGAGAGCGCCGAAGGCAGGCGCATCCGTTACCGCATCGGCATCAATCTTGGCGAAGTGATCGTCGAGGGCGACGACATTTATGGCGAGGGCGTCAACGTGGCGGCGCGGCTTCAGGCGCTCGCTCCGGTGGGAGGCGTGGCTCTCTCCAAAATGGTCCGAGACAACGTTGAGGGAAAGATGTCCTGCGCCTTTGAGGACATGGGCGAACACACGGTCAAGAACATCGAGCGTCCCGTGCATGTGTTCTCTGTGCGTGCGGCTGCCGGACGCAGCGAGGCTGGAGAACAAAAAGCGGAGCAACCCCGCCGGCACTCGATCTGCGTGCTCCCCTTTGCCAACATGAGCGGCGACGCCGAGCAGGAGTATTTCAGCGACGGCATCAGTGAGGACATCATCACCGATCTGAGCAAGGTTTCCGCGCTCGCGGTCATCTCGCGCAACAGCGCCTTCATGTACAAGGGCAGGCATGTTGATCTTCCGAAGGTCGCGCGCGAGTTGAAGGTCAGCCATGTGCTGGAAGGCAGCGTGCGAAAAGCCGGCGGCCGTGTGCGGATTACGGCACAGCTGATCGACGGGACAACCAACGATCACGTCTGGGCCGAACGCTACGACCGGGACCTGAGCGACATTTTTGCCCTTCAGGACGAAATCTCCGAAGCCATCGTCAAGGCGCTGAAGTTGAAACTCCTTCCCGAGGAGAAGAAAGCTATCGAGCGGCGCGGCACGGACAGTGTCGAGGCATACAATCTTTATCTGATGGCGCGACAGAACTATGTCACCGGCGGTGAAAGCGATCCAAGACGAGCGGCAGCCACCATCCGCCTCTCTCGCCGCGTCACAGAAATCGATCCCAATTATGCAGATGCCTGGGCCCTTTTGGCTCTTGGCCAAATGATCGTGCGCTTCATTCATGGCGACAAAGGCGAAGATGGCCTGGCGGCGGCGGAACGCGCGCTTGCCCTGGACCCCAATCTGGCCGCGGCCCATGCCGTAAAGGCGAGAATTTTCGCCGAAAACGGTCGTCACGACGAAGCTTCCGCCGAAATTGCCAGCGGCCTTCGTCTCGACCCCGAGTCCTTTGAGGTGAACAGGTCGGCGGGCCTTTTGTATTTCCGACAGCACCGGCTGGAGGACGCGATTCGCTATTGGGAAAAGGCGACGGCTCTCATGGAAACAGACGTTGCTTCGCCAGCCATGTTGACGACGTGTTACGCCGCTCTCGGAAATTCCCAGGCTGTCCGACGCGCGGCTGAGATCACGTTCGCCAGAGCGGAAAAAACTCTCGCGCAGGATCCGAACAACGGAGCGGTTACGGGCTGGGGAGTGAGTGCTCTTGCCATCCTTGGCAAAGCCGAGCGCGCCCGGGAATGGATAGATCGTGCCCTGCTGATTGATCCAGACAACACGCACATGCGCTATAATTTTGCCTGTGGCCTGGCGAGCGATCCGAAAGGCAGAGAGGAAGCGCTCGAATTGCTCGGACCGGCGTTCGAGGCAATTACGACGGGGCTGCTAAACCACGCAAAAATTGACCCGGATCTCGATCCGCTGCGAGACGATCCCCGCTTCCAGGCCATGATCGCCGCCGCCGAAGCGCGCCTGGCGGCGGAAGATCAGGCCGGCTCGCCGAAAAATCGATCGGCAGCGCCTGTTGATCCAGCCGTCCCGCCCCATCAATGACTCCTTCTCTCCGGCGCGCGATCATCGCTGAATGGCGGGGGCTGCCGAGCGATCCACCCCGACCGGATCGCACGCAGTCGACCGCCGAATTGATGCCGAAAGTGATGCACAAGCTCGGACTTCGGGAGCGTTTACACGAACATGAGATTCTTGGGGCGTGGAAAGCGCTCGTGGGTGAGTTCATCGCGGCGCACTCCTGCCCGATCGCTCTGCGCGACGGCATCCTCTACGTGCACGTTCTGCAACCGGCATTGCACTATGAGCTCGAGCGGGTAAACAAGCCCCAGATCCTGCGCAAACTGAAAGAGCGCTTTGGCGGGAGAGTGATCCGCGATCTGCGCTTCCGTCTTGGCTAACGAGTTCCTTTTCGCCGCTTCCGTTGGCGCAGGGCTTTGACGAAGGCGCGCAACGTTTCCTCGCTTACGTGATGCTCGATCCCCTCTGCGTCCGACTCCGCGACAAGGGCGGGCACGCCTAACGACTTCAAGAACTCGACCACGACTTCATGCCGGGTGCGCGATTCCTCCGAGAGCTTGCTCCCGCTCGAGGTAAGAAAAATGGAGCGATAGGGTCGACTCGTGACCAAGCCTTCGCGTTGCAGCCGCTGAATGGTGCGCGCCACGGTCACATGGGTGACGCCAAGCCGCCGCGCCAGGTCGATGACACGCGCTTCGCCGGTCGCGGCGATGAGCTCGGCGATGATTTCAACGTAATCCTGTGCCGTCTCGTGGGAATGTTCCTCGCGTGTCCGGCGCGGATGCCGGTAAGGCAGGGCAGGCCGGCGTTTGCGGGATTTCGCGGATTTTGCGGAGGCCGGCATGGGTAGGAACAAATCAAAAGGAGCGTCGGTTGACAACCGGAAGATGAATTTGTAGCCTGTGCTACATTTTTGAGCATTGGCTCCGAGATGTAGAATTCGTTAAATTAATCCTGATGCCGGAAGCAACTGACGAGGCCGCAGACCATCCCGGCACCTGGAAGCGGAGCGGCGGGATGGTTTCGCTCCCCGAGGTCCATCGCAGCATCACTGTCCCGGCGAACGCTTCCTTCTGGCGCAAGCTGCTCGCATTCTCAGGCCCGGGCTTTCTCGTGGCGGTCGGCTACATGGACCCGGGAAACTGGGCGACCGATCTGGCCGGCGGCGCGCAATTCGGTTACACCCTGCTCTCGGTCGTCATGATCTCGAATCTGATGGCGATTCTCCTCCAGCATTTATGCATCAAACTCGGCGTCGGTACGGGACGCGATCTGGCGCAAGCCTGCCGCGATCATTATTCCACTCCGACAGTCTGGTTTCTTTGGATCCTCTGCGAAATCGCGATCGCCGCCTGTGATCTGGCCGAGATCGTCGGTTCGGCGATTGCGTTGCAACTTCTTTTCGGCATCCCGCTGGTCTGGGGATGCGCCATCACCGGGCTCGACGTACTTCTGGTGCTTTTCCTGCAAAGCAAAGGCTTCCGTTACATCGAGGCGGTGGTGATCACACTCATCGCCACCATTGGCAGCTGCTTCGCGGCCGAACTTTTTTTCTCCAAACCCAGCCTGACCGGCATCCTCCTCGGATTTATTCCGAGCACGGAGATCATTACTCACCCCGGGATGCTCTATGTCGCCATCGGCATCATCGGCGCGACTGTCATGCCCCATAATTTGTATCTGCATTCCTCCATCGTGCAGACGCGCAAATTTGAACCGACCCCTGCTGGCAAACGCGAGGCGATCAAGTTCGCGACGATAGATTCGACCGTCGCCCTCATGCTCGCGCTCTTCATCAATGGCGCCATTCTGATCCTCGCCGCCGCCGTCTTTCATTGGTCGGGCCATCAGGATGTGGCGGAAATCCAGGACGCCTACAAACTGCTCAGCCCGATGCTCGGGGTCGGGTTCGCAAGCGCTTTGTTTGCCGTCGCGCTGCTCGCCTCGGGCCAAAACTCGACTCTAACCGGCACGCTCGCGGGGCAAATTGTGATGGAGGGCTTCATTAACATCCGCCTGCGCCCGTGGCTGCGCCGTCTCATCACGCGGGCGATCGCGATCGTGCCCGCGATCTGCGTGATCGGATACTACGGCGAGGCGAAGACGACGGAATTGCTCATCGCGAGCCAGGTGGTCCTGAGCATGCAACTCGGATTCGCAGTCTGGCCGTTGATGCGTTTCACCGATGAAAAGGCGAAAATGGGCGAGTTCGCCAACCGGCTCTGGCTGCGGGTGCTGGGCTGGCTCATCGCCGGAGTGATCATTATCCTTAACGTCAAGCTGCTCTTTGATACCTTTGTCCCGTCTCCGATGCTCAAAGCCTTCTATGGTTTTCTCGGGCTGCCCACGGAATAAACGATCGCCATGTATCAGCACATTTTGGTTGCTTTGGAAAATAGCGAGGCGGATGAGGTCATCCTCGAGCACATCAAGCCGCTCGCGAAGCTGACCGGCGCGCGCTTGTTGCTGCTGCACGTCGCCGATGGCTGGGTGGCGCGCAATTACGACCGGCTTGAGCTCGCCGAGAGCGAGGAGATGCGCGAGGACCGGGCTTACCTGGCCGCGCGTGCGGCTGAGCTGCGCGCCGAAGGTTTTACGGTCGATTACCTCCTCGCACTCGGGGAACCGGCCGACGAAGTGATCAAGGTGGCTACAGAGCGCGGCGTCGACCTCGTTGCGATGTCCACCCACGGGCACCGCTTCATCAGCGATCTTCTCCACGGCAGCACCGCGGATAAGGTGCGGCACCAGGTAGACGTGCCTGTGCTGCTGCTCAAGGCCAACCGGTGAAAAAAAGTCGCGCGCGCGGTTTCGTGCTTGGAGAGTCGGCGGCTGGCCGCTCCGGTGGACAGCATCCACGATCTGGCTTAACGATGCAGAGCACCTCTTCTCATGTTTGGCCCGACTGAAATTTACTTCATTATCTTCGGCCTCCTGACAATCGCGGGCGGCGTGATGGGCTACGTCAAATCCGGCAGTACGATCTCGCTCATCTCAGGCACGATTAGCGGCTTGTTGCTGCTGGTGGCGGTTATTCTGCTGCCGGGACATCTGGTTGCCGGCCTTGCGCTCGGAGGGATCCTTTCGCTCCTGCTTATCGGTTATTTCCTGCCAACGTTCTTCCATACCCGCAAGACGATGCCGGCTGGAATGATGTCGCTTCTCAGCATCCTCGGCATGGTCTTTGTGATCGTTGCCTGGGTCCGCAAATAGGCGCTGCGCGTGCGCAAGTTTCGCCGGAGTACCTTAGGCTGGCTCGCTCTGCTGCTCTTTCTGGGGCTTTTCGGCGCCATTGTGCTGCGCTGGATCTCGCTCGAACGCCTGCGGCTGACCATGCAGCGGCTCGGTCCTTTGACGCTTCCCGCGCCGACGGCGACTCCGGCATTAATCCCGACTCCGACGCCATGGCGAACGCCGGTGATCGTCGGGCGACTCGACACCGCGAAATTATGGAGCGGCATTACGGTACATGCCGAAGTCGATCCAACCCCGGGGGGCGCGGCCTCGGTCGAGCGGCTCGATCCGCAGAGTTACGTTCTGGATTTGAAGCTGAAGGTGCGGGTGCCGACACCGAACCGGACGCTGGAGGAACTGGCCAAAGTCACGCCGGAACTGCCAAAGCTGCTGCCAAACCTGGCAGTCACAATCGATTCTGATCCGGTCTCGCCGCTCTTCCAGCGGTTATACGACTTCAAGGTCCAGACCTTACGGGAGGATCTCGTCCGTCTGGATCAACTCCTCTCCCGCCACAACTTCTACGATTGCCAGACCATCCTGCGTCTGCGCCATCCCGAAACCAAGAGAGACGCCATCCTGCTCCAGGCCGACATGGACGTCGATGCGGATGGATCCGATGCCGACCGGCTGCCCGACATCGACGGTTCTTCGGCCAATTTCAAGCCCTTCACCAGTTACCGTTGGAAGAAGAAGTCCTCCCGTCCGAGCCCGTTCCTTGTTCCGGCTGAAGCGAAACTCCAGCGCTACGAAACCGAATTCGCGCAAAAAGGCCTGACAATGGAACGCAACCGCGACCTGCGGATCGGCATCCAGCGGATGAAAGCGGAGATCGATTCCCTGCAACGCTTCAATTTTCTTATCGCCTCAAGCGATCCTTTCATTGTCCTCCCGGGAATTTTCGTGCACGCAAAGGAAGGCGGCAAGGTAGGCGATTACGCAGTGGTCGTTTACGGCGACCAGATTTATCCCGCGATCGTGGGGGATGTCGGCCCCAACGACAAAGTGGGTGAAGCCTCGCTCCGGATCGCGAAACAGATCAACGCGCTCGCGACGGCTAATAACCGACCGGTGAGCGATTTGAAGGTGACCTATCTGATTTTTCCCGGCACGGCCGACACGCCCTTCGGACCGCCTGATTTGGAAAAAATACGTGCTCGCTGCGAGACGCTGGTGCAGGAACTCGGGGGCGCGAGCGTGCCGTTGTATCAATGGCAGAACATTATTCCGACCCCGACTCCCAGCCCGACGCCATCGCCAAGCGCGAGTCCGAGTCCTTCGCCTAACGAATCGCCTGCCGCTTCGCCAACACCGATCGTTTCGCCAACCTTCGCCTATCCGACCCCGGACGAGTCGCCTTCTGCGACGGCTTCGCCGAGTTTGATCCCAACGACCTCTCCGATCGTTACGTCCACTCCGAGTTCGTAGCAGGTGCCGGGGTTAGCCGTTTGGTCTCCCGGTTGGCTGAGGGTGGATTCCCATCTGATTCAGCTTCTGCTGGCCGCCTTTGGCCCGCTCCATCGCATTGCTATAGGATGCGACCGTCATCTCATCCGCATTGCGCGTCGTCTGAACGACCGCCGCGATGCTCAGGCCATTAGAGTTTGCCAATTGCGTCCAGGTTCGTCCCCTGGCTTTAAGAGTCGCAATTTCCTGCACCTTGTTGCTGTTGCCGCGAGCGATGGCGTTGATCGCGCAGAGTTCGCCGAAACGGAGCTGCAAAACATCCTGTTGGGCCTGCAATTCCCGCTCGCTCACTCCCGTGGCCTTTGAGATTGCGGAGACGACATAGGGACGTTCGTCCCGCGCGCCAGCCGCAGCATTCAGGTGGTTAATGCTGCCGAGCAGAGCGTTTTCGTCGTTCCCCGTGATTTTCTTCTTCGCAACGCGCACCGAACCGCCGCCGAGCAGGCTTCCGGTCGGAGGCGGAACGAACATGGTTTCATAGTCTGAATCATTATCAGCGGGAGCAGTGTTAAGCGTGGCTGCGGTCGCTGATTGGCCAGCGGAGGCCTGAGGATGAGCGGTTTGAGACGGCGCGGCGCAGCCGGCCAGCAAAGAAAAAATCGAAAGAAACCCCACGAGAGATTTGGACATGGCGAAGGGATTTAACATTTGTCGGGCAAAGGTCAAGCCAGCGTCAGGAGGTTCCCAATTCATTGTCTTCCTTATCCTGAGAAGCTTGCGCCGACGATCGACACGCCCTTCGGACCGCCTGATTTGGAAAAAATGCGCGCTCACCGCGAAACGCTGCTGCAGGAACGCGGGGGCGCGAGTGTGCCATTGTATCAATGGCAGAATCTCATTCCACCCCCACGCCGACTCCCAGCCCAACGCCGTCGCCAGGCCCGAGTCCGAGTCCTTCGCCTAACGAATCGCCTGCCGCTTCGCCAACACCGATCGTTTCGCCAACCTTCGCCCATCCCACCCCGGAGGAAACCGTCTCTCCCTCCAGCACCCGAGCTTGATTCAGGCTACCTCTCCAATTCAGGTCTTCGCTGCGGATGTGCGTTAATTGTTTTCATCTTATCCTGGCCGCCTTTGGCCCGCTCCATTGCATTGCTGTAGGATGCGACCGTCATCTCATCCGCATTGCGCGTCGTCTGTACGACCGCCGCGATGCTCAGGCCATTAGAGTTTGCCAATTGCGTCCAGGTTCGTCCCCTGGCTTTAAGAGTCGCAATTTCCTGCACCTTGTTGCTGTTGCCGCGAGCGATGGCGTTGATCGCGCAGAGTTCGCCGAAACGGAGCTGCAAAACATCCTGTTGGGCCTGCAATTCCCGCTCGCTCACTCCCGTGGCCTTTGAGATTGCGGAGACGACATAGGGACGTTCGTCCCGCGCGCCAGCCGCAGCATTCAGGTGGTTAATGCTGCCGAGCAGAGCGTTTTCGTCGTTCCCCGTGATTTTCTTCTTCGCAACGCGCACCGAACCGCCGCCGAGCAGGCTTCCGGTCGGAGGCGGAACGAACATGGTTTCATAGTCTGAATCATTATCAGCGGGAGCGGTGTTAACCGCGCCTGCGGTCGCTAATTGGCCAGCAGAGGCCTGAGGATGGGCGGTTTGAGGCGGCGCAGCGCAGCTGGCGACCAAAGAAGAAATCAAAAGAAAACCCACAAGCGATTTGGATTTGGCGGCGGCCGGCCTAAACATTTGTCGGGCAAAGGCCAAACGAACGTCGGGAGGTCCCCAACGGCTTGCTGTTTTCATGCTGAGAAGCTTGCGCCCGCGAACGCCTTTTACGCAAGCCGGTTCTTCGGACTTAATGCCGATAAATCCGGCTGTTCCTCATCGAGAGAAGGTTGCTGGATTTTGCGCAAGAGCTTTTGTCGCAGAAACGTAACAATTGAGCTTTTGCCCGCTCGCTTTGCTTTGCTTAGAAAGGGAAGCGTGGTGATCAATCGCACGAATCGCTATCGTGCTGCGTGGATTTCCGATGTGCATCTTGGCACCCGGGGCAGCAACGCCGCGGCCTTTCTCGCTTTCTTGAAGGAGAACGAGTTTGAGACCCTCTACGTCGTTGGCGACCTGATCGACATCTGGTCCCTCCGGCGCGGAATCTACTGGCCGCAGGAACATAACGACGTCATCCAAAAGCTCCTGCGCAAGGCGCGCAAAGGGACGCGAGTGATCTACATCCCGGGAAACCACGACGAATTTCTCTCCAGCCACTTCGGCGCCTACGGTGCGATCACGATCCAAAAGCACGCCGTGCATGTAACCGCGGAGGGGCGCCGCATCCTCGTCCTGCACGGGCACGAGCTGGATACCGTGGTGCAAAACATCAAGTGGCTCGCGCTCCTGGGTGACCTCGGTTACCAATTCCTCCTCGCGCTCAATCCGCTCGTCAACGCGGTACGCCGGATCTTCGGTTTCGGCTATTGGTCGTTGAGCAAGGCGGTCAAGGCGCGGGTCAAGGACGCGGTCAGCTTCATCGGTGCTTACGAAGATGCGATCGTTCGTTATACCGAGCGGTTCAACGTTGAGGGCGTTCTCTGCGGTCACATCCACAGCCCGATCATTCGACAGATTGGCGACAAGACCTACTACAACTGCGGTGACTGGGTCGAGAATTGCTCCGCCCTGGTTGAACACGAGGACGGGCGAATCGAGTTGCTGACCGATTGCGTGGGGTCGAGAATGCGAATAGACATCCAGCCGGCACCACGCCTCCCGGAGCGGCTCGGGTTGGCGCCGAACGAAACTCATGAAAAAGAAACCGACTGCGCGCCGGGAGAAACCAAACCACGAGGTTTCTCCGGCAAGATCATTGCTTACCGATCTCGTTAGTTTGCGCCGGACATTGCGCCGCACCGGTCGCGCCTATCTCAGCCGGCTGGAGGCGGAGATCGACGAAGTCGCCGCCTGGGCGAGCGAACGCGCCAAGGAAAGCGATCTGCCAAAAGCGCGAATCCGCGATCTCGGCGACATGATTACGCTGGTGCGCAAGGTTGATGGCAAACCGAGCAAGGGTCGCAGGCGCGACCTGAAGAAAATCGACGCCACACTCGGGGATTTGCGGGAACTGATCGGGCAAAAATCTTCTCGTTAGGCGGAAGTCCTGCGCGCGGGCCAGTCGCGCGCGTAGTGGATGAATCGCCGCTCAAACGCGCCCGGTTTCTCGACAAAAAAGCGCGCCCCAAGAGCGAGTGCGCTCCGTTCCAACTCTCGCTCGCGCGTCTGGGTGAGGCCGAGCAGGATGGCGCGTTCCTCCTCCGGCGAATCGTCGCCACCTTCCAACCAACCGCGGAACGAGGCAAGATCGTGCAGGTCGCCCAATTGCTGACCGAGAGTCTTGGCTGCTTCCGCCAACTCGGACAAGACCGCGCGGTTAAGGTTTTGCAAAATACGCGCCTGGTACCAGATGTCTTTCGTGCGTTTGCGCAGAGCATGGAAATTCTCCGCCGTGGGCTCCGCGCGGACGGCCCGAAAATACTTGCGCGCCCGGCGGTAGGCATCCTTCAGCGCGCAGCAGAGATCGTCGATCCCGAGATTCTCCAGTGGCCAGCCCTCGATTCGGTCGCACACTTGCTGCAGGGTCGTGAGGGCCTCCCCCTGGCGAGGTCCAAAAGATTCGGCGGCCGCCTCGATCTTTCGCTTCAGAACGGCGACACTTCGAGGAAAAGCCATGCCTTCGGGCCCGATTTGGTCGCGCAATTGTTCGAGCACCTGGAGCTGAACGCGGCTGTCGCGCGAGCCGGCGAAGCTCCGCGCGACATCACGCAAGCGGCGGTTTTCTTCCTTGAATATTTCCTTCCCGATCTCCTCCCGCACGAGGCGCAGGAGGGCGCGCGCTTTCTTGATGTGTTTGCGCGTTTCGTGGACCGCGCGCGCTTGCCGGCCCCCGGTCACGCCGTTGATTTCGCAGAGCGCACTTTCGAGTTCCTCGCGCGCGATCCGGCGTATTCCTGCAGGCAGAGTCGCGTCGGTTTTCAAACAATAGCTCATAAAACGTTGCGATTCGCGTGCGCGGGAAAGGTTATGAATGATCACGCTTCTCCGCATGGATTGGAAGCCTGAATAGCCAATAGCCTCGAAGGCATTCAGCGCTTTGTCGCTTGTGCTCGTAGCGCGATCCAGCTCATATCGCCTGAATCGCAAGGCTGAGGATCGGCTAAGCGAGACGCTGGTGCTCCCCACAGCCTGCCGTTCGCTCAAGACACCGTCGCGCCTTGGTTCCCACATTCTCAAAGATTTGTGTTGACACCCACCGGGCGACGCAGGCCTAATAGTGGCCTACCTCAGCCCTACTGGATAATCGCGACCCGCTTCTAGAGGGTAGATTCGAGTCGGCATTGTCGAGAGAGGCTTCGGTTACAACGGAGGTCTCAAGGTCGCCCGATGAAAATTTCCGTCACTCGCATTCTGCTCGTGTTTCAGCTTTTCCAAGTATGCGCGTTTGCATCAAACAGCGTCGTTAATTTGTCGCACTACGACTTGATGCACGTGGACTTCGCGCTGATGAAGCGTGAAGGCATCGTCGGCGTGATTCACGAAGCCACGTATCCGCGTTTCGATCGTGACTCCTACTACGGAAGCCGGCAAGAGGCGGCGACGCGAGCGGGTTTGCTCTGGGGCGCCTACCATTTTGGCGATGCTACCGATCCCGTTCGACAAGCCGACCATTTCCTCGACATGGTGGCCTCAGAGTGGCAGGGCCAAAGCCTGCGGCGGGACGGAGTATTGCTCGTGCTCGATTTTGAGAAGAACGATCACTATCCGGGCGGCACGATGCGAGTCGATCAAGCCGTCACCTTTGTTGAGCGAATTCGGCAGCGGACCGGGAAGTATCCCGGCGTTTATGGCAGTGAGAATCGGCTTCGTACCGTGCTGAACGCCCGGGGCGTGAGTCCGTCGCAACGACAAATTCTCGCCAATTGCTGGTTATGGATCGCGAACTATCATTCCGAACCGCGCAACACGGCGCCGTGGGATCGCTGGCACCTTTGGCAATACACGGGTGATGGTACGTGTGATCTTCCGCGCGCCATGTTCCCGAAGAGTGTTGCTAACATCAGAAAAGCGGAACGTAATATCTTCCGAGGAAGCCTGGCGGGTCTGCAAGCCTTCTGGCAGCAGCACGCCTGGCAACCTGCGGGCGAAGCGGCTAGCAGGCAGAAACCCAGACCGAAAATGCCCGCGGCGCGGATTGCAGCCAGTCGTTGAGCGCGCCGCATTCGTCGGATTCAAAGTGACTCCCTGCGCTTCGTCATCGCCCGACGCTTTCCGTCTTGAAGACCGGGCGGGATGCGTCCTACCCTGCGCAGAATGTTCCCCGCCGAACGCTATTCCCAGCTGCGTGCGATTGCGCTAGTACGCGAGCGCCCGCTCTTCTCGCTGCCGCGAAACTTCAGCGAGCTGGACCTGCAGGCGCGTTGGTTTGCGGGCGATTTCGGCAGGTCATTCACCGGCACTGCGGGTGAGGAGATTGAGATTGTACAGTTCGGCATCTGGAATCGCGAAGCCGGCCCCGATTTTACCGACGCCGCCATCCGGATCAATCGCGGCGAAGTCCAGCGTGGCAACATCGAGTTCGATCTGGTCGACCAGAACTGGGAAACCCACGGACACGCGACCAATCCGGCCTTCGATCAAACCGTACTGCACGTTTTTGTGGACGCGGGCGGACGCGATTTCTTCGCACGGACAAGCGCGAACCGGCAGCTGCCGCAGGTGCGGGTTGACCCGGCAATCCTGCCTGCCGCCTTTTCAAGCAGTCTCCCACTCGCGCGCCCCGGACGTTGCCACGCGCCGCTGCGTGATCTGCCGGAGAAAAAAATCATCAGCATCCTCGATGCTGCGGCGCAGTTCCGCCTCCAGCGCAAGGCGCTCCGGTTGCAGCGACTGACGGAGTTGCATGGGAACCACGAAGCACTCTTTCAGGAGCTGGCAGCCACCCTTGGCTACAAACAAAACAAACTGCCGTTCATCCTCCTCGCCCAACGTCTCCCGATCAAAGGCTTGCGTGTTCAGCCTGAGGGAATCGAATCCGTCCTCTTCGGCGTGGCCGGATTTCTGGGCGCACTGGACCTCGCGGGGTTCGCGCCGGGCACTCGCCAATATCTGCGGGTACTCTGGGACCGTTGGTGGCCGCAGCGCGCGGAGTTGGAGCGGCTTATCCTCCCGCCGCGCACCTGGCGCCTGAGCGGGACGCGCCCCCTCAATCATCCGCAGCGCCGTCTCGCCGCGCTTGCCGGTATTGCGGCCGACTGGCCCCGACTGCTTCGGTCGTTAGGCAAAGAAAATCTCGCCGCCGTAAGAAGTTTCTTCCTCGAGCTCGAGCATCCCTACTGGAATTTCCACTACACGCTCACCTCGGAGGCTTCGGCGGCGCCAATGGCCCTGGTTGGCGAAACGCGAATCACTGAAATCCTGGCCAATGTCGTCCTGCCCTGGCGCCAGCTGCGAACTGGCGCCGCCTGGCCGGATTACGCTGCGCTGCCCGCGCGCCTGACGAACCGGCGAGTCGAGACGGGCGCGGCGCGGCTTTTCGGGGACGATCCCCGCCGGTCGCGGTTCCTGCGCACGGTGGCGTGGCAACAGGGACTGCTCCAGATCTACGAAGACTTTTGCTTGCAAGACGACTCCGACTGCACGCAATGTCCATTCCCCGAACAGATGCAGAAATGGACATGAGGGATGGGAATTCGAGATTCGACGGCGGCTTCACGCTCATCGAACTGCTCGTCGTGATCACAGTCATCGCGATCCTCATGGCGTTGTTGTTTCCGGCATTCCGGGGCGTGCAAGACCAGGCGAAACGAACGCAGGCCAAAAACGACCTGATGCAGATCGTGACCGCGGTAAATGCCTTCTACACCGAGTATGGACAATATCCGTGCGATGCCCAATCCGGAACTGACGCCCAGGATTTTTTTGCGGCAGACGATAATTCCAACAATACGTTATTCGATATTTTGCGCGGTGATCCTAATAACGGGAATGTGCAGACCCATAACCCCAAGGCCATCGTATTCTTTCAGCCAACCATCGCGAAGGATCTAAACAACCCCCGATCAGGCATCGGGGGAAACGGACGATTCTACGACCCATGGGGCAGCTGTTATCGCGTTCGTATCGATAACAATTTCTCTGGTACCGTCGAAAATCCCTACTCCCAGAATGCTGGGTTCAATCCGATCCAGTTGGGAGTGATTGCGTGGTCAATCGGGAAAGATCGAGCTGGGGCAACAGCGGCCACGTCAGGCGGCAACAAGAACACCGGGACCTACGCTGACGACGTGATCTCGTGGCAGTGATGTCTCCTCTTTTGCTTTTGACTAATCACCATTTACCGATCACCATTCACTCCCGCCCCACGCGGGTGTAGTTCAATGGTAGAACGGCAGCTTCCCAAGCTGCATACGGGGGTTCGATTCCCCTCACCCGCTCCATTTCCGAACGAAACCCCCGCACCGTTGAATCTGCGCTGGCAGAAAAATGATCGCGGGTGGCTTGCGTCCCCTGTAAAGATAACGGCGTGGCCCCTGAATCTGAGAACGATCTTCGACTCAAGATCGGGCATGTGTTGTTTATCGATCTGGTCGGCTATTCAAAGCTGTTGATTAAAGAGCAGAAGGAACGGCTGCGCAGTCTCACCGAGATCGTGCTGGACACCACGCAGGTGCGCGAAGCGACGAACGAACAACTCGTTAGGCTTCCGACGGGCGATGGGATGGCGCTCGTTTTTCGCAACAGCTCGGAGGAACCGGCGCGCTGTGCGCTGGAGATTGCACAAGCGCTCAAGCGGCATCCGGAGATTGCTGTGCGAATGGGAATACATAGCGGACCGGTCAGCGAAGTGACCGACGTGAGTGGCCGGAATAATGTCGCGGGCGCCGGCATCAACATGGCGCAGCGGGTGATGGATTGTGGCGATGCCGGGCACATTCTCCTTTCCAAGCATGTCGCCGAGGATCTCGAAGAATACGAACAATGGCGACCGCTCTTGCACGACCTTGGAACCTGCGAAGTAAAACACGGAGTGCGCGTCTCCATCGTGAACGTTCACGCCGATCAAGTGGGCAATCCGCAACTGCCTAAAAAGTTTCAAGCCCTGAAGAAGCATAGAGAGCGCGTGCGTTGGGCGGCGATTACGGCCGCATTGCTCGCGCTCGCAGCGATCGTCGCTGGCATCGCTGTGTTTTCGCGTTATCGCGCGACGGCGCCGGAAAAAAGCATCGCGGTGTTGCCGTTTGAAAACCGAAGCGAAGAGAAAGCCAACGCTTACTTTGCCGACGGCATACAGGACGAGATTCTGACCCGCTTGTCCAAGATTGCCGATTTGAAGGTGATCTCGCGCACATCCACGCAGTATTACAAGACCGCCCCTGAAAACCTGGCCGAGATCGCCAAGCAACTTGGCGTTGCTCACATCCTCGAAGGAAGCGTGCAGAAGAGCGGCGACGTTGTGCGTGTCAACGTGCAGCTGATCAAGGCAGCAGATGGTTCCCATCTTTGGGCCGATATCTATGATCGCAAACTGACCGAAATCCTTTCGGTCGAGAGTGAAGTGGCCAAAGCCATCGCCGATCAGTTGCGAGCGAAACTCACCGGTCGGGAAGAACAAGTCATCGCCGCGAAACCGACGGACAATCCTGAGGCTTACGATGCCTACCTGCGTGGTCTGGCTTATACATTGAAAACACAGAACACACCAGCCAACGCCCTTGGCGCACAGAAATATCTCAGAGAAGCGGTGCGGTTGGACCCGAAGTTCGCTCTTAGCTGGGCGCTGCTGTCATACGTTGATTCCGTTGGCTACGCTAGCCTTAGTCTTCAGCCAACGGTCGCGCTCCGTGAAGAGGCACGGCAGGCAGCCGAAACCGCGCTCACTCTTCGGCCCAATCTCGGCGAGGCCGTATTGGCTAAGGGATATTACCACTACTCTTGTTTAAAAGATTACGACACGGCGGTGGGTTATTTTGAGCAAGCACGTCAGCTCTTACCCAATAGCAGCCGGATTCCTGAATCGCTGGCCTATGTCGAGCGGAGGCGCGGCCAGTGGGATCGGAGCGAGTCGTATTTCAACGAAGCCGAGCGGCTCGACCCGCGCAACGTTTCCATCCTCACTCAGCACGCGCTTTCCTATATGGAGCTTCGTCGTTTCCCGGAAGCGGTGCGGAAGTTTGATCAGGTTCTCGATATCACGCCCGACGACCTGGATACACTTGTGCTAAAGGCGGCTATCGCACAAGCCGAGGGCGATCTGCCGCGGGCTTCGGCGATCCTTGCTCGGCTCCCTGTTACTGACGATTTCGGTGCGCTGGAAATACAGGCTTACCAAGCGATCTTGGAACGCCAACCTGCACAAATTATCCCTCGGCTAAAGGAAATACTTGCCAAGCCTGATCCAGCGTTGGGTTTTTACAATGGCGAACTGCGCTTTTGGTTAGGCTGGGCGCAAGAGGTCGCCGGCGATCAGGCGGCCGCCCAAGAAAGTTGGCAACAGGCGCGCAGCGAACTGGAGCCATTCCTAAAAAAACAGTCGGAAAATGTCGGCCTAATTGCAGATCTCACCCTGATCAATATGGGCCTCGGTGACAAAGCTGCCGCTTTAGCTCTGTCGGAGCAGGCCATGGCAGCGAATCCGATCGAGAAAGACGCGGTAGATGGTCCCATTCCGATCGAGATCCTCGCCCGGGTGGCAGCGCGCATGGGAGAACCTGACCGCGCCATTACCGCTTTACAGAAACTACTCTCGATACCGTCCAATGGCGCACTGGCTGCGGCCCCGCTCACTCCCGCGCTCCTCCGGCTCGATCCGATGTTCGATCCGCTCCGGAATGATTCGCGCTTCCAAAAACTCGCCGACTCGCGTAAGGAAAGATTGCCCTAACGATTCATGAACCCGCGCAGTTCTTCGAGCTGAAGCGGCGCAACGTTTACACCGCGCCATTGGAACGTTCTTGCGACTTTTTAGCGTAGCGAGCTCCTGCCTCGGAAGCGCGCAGCCCTCGTAAATGCCGACCCAGCGGTCATAAATGAGTCATAACGTCCAGCTGTGTGCAGGCATGTTCTTGGATGTCTTTCCACACAGGTAAACTCACTCGCTGAGAGGGGCGGGGACCGAAAACGGGGGTTCGATTCCCCTCACCCGCTCTCATCCGCCGAACCGTTGGATTTCTCAACCAAGACCGTAGGTGCGGACGGCTTGTTGTTTGCCCTTGAGTTTTCGCTCGTCTGGACTGTCTCAAATTATTATTTCTGCTTGCCGCTTGATAACTGAACGCTGTTCAGTATAGTAAACAATGTTTATTAACCCCGCTGCGAGACGAGAACGTCATCGGGAGGAGGCCCGATCGGAAATTTTGGCCGCGGCGCGCGAAATTTTCGTGCGTGATGGGTTCGAGAGCTTTTCGATGCGCGCGCTCGCGCGCTCGGTCGGCTGCTCTCCCGCTGCGATTTATCTGCACTTCACCAGCAAGGAGGAACTCTTCGACACGCTGGTGGAGTCAAGCTTTGCCCACTTGCACGAAGCGCTCGGAGTTCTGCTGAAGGAGCCCGCCAGGGATCCGGTGCGTCAGTTGAAGCGCGGAATGCACCTCTATGTTGAGTGGGGATTGAAATATCCCAGTGAATACCAAATCGCCTTCGTCGTTCGGAATCCGGCGAAGAAACCGTACCGGACTCATCCTCCGTTCGACGCCGCGCGCGCGCTCGTGAAACGTTGCTTGGGCAGCTCCAAGGCCGCCGAGCGCGATTTGGAATTACGCACCCAGGCGTTATGGGCCGCCACCCACGGGATCACTTCCCTTCTCACACTGCGAGCCTCCTTTCCCTGGGTCTCGAAGCAGCGCGTCATCGATCAGGTCATCGAAAGCGCCGTCCAAGGGGCGCTTAGCCCGACCAAGGTTAGGAAATCCAACAGAAAAAGGTAGGCAAAGCATGCAAACAAAACTCGAATCAGCGACCGGAAAATCCCCGGCCGCATTTACCAGATCGTGGATTCCGTTAATCATCGCCCTCATTTTCCTGCCGTTCGCCAACGGCGCGAACGCGGTTGCGCTGGCCGCATGGTTGGCGCCACTCTTTTTGCTGCGGTTCACGCGCACGCAGAAAATCATGGTCAGTGTTCCATTGGTCCTGGCGGTGCAAATCGCAACGCTCGCTTTCCAGTATCGCGGGATGGTGCCTTTTCCAACGCCTGTCTACGTAGTTGTGATGGTCTTTTATGGCCTCTGTTTCACGCTGCCCTATCTCGGCGACAGTCTCTTGTCGCACCGACTCTCAGTGTTTTCGGGTACGCTTGTTTTTCCGCTGATCTTGACATCGGTCGAATATCTTCTCTCACTGGGTCCGTTCGGAAGCTGGTTTTCGACCGCCTATTCCCAGGTACGGAAACCTGGCATTGCTCCAACTACTTTCGGTCACTGGTCTGTGGGGTGTTACGTTCCTGATTGGATGGACGGCCGCGGCGGGAAATGCCTTGTGGGAAGAGTGGATTACCGCACGACGCGTCTCGCGGGTTGCGACGACGTGCGCGCTCCTTGTCGTCATCACTCTGCTTGCTGGTGGTGCTCGTCTTGCGCTCTTCCCGCCCTCGGGAAAAACGGTTCGCGTGGCGACGCTTTCAGGGATCAACACCGCATTGCATCCTGATCCGAAAGTCATTGCACGCTTCTTCCGCCACCAACCGCTCACTCCTGAGGAAATTGCGACGATTCGGAAAAACGCAGCCGCGATCGACGATGATTTGCTAAACCGGAGTGAGCGCGAAGCAAAAGCTGGAGCCCGCATCATCTTCTGGGGCGAGGCGAATGCGCCGGTGCTGAAGGAAGATGAGAACGATCTAATCCGGCGCGGCGGGATCCTCGCCAAGGCCAACGGCATTTATCTCGGCATGGGGCTGGCGAGCTGGCATCTGGAAACAACGCCGCCATTGGAAAACAAGATTGTTCTGGTCCAACCGGATGGCACTCCGGCCTGGGAATTTCTGAAAGCGCATCCAGTGCCCGGTGGTGAGGCTGCGATTTCCATTCGCGGTGATGGAAAGGTACGCGCGCTTGATACTCCGTACGGTCGGCTGAGCTCGGTCATCTGTTTCGACGCCGACTTTCCGCAGCTTCTCGGACAAGCGGGACGACTGCGAACCGACCTGCTGCTCGATCCGTCGAACGACTGGAAAGCAATCGACCCGTGGCATACCAGGATGGCCAGTTTCCGGGCAATCGAACAGGGGTTTAACCTCGTCCGGCACACGAGCCATGGTCTCTCAGCCGCTTTCGACTATCAAGGTCGCCAGCTCGCCTCGATGGATCACTACGTCACAACTGATCGTGTTCTTGTCGCACAGGTTCCGACCCAAGGAACGCGGACGGTCTACGCACTGCTAGGAGACTGGTTTGCATGGATCTGCCTGATGGGGCTGGCAGGTATTGTGATCACAGGAATAAAATCTCGCCGTTAACTGCGCTCACTGGTCCTCGATCTCGGAGCAAAGATCACCCTCGAGCGTTTTGCGTAGCTTTTCCCAGAGCCGCTCGCCGCCCTCGACACCGGGGACGGGGTGAACTAGAAGTCGAGACGCAAACGGAGGGTTAGCTCAGCGGTAGAGCGGCGCCTTTACACCGTGCCATTGGAGCGTTCCAGCGACTTTTTAGCGCAGCGGGCTCCGATCCCGGAAACGCGCAGTCCTCGTAAATGCCGGGGCTCAACCAAGGCCGTAGATGCGGACGGCTTGTTGTTTTCCCTTCAATTTTCGTTCACCCAAGTCGACCAAATTCTCTGTCGGCGGCAGGCGCTCGGCGAAATCGGCCGAGAGCAGAACCTGTTGGTTGAGTTCCTTCATGACCGATTCGAGACGGAAAACGGTGTTCACGACATCACCGATGATGGTGGCGTCGCGTTGCGCGTCGAGCCCAACATTGCCGCAGGTGACTGAGCCAAAATGCAGCGCGATCCCGACCTGGAACGGCTCGCCATTGGCCCACTTGGTCCCGGCCGCGAGCCCGAGGAGATCGCGCGCGATCTGGAGGGTCGCCGCGCAATCGACGCCTTCCTCCCCCCCACTCCAATAGGCGAGCACCGCGTCGCCGATAAACTTATCGATCGTCCCGCCGCTTTTCGTCACGAGGTTACCGGCCTCGCGAAACCAGACCCCGAGCTGTTGCGCCAAATGAGAGCTGGAGATTTTCTCGGCCATGCTGCTAAAACCGCGAATATCGCAGACCAGCAATGCCACCGGCCGGATCGCGGAAGCAACGCCCGCCATCGAACCGGCGAGCGTGACTTCGAGATGGGCGTTGGAAAAATCATCCTCGATTTGCTCGAAGACGAGTTCGTTCCTCGCGATCAGGATGCGCGCGCCGGGGGTGAGCGTCATCGGCATCACAACGCGCTGGTCGTTCACCAAAGTGCCGTTGCGGCTGCCAAGGTCGATGATCTGATATTGATATCCGTCGTGACAACGAACGAGCGCGTGCTGGCGGGATACCAGCGGGCTGCCGCTCAGGCAAACGGTGTTGTCGCTCGTGCGACCGATCGTGGCCGTGTTGCCGATCGTGACCTCAAACGGCTCACCGGCGAGAGGCGTGACTCGAAGTTTGGCGGGCATGGCGTCGGCAGTATCTGGCAGCAGGTCGCGTGCGACAAGATCGTCTTAAACCGATAGCGCCAGACGCGAATTGGGAGATATAGTCCGTTTTCCAAATGGCCGAGAAACTCATCTTCGATCACTACGAGGTGCTGACACGCGAAGATGGCTCGCCCTTCGAACTCGGCCGGGGCGCGATGGGAATCACCTACAAGGCCTTTGATACGAACCTGCGGGTGAACGTCGCGCTCAAAGTAATCAACTCAAAGTACCTCGAGAGCGAAATCGCGCAGCAACGCTTCCTGCGCGAGGCGCGCGCCGCGGCGCAGTTGCGGCACCCAAATGTCGCTTCCGTTTTTCATCTCGGCACGAGTCGCGACGCCTTTTTTTACGCGATGGAGTTTGTCGATGGCGAGACGGTCGAATCGCTCATCAAGCGCCAGGGACCGATCGATCCCGCGGTTGCGTTGCGCATCACGTTGCAGGTCGCGCGCGCGCTCGCGGCGGCGGAAAAGCACCACCTCGTCCACCGCGACATCAAGCCGGCGAACCTGATGCTCGTCAGGGAAGACGACGATTTCCTCGTCAAGGTGATCGACTTCGGCCTCGCCAAATCGATCAAGCATGAGGAAGACGACGACCTCGCGACGCTCTCCATGGGCGGATTTGTCGGAACGGCGCACTTCGCCAGTCCGGAGCAGCTCGAGGAAAAAGAGATCGACGTTCGCTCCGACATCTACTCGTTAGGGGTAACGCTTTGGTACATGCTCGTCGGACAGGCGCCCTTTGGCGGCTCGCTCGCCCAGGTCATGAGCCAGCATCTGCACAAGCCGCCGCCACTCGAAAAGCTGCAGAATGTCCCGGCCTGCCTGCGGGCCGTCGTCGGCCGCATGATCGAAAAAGAACCGGCGAAGCGGCCGCAAACGCCGGCTGTGCTCCGCGCCGAGCTGGAGAAATGTCTGGCGGAAATCCAGGCGACTCCGAAAACGGAAGAGCAGGATTTCCCGACCATGGTGGAGGCAACGCCGCCTCCCCTGCCGGTGGCGACACCGGCTTCCCCGCCGGAGGAGGCGCCGCCCGCAGTCGTCCGGAAATCCTCGAGCGGGGTCATTTGGGCGGCGATCGCGGTGGTTCTTCTTGTTGCGGTTGGTTTGCTCGTTTTTTGGAAAATGCGCCCGACCGGAAAAACGGTCACGCTGCCGCGCGCTACGCCCGTGCCCTCGATCGCCGCCACCCCGAGGCCGGTCGTCGCGCAAGTCAGCGCGACTCCTTTGATCCAGACGCCCTCGCCCAGCGCGTCGTTAGGCAAGTCGCCTGAACTAACGACGGACGCGATCGCTGAGGCGGAGAAATTTGAAGCAGCCCGGGATTGGCCGCGCGCCATCATGGCCTACGTGAAGATGGCGAAAGGATTTTCCCCAGAGCGACGTCGGCCGGGTGCGCCTCGAATTGTTGCTCAGCAAGTTGCAGTCGGAAAAAGGCGCTTTGCGCGATGAGAATTTCGACGCGTTGCGCGATCCGTTGACCGAGGCGGCAAAGCTCGGCGCGGTCAGCGCGATGGAGATTCTGGGCGAATTTCTGCGCAAGCGCGACCCGAAAGCCTCTTTCAACTGGCTCTGCGCGGCCGCGGCACGCGGGCAGGCGCATGCCATGGCGGAAATCGGTTTGCGTTACTCAAACGGCGCGGGAGTCGAGCGCGATTTTGTGAAGGCGGCACAGTGGTTCGAGCAGGCACGTGCCGCCGGGGACGTGAGCTCCGGAACTCTGCTCGCCGAGTGCTATCTCTACGGCAAAGGCGTGACCAGGAACGAAGCGAAAGCCGTCTCGCTTTTGCAAAATGCGGCCTCGGCCAAGGATCCGCGCGCAATGGATCAACTTGCAACCTGTTATCACAAGGGCATCGGAATCACACGGAACGACCGCGAGGCTTTTCGCCTTTATAGCGCAGCCGCGAAGCTGAACTATCTCGACTCGGTCGGGAATCTCGGAGTGCTTTACCTGACGAGCGATGAAACCGATCTCGGGAAAGATCAAGGCGCTCGCACGCAAAAAGCGGTCGGCCTTTTTCGCGACGGCGCAGGACAGAACAATGCGTTTTGCATGTATCTCTATGCGCGCTGCTTCGAACTTGGCACCGGGGTTGAAGCCAATCCCTCCGAGGCGAGCGATTGGTATCGGCGGGCGGCAGCGGCGGGCAATCGACCGGCCCAGGATTGGTGCCGGCAACACAATGTGAATTTTGAGACCGAGTCGACGCCCTGATCAAGCAAAGAGTCTTTACATAAAAAAGCTTGTCACGTGGAAGCACCCGGCCTCAGACTCGCCGCCTCATGAAAATTCCGATATTGAAAACTTCCTCGCTTTTGGCCGCCCTATCGATTTTCGGCACGGGCTGCGCTGATCTCACCCCAGGGCAAAACGCCGGCGTGTTCGGGGCCGCCAGTGGTGTCGCGGCGGGAAGCATCGCGAGCGCCGCCGGTGCTGGCGCCGGACGATCGGTCGCGATCGGGGCCGCCACTGGTGCGGTTGTCGCCGCGGTCACTTATATCATCGCCGAACATCAGGCCACGGAGCGCCAGCGCCGCATTGCCGAGGAGCGTGCACAGCGCGCCTACGCGCAGCAAAAGAGCCAGCTGAAAGCGCGCAAGACGCGTTACATCGCGGTCGACACGGAGAAGAACGACCAGACCTCGCCGCAGGCGAAGAAGAGCGTGATGATCTGGGACACGCAATCGCAGGAGGTGGTCGGCAATAACGTCTATGACGTGAAGAACCCGCCGCAGGTGGGTTCGACGGCGAAGTTCGACACCTACTCGGCAGAATACGTCGGATCGGGAAGCTAGAGCCGTTGCTGAAAATCATCTCCGGGTAGCGCGCTGGTGGGCACCGACGGTTTCGGGATCTTTTGGGAAAGCGACTGAATCAGCCGTCAGTCAAACAGTCAGTGTTGCTCTGCCATTGTGGAAGCAGGTCCTGAGTGGCACCACGATCGCCCTCGGTTGCAATAATATCTTTGGGACATGTCCTCAGAAGGCTTATGGTTCCGGTCAAAATTCGTTCGGCTATCCAGGCTTCATCTACGACGGAACCGGACGCTTCATTTACCCTGGCCTGACGAAGAAATTTTAGGGCGGTTGCGATGGGCCAGCCTAACGATGAAGCTGCTTGCGAACCGGAAGGCGGAGAAGCGCGCGCTTGACCCGCAACTCACTTCGGCGGCGGCGCAGTTCCATCGACTAATTTCTTGAAGCGCGGATTGCTCCGGAGCCCGTCCCATTCCCAGCGATATCTCAGGTCGTTGAGGGTGATACTGTAATCGACGCTATCCACCGCGCCGGGCGTTTTGAGCAGGCGTTCGATCAACGGAATCGCCTGATCGTTTTCCCCCACCAGCGCGTAGATCAGGGCCTGATAACAGAGCATGAGTGCCCCATCGGTGGCGTCTTTCGAGATCGGCTTCAGCTCCACCGCCAGCCCCCCTTCGCGAATCGCGTCGTCCCGCCGGCCCATGAAGGCATAGAGCAAACCGAGATTGGCATGGCGATCGGCTGAATCAGCCGCTTGCTTCACCGCCTTCTCAAACTCGGGCGCAGCCGCGGCAAAATTCTTCGCAGCCGCTGCGCCATCGCCGCGCGCCAGGGCGGTAATTCCGAGAAGGAAACTCTTCGGCTGCAAATCGATCTTGAGATAAGAAAAATCGCTGGCTGCTGACTTGGTGAGCAGATCAGCGGCGCCGGCAAAATCCCGGTTCAGCATCGCGGCGTCCCAGCGTGCGCAGGTCACAATCCCGTCTGGATCGTCACTCGATGGAATGTCGGTCAGCCAGCGTAGCAGGCCGCTCCTGTCGCCTTTCCATTGGAACTCGAGATATCCGGATTGGATTTTTGCGACGAGGGAATCGGGCGCGACCGCGCGGAAACGGGCCGCGGCCTGCGCGGCCTGCGGCCAGCGGCGCATCGAGCTATTAGTGAACAGAACATTGCGAAGGATGTTCGGATTCTGCGGATCGAGTTTTTCCATCCGCTCATAGGTAGCGAGCGCTTCATCCCAGTGGCCCTGGCGCCGGCGAATGGCGGCGACGTAGGCGCCAATATTGCTGTCGTTAGGCAGAATTTTTTGCGCGGTGGCAAACTCGGCCAGCGCGCGTTCGTAGTCTTCATCGAACCAGTAGGCGCACTGGCCGAGGGCGAAGTGCGCCTCCCCAAGGTCCGGCTGGAGACGGAGGGCGGCTTCGGCCTCGCCCCGGGCGCGGTCTTTCCATGAATCGAGCGGTTCCACAAAATGGAAGATCTCCGCGCAGGTGGAAGCAAGATGGGCGCGGGCCAGGGCAAATTTTGGATCAAGCGCGATCGCCTTCGAATAAAGGTCCACCGCCTGCTTGTAATCCTGCATCAAAGTGTCGGGCCCCTGTTCGTAGGGAAGGGCGCGTAGGTAGAGGATGTAAGCCTCGGGATTTTGCGTTGGCTTCGTCGCCACGCGCACCTTTTCCTCCGGCGTGAGCTGGGCGCGCAAGGCATCGGCGATCTCCGTCGCCAGCTCGCCTTCCAGGCCTAACGAATCGGCGATCGTGCGATCGTAGCTTTGGGCCCAGATGTGGCGATCGCTTTGGGCATCGATCAACTGCACATTCACCACCACCCGGTTGCCTTCTCGTCGCACGCTCCCTTCGAGAATGTTGGCCACGCCTAACGATTTCCCGATCTCCTTGATGTCGCGCGTGCCCGTGTCCCGGTACCTCATCACGCTCGTGCGACTGATCACGGTCAGGGACTGGATCTTGGCAAGGTTGGTCAGCAGGTCGTCCTGGATGCCGTCGGCAAAAAATGCATTTTCCTTGTCGGCGCTGAAATTTTCAAACGGGAGCACGGCGATGCTTTTCTCGGAAATGTCCGCGCTGCGCTGCCCCTGGTGGGAAGGGGAAAGGCGCAGATAAAGCAAACCGGCGATCGCCACCGCCAGAATGCCGATGATGGCAGAGTCGATCTTCCGGCCCGCCTTCCATCGAATCGATTTTCCCGCCGGAACCTCATCCGTCTTCCTGACCCCTTCCGGCGTGATCTCGAAGGCCCAGGCCAGGACCAGCGCAACCGGAAACCCAAGCACAAGCAGCAGCACAACCAGCCTGACAACCCAGTTGGGGACCTGAAAAAACGGAAAAACCTGCGTCGCAATTTGGATCAGCAGCCAGCCCGCCAGTGCGTAGATCACCGCCGCCCGATACACGTTGCGTCGCCGCAGCTCGCCGAAAAAACTCTTCGATTCCAGCCCCAGCCACGAGTTATCCGCCGCGCCTTGCCTGGCCCGAGAACGGGCGAACCTTCCCGGCACCGCCGCGTTGCCAAAATCATCCCCAAAAAGATTGGTGACCGAGAGCTTCACCCCATGCTTCACCTCGCACTCCCCCAGAGGATGCAGGTGGGCCGACCATTGCCGGTATTCGGAGAGATCCTCCGCCACTCGTTGGGAAAGCAGAATATGGCCCGCATCGCCGCAATCCATGACCCGTTGCGCCAGGTTGATCCCCGCCCCCGCGATGTTGGTGCGCTCGTTCAGATCGGTCACCTCACTTACCGGACCGCTGTGAATTCCCATCCGCACCGCAATCTCCGGGTGCTCCTTAAGCGCGCGCGCCACCTCCAGAGCGCATTGTGCCGGTTCCTCCGGGTTATTGCGAAAGACCAGCGCCATCCCATCCCCGGTTGGGAGCCTGACGAGTTGCTCGTTGGTCGACTTATCCACCTGCGGCGTCGCCAGCACGATGTCGGAGAGCTGACGCATTTGCTCTTTCTGCTCGTCGATCAGGAGCTTGGAATAGCCCACCACATCGAGAAAGAGCACATGCCCAATCTCCAGCCGAAGATTCCTTTCCGATTCAGGCGTCGTATCCACTTATGCAGCTAGTGTAACTCCCACACCGTAGCGTCTACGTCTGGTCATGCGCATAAAGTTACGGCGTTGGAGTTCGTTGAAGAAGTTCATCGGCAAGTGAATGCGTCGGGGTTTTCAGGGGTTGGGGAACAAAGGTCGGGCCAGCGGTTCTGTTTCCAATAGTCGACCATACCGAGGCGTTTGGCGAAACCTTGGAACGCCGGGCTCTGGCGGGCTTTACGCGACCAGGCATCGGGTTGCCAGAGAAAATTGAGATACGCGTCGGATAGCCCGGTCGCACTCTGCTCGTACTCGGCGAACGAGCGCTCGGGTTCGCCGAGCATGAGAAGGAACGTGGGCACGTATTGTTCGTTCTTATGCGTGGCGATCACGGCCAATGCCGCGGCGTGTTCGGTCGCGCCCAGATACATGCCGCGATAGATCGTCTGCAATTGCGTGGATGAAAATTTCGCGCCGATAGCCAACAGCCCACGGGCAAACTCCGGTGCGCCTCGGTCGTAGTCGCCGTTCGTCGCGGCGATAAACGAAAGCGTCGCGCCACCCACAGTATAGCCCAGCGCGACGGAGCGTTCAGCCAGCCTTGCCGCAGTTGTCACATCGCCGGCCCGCCACCGCATTAATCCCTTGTAGTAAACAGCGCGTGCGCTCGCCGGATCACGAATGAGGGCATGGTCGAGCAGGCTCTCCGCCTCCGCCGTACGTCCCATCGCCGCCAGCTCATTGGAAGCCCAGAAATTTGCGGTCTCGTCGTTAGGATCGAGCGCTAGCGCACGCTCCGCGGGCTCGACCATCTCAACATAACGACGACGCGAGAAGGCGATGTAGCCGAGCGCGGCGTAGGCTTCCGCATTGTCGGGATCGAGCGCAATAGCACGCTGCGCGTCGGATTCCGCAATCGTTAGGTTCGTTGCCCAATCGCCGCCGACATACTGCGGCAGGACGGCATGCGCGACCGCCAACTTGGACCAGGCGCGCGCGAATTTAGGGTCCAGCGCAGTGACTTTTTCCAATTTGGCGATGGCGCGTGGAAGGCTGTCGCCCACCCGCGCGTTGACCAGGGTTTGCGCCTCGACAAAAAGCGCGTAGGCCTCGGCGTTGTCGGTCGTCTTGTCGACCAAGCGCTGTTTGCCATCGTCGCCCAGCACGACATTCAACTGGTCGGCGATATCGTGCGCGCAGGATTCCTGCAGCTTAAAGACATCGGAGAGCTGTCCGTTGTAGGTATTCGACCATTGCTGTACACCGTCGGAGGTCTGCACCAGCGTGGCCGTGATTCGTAGCTCCTCGCTCTGCTTGCGGACCGAACCTTCCAACACGTGCGCCACGCCGAGTTCCGCGCCGATCTGCTGCGGGCTGATCTCCTTGCCCTTGAACTGGAACGAAGAACTGCGCGCGATCACCTTCAACGCCCTAATGCGGGTGAGTGCATTGAGGATTTCCTCCGCCATGCCGTCGGAAAAATTTGCCTGATCGTGTGCCGGACTGAGGTCGTCGAAGGGAAGAACGGCGATGGATTTCTGATCGATGGGTTGTTTGGCCAGAGTCGCGACCGGCTGCGTGTTCGATTTTTGGGATGACTGCGGAACGGCCTTCGCCGGGTTGTTCCAGCCGGTAAAATGCTGAATCGAAAACAATCCAATCGCGCTCGCGCCTGCGATCAAGACGACGTACATCCAAACGACTTTGCGCCGCCGTCGGAGTTGCGGTTCGGCATCGGCCGTTTCGGTGCGCTTCAATCCCTCCGGAGTCAGCTCGAAAGCCCACGCGATCACCAGCGCAATCGGGAAGCCGAGAAGGATAAGGAGCACGACCAGCCTGACGACCCAGTTTGGAATTTCGAAGAACGGAAAAACCTGCGTCGCGACCTGGATCAGCAACCAGCCAACCACCGAATACGCGATTGCCACCTTATAAACGTTACGTCGCTTGAGCTCGGCGAAGAACGAAGGCTTTTCGCTCATGGCGTGGTCTGGGCCTTCATCGCCTTTTCGCCATCGGTGATCATTTTCTGGAAGCGCGGATCGTCACGCAGATTGTCGAAATCGGGGTCGAGGCGGAGCGTCGCAACGGTGATTGGCGGGTAGCCGTAGAAATGCTTCGAAGACTCATGTCCTTACTTCGATAACCCCATCTTCTTCACCAGCGCCGCGAAACGCGGATCATCGTGCAGGCTGGCGAGCGTCGGGTCGTAGCGCAGGCGCGGCATGCCGGTGTCGTGCTGGTCGTAGGCACGATCGAGCCATTCGAAGGCCTGGTCCTTTTCACCGCGCCAGGCGTAGACCGGGGCGATCTGAAAGGCCGAGCCGGTCGCGTATTTCGTCTTCAGCGCATCCAGTGCCTGTTGCGATTCGTCCGCGTGGCCGAGGGTGTACTCGACCATCGCGCTCCCGGTTAATCGGAAGGCCTCATCCGCGGCATGCGAAATGGGCGAGTGCGCGCTCGATTTTTCCTTGCTTTAAGTCGAGATAGCCGAGGATATAGTTCGGCCATCTCGTTCGGGATTGATCTCGAGGGCGTGCTGCCAGGCCAAACGCGCCTCGGCGTCCTGGCCGGAGCAAAAAAGGAGCAGGCCATAGGAAGCGTCATGTCTCGGCAGACAACGGGTCGATCGCGGCCGCCTTGACCGCCATTGCGATCGCTTGCGTCTGACGTCCGCTAAAGAACAAACTCTGCGAGTAACGGAGGAGAGCAATGCGGCATTGTGGGGATCCAGCGCCAGGGCTCGCTTGAAATCCGCCTCGGCACCCGGCCAATCCCAGGCACGGCTGTAACGAAGATATCCACGACTGCTGTAGCCCGAGGCCAGGTCCGGGGCCAGTGTGATCGCCTCCTCCACCGTGGCCAACGCCTGCTTGATTCCCTCTGCGCGCTGCGCCGGGCTGCTCGCAACTTCCGCCGCCAGGGCTTGTGCATTCGCGAGCGCCACGTAAGCGTTGGCATAGTTCGGATCGAGTGCGATCGCTTTCTGGAATTCCGCCGCCGCTAGGTGGCTCGTCTGCATTCGGTCTTGCCGCAGGATATCCATCCCAAGCAGGTAGTGTTCGTACGCTTCGGGGTTGCTCGTGCGCTGCGTTTTCGGCAGCTGTTGGGTCGGTAACAGCTTCACCTTGAGCGCGGCCACGACTTCACCCGCGATCTCGTCCTGCACCTTGAAGATGTCCGTCATCTGGCGGTCGTAGGTTTGCGACCAGAGATGCGAACTGTCGGAAGCCCGGACCAACTGCGCGGTGATGCGCAAGGTATTGCCGGATTTTCGCACGCTGCCTTCGAGCACGTTGGCCACGTTCAGCGCCTTGGCGATCGTCGCGACGTCGACTTCCTTGCCCTTGAACGAAAACGACGAAGTGCGCGCAATCACCCGCAACTGCGGAATCTGCGCCAACTGGTTCAACAACTCTTCGGACAAGCCATCGGAGAAGTAATCCTGTTCCTTGTCCGAGCTCATGTTGACGAAGGGCAACACGGCAATCGATTCATCCTCGGCGGCAGTCGCGGATTCTGGCGAGGGCTGCGCCGGGGAGGTCGACTTGCTCCGCACAATCTGAAAGACCAACAGAGCGGCGGCGAGCAAAGCGATGGAGACAATCATGGCAGCGAACTTCCGGGCGCTCCATTGCGGGATGACCTCGCCAGGCGAAACGTTCTCGGTCCGTTTCATTCCTTCCGGCGTCATTTCGAAAGCCCAGGCGATCACGAGCGCGATCGGAAAACCGAGCAGCGTTACCACGACTACCGCCGTCGTGATGCCGTCGGGAAGATGCAGCGCCGGCACGACCGTCGCCGCGACCTGCATGAGCAGCCAACCAACGAACGCATAGGCCACCGCAACCTTGTAAACATTGCGCCGCTTCAGCTCGGCGAAAAAGTTGCGTGGATTCATTCTGGTTGCCCCGTCATGAAACGCTCTTCGAGCTTTTGGAAACGAGGATCACCACGGAGCGGGTCGAGGCGTTTGTCGATCTCGATGCTGCCAAACATGCCCTGAAGCAGGATGTCGCGATCCTCAAAACTTTTCTCGAGCAAGCGCAAAGCTTCTTCCTTGTCGCCGAGAGCGAGATGAACAACCGCCAGCGAATAAGGCCCGACGTAACCCTGACGGGAACGATCCGTCAGCTCCTCCAGAATCTTGCGCGCCACCGCCGCGTTGCCGACCTTGACCTGCGCACCGGCAATCATGGCGAGATTTGAGGGCGTAGGATCCAGTTGCCGCACTTTCTCATACTCCACGATCGCTTCGCCCAGCTTTCCCTGGTCTTCAAAAATTTGACCAAGCATCGAGTGACCCGCGACCAGGTTTGGCTCAAGGTCGAGCGTTTTGTGCAACTGATCGATTGCTTCATCGGTTCGTCCGACTCCGTACAACACCATTCCAAAAGACGCATTGATGATGGGCGAGAGCGGATCAAGCTCATACGCGCGCTGCAACTCGGCGAGGGCTTCGGGATAGCGGCCTTCTCCAAATAGACATTCTCCGAACCATTGATGGGCAGTGGCGTAGTTAGGATTCAGTTCGATTGCCCGGCGAAACTCCGGCTCGGATTGTGGTAGCTGGACATTCATGACCAACGCGTTGGCCAGACAGGTGTGCGCTTCGGCCAGGTTATCGTCGAGATCCAACGCCTTGCGTGCGGCCGTGAGCGCTTGGGGAATATCATCCTGCGGCGGCGTTCCGGCATAGATCGGCATGATGGAGTGCGCGTCGCCCAGACCTGCATAGGCCAGGGCATAGTTCGGATCCAGGTCGATCGCTTGTTGGAAATATTCGATCGACTTTCTCAGGTTCGCTGTACCCCGCTTGTTCCAAAAATAACGGCCTTTCAAATAAAGCTGGTGCGCCTCCGGGTTCTCCGTCGGCCGCGAGGCCAGCTCTTTCTCCGCCCGCCCGTCCAACTTTGCCTGCAGGGTCTCCGCCACGGTCTTGGCGATCTCGCTCTCGACCGCGAAGATGTCTGTCAATTTCCTGTCGTAGGTGTCGGCCCAAAGGTGGGCGTCGTTGAGCGCGTTGATCAATTGCACGTTGACGCGGACTTGATCGCCCGCTTTTTGCACGCTGCCCTCCAAAATGTTGGCAACACCGAGCTGCCTCGCAATCTCGCGCAGGTTCCCGGGCGAGCTTTTGTATTTCTCGGTCGAGGTGCGCGAAATGACTTTGAAGTCACCGATCTTCGCCAGACGAGTCAGGATTTCATCCTGAATGCCTTCGCTAAAGTAGGCATTGTCCGGGTCACGACTAAGATTGTCGAACGGCAGCACCGCGATCGATTTTCCCGGGATCACGGCGGCGGGCGCGGCGCCCGGCGCCGGAGTCGAAGCGGGCGCAGGAATCGCCCTTGTCTCTGTTCTCGGCTGCCAGGTTCGGTAGGCGAACAAGCCCGCCGCCAGCACCGCCAGGGCCACCGTCAGACCGACGATCTTCCGGCCGGTGCGTCTGGTAATGGACTCGTTAGGCGCGATATCCTCCTCGCGCTTGATTCCCTCTGGGGTGATTTCGAAGGCCCACGAGAGAATCAGCGCGACGGGAAAGCCGAGAATCAAGACCAGCACGACAAGGCGCACCGCCCAATTCGGAATCTCGAAAAACGGAAAGACCTGCGTCGCAACCTGGATCAACAACCATGCTGCCACCACGTAGGCGACTGCCACCTTGTAAACATTGCGCCGCTTCAGCTCGGCGAAAAAGTTGCGTGGGTTCAAAGTCCTTCTTGCTCGGGCGGAGTTTGCTCCAATGGCCCGTGGTTGCAAATTTTGGAGCTGCCAGGCGCGGTTGTCAGGCACCGAGCCATCATGGCGCCATCGTCCGCCTATGGTCCACCCTCGCGCGGTGCAATGCCGAGCGCTTTCTCGATCGCGGTCGGGTCGTAGACCTTCCCGCCTTTGATCACGGTGCTGATGTTGTTGATGTCGCGAATATTCTTCGTCGGATCCCCATCGATGAGAATCATGTCGGCCAGTTTTCCCGCGGCAATGACACCGCGGTCTTTGTTCACTCCCATGACCAGCGCCGGCGTCCATGTCGCCATCCGCAACACCTCAGCCGGCGCGATCCCGGCCCGCACATAGAGCTCGAGTTCGTGATGGAGCGTGTAACCAGCCAGCGTGTCAGTCCCCGGGATGATCGTGACCCCAGCGTCGTACAGAGCCTTGAGCAAGCGCAGCATCGCAGGGAAGGCTGCGTGATAGGCGGCCGCCTTGTTGGCAGGGACCTCAAGCGCGCCGCTCAGCATCGAGCGCCGAACCTGCGCCGGAAACCGCGGCACAATCTTCTCCAGGCCGGGCGGGACGGCGGTCGGGTCTCCGCAAAAGAGCGCTTCGAAGATGCTCATGGTCGGATCGAGCACGGTGTGATGGCGTTTAAGGAAATTGATGAAGTCGCGCACCTGCGGCTTGTCCGGCGTGAACTCGTAGGCATGCTCAGCTACCTTGATGAAGCGATCGCGATTGCGCGTCTCCTTCACTTCCGGATAGAGAAAGTTCAGTTCGATAAAATTCAGATGCTGGATCTCATCCGCGCCGCCTTCGACAAATTGGCGCGCTGACATGAAGGCCGGCACGTGCCCGCTCACCCGAAGCCCGCGCGCATGCGCACGATCGGCGATGATCGGAACCAGCTCCGGTTTGACGGAGGAATAAATCTTGATCTGGACGTAGCCGTGGTCGGCATACCAATCGACGTCCTTGATCGCCTGCTCGGCGGTGTCGACCCGCATCTTGGTCGGCCCGGCGTACTCCCCGGTGCCGTCGATGATGCCGGCCTTCGAGACACGCGGTCCAAGCTCGCGACCGTCATCAAAGCGCGCCACGCGTTGCAGAAAGCTATCGGTATCGTTCGCCATGTCGCGCGCACTGGTCACGCCGTTCGCCAGATCGAGCGCGCCATCGACATCGCTAAAGTGCTGGTGGTTATCCCACAGCCCGGGCATGAGGAACCGGCCGTGCGCGTCGATGATCTCGGCATCGGCCGATGGCTTCAGGTCGGCGTCCGGGGCAATACGCACGATGCGATCGCCACGCACCAGAACACTCGTCCCCGAAGTCACGCTCAGGTCGCGCGGATCGAAGAGGCGGGCATTGCGGATCACGAGGTCGCCTTTCGGAGTATGGGCAAGTTCGTGCGCGATGCGCTCCGACCAGTTGTCGTCGGTTTTCTGCTGAGCCGCTTTCAATTGCGCCATCGCCGCTTCGTCTTGAGGCGATACGACCGAGAACCACGACGAGAGGGACGCCGCCGTATTCCCGTCTTGGTCGAGCCAGATCGATTGCGGCGAAAAGCCAAGACCCGTAATGCGGTACTGCGCTAACTCGCCCCTGCCGGAAGCGACACTTACTTGGCCGGCCTCCTCGATGCTCGCTTCGCCGGCCGGGAGAAGCGCCAGTTTGTGGTTGGGCGCTTTGAGCAAAGCACGCGCGAGCACCCCAAGGAATTCCGGGGGCGCGTTGATCGGCAGATAGAACGCCTCGCCCGTAACCGCCTGCTCGCCTTGTTCGCTCCGATTTTTCCAGCTCGCTCGGCCATTCTTCATTTCAAAGCGCTCTTCGACCGGCGCTTTCATGTAATCATTGCCGTGGCCTTCGTATTCGGTCGGAACGCCGGCGGCGTTGACTTTCCAAGTGGCAATGATGTGATCGCCGCGTCCGCGATCGTTGTAGGAATATTCGACGCGTGTGGTTCCGGTCGAATCGGTCTGCACGGTCTGCGTGCCGGCCGGGTTGCCCTGAATGAATATTTTGTCTGTGCGCTGGTCGGCAGACGCGTGCGCCAACCCGGCCAGAGCCATGACGAACGTAGTGAACAAGCGCATGTCTGTGGTCTTTCTCATTTGTGATTATCTTTCGCGGCCGGTAGAGATTTTTTGCCGCTCTCAGACTGACTGCGATCCCGCGTCTTCCTTCGGAGCGATTAGTTTATCCAGCTTGTAGCTTGCGTAGGCCTTGGGCTCATGTCCCCGGGCAATGATCTCGTCCACGACGCGGGCAAACTCCTCGGTATGCCAATGCTTCCGTGTTTCCCACCACTGGCGCACGCCGGGGTAAGCCAGAAAGTCGGTCATCGTTCGCTCGATCTCGCCCCACAAAGGCTGGGCCAGGATCCCATCCCGATGCGAGAATAATACATTCCCTCGAAGTTCTTGAAGAAGCGATTCTCAAATGCACTGAACCTCAGTTTGGAGACCGCATCAAGGTCGTCAAAGGACTGCACCCCGCGGAGAAAAATCGCACCGAACTCGGCGCTCTCGTGCAAGGCTCTTGTCAGATCGCCCCACTGCCCGGTCAGAGTGTTGACCGCCGATTGACGGCGCTCCCTGGTCTGTTCCCTGATTTGAACGGCGAGATAAATCAGGGAAGGAATCCCGACAAAAACGGCCGCCAATTGCCCGATTGCCGCCAGCATTTCCCAGTTCATATGACTTTAGGTTAACTCACTGAAACAAGAATGGACGCCTCGGCTCGGGGAATGAATTGTTCGCTCCCAACCGCGACTATCTGGGTCGGAGCGGAGGATGAGAAACCATACCTGGCACCGAAGGCGAGCATGTAGATTTCTTCTTCGCACGAAAGTCGCGGTTTCCCTAAGTCGCGCGGCCAAGCAGGGCGTATATTTCCGTCGGCCTTTGCTTCCCTTTGACCGCGACTTCGCCGAGTAGCCGGGTACGGTAACGCCCTTTTGCTCTCTCGAGCGTGAACTGTGAAATAATGATGCGCGCTCCGTACTCAGGTCTCTTGGTCAGTGATTCCAAGCGCGAGGCGAGATTTACGCCGTCGCCGATCACGGTGTAGTTGAGCCGCGTCTGCGATCCCATGTTGCCCGCGACCACGACGTCGGTGTTAATTCCGATCCCCATGCTGAGTGGGTGACGGCCCTCCGCCTGCCATTCCAGGTTCAATTCATCGAGCGCTTCGGACATTTCGAGGGCCGATGCCATCGCGCAATCGGGATCGTCAGGACCAGCCAGCGGCGCGCCGAACAACGCCATCATGGCGTCCCCCACATATTTGTCGACCACGCCCCGGTGCGCTTCAACGATGTCGCTCATCCGGGTGAAATAGTGATTGAGAACTCCCAGCATTTCTTGCGCAGAACGCGCCTCACACATGCTGGTGAAGCTTCGCAGATCGGAAAACAGAATGGTGACCTCGCGTTCTTCACCACCGAGGGTCACGTCTTTGCGCAACAGTTCCGCGGCTACGGCCGGTGAAACGACTTTGCCGAGCAAATCGCGAACCTGATCGCGTTCGGCCAAACCCTCGCTCATGTGGTTAAAAGCGCCGGCGAGCAGACCGATTTCATCCTCTGTTCGCACCTCAATGCGGTGCGAATAATCGCCCGCGCCGATTTTGCGTGTGCCTTCGGCAAGTTGCAAAACCGGTCGGGAAACACTCCGTGCGATCCAAATTCCAAGAGCGACAGAGATAAGCAACCCGGCGAGCGCGAGGAAAAGGTAAGTGCGCTCGAGACGCATATAGGGAGCCAGCTCTTTGTCGAGCGACCTTTCGAGAAGCGCGACGGCTGTCCCGTTTTCTGTCGGGAGCGGGAGCGAGTAACTGACAAAATGTTCTCCACCAAACTGAAGATCGACAATTTGTTTGAGAGCAGGCCGCCGCGCTCGCAAATGCGTCAGCAGCGACTCGCGTTTCTCCCCCTCGAAGGTGGAGGCGAACAGACTTGCCAATTCAGCCGGATCGAAAAATGTGATCTCCAAATCAGAGAAAGCCTGGATTTCACGGGCGAATCGGTCGTCGATAAGAAAGGCGGGGCAGAGCCACGCGATCGGAGCAGGCGCGAGCAGCGGCGTCACCGCCAGGGCGTATAGCTCCTTGTCCAGGATGACGAAGGCGTAGGCCGCCCCGTCTGCTTCCGCCTTGTCGGCCAGCTTCGGAAAGGGAAACGGAACAGATCGCCGCTCGGGCTGGCGAGTATCGAAAAGAAGTTGCTTCTCAAGCGACGCGATCAGAATGCGCTCGGCGTTGATCCGGCCGCGCAGACTTTCCAAGGCGGACAAAGTGGTGGCGCGATCCTGGTCCGCGCCGGCAAAGGCTTCCAAAAAGGCGTGGTCGCGAGAGAGAATTGCAGCCGTACTCGTGATCTGCTGACTACGCTCCTCGATCAACTTCTTGAAAACCTGGGCACCCGCGCGCAGACGCGCGTCGATTTGCGCGAGGGCGTGCTCCCGATTCGCGTGCCGGACAAAGAGATAAGTCACGCTTTGCAGGAGCGTCAAAAGCGCGACGAGAGAGAAGAGGAGCCGGCTTCTGAAACTGCGAAATTGAAACCTCAGGGATAACCTCCGTCCGATAGCCCGGGCGCTCTCCTGACGCGAAAGTCCGGTTTCAAATCCAAACTGAAGACTAATTGTTTTGCGTCGCCTTGCCTAACGTCGACCCGCTGCGCCGCTGCCTCCGGCCGTCCTTTCAGCAGCGGGTGCCAGACGGCGACCGTGTATTGCCCCGGCGGCAAATCTTTCCAGGCGACGTGGCCGTCCCTGCCGGTAATTTGAAAATAGGGCGTCGCAAGGACTGCGACGTAGGCAATCATCCAGTCATGAATGTTACAGCCGAGCGTTACGAACCCCTCCTTGTCGAAAACGACCGGCTCCGCGGGAACACCGGCATAAAGCGGCAACTCGAATCGTTTCGCAGGCGAAAGCGAATAGACGTGATGACGAATGTTGTCCTTGTTTGGAAACATCACCGAGGTACCGACCTGCACCGCCGTGACGTAAGGAATGAACTGTTTGTTTTGCTGATCAATCACAGCCTTTTTCTCGGCGCGCACTGCGGTGGCGCTCGACTTTGCATATACGACCGCATCCGAAACGGGCGCACCCTTTCCATTCTTCACCATCACGGTGAGCGAGCCGGCCTCCAGCTCGCTGCACGCAAGGCAGCCGGCGAGAAGAATAATTGTTCGCGCGTTCACGCCTCAATAAACAAAAGCGACTTTCGCTTCGACCAAATGATTTACATAGCCGAGCGGACCGTGGGTCGTGTTGCGAAACTCGTAGTTCACCTGCAGAGATATGTATTTCCTTAACGTGTAACCGACCGACGCGGAAAACGCGTTCGTCACGCCTCGCAATCGGTAGGCCGTGTAAGGCGGACTGCCGAAACTGTTCACTGACTCGCGGGCCGAACTGAGAGCGAAAACGTCGGGTCGCGGCGGGAGCGCATAGGAAATCACTTCACCATTGCGGTAAAGGTATCCCACCGCCACCTGGAGCGACGAAGTTACATCAAACGCTAAACGAATCGCGCCACTGTTTCCGCTCAGGTCCCAGAAGGGGTCTTTCGCCGCGTAGTCGTCAAAGATGTAAACGGCCTCCACCGAAAGCCGTTCAGTAATTCCGAATCCACCTCTAATCTTGAATCCGTTCTCGACCCCGCTTCGATCGTCCTCCTTGAAGAAGTCGTAGGCCAGGCTGTCCTCGATCAACACCCACGGCGCGAGACGCCCAAGTCCGAATCGATAACGCAGACTCGCGGTCCCTCCTGGAGCCACGTTGTTGAACGCGTCGTACTGAGCCCAGATCTGTTCGCGCAAATCGACCCCGAGATTCAAGCGGAGGTCACGAGCGAGTTGAAAGCCGTTGCCGACCCGGAGATTACTCTGCCAGGCCCAGTCGTCCTTCTCGTCTGAGGCGCGGTCCGAGTTGGAAAGGTTGCTGTCGTAGAGGGCGCCCGTTTCGGCGTCGACGCGCCAGTCGGCCCGCGCGGCGCTTGCCACCATCGCAAGCAACACAGCTAGTCCAGTTGTCCCCATCGCCTTCACAAAGCCCAATATCTTTCCGGTGCCCAGCCTACCATTTCCTCCGAATTATTGCGAGATACCAACTCCATTCCATCCTGGGCCTGGAGCCTGACGAGTTGCTCGTCTGGAGCCTCGTGCACCTTGTGCGGTCGTAGCACGATGTCGGTGAGTTAGCCAAGCCGCTCTTTTTGCTCCTCGATCAGCAGTTTGGAATAACCCTCCAGATCGATGAACAAGACATGCCCGATCGTGCGCCGAAGAATGCTCTCAGATTCAGGCGCCATGCTCCTCCAAACTTCCAAACTCCTCAGGGCCGGTGCGGATTCATGGCAGTTGGACTCGTTGCACCCAGAGCCGGAAGAAGCGGTCGGTGATGATGTATGAACCATTCTCGCGATCGATCACATCGCGATCGAGCAAGCCATCGACGGCGCGCTGTGCATTCGAGGGCGAGCCGAGTCCGGAACGCCGCACAAATTCCCCCGCGAACGGCTTGACGGTCGCGGCTTCGCTGGCGAGGCCTTTGAGGAACTTGCGCTGATTGAGGGCGAGCGATTCCCACAAAGTCGAGTAGGCGTAGTTTTCGCGCTCGAGCAGGAGCCCGAGCGCGTCTTTGGCCAACTCCTCACTGACTGCGGCTCCCGGCTCGCATAACTCCCAGAGCGCGTGGCAGAGATGCTGGGTATAGAACGGATGTCCCTGCGTCTGTTCACAAATGGAATGGATCAACCCCGGGCTGATCTTTTTTCCGGCGGCCGCAAATCGTTCCCGGATAAACGGCGCCCAATGCTCTTCCGCGATCGGCCCGAGCGGATAATGGCCGCCCGCGCGGTAGAGCGGCCGCGAGCGATCCATGAACATTTTTTCGATCAAATGCTTCCGGCTCCCGAGAAAGAGGTAAGCCACGTCACGGTGGTTTTGAATCACGCTCCGAAGCTTTTTCTCCACCCGGTCACTCCGGTATTCGAGGACCTGCTGAAATTCGTCGAACACGATCACGACATCACGATGCTGTTGCGCCGCGATCTTCGCGGGCGTCTCCAGGACTTCGTCCAGGGCCGGAACGAGACGGGTATGCCGGGATATTCCGAAGTTAACCGCCGGCTTTCCTTCCTCGTCGAGCGTCACGCTCGGCGCCAGGCTGCTGAAGAGGTTTTTCCCGGTCTCCAAAAGCTTCCCCACGGAGGAACTCATCGATTGCGTAATGGCTTTGGCCAGCGCGGTGACGAATGTCGCCTCGTTATCGGTCGGCCAAAGATCGACGTAGGCGCAAACGGCCGATTTTTTCGAGAAGCCGGTCAGCACCATTTGCACGAGTGACGTCTTGCCGAAGCGGCGCTCGGAGAAGACAAAAAGCTTTTCGTGATTGCGGATCGCCTTCGCCAGGTCCGCCTTTTCTTTGGCGCGATTGCAGAAGGCGTTCTCGGCCACCACCCCACCGTACTCGAACGGGTTAATCGGATTACGCATCATGCATTACGCAGTATGCATAAAGAGACCGGGAACCACAATTCCCAAATGGATGCCAGCCTGGCGAGCGCCGCGCGCTCATGATTCTCGCCCGCCGCAATTCTCCCCCGGCCACTGGACGGGCACGAGCGGCCCGACCAAAAGCACCCAGGAGAGGCCGCCCAAAAGTGTCACACCGGCGGCGACGACAAAGGCCCACCAGAATTGTCCGGTGCGATCAACGACGAACCCAGTCAGTGGCGCGACCACGATGCCGGCCA
>CAWAIY010000024.1:0-40722 GCA_963782205.1 uncultured Verrucomicrobiae bacterium | reverse complement strand
CCAGCGGCGGCAGGCGCGGACCCTTCTTCACGATCCCGAGAACTTCATCAAGGATGATAATGGCGACACCGATTCCGGCGCCGAGCCCGATCATGTTCCACGGCACGTCGCCGGTGATCACGCCCTTCGCCAGGGCCGAGATCAGGCCCGCCTGTGGTGCGGGGAGCGCCCGCGCCGGATCAGCGCCCGGCGCCCCGAGGAACCCGTAAGTGTTCTGGAGCAACTGCATCACCGGTGGGATGACGACCGCGCCGGCGAGCACGCCGATCACCAGCGCCCACTGCTGCAGCGCGGGCGTGGCATCGACCAGTTGGCCGGTTTTGAGATCCTGGAGGTTGTTGTTCGCGATCGACGCCACCGCGAACACGATCGCGGTGATAAACAATGCAAATCCGACCAGCGCTTTGTCCGCGCCCGGGGGTAGGAATGGCTTCACCCCCAGGACCAGCAACAGTGCCGCCACTACCACGACCAAAATGCCGATCCCCGAAAGCGGGCTGTTGCTCGAGCCGATCAGCCCGGCCATGTAGCCGCACACGGCTGACACCAGAAAACTCATCAGAACCACGAACGCCACGCCGCCGATCACCAGGGTTGCGACGGCCGCGCCCAGCCCGTTTTGGATCGCGAAAGTCCACAGCAACCAGCCGATCGGGATAAAGCAGAGCAGCGAGATCAGTCCGACGACGCCAATCGATATGTCGTGCTCGGTGCGCGGCAGTTGATCGAGCGTGCCAGCCTTCCGTGCGCGCGAAGCGCGGAAGGATCCTGCGAGGCCGTCGGCCAGCGGCTTCACCAGCTTCCCCAGGGTCCAGATTGCGGCCACACCGATCGCGCCCGCGCCCATGAAGCGCACGTAGTGGGTCCATCCGGCGCGAGCCGCGTCAGCGGCCGGGCCCGCTGTCCAGTGGATGTGCGTGAAGTAAGGCACAGCCCACGCCCAACCGATCAGCGCGCCGACCAGCATCGCGATGCCCACCCACAAGCCGACCAAATGCCCGATGGCAAGCAAAGCGAACGACAACCCAAAGTCGAACCCCGTCGCCCCGCTCCTCGCGCCTCCCCCGACGCGGAAGTAGCCGGTCACGGCTTCGGCAAACACTTTCGTCTGCACCATGACATAGAACACCGCCGACACGATGGCGCCCCAAACGACGGCCTTAAGGCCAGCGCCGCTGGTTTCGACCCTCTCCGCCTCAGTGCCGTGTGCCTCGCCCGACCCGACCTTCAGCACTTCCGCACAGGCTACGCCTTCCGGGTAGGGAAGATCCGAATCGGTGACCATCGCCCGCCGCAACGGGATCGTGTACATGACGCCGAGGATGCCGCCGGTGGCGCAGATCGCGACCGAGGTCCAGAACGGGAATCCCGTCCAGTAGCCCACGATGACGAGACCAGGGAGCACGAAGATAATCGCCGAGAGTGTGCCGGCCGCGGAAGCAATCGTCTGCACGATATTATTTTCCTGAATGGTGGCGTCGCGCATCGCCTTCAGGATCGCCATCGAGATCACTGCCGCCGGGATTGAGGTGGAAAAGGTGAGCCCGGCTTTGAGCCCGAAGTAAACATTGGCCGCGGTGAAGACCAGCGTGATGACCACGCCGATGATGATCCCGCGGACGGTAAGTTCTTTGCCCATATTCGTCAGGATACTGGCCGATCGACGCGAGGGAAGGAAGCCCATTCCCCGGCGACGTCGGGCATTGGCTGGCCCGGCCTCGCCTTCGGCTGCGTTACGGCATTAGGTGGATTTATCAGATCGATCTTCGACATTGGCAGCTGTCTTTCCTCGGATTCCGCAAATCAGAGCGGCAATGTCCGCGAAAGGCAACCGCAAAAGGAGCTCGCCGCAAACTTGCGCGCCGGCGCATCCGCACCGCGACCAGGCGATTGCTGCCCTCGTCCGGACTGAACAGGCGGCGCGCGATGTCAGCGCCTCAAGTCGCGCCTCGATCGAGGAACGGGGCGACATCAGTGTTCCGGGGAGCGCGGGCAGCGCCCGCGCCCCTGTACTGCGCCCCGCGGAGCACGTCTTCGAGCCGCGCAAGACGCTAAACAGATCTCAGGCGCTGACCCGGTTCGATCCGCATGATAGCGCGCATCTTGGCAGCCATGAGGTGCATGATTCGATCGATCAAAATTTATGCATTTAGCATTGCGGATCGAGTCATCGTTAGGCCGACACAGCCCGTGGTCGCGCTGATTTGAAGTCCATAAGCCAGACGCTGTTACTTCGGATCCGTTAGCTTGACTTGAATTCACTAACCAGCGCTTGCAGGCTGGCCTTGGCGTCGCCAAAAAGCATGCGGGTATTTGGCTTGAAGAAGAGCGGGTTTTCGATCCCAGCGAAGCCGGAAGCCATCGAGCGCTTGAGGACAAAGACGGTGCGGGCTTCGTCAACGTTGATGATGGGCATGCCGTAGATAGGGCTGGATTTGATCTCGCGCGCGGCTGGATTCACGACGTCGTTGGCGCCGACCACAATCGCGACGTCCATGGTGGACATGGTGGGATTGATCGCGTCCATTTCGACCAACTGTTCGTAGGGCACATCGGCCTCGGCGAGGAGCACGTTCATATGGCCCGGCATGCGGCCAGCTACGGGATGAATGGCATAACGGACTTCGGCGCCGTTGTCTTCCAGCAGGTCGGCCAGCTCACGCAGGACGTGCTGGGCTTGCGCGACCGCCATACCATAGCCTGGGACGAGGACGACTTGTGAGGCCGCCTCCAGCACATAGTAAGCCGACTCCGGGGTGATCGCTTTGACTTCGCCCGTGATTGCCTCGCTGCTCGCGGCGACGTTGGACCCAAAACCGGCAAAAAGGACGTTGAAGATTGAGCGATTCATCGCCTTGCACATGATCTGGGTGAGAATAACTCCGCTGGCCCCGACCAGGCAGCCGGCAACGATGAGCACGGTGTTTTGAATGATGAAGCCAGCAGCGGCGGCGGCGAGACCGGAGTAACTATTGAGCAACGCGATGACCACCGGCATATCCGCCCCGCCAATCGGAATGACCCCCAGCACTCCGAGGACAAAAGAGAGCAGGATGAGAACAAGAAAAATCGGGTAACTGCGCGCCGGAGATTCGCAAAAGATCGCGCCACCAAGCAGGACCAACAGCACCAATCCGGCGTTAACTGTCCTCTGCAACGGGAACTGGACCGGACGCGTTTGCACCTTCCCCGCCAGTTTCGCGTACGCCAGCACGCTGCCGGTTAGAGTCACCCCACCGATCAGGACCGCGAGGAAAATGGGAATCGCGGCGGAAAGTGGCGGAGTCCGATGATTGTGGTATTCAACCCAGCCAACGAGGAGACTGGCGAGGCCACCGGCGCCGTTGAAGAGCGCGACCATTTCAGGCATGGCGGTCATCTGCACCCGCTGCGCCGCAACCGCACCGATGGCAGCGCCAATGAACAGGCCGACGACGATCCATTGATAGTGCAAACCACTCACAAGGAGTGTTGCGACCATCGCCAGAAGCATGCCGACGGCGGAGATCAGGTTCCCTTTGCGCGCCGTCGCCTGTTTACCGAGAAACTTCAGGCCAAGAATGAAAAGTATCGCCGCGGCGATGTAGGACCAATCGATGAGCACTGGCATCCGGATAACCTATTTCGATCTCTTCCTGCTCTTGAACATCGCGAGCATGCGGTCAGTCACGAGGTAACCACCGACGACGTTGATGGTGGCGAAGATCACGGCCAAGACTCCCAGCGTGGTGGCGACGGCGCCGCCCTCTGTTCCGGCGGCGATGAGCGCGCCGACGATCGTGATCCCGGAGATGGCATTCGACCCGGACATAAGAGGTGTGTGCAGTTGGGAAGGGACCTTGGCGATCAACTCGAAGCCGAGAAAAGCAGCGAGGACGAAAATGAAGAGTAAGAGGATCATGTGTGGTTCAATCCGGTATGGTCATGTTCGTTAGGCGCTGGAAAGTCTTTTGATCGTTTCGTTCACGATCTTCCCGTCGTAGGTCAGGACGCAGTGTTTCAGAATCTCGTCTTCCAGGTTGAGGTGGAACGTCTTGCCATCCTTGTCCCAGAAATGTTCGAGCAGGCTCACCAGGTTATTGGAAAACATTTCACTGGCGTGGCGCGCAACCCGGCCCGGCAGATTTCTCAGGCCGATGACCTTGACCCCGTTGACCTCAACCGTCTCACCCGGGCGCGAACATTCCACATTGCCGCCGCTCTCGACCGCCATGTCGACGATCACACTTCCGGGCTGCATTTGTTCGACCATCTGCGTGGTCACGATCAAGGGCGCCTTGCGGCCGAAGACCTGCGCGGTGGTGATGACGACGTCGGCTTTGGCGCAATGTTGCGCCATGACTTCGCGCTGCTTCTCCAGTTGTTCGGGCGTCAGCTCCCGCGCATAACCCTGCGTCGTCTGGCCAGTCTCGCCGAGATCGACCTTGACAAACTTCGCGCCTAACGACTGCACCTGTTCTTCAACCGCCGGCCGCGTATCGAACGCTTCGACACGCCCGCCGAGGCGACGCGCAGTCGCGATCGCCTGTAAGCCGGCAACTCCCACACCAATAACGAAAACCCGCAACGGCTTGAGCGTGCCGGCCGGCGTCATCATCATGGGGAAAATGCGATCAATTCTGGACGCAGCCACGATCACGGCGACATATCCGGCGAGGCTGGCCTGGGAACTGAGCGCGTCCATCTTTTGCGCAAGCGTCGTGCGCGGCAGCATCTCGAGGCCGATCGCGGTGATGCCACCGGCAGCCAGGGCGCGAATCAATTCGATCTCATTGAAAGCGTCGAGCAGACTGATGTGAAGCGTGCCCGGCCGAAGAAGCGCGATTTCGTCCTGAGGCGGTTTGCGCACGCGCAGGATCGCATCGGCCGAGCACAACGCCTCGCGCCGATCATTGCTCACTCGCACGCCGGCCCTTTGATAGAGATCGTCCGAGGCGGAGATCGACGCGCCGAGGCCCGCTTCGACCGCCACTTCCATCCCGAGCCCGAGCAGTCTGTGCGCCGCCTCGGGCACGAGGGCGGCGCGGGTTTCTCCAGGCTCAATCTCGCGCGGAACGAAAACTTGCATGGCTCCCGCCATGCTAACAACTCAGTTCCGGGCGGCAATCAAAAGAACGTGGCCTTTCGTTACTCGTTAGGCAAGGTCGCCGAAATCGAGCCGACCGGCGGCGGCGATCGCCTCCTGTTCCATCGGCGCCTCGGGATAACCGATGGTGAGGCATTCATAAAGGTATTGTCGCAGGAACGGTTCGATACCGCCGAGGCGCTCATATTGCGCGGTATGGGCGAGCTCGTGCGCGACCAATCTGCGATCACCCCAGTAGTCGCTCCGGACAAAGATCCCGTAGCGCAAGGCAAGACCGCACGTCGTCGGAGTGAGAAATCGGATCGCGGCCGCCGCGGTCCTGAGAGTGAGATCGGATGGAGTGGGCACGCGCGCCAGGGCAAGCAGGCGCACGCGCTCCGGTTCGCGCACTCCGAGCGCGCTGGCATCCGCCATTCCTTCCTCCGTCAACGGAACGCCTTCGCGCAAGATTCGCCCTTCGACCGCAGAGGCCCATCTCGCAGCCAATGGCAGCAGCCTTTCGAACTGCGCAATCAGTGTTTCCCGATTCATCAAGAGCAACCAACCTGACTCGCGCCGGGGCGAACGTCGAGCGGCACGCAACGATCGACGGCTTGTCGGGGCGGCTTTCGCGGTCTCCTGATTTGTCGCCGGCAAAATACCTGAGACAAAACGCCGCCTTAGAGCGGCCGACCGACCAGGCTTGCGCTTTAATTCGCCGGTTTTAGTATCTCCGCGTGAAAAAAATCGAGGCGATCATCAAACCGTTCAAAATGGAGGACGTGAGGGAAGCGCTCGCCGAGATTGGAGTCGAAGGCATGACCGTGAGTGAGGTCAAAGGCTTTGGGCGCCAGAAGGGTCATACGGAGATTTATCGGGGGAGCGAATACACGGTCGATTTTCTGCCGAAGGTGAAAATTGAGATCGTGCTGACTGACGAGGTGGCGCAGCGCGCGGTGGAAGTGATCACCCAGGCGGCAAAAACCGGCAAGATTGGCGACGGCAAAGTCTTCGTGAGCGACGTGGAGCAGACCGTCCGCATCCGGACGGATGAACGCGGGGCCGAGGCGATCTAACACGCACTCCGCAGCCATCGATTTTCCCTTCATGAACGATTACCTGCTTTCGGTCCTCCTTGGCGTGATTGAGGGCCTGACGGAATTCCTTCCGGTCAGCTCGACCGCGCATTTGCGCATCGCCGAAGCGCTGCTCCAGATCGATCTGGGGAACGGCTTTTGGAAGATGTACACCATTGTCATTCAGCTGGGCGCGATCCTCGCCCTGACCGCATTCTTTTGGCGCCGGATCCTAAGATTTCTTCACACCTTCCCCCGCGGCGAACGGGGCGACCGCACGATCCTGAATCATCCGCTGAGTCTGGTGCTGATCGCTTTCGTGGTGACGGCGATTCCCGCGTTTCTCCTCACGAAGTTGATCGGCAAGAATCTCGAGAACCTTCACGTCATGGCGCTCGCTCTCCTTACGGGCGGCGTCGCGATGTGGATCGTCGATGCGGTTTTCGTCAAGCCACGCATTCTGCACATGGAGGAGATGAATCTTCCGACCGCGATCTGGATCGGCGCGGTGCAGGTGCTCTCGGCGATCTTTCCGGGCACCTCACGCTCCATGTGCACGATCGCGGCCGGGCAGACGGCCAGCATGTCGCGCGAAGCCGCGCTCGAGTTTTCCTTTTTTCTCTCCATCCCAACGATGTTTGTCGCGACCGGCTACGATTTATTAAAGACGCTTAAGCCGCAGGCGGCCACGGAAGCGATCGCTCCCCTCGCGATGACCCCACATCTTTGGATCGTGCTGCTGATCGGCTTTGTCGTCGCGTTCTTTAGTGCCTATGCGGTGGTCGCCTGGTTCCTTCATTGGGTTCGGCGACATGGCTTTACTCCCTTCGCCGTTTATCGCATTCTCCTCGGCACGGCCCTGCTTCTGGCGCTGGGACGTGGAATGCTTGGCCACTGAAGCGAAAGGAAGTAAACTCTCGACGGTGCAAACCCAGATCATGCTGCCAGACCTTCAGAGCTGCGTTCTGTGCGAGGACGTCCGCTGCGAATTCAACGGAATGCAAACGCTCGTCGGTGTGCTCAACATCATCCCGACGCCGAAACTACCGGTGAACTACATGCGCCTTTGCATCTGGACGCGCTGGTGCAGCGGCACGGGCCGGTTTCATCAACGCTCCAAGATCGTCGGACCGGACGACTCCCAGACGATCGCGCAGGCGGAAGTCGATTTCGATCTCAAACAGATGGAAGGACACGCCACCAACGTCCATTATTTCGGCGGCGTGCAGTTCCAGCAATTCGGCCTGCACCACGTCGAGATCTACCTCGGCGACGAGCTCAAGTTGCGCTTCCCGCTGCCGGTCGTGGAAGTGAAACAAGCCTAACGAACGGGCTTCCGCTGGTTGGCGCTGCGCTGGTGTCCTTTTTCGGGTGTTGCGCCGAAACAAAACCGGCTTGCGCCTGCTGGCCGTCACCCTATCGTTCGAGCGCAACGGCCGTAGTTCAGGTCTCTGGCGGTTGCTCTCAAGCAGCAACGCGATGGCAAACACGATACTCGTCGGCGCGCAATGGGGCGATGAAGGCAAGGGCAAAATCATCGACGTCCTTACCGCCAACGCCGATATCGTGGTGCGCAGCCAGGGCGGCAACAACGCCGGGCACACCGTCATCCAAGGCGGAAAAAAATACGTCCTCCATCTCATTCCCTCCGGCATCTTGCGGCGGAGCAAGATCTGCGTCATCGGCAACGGCGTCGTGATCGATCCGATCGCGCTCGTCCAGGAAATCGAGGGCCTGCGCAAAGTCGGGATCAAGATCGGGAAGAACCTCCTCATCAGCGATTGCGCGCATCTCGTCCTCCCATATCACCGCGCGCTCGATGAACAGCGCGAGCTACGCAAGGGCCACGCCAAAATCGGCACGACCAAACGCGGCATCGGTCCCGCCTACGGCGACAAAGCCGCGCGCACCGGAATACGCATGGCCGACCTGATGCAGCCCGGGCTTTTCACGAAAAAACTCGAGGGCAAGATGCGCGAGAACAACAGCATCCTGAAAGCGCTCGGCGCTCGCCCGATTTCCTTTGCCAAAGTGAACACCGACTTTCTTGCAGCGGGCGAGAAACTGCGGCCGTTTGTCGCCAACACGGTCGTCTACCTGCACAAGGCGTTGCAGCAGGGAAAGGAAATTCTTTTCGAAGGCGCGCAGGGAACCTTCCTCGATATCGACCACGGTACCTATCCCTATGTGACCTCCTCGAACACGACCGCGGGCGGTGCCTGTACCGGCACGGGTGTGCCGCCGCACCGGATGGATCGCGTCGTCGGCGTGATGAAAGCCTACACCACTCGCGTCGGCGAAGGTGCGCTCCCGACCGAGGACGCGGCGATCGCCGGCATGTTGCACGAGATGGGTCGGGAATTTGGCGCCACCACCGGGCGGGCGCGGCGCTGCGGCTGGTTCGACGCCGTTGCGACGCATTATGCCACGATGATCAACGGCATCGACGAACTCGCCATTACCAACCTCGACGGCCTCGATCGTGTCGACCCGATCAAGATCTGCGTCGCCTATCGGCTCGACGGCGAAATCCTCGACGTCCCGCCGAGCGACGCCGCACAATGGACACGTTGCGAGCCGATCTATCTCGAGATGCCGGGCTGGAAGCGATCGACGGAAAAGGTAAAAAAGTTCGCCGATTTGCCTAACGAGGCGAAAAGCTACGTTCGTCGCCTCGCGGAACTGACCGGCTCCCGCCTTACGATGGTGAGTGTCGGTCCGGCGCGCAGCCAGACGCTTTACCTGTAGGATCATGGCCGTGCCGAACAAAGCGATCCCGCGCCACATTGCCATCATCATGGATGGCAACGGCCGCTGGGCGAAAGAGCGCGGGCTGCCCAGAATCAAGGGTCACGAAGAAGGGGCGAAGGCGGTGCGCGCCTGCGTCGAAGGCTGTGGCGAGCTCAAGGTAGAGTTCCTCACGCTCTATGCCTTCTCGGCCGAAAACTGGCAGCGCCCGAAGAACGAAGTCTTTGCCCTGATGCGGCTGCTCGAGCGGTTCCTGAAGGAAAAGACGGCGGAGCTAATCGAGAACAACGTTCGCCTCCAGGCGATTGGCCGCCTGACGGAATTACCGGAAGCCTGCCAGCAACAGCTGCACAAATCGATCGAACAAACGGCGCAGAATAACGGCCTCACTCTCATCCTCGCGCTCAGTTATGGCGGCCGGCTCGAGATCATCGACGGCATCAAGAGTCTCCTGCACGAGATCAAGCTCGGGCATATCGATCCTGCCATGATCGATGTCGAGATGTTCAGTAAACATCTTTACACCCGCTATTATCCCGATCCCGATCTGCTCATCCGCACTTCCGGCGAAATGCGGATTTCCAACTTTCTCCTCTGGCAGCTCTCCTACACCGAGATGTATGTCACGCCGAAATACTGGCCGGACTTCGGGAAGGAAGATCTTTTCGACGCGGTGAAGGAGTTTGGTCGGCGCCAGCGGCGCTATGGCGGGGTGTAGCGCAGGCTCTTGGACATGCGGAAGCGTGTCCCTCCGGAGGGACACTCTTCCGCGCGTCACGGCCTGGCGCACGGGGTAACTCTCGCCTTCGCCGATAAGCTGCACTCGACGCTGCCGCAGATCACTGGTTTGCAGTCGGCGCGTGAAAGTGATTCGCTGATCCACGGATGAAAACGAAAAAAGCCGCGCCATCTACCTCAAACATCCATGCGGTCGTCGGTTCCGATGAAAGTGAGGTAAAGCGAGTCGCGGCCGAACTTGCGGCGACGCTTGCCCCCCCGGGGGCAGGCGATTTTGGGGTCGAGATCATCGACGGTTGCGCGGACAACGCCGACCAGGCGGCAGCGCGGATTCGCTCGACGATTGAAGCGTTGCAGACTCTGCCCTTCTTCGGTGGTGGCAAACTTGTCTGGCTGAAGAACGCCAATTTTCTCGGCGACAGCAGGCTGGGTGCGTCGATCGCGGTGCAGGAAGCGCTCGAGGAATTGAGCGCCGTTTTGCAAAGCGATTTCGGCAGCGACGTGAAATTTCTCCTTAGTGCGCCGGAAGTGGATAAGCGCCGGTCATTTTACAAGGCGCTTGCGAAACGGGCCGAGCTTCAGGTCTTCGACAAGCTCGACGCGAGCCGCAGTGGCTGGGAGGAAGCGGCCACCGATCTCGTGCAGTCGTTAGGGCGAAAAAGACGATTGCACTTTGAGGAAGAGGCGCTCGATCTCTTCGTTCTCCTGACGGGCGGCGACACGCGCACGATCAACAACGAGCTCGAGAAGCTTGATCTTTTCCTCGGCGACAAGGAGCGGCGAGTGACATTGGAAAACGTCCGCACGCTCGTGCCGATATCGCGCGCCGGCGTCATCTTCGAGCTTGGCAACGCACTCGCGGCCCGCAATCTCGGGCACGCGCTCACTCTCGTCAGGCGATTGCTCGATCAGGGCGAATCGGCCATTGGCATTTTGCTTGTCGCGATCATCCCGACGGTCCGCAATCTACTTCTGGCGAAGGACCTGATGCAGCGTCACAGGCTGCCGCGGCCGCGCGCGCCCTACATCTTTATCTCAACCTTGAATCGTCTCCCGGTAGAAGCGACCGGGCACTTGCCGCGAAAGAAGGACGGCTCAATCAACGGCTACACCCTGGGAATCGCGGCGATGCAGGAGCATCACTTCGAGACCGCGCAGCTGATCGCGGGCCTGGAAGCCTGTCTGAAGGCGAACCTGCAGATCGTCACGACTCAGCTCGACCATCAGCTGATCCTGAACCAGGTGGTGGTGAAACTGCTGGCTTCCGCCTAAAAATGTAGACCGTGCGCGCTGCGCAACGCGACGCGCGGAACGCCTCTACGCAGCGTTGTCCGTCTGCTTGCGCGCCATCGGCCCGACCCAGGGGATGTCCCAACGCACACCGCTAAAGGCTTTCACGATGGCGATGATCAAAACAACCAGAAAGCCGATTTGCACGAGGGCCGCAGCGAGCGCCCAAAGGCCCGCGAGCAGAAGTCCCACTCCGGGAATCGCCCGCAGGATGGCATGCATGATCGACGACAAAATATTAAACAAAAACCAGGCTGCGCCAAAGATGATCGACTGCATCGCGTAGAAGCGCACAAACCCGTCGCGCTTCTCCAAAATGTAAAAGATGATGCCCCCGATGAGCGGGAAACAGGCCAGCGCGGCCGCGACGTTGGAAGGCAACCCAGTGGAGTTGGGCGGCGGCGGTGTCGCCCCGGGTTCGGGGATCGGCGGCGGAGAGGGCGGTTGGACAGGATCGGCTGGATCAGGCATGTCTTTATTTACATGAATCCGCCGCGGGGGAGCAAGCTTTGCTTCACGGGCGATTTCTCTTACGAAAGACGGAGCCAGCGTGATACAGTGCGCCCGGCAGAAATTTTGCCCGTGAGAAACCGATCTTATTCTCGATCAAGATACCTCGAAGACGCGGAGCGACGCTGGGATCCGGCCGGCCTTACACCGTGAAGTCGCTTGCAGTCCACGCCGGCCAACATCGATACGATGTATTGATCGGCCACGGATTGCTGGGTGAAATTGGCTCCTTCATCAGGCAATGCTTCGCCGGTTGTCGTTGCGCGGTGATTTCCGATGCGAATGTCGCGCCGATTTTTGGAGAGCAGATCTGCGCAGCGTTGCGGCAAGCGGGCTTTGCCGTGGATCTGCTCACCGTTGCCGGCGGCGAGGAGGCGAAGTCGATGGCGCAGGCGGGGCAACTTTGCGAACGCCTGAGCGGCGCCGGGCTCGATCGCGCTTCCCTTGTCGTGTCGTTAGGCGGAGGCGTAGTGAGCGATCTGGCCGGATTTGTTGCCGCGATATTTTTGCGGGGGATTCCGTACGTTTCGATTCCGACGACCCTGCTGGCGCAGGTCGATGGCTGCATCGGCGGTAAGACCGGAGTGAACTCCAGTGCCGGGAAAAACTTGATCGGCGCCTTTCATCATCCGGCGCTGGTCGTGGCCGATACCGAAACGCTGCGGACGTTGCCCAAACGGATCTGGAACGAAGGTTTCGCCGAGGCAATTAAACACGGCATCATTCGGGATCCCGAACTTTTCGAAATGGTAGCGCAAGCTTCCAGCTTGCAGCCGGGCGATTACGCAAGCTGGAGGGCTGCGTTACCCTCATTAATCGAGCGCAACATCGCGCTCAAGGCGGAGATCGTCCAGGCCGACGAACGCGAGCAGAATGACACGCGCTCGCTCTTGAATTTCGGGCACACGATCGGGCACGCGATCGAGTATGCCGCCGGCTATGGCAATATTCTGCACGGAGAAGCGATAAGCCTCGGGATCATGGCGGCGGCTCACGTTTCTGCTGGCCGGGTCGGCTTGTCGTCAGGCGAAGTAAGAAGAATCAGCGCGGCTTTGCAGGCGCATCATCTTCCGATCGCCTTGCCGGCAAATTTCCCGCGCGAGAGGATTTTCGATGCGCTTCCGCGCGACAAGAAATTCGAAGGGGGCCGGATCCGGTTTGTGGTCGCGCACGAAATCGGTCGCGCCAGTATCTCGACCGAAGTGACGATGGAAGATCTGCGCGCCGCTGTCGCTGCATTGTAGCACGGCCCTTGGCACGTGGCGCCAGCTTGCTCTTTCGTTAGGCCGCAAGCGGCAAACTTGCGCTACCTCGTTTTCTTGAAATACGCGAGCAGGCCGTCGACCACGCTCTCGACGTATTCGCGATAAATGCTCAGGCGCTGTTTCCCCGCCACGCGGCGTTCCCCTTCGTAGTCGCCCGCTTTCACGCGGGCAAAAACCTCTTCGCTGTTCATCACATACGGCTCGAGGTAAACGGTCGGGCAACGATAGAGACGCGTCGCCATCAGGTTGCGCGCGTAAACGTAGCCGCTCGCGCCGACCGGCGTCACATTCTCGGTTTTGTAATGATAGGGCGGCAGACCGGTCTCCTTCCCCATCGTCCCGGCAATGGTCTCAGCCAGCTCGAGCTCCTCGGGAAAGGCGCGGCTCAGGAGTTTCTGCAACATTTCAAAGCGCTCATCATCCAGTTGCAGTTCGTTAGGCAAATAAGCGCCGTTGACGAGCAGATGCAGATGATTTTTTTCCACCAGGGTCGGCTGATTCGGATCGCCCCACGGCTCGGCGTTGAAATGCAGGCAGAGCACGAGGTCCGGCTGCAGCTGATAGTTCACCAGGCTGGCCCGGCGTCGGATTTCGCTGTTCCGATAGAAAAGCAGCTCTCGCTGCCACGCGACCGTTTTTTCCTTCTCCGGGTCGGCCGGGCCGTCGAAGTTCTCCCGGGGATCGCTGACCCCGGCCTGCTCCAGCACCCTGCGAGCGGTGCTCTCAAAATCTGACGGACGATAAGGCGTGATCGGCTCCGCATTCTCGCGCAGGAGCGTGACTTTCGCGCCTAACGACTCGAGGCGCGGCTTGAGCATCTTCGCCACGCGCAACGTCATGTCGCCTTCCTGCACCGCAGCCGCGTCGCCGATCTTGAACCAGCGCTCCTCCATCTTCGCCCACGTCCCGCCGAGATGGCCGGGATCGAGCGCGATCCGGAATCCGGCCAGCGGCTTGCCCGCGGTCGGTGGCGGCAGACTCCGGGGCTCGGTCCACCAATGCGTCAGCGGGAGGCGGTCGGCCGCGTTTTTGGCAAAGTGCAGAACGAAGCAATCCTGCGTCCCGCTTTTGGTCAGAATCCGCGCCTCCTCCGGCTCGATCTTGATTAACTCCGCGCTGTAGCCCCGGGTGCAATAAACGTCGTCGAGCAGATGGACAAACTCGTCGTGGGTCATCGTTCCCTGGTATTTCTCCAGCTCGCTCCAGTCTGGCTCGCGACCGAGCGTGCTCAGGTTCGAAGCCGGTTCGTGAGGCGATTCTTCGTCGATCGCGCGGGCGACAGTCGCACTCGCGAGGAGCAAGAGCGCGAGCCCGCGCATAACGAGAAGACGAAACATCAATTTGGGATTTTTGAGTTTAATACGATGATCGGCGCATGCTCACGCTTCTTTTCCTCGGCGACATTGTCGGCGAGCCAGGCCGCAGCGCAGTGATCGCGCGCCTGCCGGAATTAAAGCGCGACTGGGCGCTCGATTTCATCATCGTGAATGGCGAGAACGTAGCCGCAGGGCGCGGCATCACGCCGAAGCTTGCGATCGACCTCCTGCGCGCTGGAGCTTCGGTCATCACGACTGGCGATCACATCTGGGACCGGAAGGAAATCATGCCCTTCATCGAGACAGAACCCCGCCTGTTGCGTCCGCTGAATTATCCGCTCGGCGCTCCGGGCGCGGGCACGATCGTGCTCGAGACGCCGAAGGGAAAAGTGGGCGTGATCAACGTGCAGGCGCGCACCTTCATGCAGCCGATCCTGGAGAATCCGTTTCCGATGCTCGACACCGCGGTGGCCACGATGCGCGCCGAGACGCCGATCATCGTGGTCGATGCGCACGGGGAGACAACGAGCGAGAAAATCGCCCTCGGGCGGTATCTCGACGGTCGCGTTTCGGCCGTAATCGGCACGCACACGCACGTGCAAACGGCCGACGAACAGATTTTCGAGCACGGGACGGCATTCATCTGCGATGCCGGGATGTGTGGCCCGGTCCATTCGATTCTCGGGCGCGCAATCGAGCCGGTGCTCGGGCGTTTCATTTCCAATCTGCCCGCTTCCTTCCCTATTGCCGAGGGGGAAACTCGGCTCCGGGGGGTCCTGTTGGAGATCGATGAGACGACTGGGCGCGCGCTCCGCATCAGGCGGGTCGATGAACCTGGCCCGGCAGCCGCTGAAACGCCTCCGGGCTAATTTTGCCGCCGGCCTCGCAAGTTCCACTTGCGGGAGGAAATTCTTGCGGCCAAAGTGCCGGCTCGCCCGTATCACTGAAGTACCTACTCGATATGAAAAATCTGCATCGTCACGCGGCGGTTGCCGCCTTGTTCTCATTAGTCCTCTCCCTGCCCGCCACGTCGCGGGCCGACGATAAAGAAGATGCCTACAAATACGGCAAGGCCGGCATCGAAGCCGCCAAAAACAAGGAATGGGACAAGGCAATCGATCTTTTTCAGAAGGCGCTGAAGGCCGACCCGAAAGAGGCCGACAATTACAATAATCTCGGCCTCGCCTACAGGGGCGCGGGCAAGTTGGATGAGGCAATCAAAGCCTTTAGCGACGGAATCGAAGCGGAGCCCAACGATGCCGCGGGCTACGTGAATCGGGGCGTGGTTTACACTATGCAGAAGAAATACGACAAGGCGATTGAGGATCTCGACCGGGCGATCAAGGAGAAACCCGACAGCATCGCCGCGCATCGCTTCCGCGCTTTTGCCTACCTTCAGACGCAGGACTACGCGAAGGCGATCGAGGATTACAACGTCGTTATCAAAGCGAAGGCGGACGATGATCCAATTCTCGATCGGCGCGCCTTCGCCTATTGGAACTTGAAGGAATACGACAAGGCGATTGCCGACTTCAGCCAGATCATCAAAGACAAGCCAAATGACAAGGAAGCCTACCTTGATCGGAGCTACGTCTATGAGATGAAAAAGGATTATGCGAAAGGCATCGCGGATTGCGACAAGGTCTTGAGCCTCGATCCGAACAACGACGACGCGAAGAACCGCAAAATGCGGCTCGAATACGAGCTGAAAAAGGCGAACGCCACACCGACGCCGACTCCCCGGCCCCGCCGCTACCTGCCGCCAGACGAGACTCCGGTTCCGCGGCATAAGAAACCGTAAGGCGGCATCGCGTCACCAAACTTGCGGTTTGTTGACGCTCCGACCGGCGAGGCGTGACCCTTCGCGCCGCTTACTTCAGCGCCTTTTCCACGTCGGTCGGATCATCGAGCATGATCCACTCGATGACCGAGAGCGGCAGGCTGCCGTGGCTGATCAAATCGTCGTGAAATTCTCCGAGCCGGAAGTTCGCTCCCATCTTGTCGCGGTAACGGCCTAACAATTGCATGATCTGCCATTTCCCAATGATGTAGCTGATCTTCTGCGTCGGATTCGAGGCTGCGCCAGCCGCTTCGCCCTCCGCTGCTTCCCGATCGAGGCCGCCGGCTTCCATGAAATATTTCACCGCCTGCTCGAAGGTCCATTTGCCGGTGTGCAGATTCACATCCACACCAATTCGCGCCGAGCGATAGCGCGCCAACCGCAGGACCTGGCCCTGCGACGCCGAATCAAGCGGATAAAGACCCTCACGCAGCAGCATTTCCTCCCCGTAAAGGGCCCAGCCTTCGATGAAGACGTTGTTGTCATGCTGGCGGCGAATCTCATCCGGCAAATGATTCGCGATCGAGAGCTGAAGAAAATGTCCGGGAATTCCTTCGTGCCCGAGGATTGGTCGCGGATCTTCGATCGCTGCCCGAATGTAGAAGTTTTTCGAGTCCGGGCTGTAGGTGGGAATGAAATAGAATCCGGTCGGATCCTTGTCGTAAACGCCCGGCGGATTCATGAACCCGCCCGGGCTGGTCGGCTTGAACGCTTCCGGCAGTTGCCGGATCTCGAATTTCCCCAGGTAGGCTGGCAGCGTCACCAGCCGGCGATCTTTCAGGAACTGAATCATCGCCGCCTCGCGGCTCTCGTAGGCCTTCAGAAACGCCGCCTGATCCTTCGGGATATTTTTGCTTCGCTTCGGATCGGGATCGGCCAGTGACGGGTCTGGCAGCCACGCCTCGTAGGCCCGATACTGCGCCAGCTCCACCCGACCAATCATTTCCACCTCGGCGGCATCGAGCGGAAGAAGCAGAATGCGCTTGAGGTAATAGTTGTAATTCCTCTCGCCCATCGGCGTGAAGGCCACCATCCGGGGCAGATTCTTCTCGAGGTGGTCCGCGAAATCGTGGATCGCGGTCAGCGCGGCGTCGCGCGCCTTCGTCAGGTCTTCGCGTTCGTTAGGCGGAAGATCTTTCGCCAGCGTCATCAGGCTCTCGTTGAAGAGCGGGTCGATCGCGCGCGCCGACGCGATCGCGAGCTGGGCGAAAAGCTTGACTGGCTGTTGCAGATTCTTCTCCCCTTGCGCGAGCATCGCCGGCACCGCGCGTAGTCGGGCGGTCGCAGCCCGGGCCCGATTTTGCGGCATGTCGTAGTCCTTCTTCAGGAGGGAAAAAATGCCGTTGCTGCATTCGCTGACATAAGTCTGCGGGTCGCGCGTGGTGGAATGCCAGACGCGGTCGTCGAACGCGAAATTCTCGAGCTGCGAGCGGAAGAGAATCCAATCGATCTTCTCGTCCTTCGGCCAGGTGGCGGTTTGCATCGCGTTTACCCTGGCTAGCAGCGCGCGAACATGCTCGGCGCGCGCCGCAATTTTCGCCGGCGAATAATCCGTCAGGCGGTCATCCCATGTATGGAGTCCGGCGTCGCTACTCCGGACCGGATATTCCTGGTTGCGCCAATCGTAAAACTCGTTCGCCAGCTTGTGCAGCTTCGCGCCCTCGCTCGATTTTACTCCGGCAAGGTTTGGCGGCGCATGAGTGATCAACGCCTTGTTGGAAATATCCGGCGCGGGCTGCGGCGTGACCTGAGCCACGGCGAACCGTGCACTCCACGCGACCAGCGCCGCGCCCAAGAAAAAGTTGCAATTCATGGCGCCAACCGTATGCGGCGGGGCAGCAGCCGGAAAGCGCAAAGCGATGATCCCGCGGCCTAACGAGCTATCGCGTCGTACCCTTGGCGGCCGCCGTTATGCCCTTCTGAATCGCCGCGCCCGCGAGTGATACTTGCTTGGCCGCAAGCGCCATCACGCTCGACTTCAAGTCGGGACTTACCTTTTTAGCCGCCTCAGCCAGCATGAGGCCGGCGGCGAATTCCTTGACGTAAGGTCCCCAGGGGTCGACCGGTCCGTCTCCCGTGGGCCCGCCGCCGTCCACCATCACCCCGTAGGATACCCAGGTCGACAGCTCAAACTGCCGGTCGATCCTCGGCGGACCCCCGCCCCCAACCGGCGTTTTGTAGAAGGCAAAGGCCACGGCGGAAGATTGCACCGCGACACCCAGCGTCGTGTTATTGGCGAACTCCGTGCCAAGAAAAACATGCCAGCTGCTGAAAGGCACCGTGTGAATCGAGCCAAAGGCGGTGACATTCTCCGCCGAAGTCGAAGGCACCCATCCGTCATTGTTCGCGGCCGCAGTCAGAGCCGAATCCGGAGACACATTGACAAAGTCATCGTCGACAAAAACTCCCTGGTTCACGTCGAAGGCATCGATCGTGACTCCGGGGCCGCCGTTCGGTCCGCCGCCGGTTTCGATGTAAATCGCCGAAGCCGTGATATTGCCGCTCCCGACCGGCACCCCCTGGGCCAGCTGATTGAAATCCACTACGCCGCCATTGGCGCCGCCGGCGATCGACCAGAAGGCAAAGACGCCGTGGTGGGTCACCTGCTTGCCGTCGCCGTCTGTGTCTGTCCAGTCGAGACTCGGCGGAGCCCATTGCGGCTGATAAGTATCCCCCGTCGCCAAATTGCTGTTCGATGACGGGCCGATGTCCTGATAGGAACTTCCATGATGACGCTTCCCGCGTGAGATCCACGTGACGAAATGAGAGCTTGCGTTTGGCATAGAGCTTCCTTCCGGGCGCGGAGCGGAAAAGACAAATCATTTTTTCGGGACGAAACGTCTGAATACCCCCGTCCCCACGGGCTCCACGACGGCCGACCGCCCAATCGACAGGATCTACGACGCCACACTGAAACCCAGTGCAAAAATATCGTTTCGTGATCGACATAGCGTCGCCGCGATAGCAAATCATATTGCGTCACTCGCACTAACGAACCGGACTCGACCAAAATGAATTGGGATGCGATCAATGCGATTTCGCAGTTTGTTAGTTCGATTGCCGTCGTCTTGTCGGTGCTTTATCTCGCCAAGGAAGTGCACCGCAGCACGCGCGTCGCGAAAGTGGCCGCCCAGGACGCCGCCGCCTCGGCCGTCCGTGATGTGACCAACACCTTCATGGAAAGCGCGGATATGTCGCGCATCTGGGGAACAGGCCTTGAAGACATCAAGACGTTGTCACGGGAGGAGCAGGCCCGTTTCTTTCACGCCACTCATCAGTTCCTCAAGGCGCTCGAGACGATTCACTTTCACCACGTCAACGGGCTGATGGACGAGCAGCTTTGGCGCGGCTGGCAGGAACTGCTTCGGCATTACATCTCCGCCCCGGGCATCGCTCGGTATTGGGATATACGCAGCGAACTTTTCTCGGCGCGCTTTCGCGAATTCATCAGCCAGCTCGAACCTGTTCGGGATCGTCGAACTGTCGGCATGCTGTTGGAACAGCAAGATCGCTTGTAGGCCAGGTGAAAAATATTATCAGCGCCTGTTGGGGTGTTTTTGCCGTTGTCTGGCTGCTGACTGCGATCTTCACCAAGCGCACCGTCTACCGCGAGAGCAGAGCACAACGTTATGGCTACACGATCCCGATCCTGATCGGATGCTATCTCCTCTTTCGCGGATATCGTCTCCCCTACCCGTTCAACGTCCAGATCATTCCCCACACCGGCGCTCTGCTTGTTGCCACCTCGATCTTATGCATCTGCGGAGTTGGCTTCTGTTTCTGGGCCCGGGCCGTTCTCGGGCGCAACTGGAGCGGCACCGTCACCCTGAAAGAAAATCACGAATTGATCGTGCGCGGTCCGTACCGCCTGGTCCGCCATCCGATCTACACCGGCTTGCTTGCGATGGTCGTCGCAACGGCAATACAACTGGGACACCTCGGGGGAATCATCGGGCTCGCCCTCATCTTCGTCAGCTTCTGGATCAAATCGAGCCACGAAGAGGAAGTGATGCGTAAACAATTCCCCGACCAATACCCCGCGTATCGAGAGCGAGTGAAGCGAATCATCCCGTTCATCCTTTAGTTTCGACCACTCGGAAAAGTTTCAGCGCGCGCTGTCCAAATTGCAGCGGAGAGATGCAATTCGGGTCAACTGGGAGGATTTGCATCATCCATCCATTTTTCGGTAAGGGACTTTTGATGGACTTGTCGCTTGGTGCTCGACAGTTGCGCTTGGAGCATAATACTGTGTGGTTGTGTGGTGTTGCTCTACAATATCTTTACAGCCATGGATTGAAATTTCTATCGAATCTCAAACTAGAGCTGACCTCCCCTGCCGAGGTGGGACGATCCTTTCGAGATGAGCCCTCAAAGCCCACTCTGACCCCAATTTTTCAATTCGTCGAGAAAGCTTACACAATTCATAACAAATGAAATTGTCGCAAATTCACCTGAACAAAATAACCTACTGTCTATCAGCAGTTTAAATCTAACGTGCCGCGCTTGGCATTAATGTTGCTGTTAACTATGAACATTTGTTACAAGGGGCCAATAGAATGAAAAAACATACTATCACGGCGATTATTATCGCCCTTTGCGGTGCAACCTCGGCTTATGCCACCATGTATGCCGACGCGGACTTCTTCGGTGGGACCAACTCCGATGGCAATCCGAATGGAGTTCTCATTAGTGCAGGGGGGCATCCCTTTATAACTTCGTCCTTCAATTTCGTCGCCGATGATGGAACGCCGAGCTTTACGATCGGATCGCCCTATGATCCACTCCAACAGGGGACGTATTCGTCCGCGCTCGGCTACCCTGTTGGTACGACCATTGACCCGACGAGCCTGTTCTTCACGTTCTTCCTCCGCGATCCGAACGGCGGTTCCGAAGGTGAAAAAATCAATCTGGGTCCGTTAGATTTGATCTACTACAACGGCTCGTTCACCGGCAGCGTAGTTCTCGATTTTGGCGGCAATCTCGCCGTGATTGGCGACATCGAGACGGACGGGATTGTGAATTACAGAGTCAGAGCTTTTGGTGGCGACTTTGTTTTTGACGCCGCCTTTGCGCATTTTGATACCGTACCTGATGGCGGCTCGACCGTCGCTCTTCTGGGGTTGACCCTCGCCGGGATTGGAATTCTCCGCAGGAAACTGGCGAGCTAGGAAACATCAAATTTTTGGCAGACCGCGGGAGACAATTTGTCCGCAGTCTTTTTTTCCGTCGACTCCTAGAAGGACAAACTAAAGCCCGCGGAGTAGCGATTGCGGGCGTAGCCGCTAACGGTTTGGGACGAGTTCCATCCGCCGCTCTTCGGTCATGGTCACGACCGACGACACCAAAGCACTAGCGGAGAGGTCAATCTTCGTGCTGCCTCGATGGTCGGATAGATGCGAAAGCTCCGGCCACTTTGCGTGCGCCCGCCAGTCGCGGTCTCCCGCCGCTTTTATCGCTTGCAGGGCTTTTAGCCTTGCTCGTTCCCACGCCTCGCTCATTCGTGTTTCCCAACGCAGGATGCTTTTCGCGCCACTCCGCGAGCGCGTGGTCAGGATAGGTGTCAGGCATCAAATCTTGGCAAGAACGGTGTTCGCCGCGGTATCGGGACAAGAGCGTTTTGGCCTCGCTCGAGACCTGCCAGGTAACGAGCGATGCGGATCGGCGCGGGCGAGCGCCGCGGGCTGACCGACCCAGAACCGACTCCGATCCTCCCTCCTCCAGTTTCTACTTTGATGGCCGCCTTCGCGTCTGCAATTGTCGGATTCTTGTCCTCCAGGGCATTCATATTTTGCGTGTGAGCCGCGCTGCAGATGGCTAAGGTCGGGCTCATGCGTCGATTATGCACTCTGATTATTCTTCTGCTCGTCTCGGCGAGCGTCACCAGCCTCTTCTCGCAAACGCCAGCCACCCCTTCTCCATCGCCGGCGCCGGCCACGTTGCGCTCGGTTCTGTTGTCAGAGCTTCATAGCACCCATGACAAAGCGGAGTGGTTCACTCCGATGAATACCGCGGTCGCCGGGCTTACGGCCGAGCAGGCGAAGTGGGTGCCGCAAAACGCCCGGGGTAAGCTCGACCACAGGGCCAATCACTCGGTCGGCATGCTGGCCTATCATCTCGTCTTTTGGAACGAGAATGCGCTGGCGCGTTTGCATGGAGAAAAGCCCGCCGATCCTAGGAACAACGACGAGACCTTTTATAACTTCGATGCGGCCCATTGGAACGACATCGTGCAGCGGCTCGATCGCGTCATGAAGAACCTGGAAGCCGAGATCGAGAGAATTCCGGAAGAAAAGCTGGCCGAGGTGGCGCCGACCATTTCCCACATCTGCACACACAACGCCTATCACGTCGGGCAGATTCTCTACGTGCGCAAACTGCAGGGCTCCTGGAATCCGGCCAACGGCGTAAAGTAAACGGAGTCAATCGGACTTGCCGTTGATGCAGATCCGCCATGGGCCAATCAAATGCCGCCGGGATCTTTCACGCCACAATCTGGAGCAGCAGCAGTCCGCCCCAGCTCGCTACCTCAAATATGGTTCATTTCCTAGAATCGCAGCTTGCCAGCCATGCCCCCTTTTCGCTAGAACAACATCATCGCAAGCCCTGGATACTCTTTACACAGCGTCGCGATGCAGCCAGTCGCCAGCCGGCGCACGCCCCAGTTTCCCATGACTTCCAGCCTTTCACCCGCTGCGATGCGCGCTCTCGGTCGAAACGCCTCAGCTTTGTCCCACTAGGTCTTATGCCTAACCTCGAAAGCATCATGAATTCGCTGACTGACAAGGATTGGGGATGGCGGCCCTTTCTTTTTCTTCGGCCCCGCCGAGACGAGGACATATGCAATATCACGCTGTTGAAGATGGCGGCTTGCTTCGGCCCCCTGATCGCAGCTCTGGTGTTGGCAGTGCGCTTTCTGATGCGGGAGCCCATTAGCATTGCCAGCGCGGGCGTGTGTCTCGTTGTCTGCTGCACGGCATTTTTCGTTGGGTACAGGTCTAGTTTTGCGATCTCTTGGAATCGTCGCGCCAGACGACTCCCTTCATCAGAAGCGCCAGTTCATGCGAAGACCTGGCCAAAAGATGCCGCCAACCACTGGCCCACGCAGGCCCAAGTCCTTCTGGCTCCGCCCATTCATCCCGCCGCCACGCGCGCCTTCGCTCGCGGTCGCTAATCTTTGTTCTCGTTCGCCTGCAATTACGCTCTCTTTAATGGACATTCTTCCGCTCCCTACAGCTGACAATCCTGATGGTCTTGATCCGTTGGTCCTTAACAAACTCAAGACGATGCCGTCGCTCAATGTTCTATGGATGCTCGGCAGAACGGGTTGGCTGGATACCATATCAAGCGTCCTTTCAGAGATGTTTGATGCCGCTCAGTTCCCGCCTCAGGATCGTGAGACGATGATTCTGCGCATCGCAGCACATAAACATGTTGACTACCCAATTCCGCAACATCGGTTATTTGCAAAAAACGTTGGGATGCAAACCGAAACGATCGAAGCGATTATCCGACGTGACTTCGGGATTCTCGACAGCTGGACCGTCGAACTCTGTCAGGTTTGTGAAGAAATCACTGACAATGTCACGTTGAGTCGTGCGTCGCTTGATAGGCTCGTCAACCACTATGGCAAGAATGGGGCTGCAAAGGCGATCTGGCTGATGGGTTGGTTCAACATGCTCATTCGCTTCGTTGGATCCACTCGGCTTCCAATAGAAGAGAAGTTTGACATGAGTGCTTTGTCGACGACTGGGCCTGTTTAGCCTCTAGATACAGCCGCAGCGAAAAGGCCGCGATCGCGCGCGCGCCGACAGCAGACCTCGTCGCATTCGATCATTATGTTCACGCAAAAACGCTTTTGTATAGCGTCATCATCACCGCGCAGGAAGTTTCAAAAGCCTTCCTCTTTCAAGCGGGCGATCTGTTGAACAAAGCCGTGGCACGCGATCCGGAGTTTGTTTCCGCATATTGCCAGCTCGCCAAGGCCCACGGGCGAATCGATGCATTCGATATCGATCATTCGCGGGCGCGTCGTGACTTGGCAGAAGCCGCTGTGCGCAACGCCGAACGCCTCGCACCCGATGACGGGGAAACACATCTCGCGCGAGCGCGTTTTCTTCTTGATTGCGATTTGAATTTCAAAGCCGCGCGGAAGGAACTCGCGGCTGGAGCGTTTGTTGCCGAACGACTCGGAGCTTTGCCTCCTGGCTGGCTACATTGCCCGACGCCAAGGACGTTGGGACGAATCGCTCAGCAGTTTGGAGAAGGCAATACAACTTGACCCGCCTAACTTGACAGGAACGGTGCGCGGCCGCGTTGCGTGGTGCTCCGTTTCCGATTGACTGCGCCGGGCGTAATCGGTTGCATCGGTTCGATGGCGCGCAGGGGATGGTCAGGTATTGCCCTAATCTTCGTTGGACCGGAAGGTCTGCGCGCGGGCTGGCGCTTTCTCCTTTTCGTGCTGGGGATTGAGTTGGCCGAGTTCGGCCTGCGCGAACCACTCATCTCCCTCCTCGGTCACCGCCTGGGGATTCGTCTCGATGAGCTCTCTGCGCCGAGCCTTTTCGTTGAGGAGCTAGTGGGACTTTTCATCGTGCTGCTCGTGACGGGAATCGCAGCGCTCCTCGAGCACCGGCGGGTGGATGATTACGGGTTGCCGGTCTCGCGGGCTTTTGGTCGGTTGTTTTGGAAAGGGATGCTGGCCGGTCTGCTTGTAGTGATCTTCGTGGCCGGCGGCATGATCGCGACCGGAGCCATGCAGGTGCATGGGTTGGCCCTCAACGGGAGCGCGCTGCCCTGGTTCGCCCTCCTCTGGCTGGGAGCGAATCTGCTTGTGGGCTTGAATGAGGAATATCTCTTTCGCGGTTACGCCCTGCGGGTGCTCTGGCGCGGAGCCGGCTTCTGGCCGGCGGCCATCATCACGACCGCGATCTTTGCCGGATTGCACATGAGCAAGCCGCACGAGAACGCGATGGATATCGGGATGATCTTTATCCTCGGGCTGGCGATTTGCCTGAGTGTGCAGCGCACGGGCACGCTCTGGTGGGCGGTGGGGTGGCATGCCGCCTTTGATTTCGGACAATTCTTCCTCATCGGCACCCATAACGGCGGACAGGCGCCGGTTGGGCATCTCCTCGCGGTGACTTTCAATGGGCCGGCCCTGCTCAACGGCGGCGAGCTGGGCACCGAGGCAAGTGTTTTCATGGTACCGGCGGCGATTGCGACCTTCATCTATATCGTTTGGTTCCTGCGCGGGGAGAACGGTGAGAGCGAAGCCGCTGTGGTGCGAAGGCGCAGAGGGGGCGATCCGTGAATTCTGAATCTCGGCAGTCGGATTGCTGCGAAAAGGCGGGATGCGATACCCGTGCTGGAGAGCCGATCTCTCCGATGGTCACCACTTATCTCGAGATGCTGTCGCCGGACCATCTGCTTCCGAAGCGATGTCCGGATGGACGTTTGCAAATCCGCGAGAGGGCGGAGGGCGATTGGCGGTTCAACCGGGATCTGTATTTCGCCGTCGGGGCGGATTGGGCGTGGACGGATAAGCGAGGTTGGACCCATGAGCAGTGGCAGGAATATGGGCTTGCCACAGAGTTGCAGACTTTTGGCGGCTATTGCGGCGAAGCGCTGGCCGGTTACTACGAGTTGCGGCGTGATGGCGATGGCGGGATCGAGATCGCTTACTTTGGTTTGTTACCGGCGTTTGTCGGGAAGGGATTGGGCGGCGCATTATTGACCGACGCGATCGAGCAAGCCTGGCGAACGACACCCGCGGTCAATCGCGTCTGGGTCCATACCTGCACGCGCGATCATCCGCACGCCCTCGCCAATTACCAGGCCAGGGGCATGGTAATTTGCCGGGTCGAAGAGGAACCGGAGTAGAGGGCAGAGGCCGTCGTTCCTATTGAATGAACCGGATGGTCATCGGGTAGCGATAGAATTTCCCGTCGCTCGCCTCGATGGCGGCGATGATGACCAAGACGGCGTTCAGGACCCAGAGGATGGCGAGGAAGACGAAGCCGATCAGAATGAGGCAGAAGACGACGGCGACGATGTTGTAGATGAGCATCGAGATTTGGAAGTTGAGCGCTTCCTTGCCGTGGGCGTCGATCTCGGGTGCGTCGCCCCGCTTGACCAGCCAGACAATCAGCGGCCCGATCAGGTGACCGGGAAAATGCAGAAAGACGCCGAGCAGGGCGCTGGCGTGGCAGAGCGCGGCCCAGGTGCGGACGTTGGTGAGGGCGGGAAGCGGTGGCGGTGCCGGATAGGTCGTTTCCATGGTGTCTAATGAATGGATGCAGCCAGGCGGCGTTTTGGATTCAGGAAAACAGGGTTGTCCCAGCGGAAAACAGCTTCCAGATCTGATCGGAAATGACGGCGTCGGCAGGCTCGCCGTTAAGGATTCTCACGCACGAGCTGCTCTGCGGTGGTGAACTTCGGCTCAATGTCGACCGGGACACCGCCCATTTTGTCGAGCGCTAGTTCCACTTCGGGCTTGATCGATCCCGGATGAGGCAGGAGCGCTTTAGCCTTCTCGTAATTGCCTTCCGCCTGGAGGGTCATGATCTCGTGGGTCAGTCCTTCGACGGCGCCTTTGATCTTGTCCATGTTGACCGCAAAGGTGCCATCCGGTTTGGCGACGAACGCACCGTGGTCGAAAAGATAGTTGAACTGCACCACCATCCCGCGCCCGTGCGCTTCGCTGGTGCCGAAACGAATGGTGCGGAAGCTGGAGGCGAGATAGGTCGTGTAGAGCGGACGCTGGAGTGATTTCGGCATTACGCCCTTGTCGATCATGTATTGGATGGCAAAGAGGGCGGAGATGTCGGCCTTCGCTTCCTCGAGCGCGCTATAGGTTTCTTTCAGTTCTTCGCGCACGGTCGATTTGCGGCCGTTGACCGTCACGTCGTGCGGGCCAAGGCCGTGCATCAGTTCGTGCACCACGGTGTGGGTGAAGAAGGCGTCGAAGGACAAATACTTTTGATCGTCAGGCGAAAGGACGATCTTCGCGATCGGGACGAGCGTCTTGGCGAACTTCGCCTCCTGCACATTCCTTAACATGACGCGCTTCGAGCCTTTTTCGCGCGTGACGCGTTCATCGTTAGGCAAATTGAAGGCGGCGGTCTGGACGCCGTGGTTGGCGTCGCCGGCGCAGAAGATTTCGTTCACGACCACGATCGGAGAAAGCGCTCCGAGCTTCGGATTGCGGTATTTCGGATCGATCGGGAGATGGTTCTCGATGTCCTGGAGCTGGCCGGAAAATTTCTGCAGCTTCGCGCTTTCGGCTTCGTCCTGGACGGTGATAAACGACTCGAACGCGGCCTTGTAATTGAACCATTCGTCTTCGTAGACCTCGTAGGGCCCGATGGTGGGCTCGATCGCACCCTTCAATTCCATCCAGGCGACATCACTCTGGTAGTAGTCGTTGCTCATGAAGGCATCGGCCCGGGTAGCAAGAAAGCGTTGCAGCGTCGGCTCGCTCGCGGCCTTGGCCGCTTCGCGTAAGAGCGCGGCGGCGCGGGTCAGCTCGCCGGCGTATTCGATGTTGTAGGGCACGAGCGTAAGCTTCTTATCAGCTTTGCGACGGACCACGGTGAAGAAGCCTTTGGCCTGTGTTTGTTCGACGGCCGGCAAGGATTTGATCCACCGTTCGATTTCGGCCTTGGTTGCGTCGAGCGGGTAAAAGCCAGCTCCTTCCGGTTTCTGCGGCGCGCCGAGGACAAAGGGCGCGTTGTGATCGAGCCTCGACCAAGGGCCTTTGTTGAGGATGAAATAATGAAGGCGCGCGCGGCCTTCGGCACTCGTCTCGCCCGCAAGATCGAGAAGCATCGAGGGATTCCCCGCCCATGCCTGGCGGAGGAAGATTCCGTCGATAATTTGCGAGGCCTCGACCAGTCTGGCCAGCACTTTGCGATCGTTAGGCGACAGTTTCGTTACGTCCGCGGTGATCTCGGTCGGTGCGAAGCGGGCGGTCATCTGCTCAAGCTTTGTCAGGTCGGGCGGGCTGGAGTTTTGCGCTGGAGCCATGGCCGTGGTCGCCGCGAGAACGGCGATGGTGAGTGGAAGTGTCTTCATCAGTGTGGCGATTTCTATCCACGCAAAAGGCCGGACGCGCGAGGGAAAACTCCGGGGAGTGCACGCGACCCGCGTGCCGGCGATGGCGACCCGGCATCGCGAACTCTTTCTTCGGCCAAGGCGTTTTGAATCAAAACCTGTTTCGGCGAGTCGCCGCAAGCAGCGCGGTAGCTCGAGGCCGGGCCTTCAAACCAGCACGCGAGTCGCGTGCGCTCCCCGGATTTGCTGCAACCCATTAGATAATGCCGGATGGCGCCTTGGCTTTCACGCGGTCAAGCATCCGCACCGGGGAAATTTTGACCACGTTGTCGGGATCGTAATCGATCAGCTTGAGCCAGTCTTCGGTGATGTCGGTTGCAGGCAGGATCTCATTTTCCAGATACTCGGCGTTGAATGCGACCTGCAAATCCACCTCGCTGATGCCTTCTTCCCGTTCGGGGTCGCCGCTCCCGGCCAGAGCGCTCGCGATTGAACGCTTGATCGCCATCCCCTTCGCGCGCTCGACAACCGAGGCGATGATGGCACCGCTGATCACGTCGCTGCGATAGAGCGCTTCCTTGCGGCCGCTCCGCAACGTCACTTCGAGAAGGCGATTCTCTTCCCGCTTGGCAAACTGCGTTTCGAGCAACCGTCCGATGAGCGCGTCGATTGCGGCCGCTTTCGATTCCGCCCCCTCGAGCAACGCAGTGTCGTAGGGCAGGTCGTCCGTCAAATAGATGCGATAAATTTCTCGCGCGCCCTCTTTGCTTGGCCGGCTCACCTTGATCTTGCGGTCGATCCGGCCGGGGCGCAGGATCGCGGGATCGATCAGGTCGGCGCGATTCGAGGCGAGGATAATCACAACCTCGTTGAGCGAATCGATCCCATCCATCTCGGTGCAAAACATCGGGACGAGGGTGGAGAGGATGTTTGAGTAACGCGAAGCGCGGCGCGTGCCGAGAATGCTCTCGGCTTCGTCGATAAAGAGAAACGGCATGTAACCTTCGCGGCGTTTCTCGCGCGCGGTGGCGAAAATTTCCCGCACCATCCGCTCCGATTCGCCGACCCACATGTTGAGGATCTCGGGCCCTTTGATGTGCATGAAATACTCGCGCATGTCGGCGCCCGATTTGCCGCGCAGTTGCTTCGTCAGGTTATAGGCGGTCGCTTTGCCGATGAGCGTTTTGCCGCAGCCGGGCGGCCCGTAGAGCAGGAAACCTTTCGGCGTGGCGTGCTGGAATTTCTGGAACAACTCCTCGTGCAAGAGCGGCAGCTCGATCGCATCGCGGATCGCCTCCAGCGCCGGCTGCTGGCCGCCGACTTTTTCCCACGGCAGCTCGGGCACTTCGTCGAGGTAATGGTCGCGCGACTGCGGGCTGGCGAGCAGCTCGAGCGCGACGCGATAATTGGCATCGACCCGCACGTCGTCGCCCGCCTTCAAGAGCGTCTTCATAAGCTGCGCCGAACGCTGCAGGACCAGCGACTGCGTACCATGCTCCGCACCGACGCGGAGCCGGTCATCTGCCAGCACCTCCGCGACTTTGGTCACGGGGCCGGCCTTTTCAAAACCGAGATCACCCACGATGACGTAGGCTTCGTTGACCAGAACCCGCGTTCCCTTCTGCAAACGGGCGAGGCTGATGCGCGGGTCGACGTTGCAATAATAATCCGCGCCGCCGACTACGATCTGCGCGGTGTCGCGCGCCGGGCTGCCCAGAAAAGTGCCAATGCGATTCGCCGGCGAGGTTACCTTTTTGATCACCTGCTCGAGCTTCTCGATCATTTCACGCGCATCGCCCACCATTTCTTCCTGCGCCGCGATCTCGGCCCGGAGCGCGATCAGACGGGCGCGGGCAAAATTGTCCGGCGGCAGGAGCAGGACCGCCCGATCGAATGCCTCAAGCAGACTGATTCCGCGCTCGTCGTTAGGCGAACCGTCCTGTTCCGGGTTTTGATTCCATTCGTCGCTCATTCCCTTTTCCCCTCGTTCTGACGCTGCCGTAAAACAATACGCGCGCGGGATTCAGGTCGCAAACTTCGTGCCTGAGGCGGCGGCAAAAATCGATTGCGACGTGCGGGCGCGCGCCCTACGGTTGCCTCTCTTTTCGAGGAGCCTTAGCTCAATTGGTTAGAGCGCTGCCCTGTCACGGCAGAGGTTGCGGGTTCGAGCCCCGTAGGCTCCGGGGTTTCTGTCGGGCCACTCCTTGATCCCGGATTTCCGAAAGCCAATGGGAAGTCTGATCATGTTGGAATTGCGGCGGCGTTTCTGGTCTTGGCCCACGGAATTCGAAAAACCTGTTGTTCCACTACGGGTGGAGCATGCCTGCCGGACATGCCGAGGCAAGAAACATAGTCTTTCACGAGCAGGCAGATCCGGTCGGATGATAGCCGCATGAAAAACTTAACTACTTGGAGGAACGATCTGAGCAGAACCATTGCAGCTCCAGTGGACAAGATAAAGTCGTGGACGAGACCTGCAGGTCCGCCCCTCCGGTGCGCCGATTGGACGAACTCATCCGGTGGTGAGCTTGGGCTTCAGAGTTCCGCTTCCAGCTTGATTGCGGAATGGCAGCAACGCGGACCAGAAACGCTTTCCGGAGTCACATCACGAAAGGTGCGCTTCACCATTGCGCCGACGCAGCTCGCCAGTGCGGCCAGTTAGGAGAAGCAGCCATGATTACGACATCGATTTTATGGGCTTTGGTCATCTGTCTGTTCGCGATCGAGGGCGATCAGCCTAACGAAATAAAATGACCCTCATGGAGACGAAGTGTGAGGTTACGGGCAACATGGATTGGGCTTTTTGGTTTGCCCCGCTCAGTCCGGTGATCGGCGTTTTGTTAGGCGCGTTTGGAATTTTTGTCCTCGCGCATTGAAAGGAGACAATCATGAACACAGCAAAAATGAACCAGAAGAAGTCGCGAAGGTGGTTTCGCGCGCGCCGGCGTCGGCACGATCCGATGCTGGTGTTGAACATGTCGCTCTTCAACTCGGGCAGCAGTTGGAACCGAATCTTCAGTCCGATTCCACAGCGCGAGAACGTGTGGTGCTAACGATGAATTCGACACTATCGACAAATCTCACGGCTCAAGCTCCGGCTTATGTCGCGCTGCAACACGAGATGCATGACGCGCTGCGTGCGCAGCACCCGGATTGGATTCGACCGAACGGCGATTGCCCAATGTGTGATTCGTATGAATCGCGTCTCGCGCACTTGCTTAGTCTGTCCCTGGCGTTTGAACAGGCGCGTCCGCACTGAGCGAATGAAATCTGGAAGCGGCAGCGGATTCGCAATTGTTATCGCGGCGGTCATTGCGTGCAGCGGTTGCGCGTCGACGCGGGTTGCTTCGCCGGGTCGATTGCGGCGAGATATTGCTGCGGCTGACTCGGCTTATCGCGAGTTCGCACGGAATGATACGCGTGCATACAACAATGCGGTCAGCTCAATCGCGCGAGATCTTGATTTGACCACACCTGCGGTGTTGCACAGCGAGCTCAGCCGGGCTGGCGTAAAGATCGATGAGCCCGCGGTGAAGTTGCCGCTCGTTCGCTATCATCGTGTTCGAACATCGCCGGAGCCTAACGAGTCCCTGGAGATTGGCGCGCCCGTCGTGCTCGAATACGACACCAGCCGCGCCTCGATTTATCCACGCGAGGGCATGTTCCTTTCCGCGACGGCGATTTACCGGTGCACGAATGGCCAACCGCGTCTTTCATTCGTCGCCGCCGCGAACAGAGTAGCGCTTGGTCGGCGCACCTATCCGCTTGTTACCGACCGAGAGGCGGCAACTTCCCTGCTCGTCCGTCGGGCACGGCGCGTGGCGCAGAGCGGGCTAACAAACCTGTTACATCCGGACGTTCGCGCGAAAGCGGAGATTGTTCTCACCGCACCCTACGATCCGAAAAAGATTCCGATTTTGCTGCTGCATGGTCTGCAATCGACGCCGGTCGCGTTCCTACAATTGGTCACCGCGTTGGAAAGCGATCCGGAAATCGCACGGCGCTTCCAGTTCTGGCACTTCTATTATAGTACCGGGACGCCGGTTCTGCTGAACGCGCTCAGATTACGTGGGGAACTGGAGCGCACGGTGCACATTGTCGATCCCGACGATAAGGATCTTGCGACGCACCGGATCATCGTCGTCGGCCACAGCATGGGTGGCCTCCTGGCGCACACGCTGGTTAGCTCGAGCGGCGATCGTTTGTGGAAGAGCCTCTTCGTTGTTCCGCCAAACCAATTGCGCGGCAACCCGGAGACGATTCGCCTTTTGCAGCGTACGTTGTTTTTCCAACGCAATCCGCGCGTGGTGCGCGCCGTCTTCGTGGCCACTCCGCATCGCGGCAGCGCAATGGCCGATTCGTGGATCGGTGGTCTGGCGAAATCGCTCATTCGGTTGCCTAACGAGTTACAAACTGACTTCACGGATATTGCGGAGGAAAACGCGCAGGTGAGGACAGCGAAGGCGGCGGCTTTCTACCGACAATTGAACTTCACATCCGTGCATACGCTTTCGCCGCACGATCCGACCCTGCTCGCGCTCGCGCGTTTACCGATCGCCGTGCCATTTCACAGCATAATTGGCCAGGAGCACGACGGCGCCGAAAGCGACGGCGTAGTTCGTTATGCGAGCTCGCATCTCGACCGGGCAACTTCAGAGCTGGTCGTTCGCAGCGGACACAACGCTCTTAATAACCCCGCCGCACGGACTGAAGTGATCCGGATTCTTCGGCAGGAACTTCGCAGCCGCGTCCCAGACCGGCCGCGTGCAACCATGCTCGCCGGTTATGCCGAGGAGAGAAACATCGTCTTTCACCACAGCACAGCGCAGGGCGAAGACTTTTGACATGAAGAAGACGAAGATCGTTATCGCAGGCGGCGGTTTCGCCGGGCTCTACGCGGCAAAATATCTGGACAAGAATCTGGCGCGTCGGCCGGATGTCGAAGTGACGCTGATCGCGCGGGAGAATTTCATACTCTTCACGCCGATGTTGCATGAGGTGGCAGCTGGCGATCTTACGCCCGCCGACATTGTGAATCCGCTGCGACGCATTCTGCGGCACGTCAACGTCGTGGAAGCCGACGTGCAGGATGTCGATCTTGGCGCGCGGAAGGTTCTTTGCGCGCATGGACTGGATGGCGGCGAGCTCGAGTACGACTACGATCATTTGCTGCTCGCGCTCGGTTCGGAGACCAACTTTTTCGACAACGCCGGCATCCGCGATTGGTCTGTGACGATGAAAAATCTTAGCGACGCGGCGCTGCTGCGAAATCGCATGGTGGCTTTTCTAGAGGAAGCGACCTTGGAGAAGGATGCAGCGATGCGCCGGCAATGGCTCACCTTCGTGATCGCTGGCGGCGGATTTGCCGGTGCGGAAACGGCCGGGGCGGTCAATGATTTCGTGCGCGAGACCGCGAAGTTCTACCCGCATCTCGGCGACGAGGAGATTCGCGTCATCGTGATCCATCCCGGGGATTACTTGTTGCCCGAACTAGGCGAAGAGCTCGGTCGTTATGCGGAACGGAAGATGCGCGAGCGCAAAGTGGAAGTGATCAAAGGAGCGCGCGTTGCCGGTTACGATGGATGGGTCGTGACGCTAAATGGCGGGATGTCGATTCCCGCCGCCACGCTTATCTGGACCGCGGGGGTGAAGCCGAACGCGGCGGTCGCCTCTTTGCCATGCGAGAAGGAAAAGGGCCGCTTGCGGGTAGACGAATATCTGCAAGTCCCGGGTTACCCCGGACTATGGGCGGGAGGCGATTGTGCGGCGGTTCCGGATGGCTACGAAACAGGAATTTTTTATCCGCCGACGGCGCAGCACGGAATGCGCGAGGCGGTGATAGCCGCGAAAAACATCGAGCGGACAATTCTCGATCAACCGTTGAGACCGTTCCGTTACCGAACGATCGGCATGCTCGCGAGTATCGGTCATCACACCGGCGTGGCGAGCCTGTTCGGATTCAAGTTTTCGGGGTTTATCGCCTGGTGGATGTGGCGTTCGGTCTATTTCATGAAGCTGCCGCGATTCGTGAAGAAACTGCGCGTCATGATCGCGTGGACTCTCGATCTTTTGTTCGGACGCGACATCGAACAGCTGATTACGTTGCGCGACGTCACAGAACTGAGTGAACGGTGGGTGCGCATTCGCGAACGTCGCGCGGCCTAACTCAAATGGACACGACCATCGTTGGTGCATGGCGGGCATGGTCGCCACGGCCGGCGTGCCGAGCTAACGAATAGCCGCAAACGCATCCTTCGCGCACTGGCAGAACTTCTCCGCCGCCGGAGTAAGTCTCGCTTTCCGCGTAATTATTCCGATCGCGACACGCTTCGGTTCAGGCGTCAGGCGTAAGAGTTTGATGCGATCGTTAAACGCGTAATTGAACGCCTCCGCCACGAGCGCGACTCCGGTCCCGGCGCTGACCGCAGAGAAAACACCGGACCACCCGTCATGCTCCTCGACCATGCGCGGCTTCTCATTCACGCGCGCGAAGATCGCATCCAGATATTCTTTGTAACGGGGGTACTCCTCGCGCGTGAGTCCGATGAATGGTTCCCGGGCCGCGTCTGCCAGGGAAACGGCCTGCTTTCTCGCAAATGAATGTTCGCAGGAAACTGCCAGACGAACACGCGTAGTTAATAAGGTTTCGAACCGAAGCTCATCGAGCGCGTTCGCCTTGAGCGGAGGAAGGATGATCGCGAGGTGCAATCGACCGTCGCGCACTCCCGCGATGTTCTTCTCGACCGGCCAATCGTGCATCTTCACCTTCACGTTCGGCATCGCCTTTTGATACGCACGAAGAAGCGCAGGCATGATTTGACCGGTTGCCAGCGGCCAATCGCCGATATACAACTCGGTCTCGCCTTTGCCGGCGATCGCGCGCACCTTACCCACCGCATCGTCGGTCTGCTTGAGAATCGCGCGTGCTTCGTCGAGAAAGGCGCGCCCCGCATCCGTTAGGCGGACGGACTTGGCGGTGCGTTCGAGCAACCGCACGCCGATCTCATCCTCGAGGTCGCGAATCTGCCGGCTCAAGGAGGGCTGTGACACGTGCAATCGTTGCATCGCGGCGCGCGAGACGTTTTCCATCTCGGCCACGGCGACGAAGTAGCGCAGGTGCCGAAGCTCCACGGTTCAAACATATGCCTGCCAAGCATGCTCAGGCAAGAAACATAGTCTTTCACCAAGGAGCCTGGCTGGAGCGATCATTGGCTCACAAATGAAGGAGCCAAACAGGATCAACGGAACCGGTAACAACCGGTGGAGGAAATAACAGCGATGCCATTCGACAAATTGATCTACCCCGAGGAGCTCTGGAAAGAGCGAAGCAAAATGGTCGCTCACTCCTTGCGAACGATCACACTCGACGAGCTAATGAGTGTGAAGGCAGAGCACGAGGAAGAGTTTACGGGCACTCCCTGGCGCGATGAGTTCCTGCGCCTGATGGCTGAGCCGCCGCACGCGACGTTTTTTCACGCGATACCGCAGAAGGACGCGGAGGTCTATTACTGCCACGATGCGGATTTTGGCTTCTGGGTTCTGCCGCACTGCGGCATCGGAGGTCTCGACGCGACGGCGAAGAACCTGATGAAGGAAGCAATCGCAAACCATCTTTCGGGAGGAAAGACCGAAGCGAAAAGATGAAAGGTGATGCTCCATCAGAACTGCTGCGAGACCTCTTTGCTCTTTCCCGACACCCGCATCCAAAAACCAAAACCTGCAGACACTCATGAAAACCTTGAATTCCATTTGCCAGCCACTGCCCGGCCTCGGACGCCTTGCCATCCTGGTAGCTCTTGCGCTCATGGCGCTAAGCGCCTGTAAGAAGAAAGCGGAGCCTCCGCCGGCGGTGCGCCCGGTGCGCTCGATCGTTGTTGAAAAACGGGAGGTTAAAGATCCCAAGGTCGCGTCCGGCCATCTACGGGCGCGCGACGAGGTCAATCTCGCTTTCCGGATTGGCGGGAGGATCATCCAAAGAAAAGTGGACGTCGGTGACAAGGTTCAAGCGGGGCAGACGGTGGCATTGCTGGATTCCGAAGTGGAACGAAACGCTCGGAACTCCGCCAAGGCCGATGTGGCGGCGGCCCGCGCCGCGCTCGACCAATCGGAAGCTTTGGAAAGGCGACAAAAGCAATTGCTGAACGACCGAGTGATATCCCCCAATGAATACGATATCTCCCTGCGCCAACTAAAGACGACCAAAGCGCAGCTCGACGCGGCGGAAGCTCAACTGAAATCCGCCGAGGAAGAGTTGAGTTACACCGAACTGAAATCCGATGCCGCCGGAGTAGTCACGGATAAAGGAGCCGAGGTAGGCGAGGTCGTGCCGGCAGGAAAGATGGTCCTGCAGGTAGCGCAGGAAACCGGGCGCGATGCCGTCTTCGACGTGCCGGCCCAGGCTCTTCGCGACGGCCTGTCGATCGGTGCGCAGGGTGACGTCTGGCTCGCGGACCATCCAGAGATCAAGGCGGAGGGCAAGGTCCGGGAAATATCGCCGCAGGCCGATCCGGTCACACGTAACTATCAGGTCAAAGTCGAACTGGCCGATCCGCCGGCGGGAATGTTTCTGGGAGCGACGGTCCTCGGCCGGCTGAAATTGAAGGCCGAGTCGGTGATTGAAGTTCCTGCTTCATCGCTCACGATGATCGAAAACAAACCCGCTGCCTGGGTAGTCGATCCCAAGGATCAGTGCGTTCACCGCCGGGAGATCACCATTGCGCGCTACGCGCCGGACTCGGTCATCGTGACGCACGGGCTCAACTCCGGCGAAAGAGTTGTGACCGCCGGGGTCCAAGAGCTCTATGAAGGTCAAACTGTGAAGCTGTTGGGAGGCGAATAATGAGCGGCTTTAATCTAACTGAGTGGGCGATCCGTCATAAGGCTCTCGCCATCTACTTCATGATCGTGTGCATGTTGGCCGGAGTCTCGGCCTACCTGCACCTGGGGCGCAATGAAGACCCTGAATTCACGGTCAAGACGATGGTGGTTCATACGGAATGGCCCGGCGCGACCCAGGAAGAAACGATGCAACAGATAACGGATCGCATCGAGAAGAAGCTGCAGGACACGCCTAACCTCTATTACTTAAAGAGCTATACCACCGCCGGGCAGTCCACCATCTTTGTCTATCTGCTCGAGTCCACCCCGAAGAAGGATGTGCCAGAACTCTGGTATCAGGTCCGCAAGAAGGTCGGAGATATCAAGCAGACGTTCCCGCAGGGCGTCGTGGGTCCGTTCTTCAATGATGAGTTCGGCGACACTTATGGGATCATCTATGCCTTCACCGCGGACGGCTTCAGTCGCCGGGAATTGCGCGACTATGCGGAAGAAGCGCGCTCGCGCCTGCTCCGGGTGAAGGACGTTTCCAAAGCCGAGTTCCTCGGCACCCAGGACGAGCGCATCTATGTCGAATTCTCAACGCACCGCCTGGCCGAGCTCGGCATGGACCGCATGGAACTGGTCAAGGCACTCATCGCCCAGAACGCCGTAGTCCCATCTGGGGTGATCCAGACGAAGAATGAGGCCATCCTCATGGATGTGACTGGACGGTTTGAATCCGAAAAGGACCTCGAGAAAGTCAACTTTTCCTTCGGTGGAAAGATGCTGCGACTCGGTGACATCGCGACGATCAAGCGCGGCTACGCCGACCCACCGCAACCGATCTTCCGCGTCAACGGCAAAGAGGCCATCGGCGTGGCGCTCTCGATGCGCACGGGCGGCGACATTCTGGCTTTGGAGAAAAATCTGCATGAGGTGATGGAGGAGTTCAAAGCGGAGTTACCCGTCGGCATCGAAACTTTCCTGGTGTCCAATCAGCCAGAGGTGGTTCACGACTCGGTCAATGAGTTCATGAAGGCGCTCTGGGAAGCTATCGCGATCGTTCTGGTTATTAGCTTCCTCAATCTCGGTCTGCGGGCGGGCCTGGTCGTGGCGACGTCGATCCCGCTTGTCCTGGCCATCGTTTTCATCACCATGGAGATCCTCGGGATCGACTTGCAACGAATCTCACTCGGCGCGCTGATCATTGCGCTGGGGCTGCTGGTCGATGACGCGATGATCACGATCGAGAGCATGGTTTCCAAGCTGGAACATGGCTGGGAATCAATTAAGGCGGCGATCTTTGCCTATGCCTCCACGGCCTATCCCAGGCTCACCGGCACGCTGATCATCGCACTCGGCTTCGTGCCAGTCGGTTTTGCCAAGAGTTCGGCTGGCGAATATACCTTCACTCTCTTCGCCGTCGTAGTGATTGCGGTCCTCACCTCCTGGGTCGTCGCCGCGCTCTTCACGCCGCTCATTGGGACGATGCTCCTCAAGCCCCACAAGGTTAAGGATGAGGACAAGAACAAGGGTAGTCATGAGCAAGGCGGACGCTTCCTAGGTCTCTACCGCCGCGCCCTGCTCTTCACCATGCGTCACGCGAAAATGACTCTGGCAATAACGATCGTCGTTTTCGGGATTTCCCTCTACCTCGCGCGGTTTGTGCCCAGCCAGTTCTTCCCCGCCTCGGACCGGCCGGAGCTCGTGGTCGATCTGCGCCTCAGGCAGGACGCCTCGATTTATGCGACCGACCGGGCCTCGCAAAAACTCGACGAAATCCTCCGCACTGACCCCGATGTCGCCCACTGGAGTTCCTATGTTGGGCGCGGCGCGATCCGTTTCTATCTGCCGCTCGACGTGCAGCTTCAAAATGACTTTTTCGCGGAAACGATCGTTGTCACCAAGAGCCTGAAGGCGCGTGAGCAGGTCAAGAAACGCCTCGAGGCCGCGCTTCAGGAAAAGCTCCCGGAGGCGGTCGTGCGGATTACCCCGCTCGAACTGGGGCCGCCCGTTGGCTGGCAAATCCAATACCGGGTCAGTGGCCCGGATCCGTATAAGGTGCGCGAATTGTCCGACAAGCTGGGCGGCATCCTGGGGACGAGCCCCGACGTGCAAAACGTGAACTTCAATTGGATGGATCCGATCCGCAAACTCCGGATCCGCGTCGACCAGGATGAGGCGAGACAATTGGGGCTCAGCTCGGCGGCCGTCGCACAGATGATCAACGCCGCTGTCACGGGCATCTCCGCGACTCAGGTGCGTGATAGCATCTATCTGATCGACGTGGTGGTGCGGGCCGAAGCGTCGGAACGCATGTCGCCGGAGACGATCCGGACTTTGAAGATTCCGCTTCCGAACGGACGATCCGTGCCCTTGACCGAACTGGCCCGCGTTGAATATGCACAGGATTTGCCCCTCATCTGGCGTCGGGACCGGCTGCCCACTCTGACGGTCCAGGCCTTGCCCAGGGATGGCGTGCTGGCGGCGACCGCCGTGGCAAACCTCGCCGGAAAAATCTCCGAGCTGAAGCGGCAACTGCCGGTCGGCTACAAGATCGTCGAGGGCGGCAGCGTCGAGGAAAGCGCGAAGGGACAGGCCTCCGTGCTCGCAGTCTTCCCGCTCATGCTGATTCTGATGGTCACGGTCTTGATGATTAGCATGCAGAACTTCAGCCGCCTCTTTCTGGTCTGTAGCGTCGCGCCGTTGGGCGTCATTGGTGTCGTCCTTGCATTGTTAGTCACACAAAAGCCGATGGGCTTTGTCGCGATGCTCGGCACCGTCGCGCTCATCGGAATGATCATCCGAAACTCGGTCATCCTGGTCGATCAAATCGAAACCGAGAAGGCTGCGGGAAGCGGCGGTTGGGATGCCGTGGTCGCAGCCTCCATGGTGCGCTTCCGTCCGATCATCCTGACCGCGCAGGCGATGATCCTCGGCATGGCGCCGATTGCGCCGACCGTCTTCTGGGGCCCGATGGCCTACGCCATCATGGGCGGCCTCGCCGTCGCCACGCTGCTGACGCTGATCGCGCTGCCCTCGCTTTACATTACCTGGTTCAAAATCCGGGAAGACCGAGAACCAACCACTCCGAACTGCGTCTCGACGCAAGCTCCGGCCGCGGCAGCTGTGGCTGCTGTCTAAGTCTGCCACGTGCCGCCCGGAGTCGTTGAAGTACGGCGACGGCCCGGGCGTTCGTCATATCCGGCCTAGTTGGTAGTTAAAGTTTACGAGCATCGATGCTGGTCATGCTCGCGACACTCTATGCGGCCTGGTACTAGTGATGAAGCCGACACCTGCTGCACTCATTGCAGAGTGTCAAAAGGGTATCAAATGGTCGCCTTCAAGGGCTCGTCCCGGGAGAAATCGCCTTCCGAGATTTTCCGCTTCGACTAAAGAAAAGCCATAAACGACAAAAAGGAACCGGACCGTGTAGGCTCCGGGATCCCGGCCCGCGAGGACGGGCCGGCAGATGTGAACCAGCCTGAATCGGAGATTCGTCGCATCTCGGACACGGCGCGCGCCGGGTGGTAATTTATCGAGCGCTCGAGAGCGAACGACGGGACGCCGTTTTCGCGACCGTTTGTCGCTCGTGCAGGCTAGTCTACCGCGTTGTCGATGCCGAGGTCCGACAGCGCATCGCTGGCATCCGAAGAACTGCCGGCATCCGAAGAACTGTTGGCATCCGAAGAATTGTGATCGTGAATTAGTTTTGGGTCTCGTTTTTGATCGCCAAAACGCTAGATCCGCCGATACGGAACTGACCTACGAAATCGTTACTGGGGACGCTGCAAGAGGAATGTGCGCCGTTCCAAAGGACGCACTGGACAGCCGTGTTGCAGGCAGGCGAGGCCGATTCCGATAGGGCTGTCCGGAAAGCGCTGACCGCGTGCCGTGAAGCGTACTGTTCGCCGCCTTACACTCTGTTCGACATCGCGCCTCTTCGCCAGCTGATGCGCACGACATCCCCCGCTCCAAACAACTCTGACCCGGTTCGATCGGCCCA
>CAWAIY010000023.1:0-32017 GCA_963782205.1 uncultured Verrucomicrobiae bacterium | reverse complement strand
CCCGGCCTCTGCTTCGCCTGCGTTACGGCCTGCGTTCCTTATTCGCTTCCGTCGCTAGCCGCCGAAGTTCATTCCCTCTGCAAGGCCGCTTTCTCCTCTGACCCTTTGACCAGGAACGGGTCAACCGCCGACCGAGGGCGCAAACTGCAGACTGAGGATGTTGCGGCTCACGCCCGACCAGCACCACCACCAATCTCCGCAATCGGGGAGAGCATTTCTGTGGTTGTGGACTCGACCGCTTAAAGCGGTCGAGATGCAACAGTGCCGTCACATCCAGGACGCGAGCTACAACACCGCACAATCCAGCTTGCGCTTCACCAGACCAAGATCGCGACCGTGAGCAGGTTCGTTGACTGGTAACGGCGCACGAGTCTGCTCCATCGTCCGACCAAATTCGTCGTACCCGGCACGGACAATTTTCAACGACGCTGCGTCCGTGAGTCTTTCGCCAACTCTTGTAGCGTCCGAGCCGGACCCCGATTACGATGTGGAGAGATGATGTTGGCTGTTCTTCACGACCTTGGGGAGGCCGTTGTGGCCCTGCGAATCTTCTTCAGTCTCTGTCTCGTCGCCGTGCTTTTGAGTGGGGTTTATGTCTTCCGAAATCGGAAACGCTATTTTTCCCGCGATCCCGATGTGGTGGCGGATCACTGGGCGGCGCGTAACCTGCGGTTTTGGCAAGTCCTTCTGGTCTGGATTCTGGCTGTCGATCTGCTGGTGACGATGCTTTTTCGGCTTTAGCCCAATCTGGCGCTTTCCAGCTGGCCTAATGCTGCTCCTGGTGCTCGTAGCGCCTTTCGCCGGCCTTGATGGCAACGAGCTACCCCATCTACGCGCCCCGGAAAACGATGCCTTCAAAAATCGGCTGATATCGAGCGTCGAATGGACAATTGATAAAGAAGCTCGCGCCCGGGGAGGCTGGCATTGCCAATCAAGTGTGTTTAGCGACCAGCCGAACCGGTGTGCCCGCACTCGACCGAATCTTTGCCCGGTAGCGGGCAGGATGATTTCGCTTCAGCTCTGCCAATTTCTTTACTGCGCGCCTTATCGCAGCCCGGGAGACGGTTCCATTGCGATGAATCTCAATGATCGGGCGATACTTCGCTGCAGGCATACCGGAACCATACCGAATCGCGGTAAAAGTTTGTCATAGCATTTTGATGAGCTTTCCCGCGTTCATTCGCTTCCGTCACTCGACACCGAAGTTCATTCCCTTATGCAAAGCCGCTTTCTCCTCTGATCCTTTGACGAGGATTGGGCCAACCGCCGACCGAGGGCGCAAACTGCAGACTGAGGATGCTGCGGCTCACGCCCGACCAGCACCACCACCAATCTCCGCTATTGGGGGAAGCATTTTCTGTGGTTGTGAACTCGACCGCTTAAAGCGGTCGAGATGCGACAGCGCCGTGATATCCAGAACGCGGGCGACGAATTGCCGCGGAGTCGGAGTTCAAATACTAAGACTCTGCGAAGCTGAAACGCTGAATGGAGCCGGCCGGAGCCGCGCGACAAAGACGTAGCCCGATGGGTGTGCGAGCGGGAGTGAGCGCATCAAATGCGGAAAATGGGAGCATTTGAGGCACGGGTGAAATGGAAGGGGTGAGTTCCACCAACCCCGGCCAAGTTCTCGAAACTTCTCTCACAGAAACGCGCCACATTAAGATGAAGTTATGTCGTATTTCGTCGGAACGCGCCATCTAAGGCCATTCGGTGGCGTATTTCATGTAATTGCGCCACCTTCGGTCGCGGGGTTCCTGGCCCGACCCGACCGCGGGAAGGTGGCGCGGAAGCGGCTGCCCTGACCGGTGGTGGATTCGACCCGGATGGAACCGCCGTGCAGTTCTACCAGGTGCTGGGTGATGGCGAGGCCAAGACCGGTACCTTGCACGGTAGTATCGGCCGGCCCGCGCTCGAATTCGCTGAAGATGCTCTTGAGGTGCTGAGGCGCGATGCCGGGCCCGGTGTCTTCCACGGTGAGGGTCCACGTGTCGTCTCGGCCCCCGGCACAGGTGACGGTAACGCGGCCGGCGTTCCCGCTTTTGCCATACTTGATAGCGTTGCCGATCAGGTTGGCGGCGATCTGTTTGAGCCTGTTGTAGTCGGCTCGGGCTTCGCCGCTGACGTCGCAGGTGACGGTGAATTCGAGGCCTTGCTGCTGGGCGCTCGCGCGGAAGGTGCTGCGGATGTCGTCGCAGAAGTAGGCGAAATCGAGGGGCTCGAGTTTGAGCGTTTCGGCGCCGGCAAGGAGGGAGGAGTAATCAAGTAGCTGATTCAAAAGGCGCTCCATGTCGGCGAGGCTGCGCTGGCCGACGCCGATCATTTCGCGGCGGATGGCGGGGTCGTCATCGGCTTCGGCGAAGAGGGTGATGGCGCCGTTGAGGGCGTTGGCGATGTTGCGGAGCTCGTGGGAGACGTTGCGGGTGAGGCGGAGACGGGATCGGTCGACGCGTTCGAGGGTCTCGTTAGTCTGGGCGAGCTGGCGGTTGCTCTGCTCGAGGGAGTCATTGGCGCTGCGCATTTTTTCGTTCTGCTCGCTGACGTATTGGCCGACAGATTCGACGACGAGATCATCGAAGAATTCGCGGATGAGACGCTTCGCCGAGGTAATGACAGCGTCGCGGACAGCGGGGCTTTCGGCCATGAACTGGCCGCAATCGTCGATGACGAGTTGACGGATGAGGATGATCTCGCGCAGAAGTTCTTCGACGTCGTAGCCTTGCTTCCACCGGTGGGTGCCGTGGGATTCGGCGTCCTCCTTCGCCGGGTCGCGATGGGTGCGGGCGCGGCCGTGGCGGAGTTTCTTGACGAGATCGTCGAAGAGGGCGGGGAGATGGTCGGCAAGCTGGCTGGGCGCGAGGTGGTTGGCGGTGGGGATCTCGGGATCGGCACGGACGTTGGCCATCCAGCGCTCAGTGATCTGCTCGCGCCGGTCGCTGATGAAGGCGGCCAGTTCGGCGAGTTCGTCAGGATTGGCTGCTTCGGTCGGCTGCATGGCGGGATTATCGCGGCAGAGCGGGAAAACGCGAGTTCCCTCATCCAACAAAGTCTCTCTGAAAACGCTCCTGGGTCTGAAACTCTGTTTCCATCGCAGGAGCCGCGAGGCTTATTCCGTGGGGACTACGTTAACGAGCCGAGCACATGGCACTCAAAAACTCCGTCGGCGTTACGCCCAGATGTACGCTTGGTCTTCCATCAGCTGCCCGGCAAATATTTCCGAGGGGAACGCGATTTCGGCGACGCTTCTGAAAGCTGAAACGCTGAGTGTTCGACTCCCAATGGAAGAAACAACGCCAGCGCGCGTCACTCCAGTATTTCAACAGTCTCTTAGTGGTCGTAGCGCTTTTCGCCGGCCTTGATGGCAACGGGCAAATCGTTCCCATCCGGCGGGAGCGGACAGGTAGCATAATGAGTAAAAGCACACGGCGGGTTCGTTGCCTTGTTGAAGTCGAGCGTCGTCTTGCCATCGACCGGTTTGTCTGCATCGAGGAATCGTCCCGCGCTGTAGGTCTCGTTCGAATTGGTGGCGTCACGGAAGATGATGAAGAGCGATCCATCGTCATTCAGGACAGGTTGCAATGAGTAGTCCTTCCCGTGCAGAGCGAACCGCAGACGGCCCGGACTCTTCATCTTGAAGTGACCGCCGAGCACATTCGGAACCATCAACTCCTTCGGCTCGGGAAAGGCTTCGAGGTGAGCCGGCACGCGGTAGCTCTCGTCGACCGGATACCAGTTCAAGCCTTTGAACGCCAGTCTCGCCTTGCTCTGGTTGTCCTTCAGCCGGATGCCGAAGCGATCCTCGCGCCGGATCAAATAAAACATCTGGCTCCCAACGCGAATCTCCGTCGGTTTCCCCTTTTCATCGGAAACGAGATCGATCGTCGAAACGGGCTTGTCATCGCACGTGGCCTCGACGCCGTCGGCCACCTTCAACGTCGCGACCCCGTTCTTGAACTCGATCTCCCCAAACTTCCCCTGGGTGAAGTGATCTGTCAGCCGCACATCGAACTGCGGGCCCGCGCCCACGGTGTTCACCCCGTCCTTCAGCCAAAACAACCCCGCCAGGGTCAGCCATCCATCTTCCTTCTTAAGATCGGTCTCCTCATCGCTTCGCCATTTTTCGACGGACTTCACGTAGTCCGATTGCGCGAGCACGGAGCCGAGGGAAACGAGAACGATCGCGAGACAAAGAGCGAATTTCTTTTCCATCGCCTACCTTATGAACCGAAGAGCGTCGTTTGGCGAGTGCCGCTACTCTAAGTCCGGGCCGCCTGGTCCAAGCTCACCACGCAATCACTTTGCGGTCGCGCCACCCGCCTCCGCTGAAGCTGCGGGCGTGGCAGGAAACTTTCCCGTTGCGCGCTGGGGCGCATCCGACGCGAGCCAGATCCGCCTTCGCAAAGCTACGGCGGCACACGCAATTTCGATCGCGGTGCTACCAAGGGATGACCCTACGATCTCGAACAAATTTCGCCGTCAACGATTGAGGTGCTTCACATGCCAGCCAGACCACCCCGCTCGCACCTTCGGCAACGGAACGGGTCGCGTTTGCACCACCCATGTCAGTTCGCACCCAGCCGGGACAGACGGAATTAATCGCAAAGTCTGGCAGGGCGGCGGCGAGCTGGATGGTAACGCCGTTGAGCGCCGTCTTGGAGATGCAGTAGGCGGGCGCCCAACCGTCGGCGCCGTCGGCCAGTTGTCCGCCCCCGCTGGAAACATTGACGATCCGCGGATTGTCGCTCTTTCTCAGGAAGGGCAGGAAAGCCTGCGAAACGAGGAGCGCCCCGAGGGTATTGGTGCGCAGTGTCGTCTGAAACATTTCCGCGCTGAGCGCGAGGACATCCTTGTCTTCATCGAGGAGAATGCCGGCATTGTTGACCAGCGCGTCGAGGCGATCGCTCTGCCGGGCAAATTCTTCAGCCGCGCGCTCGATGCTCTCGGGTTTTGCGATATCGATCCGGAGAAAATTGACCTCCTCATTTCCCGCGTTCCTGGTTTCCTGATTTAATTTTTCGGCGGCCGCTTTCCCCGATTCCTGATCGCGCGCACCGAGAAAGACCCGAAAACCTTCGCGGACGAGTTGGCGCGCCACTTCGAACCCGATTCCCTTGTTTGCGCCAGTTACGAAGGCGGTTCTTTGGTTTCGTCGCATGCACGAAATTGCGACGGCTGCCTTTGGAAATCAAAGCCCCAAATGAGCAATTACTCAGGGCGAAAAGCTGACATGCTGAAAACTGACACGCTGAATGGACGTGAAGCGGAAAGACACCATGCGCCACGTCGAATTGGAAGGCGTCGGCACATCGCTAAGGGCGAAGGCGCGCTTTCGCAGAGAATCGCGCGGATCTACTTCCTCTCGTCGATGAAGATTTCCCAGCGTTTGATGCTCTCCGCTTTTAGGATGCCTTTTTGGAGCCAGGGGTCTTTCTTCATTTTCTCGCGCACTTCATTTTCGTCGGCGGCGTGAAAGAAGAGTAGCGAGCCGCCTTCATCGACCAGCGGGCCGCCCATCCAGATGAAGCCTTCGGCCACGAGTCGATCGATGAACGCGGCGTGCTCATCCCAAAAGGGCTGCTCCCGCGTGTCTTTCGTCAGGTCACGATTTGGACCGGCCGAGGTTATCATGACGAAGGCAGTTTTCATTTCCCGCAAATCTCGCTTTATGGGTTCCAGTCATCGTAGGCGTCCTGTGCGCCTCTTTGCAGGTTGGTGGCCCCGGGGGAATGCCGCTCCAGTTGGCGGGCGAGCCATTGGAACCATTCGAAGCTTTTTCGCGACCCGCTGCGACGGCGTTCCTCTTCGACGTAAGGACTCAGTTTCCGCCACGCCAGGCGGATTGTGCCGCCGACCAGATCGGCGACGACGCGCAAAGGAACGATGCGGGCAAACACGGAATAGCCGAGACCTTCGAGAATCACTCCCACCGAAAGAGCCGCCTCGAGCACGCGCGGGTCGGCCTCGATCTCGGCCGCAGTCGAGCCGTCGGGGATACTGTGGACGACAATCATCGATTTCATCCATTCGGAGCTGAGAATCGCTTTCACCGCTGCGAAGGCCGCGCGTTCCTCACGTTCGAGACGCGCCCGGCGCATTTCGATGACCCCGAACGCCACTGCGATCAATACCGTAAGCGCGGTGGCAACATTCGCGATAGTGGAGAGATCCATGGCTGACCCCAACAGGGATAAACTCCTTGCGCAACGAAGGCGCGGTCACAAGTGGAAACAGCCTTTGTCTGTTCCGCACCGTTACGCCTCTGTGAGAGACCGAGGTGAAATTTTTTCCGATGGCAAAGGACCGAATCCGGAACCCAGAAGTCCCCGCGTTTTGGACATGGCGCCGAGCATTTCTGGGCGGGCGACTGCGGATCAAAAGACCGCGGCCTGACGATTCATTCTTCGAGCGGCTCGAAGCCGGCAAACATTTCCTCTGCTTCCGGCAGCGTCTTCAGCGGGATGCAGTCGCAGGCGGCAAACATGTCGTTCCAGAGCGTGAGCACGTTGGGATTCTTGTGCGCGGCGTCGATCGCAGCCTGCGATTTCCATTCCGACACTTCGATGATGGTGCCGTTGCGGCAACGCATGATGACGGGCGCGCGATCGGTCACGAGTCCTTCGCCGCGCAAAAGCGGCATGCGGCGACGGACAATCGCCAAAACCTCGTCGCTCGTTTTGTCGGGCTTCGGCTTGTAGGCAACGATTACGATCACCCCGCTCATGGCCGCACTGTAGCTCGATCACATTTTCCGGCAACGGGCCGGTGATCTTCGGCGAGGTGGGCCGGCGGCATGGCGGGCGACACGCCCGCCCTACAATCGCTTGAAAGCGTGGCCCGCCCGCTCGCGAAGTCCTTCGGAGTCGCTTCGCAGCCGTCACGGCCTGCTTTCCTGCGTTCCTGAGAGATGCCCCGCTTCGATCACCCGTTCGCGATCCGCGCCAGCACGATCAGGAGCGAGATCAGCGGCCAGGTAATGATCGCAATGACGATCGCGAGTACGATCATCTCCGCCGAATCGCGCTCGGCTTTGAGTTTCCATCATTTCCGCGGTCATTCTGCGAAATGCGCCGCGGGCCGGATCGCCGTTGGGATGATGTCCGGCACGGCCGAGCGTGACGTCCGGTTGCGGGCGGAAAAAATGGTCGGTCGCCGGGAAACGGCGATTGCTCTGCGCGCGACAGTCGTGCCGCGCGAGCTGGTGTTCGGTTTTTGAGATAGAGGTTGGCTTCATATTGTTTTGGTGGGTTGAGGGTTTGAGGAAAGTTTGAGGCTCCTTCAGAAGGACGAAGAGAAAGTGTCCCGCAGGACAAAGGTTGAGCCGGAGAGTTCGCCGCTGGCGGTCCGGTGATCGATCAGACACCGATCGCAGACTGCCGCAGCCGGGCGTTCTGTATCGAAGTGTTGGTTCTCATGATGGAGAAAAGCTAAGCCAGTCGGATGGGCTGTCGAGTTCCGGTGCGTTACTTTCAGGTGACTTTTGCCCGCGGCGCCACGAGTTCGGGGGTCCGCACTCAGTTGAGCAATGCCGCTGGTGACCCAAGCCAGCCTCGGATCTTTTCGGAGTTCTTCTTGTCGAAGGCGTAGGTCACTTTGCCGAGCGGGTGCTGCACCACGACCCGGATCGTTTTCCCTTTGGGATCTGTGATGGAGCGCTGGAAATTGGCCATGCTCATGTGAAAGGCGCGCGCCAGGTTTCTTTGCGCGCAAAAGACCGAATCCTTCATGAATCGGATGCGGCAGCGTCGGGAGGAAGCCTCGGCCACATCCGGTGATGTCTTGATCCTGGCTTTGAAGAGCTCTTTGCAGACCTTCGAGGCCTCTGCCACCGTGTTTTTGTCCATCGTGGCGATGGCTTCTTTCAAGTGACCGAGCTTTCTGTATTGCTGAAAGAAAGCGACGGCTGCGATGAGCGGAAAGATGAAGCCATGCCCGTTGACGTGACTGGTGCCCCCGACACGCACGTTCAGGGCGGTGATGCCGATGTTCCAGACGAGCAAGAGCAAACTCACGAAAGCCTCGGCAAGGAGCGCATGCAGGGAGGGTTTGGTCAGCGCGGTGACTCCGGTCGCGAGCATGAGGAGGGCGAGCGCCACGAGGCCCAGGTTCAAGGGGTTGATCTGCACGGTGACGAAGCCAAGCGCGAGGTTGATGCCGCCCCAGACGATGCCCGCGATGGCGGCGGTGCGGATCGTTCGGCGCGCGCAGACGACGAGGAGGGCCCTGTTTTCAGTCGAATCGAAGACAGGATCGTGTGGCATCAAGGGAGAAACTTCAGCAGTTCATATGCCCTCAAAGGGGGACACCCCGCATGGCCGATGGCGCCGGATGTGCGGGCGATCCATGTCGCGACGCTTTTTCCTTTGCCGAGACTACGGCGCATCAGAAAGGCTCGTCCCGCATTTTTCACTGACGGATTGGTCGCAGCGCTCGCTTTTGGAGCTGTTAATCCTGGCGACAAATAGTTCCATCGCATCTAGTTTCACTAAGAACAAAACAGAGGAAAAACATTATGGGATTACTCGATTCACTTCTCGGCGATTCCGCCGGCAAAACGCCAGCCGGCGGCGGAACAGAGGCGGCGCTCGTCGGCGTGCTGAGCACGGTGCTGGCGCAGAACGGCGGCGTGCAAGGGCTGATGAACAAATTTTCGCAGGGCGGCCTCGGCGGGATCTTCTCGTCTTGGGTCGGCACAGGCGAAAACCAGCCTGTCTCCGCGTCGCAGGTGCAAAATGCGCTCGGCTCCGAGCAGGTTCAGGCGCTGGCCGCGAAGATCGGCGTCGATCCCGCGGTGGCATCGGGGTTGATCGCCCAATTCCTGCCCAAGGTCGTGGATAAGTTGACCCCCACCGGCCAGGTCGATCCCAACGCGGACCATCAGCAGGGCCTCGCGGCGCTCCTGCCATCGCTCCTTCAGAGCCTCGGCGGCCAAAGTCAGAGTCAGGGCCAGAGTCAGCAGGCCTGACATTCGCGGGGAATTCAGGGGCGCGGCCGCTGATATCTGACACCTAACGGCCAGAGCGAAGCGGGATCATTCCCCTTCCGCCGGTGTCGCATGATCGGATCAGGCAGTTTGCGGCATGACGCCCGGCGAACTGAAGAGGTTGGCCAGCACTTCGCGCCGTTTCCGCGCATCGATTTTCGCGGCATCGAGCCACGCGAAGCGTCCGGGCTGGCTCTGCCCGATCGCATCTTTCGCCGCGGCGCGATCGGTTTGGCCATCGGCGAGCACGACCACGCGCAAGGCGCGCGCCGCCTGCGCTAGCGTTTGCAGTTCATAGCCGCAGCCGGCGTTGTGCGCCTGAAACCCGCGCAAATCCATCAGGACGACGTCACTCCGCCGCACCAGCCCCTGCAAGGCATCCTGCCAGGTCGTATCGTGACAATAGCACTCGTTGACGCGATACCGCCCATCGGCATCCGGTGCCATGTCGAATGCGTCGAGGCGCGGGGTCACGTCGGCCGGTGAGCCAATGAAGCGCTCGGCCAGACGGCCATCAAGGAAGGTGAAGATGTCATCGGCGTCGAGCGTACGAGTTGCCAGATCGGTGCCGGCGATCATGACTGTATTGCCGCTCAGCCGCCAGCGTTCGACGACATGGTCGAAGAGCGCCTGCACCTGGGCATCGCGCTGGAATACGCGCAGGACGAGCAGCGTCGGCGGCCGGCCGCGCCGGGCGCGCAATCTGGCGTAGGGCAAAATCACGAGCGGGATCCAGAGCAAGGGCAGAAACATTGCGATAGCAGTCAGCCCCACGTCGCTGGCTACGCCGAGCGCCTCGCTCAACAGCTCAATAGCCCACACCGCACTGAATAGCACCAGCAGCTCCGACAAATGCTTGCGGGCATAGGCCCGACCCAATGCGCGTCCGAGAAAGCGCAACGGCCACCACGCCACCAGCCATGGAAGGAGAGCGAACAGCAGCATGATCCAATGGGCGTCGAGCCAAGAAGTCATCCAGAGCAGCAGTGGCGAGCGTTGTTCCACCATGAAAGCAAGGGCATCTGTACCGATCATCGAGGCCCAGACCAGCCCGAGAAGCGGAGGCAGCAACCACGGCGCGACGGCTCGCGTCGCATTTCCCATGCAGATTACTGCGACGATCAGCATTGAGGGGCCGATATCGCCGGCTAAAAACAGCAACAACCGCAATGGCTGCGGCTCGATCGAGCGCCACCACATGACGGCGAAACAGAACAGATACCAAAGCACCAGCACCCCCAGAGTGCGCCAGCGCGACCAGCGCCATAACAGGCCGAGTGCAGGGATTACTGGCCACAGACGTGCCAGTGCCACCACCGCGACACGTTTCGGTGCGAGGGCCTCACCTGGGAACGCGAGGGCGAACCACAAGCTCGTACTGGTGATTGCGATCAGGGCAGATAAACCGATCAGCAGCAGCATGAGCCGGATCGCGGCCCGGCGGTTATCGGCCAGGCTGACCGGCACCGGTGGCGGAAGCGATTCGCCCTCAACCGAGGGCGTCGCGGCGCGCCGGTCCTTCGCCGTTGGCGCACTCATCAGTCGGCGCATCGCCGACCGGTAACGATAAGCTGTCCACCAGGCGCCGCCGCAAGCCAGCACGACGGCCACAATGAAGATGAAAAGGAGCTTACCGGTGGAATAAGCAGCCATGGCCTGCGCATTTTGCGCTTACCCGGCGATTGAGGTCAATGCTGTGCAGCTGCGCTTGCAGCAATGATCACCATGACGCGTCTGCAGCCGGCTCGATCCGCCGTTACGCAAGAAACCGCGAAACAATCAGCGGCTGGATGCGCTTTTGTCTGGTGTTGGCCGGCTCGTTACCCAATCCCATTCCTCGCTGCCGCGCTTGACGAGCGCGTTGATGTCTTCGGGCAGGAGGAAGCGATCGGCCGCGAGCTTGTCGGCAGATTTGCGGAATTTTTCCAAGTATTCGTCGCGTGAGGAGTAGCGCTCGGCGATCGGCGTTCGCGGGTCGCCGGTAGAGTTGGCGTCGGACTTGGTTTTCGGAAACGGCAGGTCGGAACCGATGAAGCTGACCCGCTCGCCGGGCAGACCAGTCCTCGGGTCACGCAGGTTCCACCCCGTGTAAGTCGCGACGGGCACTTCCAATTCCGGAAGGCGCGCGCCACCAAGATCGTTGCCGTTCTTGTCGACTTGCGGGACGAAGACCGGGAACGGTTTGCCGACGCCGGGCGGTTGTTTGGTAATGATCCGGTTTTTCCACTGCGGACCGAAGTCGAGGTGAAACGCCTGGTGGACGCGTTCCGGCAAATGTTGGTGCGGGATTTTCGGGAACTTTACTTCATCGCGCCTAACGAGTGTCTTGTCGGAGAGTTTTGGATAACGACTCGCGGGCGGTGTTTTGTCGCCGCGAACCCAGTCGTCCATCGCGGTGAAAAGGGCGCGCCAGAAATAGAGCACCGGGTTCGGGTTCGGCAGGTTTTGTCCGAGCAGGACGCCACCTTTGTCGCGCTCGGGCGGAAAGGGAGAGGAGAAATGCTGCAACCCGGCAAGAAAATAGATGCGGACATTGTCGAGCAGCGGCAGATCGCGCTTGCCGTCGGGCGAAGTGTGAATGAGCGAGCAGGCGCGCGACCAGTATTCGTAGGAGGTGTTGGTGTAGAAGATTTTCGGAACAACATGCGCGGCGATCGCGCGGTCGAGCAAACCGGCGGCCTGACCGGTAACTGGGTCGGTCTGTGGAATGTCGGCGAAGGGGAAGATGTCGGTCGGGTAGAAGAAAGTGTTGGTGGGTTGCGCGTCGCGCGAGGGCTGGGCAAAGCGATGATTGAAACTGCCGCGGCCCGCGCCGGCGACATGGATGAGCATTCCGTCGATGGCGCGCCGGCCCTCTTCGTCGGCGTTGAATCCTTCGTAGAGAAAATCGCGCAGGAAACGGCCGCACTGCGAGATGCCCATCGCCTCGACGCGTTTGACGGGTGCGACGTCGTTGCGGTCGCTCTTGAGGTAGGAAGCGAAATCGCGCACGGCCGCGAGGCCGAGGCCAACCACGACCGGGTCCTGCGCGCGGTAAACGATCTCGTAGATTTTGCCGGGTTCGAATCCGCTCGTCAAGCGAATTGCGCGCAGGCCCGGCCCGATTTTTGGCGCCTCGACGAACTTCCATTCCCTGCGCGGAATGGTGCGCCGCTCGCCCATCGGTGCGCCGCGCACGGTCAGGACATTGGCCGGATCATCGGGATCGGAGCAGGCGTATTCCGTCCCGCCGATCTGACCGATGATGACGTGCCCCAGCGGTTGCTCCATCGTCTTCTTGTCCACGACGAAATCGGAGCGAACGAGACCGGTGATCGGCTTGCCCTCTGGACCTTTTGCGACCGGCGCGTAGAGACGCATCAGGCCGGGTTCATTGCGCACATCCCATTGCCAGCCGATCCAGATCAGGGTGACGCCGCGCCGCATGAGAAAGCCGTCGCCGAATTCGTCCGCGGTTGTGGGATCGAGCGAACCTTTGGCGTTCTGTATCACGTGCAGCATCCCTTTACCGCCGCGATTTGGGATCTCGATGAGGGCGGCGCCGTTGGCGTGCGCGGCGTCCTTCGGCTTGAGAACGTAAACATCGGCTGCGAACTCGACTTCGCCCGCGCTGTTCCGCGGCGCCTTGTCGAGGTCGACGATGGTCTTATTGGAGGCGGCCTCGGGTTTGACCGCGAAATGTACCTTGCCGATCACCTTCTCGTAGGCGCCGGCGTCGCCGAATGCTTTGCCGTCGAGGACGTCGGCGCGCGAAAGTATTTCCACGCGTTCGACGCGCGCCTGGGCCGTAACGACGACAAACGCCGCAAGGAATAGGAAGCAAAGACTCTTCATCAGGGTTGGGTGACTGGCAGAGATGTTCGACCGTTGTGCCTCTGTCGGTCTAGCTAATTCAGTCAGTGTCGCGACGGTCGCGACCGGCCCGCCGAAAGTTCCAACACCGCAGAATTTCATTGCCATTCTCCGGCTTGGTATGATCAGGCAGATCTGCGATTAAGAGACCGGCATGACCTCCACTACGCCTGATTTTCATGCCTGGTTTCCGGAGATCGACGGTTTTCCGCGCCCGGATTGGAAAATGATCCGCGAGTGCGATTCGACTGAATGTCTTGCCGGAGAAAGTAGATTGATGCCTGGCGAGAGGTCGCACGAGTCTGGCTGGAGCGTACCTGCCGTTGCCTGGATAACTCTTATGGGCTCGCCGAGTCTGAAAACTTTCATCTTCTTTCCGAGCTCGACTCGAAACACGCAGATGAGTTACTTCAATTTCTCGAGCAATCGCGGGCTCGCATTCGGTGCGTTCTGGGCGATCTCTCGCTCCCGAGACATCACGGCAAACATGTTGTGATGCGTTTCACGACCGAAGAGGAATATTATCGCTATATCTCTTACTTCGATCTCGAGGGTGAATATGCGGGCTCCAGTGGGCGATTTCTATCCGGCGGCTACCTGCACATTGCCTGCCTGCGTCACGAGACGCCGGGAATCGATCGTGTGACGCTCGTCCATGAACTGACGCACAACCTTCTACACGGCTTTTCGCTGCCTCGTTGGTTGAATGAAGGGCTTGCGATGGAGTTCGAGCGCGATCTATCTGGTCATCGCTGGCCTTCCGTCACGCGGGAGCTGGCGGCCCGCCATGCCGAATATTGGAATGCGCAAACCATTCAGGAATTCTGGCGCGGTGCTTCCTTTTCAAAACCGGAGGGACAGGAACTGGCCTATGGTCTGAGTCGTGTTCTGATGGACCTCATTGCGACGGATCTGCGACCTTCGCCGTCACGTTTTCGTGATTTCCTGCTCCACGCCGATCGCAAGGACGCAGGCGCGGCGGCGGCGTCTGAATATCTCGGGGTCGAATTAGATGACCTGGTGTCGACCTTTCTTGGCCCGGGAGAGTGGATGCCCCGGTCCGCCTGACGCGATTGACCTGCGCTCGGCGAAAGCCGGAGGGCCAATCAGGGTTTCAGGTCTCGAAGGAGAATGCCCCTTCGCAGATGCTCCCACTCAGCTTGCGGCGATCATTAGGGCTCTCTTTCGCGCGCAACTTTTCGGGAAGGACTGATGGGTCGCCCGGCTTGCCAACCGCAGCCATCGCTTCGACCTGGAACTCGTCGGGAATCTTGAGCTCTCTCCGGGCACGCTCGTAGTCGAAGCCCTGCATGCCATGAACGACGAGGCCCTGGCTGAAGCCTTGGAGGGCGAAGTTCTCCCAGGCGGCCCCGCAATCGTAGGAATGCGTGATGGACGGTTCGCCGTTGTGTTCAAAATCCTTGCGCGAGATGAAGACGACGAGGGCGGCGGCGTTTTGGGCCCAGGCTTTGTTTCCTTCCACGACCAAGTCGAGAAAGGTGGACCAATGCGCCGTCTCGCGCCGGGCGTAGAGAGCGCGCCATTGTTGCGCATTGAAGGAGGAAGGCGCCCAACGAGCGGCCTCGAAGAGACGCATCAGCTCATCGCTGGAGATGCTCTCGCCCGTCATGGCGCGAGGAGACCAGCGGTCGAGGATGAAAGATTGAATCGGGTAGTCTGCCTTGCGCTTTTCGCTGCCTTTGATCATGAGAAAACAAAGGCGGGAGAACCCGATTAGGAAAGCAGGAAGAAATGAAGGCCGACCAGCCCCTCAAATCAGTTGGCCGCGGCGGCCTTGGCCTGGGCCCGCTCGTTCCAGTCGGCGCGCAGCGTTTTCATCTCGGCCCGGAGAGCGACCATGCGTGCGGGCACGCCTTTGTATTTTTTCGTCGTACCGTTGACCTTGCGGTCGACCGCGCCCTGGCTCACCAGGCTCTGGAGTTTTTCGTAGGAACGCAGCCGCAGCATTTCTTCGCCGCCACTGGCCGCGTTGCGTTCTCGCAGATTGACGAGGAGGATGTCGAACAACGGCTTGAATTCAAAGGCGGTCTTGGAGGAAAGCACCGCCACCAGTTCTTCGGTGATGATGTCAGGTGCGCGACGGGAAAAGAAGGTGCCGGATGGTTTGGACATCGCGGACTATAGCGCAAATCTGGAGAATGACGACCCCGGATGCGCATCGAGGGTGAAAGACTCCCCGCGTTGGCAAACCCGTCACCCTTTGCGCGAAGACAAACCGTGGGCATGGACGATGTGTAATCCGACCAGGCGCGCCACGAGCACGGTGAGATAGATTTGGCCAACGATGGCCTCGAGCGCGGCGAGAGTGCGCGCGGCGGTCGAGTGCGGGACGATGTCGCCATAACCGACCGTGGTCAGGGTCATGAAACTGAAATAGCGCAGCTCCAGGACCCGGATGATATATTTTTCATGCCCAGCTGGTGAAAGAGCGACGAAAGAGTGCGGGTTCAAGGCGTCGACCAAGGCATAGGCGAAGGTCCACGCGAGACCGATGAGCAGGTAAACGCAGACCGCGGCGAAGATCTTGTCGGTCGTGACACTGGTGCCGTGCAAGACGTAAGCGAGGATCGTAATGGAGAAATAGACGACGAGGACGATGAAGCAGCTGAAGGAAAAAGCGGCAGCCCATTCCCGTTGCGTCATTTGAACGAGCGACGTGCCGAGGATGGAAATGCCGGAAATGATTATCGCCGCAGTGAAAAGGGCCTTGCGCGCTCGGAGCGCGTAAGAGCCGGCGACGAGGACGAACACCCCGAGCACATTCATGATTATGATGCCCCGAGGAAGAACCTCCACCACGGGACCAAGGGCGAAGAGAAGAAGAATGGAAATGAGTAGCGCGAGGTGGTGCCATTCTTCGCGAGGCTCTTGCATGATCGATTTCAGACTGCGTCAGGAGCACACCGAACGGCAAGCCCGCGTTTTTTCGAGGAAGGGAAATGCAGCAAAGGCGGCGGAGAGGCGCTAATGGCCGAAGCGCGCCATCAATTCACCGTGCGCGAGAACGTGTCCCTTGAGCGCGCGATCCAAAGCGGCGCGTTTGGCGCCGGACTTGAGGTCAATCCTCTGGTCGAGCGCAAAGAGGCGAAAGTAGTAGCGATGCGTGCCGGAAGGTGGACACGGACCGCCGTAGCCGATCCTGCCGAAGTCGTTCGTCCCTTGGGCTGCGCCGGCCGGGACGCTATTCTCGCCGAGCTGCGTGGCGGTCGGATTGATGTTCCAGACGAGCCAATGAGTAAACAAACTGCCCGGCGCATCGGGGTCATCGACGATCAAGGCGAGGCTTTTCGCTTCCTTCGGAATCCCGTGAAAGCGGAGCGGCGGATTCTGGTTGGCGCCCTTGCAGGTAAACTGCGCCGGAATCGTGCCGCCCGCTTCAAAGGCGGGACTGCCGATCGTGATCTGTGCTCGGCACGATGCCTGCGCAATCGTGAGGCCGATGACAACCATGACAAAAATTTTCATGCTGCATTATCCTCCTGTGGGCCCGGTCTGCTGCCTCTCATAAATTCCGACGAAAATTGTCTTCCAAGTCTTGCCGGTATTGGTCGAGGTTTCCCATTGCTGTTTCACCTTCCCGTCCGGGAGCGGCGTCCAGGTAAGGCGGTTGATGATTGTGCCTTTCGTGCCTCTGCTTTCTCCGGTCAGAACCATCGCACCCGACTTAAGGCCGCCGCGGAGATGCAAAATGGTGCCGTTGCCGCCGACCCAATCCTGGTGCCACTGGTGGTCGGCGGAGTCGTAATAGTTGATGCTCATCCCGGTCGTGCCGCGAGCCGATGTCCATTGCTCGCGAATCGCGCAGCCTTCGGACGCGTGGCTGATTTCGCTCGTGCCGGCTGGTTTGCCCTGCGAGTCGGTGACATTCCATTTGCCTAACCAAAAGTCGAACTGCCGAAACTCCGGTGCGATGCAGGCGGGGCTCGGAGATGGCGTCGGCGAGGTGCTGGGCGCCGGTGAGGCGGCCCACAAGGCGGCTTCCGTGGCAAGGAAGACAGTCAGGAAGGAAAGGCTTTTTAGCATGGCAACGTTCGTCAGGCGCCGCTCGCCTTTCCGGCGAGCACAGGGCGCGGAGATATTGAGCAAATTGTAAGGTGCCGCTTCCAGAAGGCGATCTCGAATCTGCTCAGCAGTTCGATTTTCCGGGTCGATCGACAGGGCGACCGATCGTCTGCCGAGAGCGCGGTCAGTACCCGTGAGACGCGGCCGGCTCTTGCCCAACTTGCGCCGGGATGCCATCTTCGCCCTCGTTCGCGCGCCGAAGTAGCTCAGTGGTAGAGCAGCTGATTCGTAATCAGCAGGTCGCGGGTTCAATCCCCGCCTTCGGCTCCCGCCTTTCGGGCAAATTGGAAAATGTTCTCGGTCAACTCCATCCGGTCGCGAGGGCATGAGCGCGGCTTTCCAGCAGCTGAGCCGTTTCGCGGTAATTGGTGCTCGCGTCGTCCAGCGTCATTACTTGATCGAAAAGTTCGCGAGCGGCCGCGTCATCGCTGGCCTGGCCGACAATTGCAAAAACGCGTTTGCCTTCCGCTCGCGCCATGCGCGCGACACCGGCCGGTCCTTTGCCCGCGAGGGTTTGGTGATCGAGCTTTCCTTCGCCAGTGATGACGATGTCGGCTCGTGCGATTCTCTTGCGCAGATCGATGAGATCGGCGACGACCTCGAAGCCGGATCGGATGGTCGCGCCACAAAAGGTCAGCAGCCCATAGCCCAAGCCGCCGGCCGCCCCTGCGCCCGGTTCCTCGCGATGATCGCGACCAAAGGTAAGCGCCGCGACATCCGCGAGGCGCGCCAGGCTCCGTTCGAGGATTTCGATTTGCTCGGGCGTCGCTCCTTTCTGCGCGCCAAAGGTCCGGGTTGCCCCATTGGGACCGAGCAGGGGATTCGTAACATCGCAGGCCGCGATGAGCCGCGAGAGCGAGAATTCGTTAGGCGAATCGATTCGTGCCAAATCGAGCAAATCGGAAACCGGTCCGGTCAGCTCGCGATCGTCATTTGCGAGAAAGCGAAAGCCAAGGCAACGAGCGAGGCCGAACCCGCCGTCATTCGTGGCGCTGCCGCCGAGCCCGAGGATGATCTCGCGCGCGCCGCGGGCGGAGGCGGCGAGCAACATTTCGCCCACGCCGAAGGTCGAGGCTTCTAGCGGATTGCGTTCGTCGGGCAGAAGTTGCGCAAGACCGGCTGCGGCGCTCATCTCGACGGCGGCGAGCTGCGTCTCCGGCAACCACGCATAACGAGCATCAAACGGCTGGCCGAGTGCGTCGTGTACCGCGCAGATAATCCATTCACCATCACCTGCCAGGCAAATGGCCTCCGCCGTCCCTTCGCCGCCATCGGCGATCGCGACCGTCTCGATCTCCGCCATCGGCAGGGCGCGGCCTATCCCGGCGGCAATGCAGCTGCCGACTTCGGCTGCGCCTAACGAACCCTTGAACTTATCGGGTGCAATCAGAATGCGCATCAGAATTTCGCACTCTACGCAGTCTTCCTTATTTTGTGAGAGCTGAAATTATTTTGCTCATGAGCTCGATTCCCTTCTTTGAAGTTGTTGCCTTCACCAACCATCTCTTCGCCGGCAATCCGGCCGGGGTTTGCCTGCTGGAGGAATGGTTGCCTGACGACCAATTGCAGGCGATCGCGGCCGAGAACAATTTGCCCGAAACGGCGTTCCTTTGCCAGCGGGGCAAACATTTCGATCTGCGCTGGATGACGCCGACGGTTGAGGTGGAACTGTGCGGGCACGCCACGCTTGCCTCAGCGCACGTGCTCTTCCGGCATCGCGGATACGCGGGGAAGATGGCGCATTTTCAGACGCGAAGCGCCGGCGAGTTGATGGTGGAACGAAATGGGGACCGCCTGGTGCTCGATTTTCCATCGCGTCCGGCCAAGGAAACCGGCTTCTCAGAAGCTCTCGCTGGCTCGTTAGGCGCCAAACCTGAGCGAGTCCTCCATGGTCGCGATTATTTTGCCGTCTTTCCTTCGCAGCGAGAGGTGGCGGCGATCCAGCCTGACTTCGCCGCGCTGTCCAAACTCGACGCGCAGGGGGTGGTGGTGACGGCGCCGGGAGACGATTGCGATTTCGTCTCGCGTTATTTCGCGCCGGCCGCCGGGATTCCGGAGGATCCGGTGACCGGCTCGACCCATTGCACGCTCATCCCCTATTGGTCGCAACGCCTGGGCCAGCGCGAGCTTTTTGCGCGCCAAATCTCGACGCGTGGCGGCGAACTATTCTGCGAGGATCGCGGCGATCGTGTCGGGATCGGCGGCGAAGCGCTCACCTACGTCGAGGGAACAATCCACCTCGCCTAGCCTAACGACTCTCGGCCAGCTCTTCCATCGGCGGGCAGGTGCAGAAGAGATTGCGATCGCCGTAGACGCTGTCGATCCGCGCCACCGCCGGCCAGAATTTCTGCTGGCGCGTCCAGCTCGCCGGATAGGCCGCCTCTTCGCGGGAATAGGGATGATCCCACTTGTCAGCCGTCACCTGTTCAGCGGTATGAGGCGCATTTTTCAGCAGGTTGTTTTTGCGATCCGCTCTGACCGGAGCCGATCGCGTCGATCTCGCCGCGGATCGCGATCATCGCATCGCAGAAACGATCGAGTTCATGCTTCGGTTCGCTCTCTGTCGGCTCAATCATGATGGTGCCGGGGACCGGCCAGGAAACCGTCGGCGCATGAAAGCCGTAATCCATCAGCCGCTTGGCGACGTCTTCCACTTCCACGCCCGCGCTCTTGCAGGGGCGCAGATCGAGGATGCACTCGTGCGCGACGAGGCCGTCCCGGCCTTTGAAGAGAACCGGGAAATGCGAATCGAGCCGGCGCGCGATGTAGTTGGCGTTCAGAATCGCGACCTTCGTCGCTTTCGTCAGGCCGGCGCCGCCCATCATGCGGATATACATCCACGAAATCGTGAGGATGCTGGCGCTGCCGTAAGGCGCGGCGGAGACGGGGCCGCTGGAGTTGAGACCTGATGGTTGAGCGGTGAGCGAAGGAAGGCCGGGAAGAAATTTCGCGAGGTGCTCGGCGACACCGATTGGGCCGACCCCCGGGCCACCGCCGCCGTGGGGAATACAAAAAGTCTTGTGCAGATTCAGATGGCACACGTCCGCTCCGATGTCGCCCGGGCGGCAAAGGCCGACCTGCGCATTCATGTTGGCGCCGTCCATGTAAACCTGGCCGCCATGTTCGTGTACGACAGCGCAGATCTCGCGGATGGTGGTTTCGAAAACGCCGTGCGTGGAGGGATACGTCACCATGAGGGCGGCGAGATCTTTGCTGTGCTCGCTGGCTCTGGCGTGGAGATCGGCAAGGTCGATGTCGCCATCGTCGAGACAACGCACCGGAACGACGCGGAATCCGGCCATGACGGCGCTGGCCGGATTTGTGCCGTGGGCGGAAGTCGGGATGAGACAGACGTTGCGATGCCCTTCGCCGCGCGCGGCGTGATATTCGCGAATCGCGAGGAGGCCGGCGTATTCGCCCTGCGAACCGGCGTTCGGTTGCAGGGAAACGGCGGCGAAACCGGTAATCTCCGCCAGCCAGCGCTCGAGCTGGTCAGACATCTCGCGATAGCCAGCGGTTTGGTCGTCAGGCGCGAAGGGATGGAGGCGCGCAAATTCCGGCCAGGAAACGGGAAACATCTCCGCCGTAGCGTTCAACTTCATGGTGCAGGAGCCCAGCGGAATCATCGAATGACAGAGCGACAGGTCGCGCGACTCCAGGCGTCGGATGTAGCGCAGCATCTCGGTTTCGCTGTCGTGCGTGTTGAAAACCGGATGGGTGAGGAAGTCGGATGTTCGATTTTCGATTTGCGAAACGCGCGTGGTCGGCGCGGCTCCCGGGAGGACGATGCGATTCTCGCTGAAAATGGAGAGGAGCAATTCGACGTCGTCGGATGTGGTCGCTTCATCGAGCGAAATGCCGATGCTGCGCGGGCCAAAGACGCGCAGATTGCAGTTTCTCTGTACCGCACGGCGGATGAATTCCCCGCTCGTTCTGGCTCCAAGATCGACGCGGATGGTGTCGAAGAAATCGTCGTGCGCGAGACCATAGCCGAGTTGTTCGAGACCGCCGGCAAGGCGGCAGGTCAGCTCGTGGACGCGGCGCGCGATCCTGCGCAATCCATCCGGTCCATGATAAACCGCGTACATCGAGGCCATGACGGCAAGAAGGACCTGCGCTGTGCAAATGTTGCTCGTCGCTTTGTCACGCCGGATGTGTTGCTCGCGCGTTTGCAACGAAAGCCGGTAGGCCGGCCGCCCGGCGGCGTCATGCGAAACGCCGACCAGTCGACCTGGAAGATGTCGCTTGTATTGGTCGCGCGTCGCCATGTAGGCGGCGTGCGGTCCGCCGAAGCCTAAGGGGACGCCAAAACGTTGAGTGCTTCCGACGGCAACATCGGCGCCCATTTCGCCTGGGGGACGGAGGAGAGTGAGCGCGAGCGGATCAGCCGCCACGATGGCGAGCGCGCCAGCGTCGTGCGCCGATTTGATGAAGGGCTCGTAATCGACGATTGCGCCATCGGTCGTCGGATATTGAAGAAGGACGCCGAAGACCTTTTCGTTAGGCCGAAAAGTCGCCGCGTTCCCGACCATCACTTCGATGCCCAACGGTTTGGCCCGGGTCTGAACGACCCCGATCGTTTGCGGGTGGCACATTTCGGAAACGAAAAATGTGTCACGTCCGCTTACGACGGCGTGGCACAGGGCCATTGCTTCGGCTGCGGCGGTCGCTTCGTCGAGGAGTGACGCGTTCGCGATGTCGAGCGCGGTCAGGTCGGTGATCATGGTCTGGAAATTGAGCAAAGCCTCGAGACGGCCCTGCGCGATCTCTGCCTGATAGGGTGTATAGGCGGTGTACCAACCGGGGTTCTCGAGCACGTTGCGCTGGATGACAGGCGGCACCACGCAATCAGAATACCCGGCGCCGATGAAGCTGCGCGCGACCTTGTTTTGCTGTGCAATGGTGCGCAATTCGGTGAGCGCTTCCTGTTCCGATTTGCCCGCGGGAAGATCGAGCGGATTCGTCAGGCGAATGTCTTTTGGAACGGTGGCATCGATGAAATCGTCCAGATTCTGGAAGCCAACCTCGGCCAGCATGGCGTCGATTTCCTCGTCGTTAGGCCCAACATGGCGGCCGACGAAACGGCTCAGTTCCTCGGGCGTTTCCTGCGACGGGAAGGAAGCTTCTTCGGTCCGCGAATAAGCCGTTTTCTCCGGCGCCGGCGTCTCAACTGAATCCATTGCGAATCCTACGGGGGAACGTGGGCGATTCAAGCCGGACGGCGGGGAAGGAAGAGCACGACTTATCGGATGACGGAAATCCTGACGCCGTGTTCCTCGAGGCGGGCGAGCAATTCCTCAAGGTGAGCGCGGTCGCGCGTCTCGACCGTGCAAAGGACGTTGACCGCTGAGACATCGGGGCTGGCGAAGGCGCGGTCATGCACCACTTGTTTGATACTTGCGCCGACCGCCGCGATTCGCGCCGTGAGATCGGCGAGGCCGCCCGGCCGATCGCTGATCACTGCAGTGAAACGCGAGAGGCGGCCGTCGGCCACGAGACCGCGCTCGATCACGCGGCTGAGTACGTTTGGATCGATGTTGCCGCCGCAAAGGAGAAGAACCACGCGCTTGCCGGCGAGCTCGGAGAGTTGTCCGGACATGCAGGCCGCCAGAGTGGTCGCGGCCGCACCTTCCACGACGCCTTTCTCCAATTCCACGATGCGCAAAATCGCGAGCGCGATTTGTTCCTCGTTCACCAGCACCATCTTGTCGGTGTGCTGACGCGCAATCTCGAAGGCATTGTTGCCGACCTGTGCAATCGCGAGACCGTCGGCCAGGGTGGGGCGCGTCTCGATGCGCACTGGTTTCCCGGCGCTCATTGCAGCGGAGAAACTGGCGACGTGGTCCGCTTCCACCGCGATCACTCGCACTTGCGGACGCAACGTTTTCACCGCGAGCGAGACGCCCGCGAGCAGACCCGCTCCGCCCACCGGCACGATGACGGCATCAAGCTCGGGCACCTGCGCCATGATCTCGAGCCCGGCAGTCCCTTGTCCCGCGATGATGGCAGGATCGTCGTAGCCATCGATGTAGGCGAGGCCTTTCTCCTCGGCGATTTCATAGGCACGCGCTTTGGCTTCGGCGAAATCTTTCCCATGTAGCACGACGGTCGCGCCAAGTTTCTGGCAGTTGTTGATCTTGATGAGCGGCGCGAACTTCGGCATCACGACGGTGGCAGGTAGGCCTAACAATCGACCCTGGTAGGCGAGGGCCTGGGCGTGATTACCGGCGGAGGCGGCGATGACGCCCCGTTTCTTCTGCTCGGGCGAAAGCTGGGCGAGCGCGTTGCGCGCGCCGCGTTCTTTGAAACTGCCGGTACGCTGTTGGTTGTCGAGCTTGCAATGGATTCGCATCCCAGTGAGCTCGCTCAGCGGGATCGACTCCGGACATGGGGAGTGGTAGACCGCGCCCTTGATACGGTCGGCCGCTGCTTGGATGTCAGAGAAGATGATCAAGGCGAGAATCGTGAATCGTGGCAGCGTCGCGGGAGAGAAGTTTCCTTCATCAACCCATGAGCGGCAACTTGCGCTCAACCGCAAGTCGGACTCTTCCGATTTAGCTATTCTCGATTCTCATCTCCGCTGCCCCAATCCAAAGCCTCGCGTACCTTGCTCGCGAGCTGCTCGGTGCTGAAGGGCTTGGCGAGGAAATACATCTCCGGATCACGTCGGTCGTGCGGGTGGAGCGATTCCTCCAGATAGCCGGAGATAAAAATGACCTTGGTGAGGGGACTGGCTTCTCGCAGCCAATCGGCGAAATGGCGCCCGCTGATCTCGGGCATCACCATGTCGGTGAGGACCAGGTCGATCTTCGCTTCGCCACGACGGGTGATGAGCCGCTTCGCGTCGTCGCCGTGCGCTGCTTCCAGCACTTCGTAACCGAGGCTACGGAGGAAGCGAACGGAGAGATGGCGCACACCGACTTCATCTTCCAGGACGAGGATTGTCTCGGTTCCGGTGGGCGTTCTTTTCTGAGCCGGCTTCTTGTAGGCGGCCGCCGGCGGCGGCGCGACGCGGGGCAGAAAAATACGGAAGGTTGCTCCCTGGCCCGGCTCGCTCTCCACACAAATTTGGCCGCCGCTTTGCCTGACGATACCGTAGCTGGTGGCGAGGCCGAGTCCACTATTGCGGGCCTGATCCTTGGTCGTGAAGAATGGCTCGAAAAGCCGCGCCTTAACCTCGTCGCTCATTCCGACGCCGTCGTCTGCCACCGTGATCAGAACGTATTCGCCGGGCGAAAGATCGGGTGTGCCCGGACAGAGCAGTTGTACCCCCGGGGCGACTTCGAGGGTCGAGGTCGTGATCGTCAGGCAACCGCCTTTGCGCATCGCATCGCGAGCGTTGACCGCGAGGTTGACGATGATCTGGGTGAACTGCCCGGAGTCGACTTTGATGTGCGCGCCTTCCTTGAGCTGATGCAGGTGGCAAACGATCGAGATGTCGTCGCCTAGCAAACGGAGGAGTGAACGCTCGAGGTTGTTAATAAGGCGGTTCACTTCAAGAACGGTCGGCTCGAGCGCCTGGCGGCGGCTGAAAGCGAGGAGTTGATTGGTGAGGGCGGAAGCCCGCCCGGCGGCATCGCGAATTTCCAGGATCTGATTTGCGACCGCCCCTTTCACCGCTGTCCCGGAGAGAAGCAGATCGCTATAGCCGAGAATAGTAGTGAGAAAATTATTGAAGTCGTGCGCTACGCCGGCGGCCAATTGACCAAACGCTTCCATGCGCTGCGAGCGGCAGGCCTGGGCCTGCAATTGCTTGCGCTCGGTCACATCCATCATCGTGCCAACGAGGCGCACCGCCGCGCCTTTGGCCGACCGAATGATCAATGCCCGCTCAAAAATATGACAGTATTCCCCATTGGCCCGCCGAAAACGGTACTCGCCTGTCCAATGTTCCGCGGCGCTTTGGAAAGCCTCCTGCAGGCTCGTTTGGATCCGCGGCAAATCATCGGGATGAAGATGGCTGAACCAGGAGCCGATCTTGTCGGTCGCCCTCGGAGGATCTCCGAGCAGGCTTGCCGCGCCACCGGGCCAGGCAAGCGCGCCGCTCCTTATATTCCAATCCCGAATCGCATCGTTCGTAGCCCGAGCAAGGATTTCAAAGTAATCCGTGCTCGTTGCCACAACGTCCTGCGGGTGAACCCCGTTTTGCTTCCTCGCACTGGTTTCATCGTCATCAGTTTTTCTGGGCGTTCGCCTGGTTGGATTTAGGGTTGCTGTCGCCATGCGGTCACGGCCATGGCCGCATCCTGATAAAAGCTAGATTTGTGCCGGGTTGCTACGTGCGATGATGGAATTTCCCTTGCTTTCTCCGGGTTCGAAAATAAGGCTGCGCTTCAATGTTAATCGAAGCCAATCGCATTGCGGATCTTGCTCTCCGGCTCGCCTCTCATCGATCCGATCGCATCGACGCTCCGGGCCGTTTCGTCGAGGGCAGGAGGGGGCGCCATCCGGGTTCTCGCTTGGTGGCTGAGGACAGCTTTTTGTGAACCTGATGCTGCAAGAACTGGCCGAGATGTGCGGCGGGAAGATCGCCGGCGACTCTGGCCTAACGATCACCGGCGCAGCTCCGCTCGCGGAAGCGACTCCGGGCGAGATCACATTTTATGGCAATCCGCGCTACCTTGCAGCCTTTCGTAAGACACGCGCTTCGGCGGCCTTTGTTCCAGAGGATTTCGAAGAACAGATTGTCGACGCCCAAATCGGGGTCGCTAATCCGACCCGGGCATTCGAGCAGGTTGTGCTCCGGTTTGCGCCGCAGCCGGTTACTTTCGCTTCGGGGGTGCATCCAAGCGCGGTCGTGGCCGGCCAGGCATCGTTAGGCAAAGAGGTCGCGGTCGGTGCACACGCCGTGATCGAACCGGGCGCGCGCATCGGCGACGGCACGCGGATCGGCGCCCACAGCTATGTTGGACACGAGACAACGATCGGTGGCGGTTGTGTGATTTACCCGAACGTTACGATTCGCGAGCGGACGCGGATCGGGAGTCGGGTCATCGTGCACAGCGGCGTCGTGATCGGTTCCGACGGTTTTGGATTCGAAATGGAGCCGGGTGGACATAAGAAGATTCCGCAGGTCGGCATCGTACAGATCGATGACGACGTCGAGATTGGCGCCAACACGACGATCGATCGCGCGCGCTTCGGGCGCACCTGGATTCAGGAAGGCGCGAAGATTGACAACCTAGTGCAGATCGGACACAACGTCGTGATCGGGAAACATTCGATTATCGTCGCGCAGGTCGGGATCGCGGGCAGTGTGCGGATTGGGGCGGGCGTCGTAATTGGCGGACAGGCGGGGATCATCGGCCACATCGAGATCGACGATGGCACTATGATCGGCGCGCAAACGGGCGTCTCGAAAAGCCTGCACGGGGGCACGTGGTGGGCGACGCCGGCGGTACCGCTGAAGGAATCGATGCAGCACCTCGCCTGGGTGCGCCGGCTCGGCAAACTATTCGAGCGGGTGAAAGCGCTGGAGGAGCGATTGGGAAAATCGCCCTAGCGACTGCGAGCCCGCTCGCCGCAATGGTCCGTGGCAGTCTCGTTAGGCGCACTTTCCCCCGCTGGCGGAGTCTCGCTTACGGCACGAGGAAAATCTTCCCGGTATAGGGATCTTTCACTTTTTGTCCCGGAGCGTATCCGGTGACGTCGACGTAGCCGCCGCTCTTATCGTATGGACTGAAGACATATCCGGGTTTGCCCGGGACCGGCCTGGCGTAGGGAAGATCGCCGGCTTGCGGAGTCGAAGAAGCCGCGCGCGGACCGGCGGATGGTCTCGGCTCTATGGTGTGGGCGCTTACAGTGCGCGCGGTCGTGGTTCGCTCATTTTGAGCAGCGGGCGGTGTGGCGGACGGCGCATGTTCAGCCGGCGGTTCCGATTCACGTTGCTGGGTGGCGACCTGGCCCTGCGTTTGCGCCGGCGGCTGCTGGACCGGATGAGATGAATAAGGCTGCGACTGAACCGGGTAAGGTTGCTGCGGCTGAGAGGCCGCGTTGTTCGAGGAGGCGGCTTGAACCGTCGAAGTGGCGGGCGTCGGAGACGGTTCTTCATCGACCCCAAGCTTGCGTCGCAGGTAGCGGTTCGGCGTATCGACGACGCGGAAGGTCGAGACTGCGGCGTCGTGCATGGTGGAGCAGGACGTCAAGGCGACGACGGCGACGAGCGAAGCGAGGTTTGGCCGTTTCATGATCGGGTCTTGCTAAGGTTCGAGCGATCTGACCTGGTCGGGTGGATAAAAAACTTCATTTCGCCCAGAGGGCCGAATTGGTTGCCCGGCTGCGATTTCGCGCGCGCACTGCGGCGCAGCGGAGGCCGCCGCAAGGACAGGGGACTACAGACAAGGAGTGGTGGAATTCGTTTCACAAAAATCGGTTCTGGCAAAGATAGTCCGCGACGCGCAACGCGCCAGCGGCCCGCCCTGTGCTTCTCCCAAACTTCTACATCCCGCTGCCGGTTAAACGATCGTGAGGGCCCATGGGCCACGTCTCACGGCTTCGTCCAGCCGGGTTGATTTGCGCTTTTTGCGCGAAAATTTCGTTTCCTATTTCGTTGCCTGGGAGGAGAAGAAATTGCCAGACCGCCGCGAACAATGAGCAGTGCCGAACACGACGCAATTGTGGTGGGCTCGGGTCCGAACGGCCTCGCAGCCGCCATTACCATGGCTCGCGCAGGTTGCGCGGTACGGGTGCTGGAAGCGAATGCGACGATCGGAGGTTCGGTGCGCTCGGCCGAGCTGACGCTGCCCGGATTCGTGCACGATGTCTGTTCGGCGATCCATCCACTCGCGCTCAGTTCGCCCTTTTTCCGGACGCTGCCGCTGGCACGTCACGGATTGGAATGGATTCAACCGCCGATCGCTCTGGCCCATCCGCTGGATGATGGCTCGACCGCGCTCCTCTACCACAGCCTGGAGGAAACAGCCGGCTCGTTAGGCCCGGACGGACCTGCCTGGGGCAAGTTGATGCGACCGTTGGTTCGCGACTGGGAAAAACTGCGCTCGGAATTTTTGCAGCCGATGCTCCACCTGCCGCGGCATCCGGTTACCCTGGCACGCTTTGGCATTTCCGCCGCTCTCCCGGCGCGGACGCTGGCGAGATTATGTTTTCGGAATTCGCCGGCTCGCGCTCTCTTCGCCGGAAACGCGGCCCATTCCTTTCTGCCACTCGAGACCGTTGCTTCGGCCGCCTTTGGGTTGGTGCTGGGTGCGGCTGGTCACGCGGTCGGATGGCCGTTGCCGCGCGGCGGTGCGCAAACGATCGCGAATGCGCTCGCTGCCTACTTGCGCGAACTCGGGGGCGAAATTGAAACGAATTGTCGGATAGAAAATCTCGCGCAACTCCCGCAGGCTCGCGCGGTGTTGTTTGACACGACCTGCTGGCAATTTGCCCGCATCGCCAGCAATCAACTGCCGGCCCGTTATCGCGAACGACTGGATCGCTTCCGTCACGCGCCAGGTGTTTTCAAAATCGATTACGCGCTCTCCGCTCCCGTGCCGTGGCGCACGGCGGAATGCCGGTCCGCCGGAACGCTGCACCTCGGCGGTACGCTGGATGAAATTGCGACGGGCGAGCGCGCGGTCGCAGAAGGAAAGCACTCGGAACGACCGTTCGTGCTCGTCGCACAGCAAAGCCTTTTCGACCGAGAGCGCGCGCCGGAGGGGCGGCACACTCTCTGGACCTATTGTCACGTTCCACACGGCTCCGGGCGCGACATGACGGAGGCAATCGAGCGTCAGATCGAGCGATTTGCTCCTGGTTTTCGCGATTGTGTGCTGGCGCGCCATACCCTGGACACTGCCGGACTGGAGCGCGCCAACGCCAATCTGATTGGCGGCGACATCAATGGCGGTGCAGCGGATTTACGGCAACTGATCGCCCGGCCGGTCGTTGGTCCAACGCCCTATCGGACGCAACTCCGCGGGTTTTACCTCTGTTCCTCCTCCACACCACCCGGTGGCGGCGTCCACGGGATGTGTGGCTATCATGCAGCGAGGGCCGCGTTGCGGGACCGATTTGGAATTCGCATTCCATCCATCCCAGCCTAACGAATTCCACAGGCTCACGAGTCGGTGATGAGAATCGGCTCCAGGGTTGAAAGGCATGTTGCGGAGGACAATCACTTTTGGCATTTTTCGCGCGCTCGGCTAGGATATGCGGCCCCAGAGGGCTTGATGGACGCTGATTTTCCAAACGAGCGTGCTGCGTTTGTTTTCTCCGACCCGGCTGGCCGACGATGGCCGCGCCTCCGGCTCACTTTGCTTTTTGCCGGCATCGCGGTCTTTATCGCGACGGTCTTTTTCGTCCAGACCCTTTTCGTGACCCCGCAATTGCGGCTCCCTTTCACCCTGCACCAGTTGAAGGGGCAGTTGAAATCGCTGCAGAAAAAAAATCCGGCCGGGCAGCTCCAGCCTAACGTTCCGCTCTGGAAAAAATTCATTGCTGCGCGCGCGGCCGCGAAGAAACCGCCGATGCCGGCGGCTTCCGCGAAGAAATTGGCTGGGAGCGAAGTGCGAATGGCCTTCTATACCAATGGCGATCCGTACAGTTACAAGTCGCTGGAACAACATGCAGCCCAGTTGACCCACGTCTGCCCGGAATGGTTCGCGCTCGTTGATGGGCTCGGGAACATGCAGGTAGACGCAGATGTGCGCCTGCCAAAATTAGCCGCCGCGAAGGGCCTCGGGCTCGTGCCACAGCTGACCAATCTCGTCGGTGATGTCTGGCAGCCGGAAGCGGTCGAGAATCTCGCACATGGACCGGCTGAGCGGCAGGAGCGCTTCATCACAAAACTGGTGACCGATCTGCGCGCCGCCAGGGCGGCCGGGGTGGTGATCGATTGGGAGCAGGTCGATCCCGCCTACAAATCGGACATCACGAAGCTGCTGAACAAAATGGCGGACGCGCTACACGCCGCCGGCCTGCAACTTTGGCTCTGCGTTCCGCCGGGGCAGGATCTCGATTACATCGATTTCGACAATGTCTCGGAAAAGGTCGATCGCTTTGTCGCGCTCCTTTTCGACGAAACATCCGACACCGACTCGCCCGGGCCGCTCGCCTCGCGCCAGTGGTTTGAGTCCTGGCTGCATGCGCTCCTCGAGGACGCAGATCCCCAGCAATGGATCATCGCGCTCGGCAGCTATGGATACGATTGGACAAACGGCGCGCATCGCGCCGAACTGATCAGCTTTCCAGAAGCGATGAGTCGCGCGAGCGTCGCGGGCGTCGAAGAAGGCGCAGTCGCACCGCCGGATCACAGCTCGGATTTCGATTACGATGACGGAGACAAGGAACACTCGGTCTGGTTCCTCGACGTCGTCAGCTTTCTCAACGAGTTGCACGCGCTGCGCGATGCGCAGACGGGCGGTTTCGCCATTTACCGGCTCGGGACGGAAGACACCGCGATCTGGGATGCGCTCAGCTTCCCGCGCCGGATTTCGCCTAACGACCCGGCGATGCAATCGCTCGGCACGCTCAAGGGGACCGACACGATCACCGATGTCGGCGACGGAGAAATCGTGAGCGTCGACGAAACGCGGAGCGACGGCGCGCGCAAGATCGAAGCCGGCGCGGACGGTTATCTCAGCGCGACCTATCTTCGCTTTCCGAAATTTCCAACTCTTTATCACCAGGGTGCCGGGGGTGAGCACCAGGTCGCGCTCACCTTCGACGACGGGCCCGATCCGAAGTGGACGCCGCAGGTGCTCGACATCCTGAAAGCAAACGGAATCAAAGCCACTTTCTTCCTCGTCGGAGTCAACGCGGAGAAATATCCGGATCTCGTCAAGCGAATCGTGGCTGAGGGGCACGAGATCGGCAACCACACCTATTACCATCCGAACCTTTCGATTTGCTGGCCGGAGCACATCCGGCTGGAACTAAACGCGACCCAGCTGCTCCTCGAGACGATCACTGGTCGCTCTACGACACTATTCCGGCCTCCCTACAACGCCGATACCAGCCCCTCTTCACTCGCCGATCTCGCACCGCTGAGGATTGCGAACGAGATGAATTACCTTGTTGTGCTCGAGAACATCGATCCCCAGGATTGGGCGCGCCCAGGCGCCGATGTCATTCTCGAGCGGATCAAACAGCAGCGCCGCGACGGCAGTATCATCCTGCTCCATGATGCCGGGGGCGACCGCTCGCAGACGATCGCGGCCCTGCCGCAGATCATCGATTGGCTGCACGTCCGCGGCGACACGATTGTGCCGCTGAGCGCGCTCCTCGGCAGCTCGCGTGACGCCGTCATGCCGCCGGTTGGCAACGGACAACGGATGCCGCGGTTTGTGAGCAGTGCCGGTTTCCGCGTCTTTCACGCGACTGAAGAATTTCTCTGGGCCTTCATGATTGTCGCTACCGCGCTGATCGTGGTGCGAACCCTGGTGGTGATTTTCCTTGCCGCCCGCTTTCGCCGCCTGCCGGCGTCCGAAGGAAATTTCGCGCCGCCAGTGAGCGTGCTGATCGCGGCCTACAATGAGGAGAAAGTGATCGCTGCAACCTTGCGCGCCGTGCTGGCGAGCGATCACCTGGGTGAGATCGAGGTGCTGGTGGTGGATGACGGCTCGCGCGACGAAACCTCGGCCGAGGTGGAAAAAATCGCGCAGACGGACGGCCGTGTTCGACTCGTTAGGCAAACGAATCGCGGCAAGGCGGTCGCGTTGCGGCGAGGTCTCGCCTTGCTCCAGCACGAACTGGTGGTTTTCCTCGATGCCGATACGCATTTGCAAACCGACACCGTGCGCCTGCTTGTCCGGCCGCTGAGTGCCGAGCGGGTGGTCGCGGTCTCCGGTCACGCCAAGGTAGGCAACCTGCGCAGTTTCATCGCGCGCTGCCAGGCGCTGGAATACACCTGCGGTTTCAATCTTGATCGACGGGCCTATGATCGCTGGAATTGCATTACCGTCGTGCCGGGTGCGATCAGCGCCATCCGTCGCTCCGCCATCGCGAGCGTGGGCGGCCTCAGCCTCGATACCCTGGCCGAGGACACCGATCTTACGCTCACCTTATACGAGGCCGACAACCGGATCGTTTACACGCCGGATGCGATCGCCTGGACGGAAGCGCCCGAGACCTTGCGCACCCTGGCGCGACAGCGTTTTCGCTGGG
>CAWAIY010000022.1:0-26807 GCA_963782205.1 uncultured Verrucomicrobiae bacterium | reverse complement strand
GCGGTCTCTGGCGGGCGTTGACTTATTGCCATATCGAGGATATGGCTTTCCATATAAAGACCACGCTGAACATCGACGATACCGTGATGGCGCGCCTGCGCCGGGAAGCGGCCCGGCGCCAGCGAACCATGTCCGAGCTGGTCGAAGCCGGGCTGCGCCTGCTCTTTCAAACCGGGAGCTCCGGGCCGGCGCCGAAGCTGCCGGCGTTGCCCAAACTGCGGAGCGGCGGTCACCGCGTGGACGTGGCCGATCGAGACGCGCTTCTCCAGGCGATGGACGAGGGCTAGATGTTCGTGGTCGATACCAACGTCCTGATCTACGCCGCCGATCAGGACTCGGAGTTTCACTCGCCCTGCCGAGCCCTGCTCGAGCAGTGGCGCCGGCAAAGCTCGCCCTGGTACCTGACCTGGAGCATCTGCTACGAGTTCCTGCGCGTGAGCACGCATCCGAAGGTGTTCCGCAAACCGTGGTCGCTCACCAGTGCGTGGCAGTTTCTGGATGCCGTCCTGGCCGCGCCGACCGCGTCGGTGCTGCTGGCCGGCGATCGCCATGCCGAAGTGTTGCGCGAAACTCTGGCCGAGTTTCCGCACTTGCGCGGCAACATCCTGCACGATGCCAGCACGGCGGTGCTGATGCGCGAACACGGTATCCAGCGCATCATTACCCGCGACAGTGACTTTCACCGCTTCTCCTTCATCCGGGTGGTCGACCCGCTCGCGGCTTGACTGGATCTCATGTTTGTCGCAATGCGGCGCTTGAGTTCGGTGAGGAGTTTCGTCCTGGACGCGCCGACTATTCTCGAATCAATACGCTCTTAAGGTTTCTCAGCGTGACACAACCGGCTCTGGGTGGTCAATGCTCGCGGGGCAACCAGCGAGATCGCTACGCACCCTTAGAGGAGCCGGACGGCAGTGAGCGCGATGTTGCCGGCGAAGCAAACGTCGACGTCGGCGCCCGGAGTGCGGTGCCGCAGGTTGTAATCGCCGGCAAAATAAAGGCCGCTCTCTTCCTCGTGCCGGTAGTTGAGCGGAAGCGGTTTTGGATCGAGCGGACACCAGACGACTTCCGGATCGGGCGCCTCGGGCGGGAGCAAAGGCAGGTTGACGTTGTAGAAAACGCCCGGCTCGACCGGCTTCGCCAGGAGATCCGCCAGCACGGGTGTGATCCAGCGCTGCGCTCGCGCCCAATCGAACTCGACTCCGCTCTTGCGGTAGAGCGAGAACGCGATCCCCGGCCAGCCGTGCAGAAGCGCTTCGCGCACCGCCGCGACCGTGCCCGAGTAGTAAATATCCGCACCGAGGTTCGCGCCGTGATTGATCCCGCTCAGGATCCACTTTGCCTCCGGCACCAGATGGAGGAGACCGAGCCGCGTGCAATCGGCCGGCGTGCCGTGAATGGCAAAACGCTCCTCGCTGCGCGGCTCGATCCGGACGCCTTCGCGCCAGGTAACCGCGTGGCTCACGCCCGATTGCGGACCGGCTGGGGCGACCACGACCGGTTCGCCCAGAGTGCCCGCGGCACCGACGAGCGCCGCAAGGCCCGGGGCATCGATCCCATCGTCGTTCGTGACCAGAAATTTCATGAGCGCAGGTTACACGCGCGGTGTAGGGCGCGCCATCCTGGCCGCCCGGGTTCGGTCGGGATTTATGTCGGGCGGCCAGGATGGCGCGCCCTACATCAGCGGCATCCCCCAATCACTTCGGATCCTTCGGCGCGAGATCGGCGACGATCTTCTCGAAGCGCGGATCGCCCCGAAGCGAGTCCCAGACGGGTCGAGACGCAAGATCCCATAGTTCACCTCACTCGGGATTTTGCTCAGGATCGACAACTGTTCGAGCGCCTGATCCTTCTCGCCGCACCAGGCGTAGGTAACGGCCAGATGCATTAAGATATCCGCACCGGTGATGGCATCTTGAGCCACAGGAAGCAATTGGCTCGCGCGTCGACCTTCTGCCACAGCCTCGTCCTTGTTTCCGAGCGCGGCGTCGATCATGGCCAAAACGGAAAGAGGTTGGGGAAATTCGCCTCGTTCGCTCAACGTCCTGGCGACCTCCTCCCGTGCAGTCGTGAACGCTTCGTGGGCCGCAGCGCCGTCTCCCTTCGCCTGCGCAATCAGTCCGGCGTACCACGCCCGGGGGAAACTGAACGCTCCCTCGAGCCCGCCTGTCTCCGCCATCCCGGCTAATGCGCGATCGGCCGCGGCGAAATCGCGTTCATACAACGCGAGTTGGATCGATTCCACCGCCAGATCCTGACTGATTTTCGGATTCTCGCGAACCATCGCGTCGAGAGCGGCGCGCTCCGGCTTTGTGTCGGCGCGCGCGAAGAGATCTGCCTGGGCGAGATTGATGCGCGCACCGGGATCGTCAGGAGCCACGGCCAGAGCGCGGCCCATGAGAATGCGCATGTCATCAAAGCGGCGCAGCTTTTCGTAACTAAAGGATAACTGTTGCAGGAAATAAAAGTTGCGCGGATCAAGCTCGAGAGCGTGGCGCAGATTACGCTCGGACTCCTCCCATCGGCCCTGACGCCGATCCATATAGCCGGCAAGCTCGTAGACGAACGACTCGTTTGGGAGGGCCCGTTGAGCGAGGGCGAGTTCGCGGCGAGCGTCATCGTAATCGAGCTGGCAATAGCGGAGAAAGGCCGCGGCGAGGTGGGTCTCGCCAGCGTCGGGCTGGAGGCGCTGGGCGTTCTGCAACGCCGTTTCTGCCAAGCGCAGCCGCGCCGACGTATGGTCCATGCCCAAGAGGTAAAGCTCGCTGTGTACCCGGACGAGGGCGCAATAGGCGCGCAGAAAGTTCGGATCACGCTTCGTCGCCTCATCGAGCAGCCCGATGGCCTGCAATCTTTTCTCCTCGCCCTGGGCAATCGCGGATGTGGTGAGAAGGTCGCGTGCCTGCGTGTAAAGTTCGAAGGCGTCCAGATCGGGGGTCGGCTTGTTCGTAATCGCCGCTTTTTCCCCGGGCGAAAGTTTCGCATGGAGCTGGGCCACCATGGCCTGGGCCAGTTCGCTCTCGACTGCGAAAATATCTGTGATCCCACGGTCATAACCCTCCGCCCAGACCTGGGTGCCAGTGGCGGCGTCGACCAGTTGCGCATGAACGCGGAGTTGTGGCCCGGCACGCTGCACACTCCCCATCAGGATGTAAGCAACGTCGAGCTCGGCCCCGATTTTGCGTACGTCTCGCGATCCACCGGCCGCATATTGCATCGCCGAGGTGCGACAGATCACCTTGAGATCAGCCACCTTCGTCAAGTCGGTCAGAATCTCGTCCACCAGGCCAGTGGCGAGGTAGGCATTTTGTTTCTCGTCGCTCAGGTTTTCGAAGGGCAGGACGGCAATCGATTTTGCCGGCGCCGCCCGGATCGATTGCGTGGAGAAAATCAAGATGCCAGCGACGATGGCACCGAGCGCAAGGAAGGCGCCGGCCGCTGTCCCCCAAAGCACTCGTGTCCGTCGCTTCTTGAGCGCCTGGAACTTTTTCGGCAGCTGCGGATTGCCCACTCCGTGCCCGCAAAGATTGACCACCCCCAGCCGCACGCCGTGCTTCACTTCACATTCGCCCAGGTCGTGCAGCTGGGACTTCCACTGGCCGTACTGCTCCAAATCTTCCGCCACCCGTTTGGAGAGCAGGATGTGCCCAGCATCGCCGCAATCCATGACCCGCTGGGCCACGTTAATGCCGGCCCCGGCGATGTTGGCGCGGCCGCTGACATCCGTCACTTCGCTCACCGGACCGCTATGAATCCCCATCCGGACTGCGATCTCGGTATGCTGCTTGAGCGCCCGCGCAACCTCGATCGCACATTGCACCGGTTCCTCCGAATTGTTGTGAAAGACCAGCGCCATCCCATCTCCGGTCGGAAGCCTGACGAGTTGCTCGTTGGTCGACTTCGCCACTTGCGAAGTCGCCAGCACGATGTCGGTCAGCTGGCGCATGCGCTCCTTCTGCTCGTCGATCAAGAGCGTGGAATAGCCCACCAGGTCGAGGAAGAGTACATGCCCGATCTCGAGGCGAAGATTGCGCTCAGAGTCAGGTGCCATGCGTCCTCTTTCCGGTGATCGCATAGGCGATCGTTCCCTTGTAGACATTACGCCGTTTCAGGTCGGCAAAAAATTTGACCGGGCTCACAAAGGCTGGTTCTTACTCCCTCTCGGTCCGCGCAACTCCTGGTCGATCAATACTCCCGAGTCGCCCGCCGTGTCGACGAAGACGTGGGCCATCTCCAACTCAGGATCGCATTTGTTTTCCGCAACCATCGCTCTACCGCGATTGAGTTGAACAATCTCAGGTCCAATCACCAGTGTCGAACGGAAACAACCCGAACTCTCAACCTGACACGGCTCGATCAGGTTGAAACCGGAGGTGGCCCAGCAATTTGTCGCGACGGGCTGCTCCGGATCCCGCGAAAAGCGAACCCCGGCCCGAAGGCCGCGAAGTTTAGAGTGATCATGACGAAGGCAAAAAGATAGAGGCCCATGGCCAGCCCGATGGCCAGATGCATCGCGATGACGGAGAGAAGCCAAAACGGCGCGCGTCTTCGGCATCCAGATGAAGAACGGATATCCCGTCTCGAGAAGGCAGACGGAAATGCCCATGACGGGAAACAGACTCTTCCACGGAATCAGTGTCTCGGGTGGAAGCAAATTGAAGGGTGGCCGGATCAGCGCGTACCAGATGCTCGTTCCGTCCCACCAACCGGTTCCCACGCATTTCGTGATGCCGCTGGAAAAGTAGATCAGGCAAAGGTGCAATTGCAAAATGTGTCGGTTGAATCCCTGCCACTGGGCAGCTTTGTCCGGCACGCCCCGGAGCCAGCGATCCGCCGCCCATCTGTCCGGGAGCGGGGCGATTATGAGATAGAAGAGGCCTATGCTGGTGAAGTTATCGACTCCGTAAGTCAATCCACTGCTGCTTTTCACCGCACACAAGTGGAGAAAAAGTGTGGCAATCGCCGCTTCCCGGCTGAACAAACCGATGAGCAGGAGGCCGACCGCGCAAAGCAGACTCCACCAGACGATCGCGAGCGCAGTCTGCTCCGTTGCCGCCAAAGCTGGTAACCAAATCCACCAGCCAGCCAAAACGCGGGATGTAATGGCTCTGCGCGGAAAGGATGGCTTCAGCCAGATCGCGCTTGATCACTCCCGCGCGGTCGATTGCAAACAACTCATTCCAGTCCCCCCGCAGCGAGAAGCAATAGAAGATGACCTGAAGCGCGACACCAACGCGCAGGAAGCCAAGCCAGGTGTCTGAGTCAGGAAGAAAAAGGAATTCCTCCAGGCGCTGCCTTGAGTGTCGCATCACGGCGCGTCCGATCGTCTGCCTCGGAAGGTAAAATCGTAAGCGAAGAGAAGTTCATAGGAGCCCTTCTCTCCCTTCTCGAATTCTCTGGGAGTGGGGAGGTGCGCGCAGCCGAGGTAGGCGCGGATCCTGGTGGCGTCGGGATGTGCCTGCCAAACGGAGTAGGCCACGATTTTCACCATCGTCTCTCGCAAAGGCGCGTAGCTGATCTCGGCCAGTTCGTCGAGCAATCCCGAAAAACGCAGGCCGGTCGCCGCGCTGCTCACCGCGGGAATCTCGTACCCGGTCCGGCCATCGGGATAATGCAATTCAAACACCAGTTTGTAATTTGGTGGCACATTCGGAGCGAAAAACCCGTAGCCGGCTTCAATCCCCGTGGTGTGCAGGTAGACGGCGATTCCGTTGCGTACCCAGTTCGAATGGCTCAGTCGCTCTCCCAGCAGTGCCGCCGCGGTTTGCTCACCGTCGACCCAAATTTGGTTGGCTGACGCCGGAAGAATCGTTGGTGTGCTCGCGAACACCGAGAATGTGTCGCGCAGACATACGGCCACGATCAGGAAAAGGTGGAAACCAATGAAGGCCACGGCAAGCCGCCGCGCCACACCTGGAGATTCCGCTCCCCGCCCGTCGCTAGTTATTTGCTGTACTTCCGCGGTACTTCTCCAGGATTGGCGTGACCTCTTTGACCAATGCATCAGACTCCTGGTCGATGCTTGCGAAGTCAGGATGCGTCACATGCGTCGGTTGGCCTGTGGTGACATGCGTCGTGTCGCCAGGATGTGTGACGTGCGTCGTGTCGCCGGGGCGCGTGACGTGCGTCGTGTCGCCGAGACGCGTGACATGCGTCGTCGGAGGGTAATGCGTGACATGCGTCCTGGCGCCGATCTGATTTGTCCAGTTACTCAAACCGCTGGCGACCGCATTCGTGGAATATTCCTGAGCGATTTCTCCAATCTGAATTTCGTCCATATTGCCGATCTGCTTCTTCAGGCTGCCATTCTCGTAAACAGCAATCCGATAGAGCGAGTCGTCATACTTCTGGAAGATCCTGTTCAGCGCCTCCTGGTCCTCACTGGAGATCGCTGTTCCCGGAATCAGAACCGAATGTTCGTCAATCTGGACCGGGCTGCGACCAGAGGTGGTCGATTGATTGGGAGCGCGCTGGCAGGATACGAGCGCCACGACCGACAGACCGAGGGCAAAGATCAAACGGGTTTTCATGGGCTCCGGTTTGAGTCTCCCATTACCCGATTGCAAGCATAATTTTCGACAAATCCAAGGTTCATCTCAGGATTGTTTTTCGAGCAAATCGGCCGATAAAAAAGCATGTCGAAAAAAATGCGTGCAGTGCAGGTGTCGGAGGCGAAAGCGCCGTTCGAGATCGTGGAAAGGGAAATCCCGGAGCCGGCGGCAGACTGGGTGCGGGTGAAGGTGCAGGCTTGCGGGATTTGCCACAGCGACGTCCTGGTCAAGGATGGGCTCTGGCCGGGGATCCAATATCCGCGCGTACCCGGGCATGAGGTCATCGGGACGATCGATGCCCTCGGGTCTGGCGTGGAAGGATGGAAGACCGGGCAGCGAGTCGGGGTCGGCTGGCACGGCGGGCATTGCGGCTATTGCGACAATTGCCGGCGGGGTGATTTCTTTGCCTGCCAGGTCGCGTTGCTCACGACCGGGATTTCGTTCGATGGCGGCTACGCGGAATACATGACCGCTCCAGCCAAAGCCCTGGCCCTGATGCCCGACGAGTTATCGGCGGTGGAAACCGCGCCGCTGATGTGCGCCGGGGTGACGACCTTTAATGCCCTGCGCAACAGCGTGGCGCGCGCCGGCGACGTGGTCGCGGTGCTCGGGATTGGCGGACTCGGCCATCTCGGGGTGCAATACGCGGCCAGGATGGGGTTCCGCACCATCGCCATCGCTCGCGGGAAAGACAAGGAACCGCTTGCGAGAAAACTGGGCGCCGCGCACTACATCGACAGCACGACGCAGGACCCGGCGGCGGAACTCCAGAAACTGGGTGGTGCCAAAGTCGTAATCGCCACCGTCACAAACGCCGACGCAATGGCCGCGGCGATGGGCGGTCTCGCACCAAAAGGCGTCTTTATGGTGATCGGTGCCGCGGGTCCGATCTCGGTTGACCCGCTCTTGCTCATCACGGGCAATCGTTCGGTCGAGGGCTGGTATTCCGGCACGTCGATCGATTCCCAGGACACGCTCCGATTCAGCGCTCTCGCCGGAGTGAAATCGATGAATGAGATTTTTCCGCTCTCACAAGTGGTCGAAGGTTACGAGCGAATGATAAGCGGCAAGGCGCGCTTCCGGGTCGTGCTCGACATGGGAAGGTAGCAGCAGAGACGGGCCGAATTCGTCAGGCGGAAAATAACGACGCGAAAGAAGTGATCAAGGTTGCCCTGAGATGAGTCCCTGAAAGCGCGGATCGGACCGCAACGGATCGAACATCGGATCGAGCCGGAGGAGTGCCGGAGTGAGCGGCGCCTGTCCTCCACCGAGCGGACCTTCATAAGGAATCGAAAGCACTTTTTGCAATGCAGCAATCGCGCGGTCGGGTTCACCGACCTGGGCCGCGACCCGGGCGAGGATCTCGATCGGCGCGGGCCCGTCGAAGGCATCTTTCTCGATCGGCATCGCGGCAATGGCGCGTTGCGCGAAAGTCAACGCGGCGTCTTTGTCACCCAGGCCCGTCATGGTGAGTGCGAGATCGTAAAGAAGGTTGTAATTATCGGACTGTTCCTTGAGGTAGGGCTCCAGTTCGCCGCGGGCCCGACGCCAACTTTCCTGAGCGGCCGCATGGTCGCCTGCGACATCCTGCGCCCAGCCCAGCCAAAAGCGCCGTTCCCCGAGGTTGTAACCCCACCCCGGATCAGGGTTGGCCAGGATTTCCTGCAACCGCGGAATGACTGGCGCCGGATGGCGCTCCAGGATCGCCTGGTAAACCTGTGTGTAGAGGACGTTGGAATCGTTGACCGCGGGGTGGAGCGGAGCGAGAAGCACGGCGGCCCGTGGCAGGTAGCCCTGGGCCTGAGCGACGGCCCCTTGCACCGCGATGGTGTCCATGTCGTCGGGAATGATCGTCAGAACCTGGTCAAGCTTTCGCAACGCATCCGCAAAGCGCCGCAGGGCGATGTAGGATTGGGCATGCTGCGAGAGCACATAAACGTTCCGCGGGTCGAGCCGCTCCGCTTCCTTGAAATACAACTCGCTCTGGTCCCACTTGCCTTGCCGACGCATGACATAGGCGAGCGATTCGGGAATTCGGCTGCTGTTAGGCAGGAACTGCCGTGCCTGCTCAAAGTAACGTACGGCGGTGTCGTAATCCTTCAGGCAGGCATAGTAATAGTATCCCTCGGCATGCAGCGCCTCGCCAAGGTTGGGCTCCAACGCGAGCGCAGTGGCAGCTGCCTGCCGCGCTTCTTCCCGGAGGTCATCGGTTGGCTGGAGAGTCTGCGTAAGATAGCCGCGCGCATCGACGAATGAGAGCAGCGCCCAGGCTAGAGCGAACTTCCGGTCGAGCCGCACCGCGTCCCTAAGATATCTTTGCGCGCCCCGGGAGTTAGCAGCGGAGTTGGCCGTTTTCAGATTGTAAGCCAGCCCCCGCAGATAGGCATCGTACGCATCCGGATTTTCGGTTGGCCGGGCGGCGATGACTCGCTCTTCCTGACCGGTCAGTTTGGCTTGTAAATGACCGGCGATGGCTTTAGCCACTTCACTCTCGACCGAAAAGATGTCAGTGAGTTTGCGATCGTAACTCTCCGCCCAAAGGTGGGAATCCTCGGCGGCCTTGATGAGTTGAACGTTGACGCGGACGGTGTCGCCGCTCTTTTGCACACTGCCTTCGAGGATGTGAGTGACCCCAAGTTGGAGGGCGATCTCAGGCAGGTTTTCCGGTGCGCTTTTGTATTGCTGGGTCGAGGTCTGCGAGATCACCTTCAGGTCGGCGATCTTGGATAAGCGGGTCAGAATCTCGTCCTGGATTCCATCGGTGAAGTAGGCGTTTTCCTTATCGCTGCTCAGGTTTTCAAAAGGGAGCACGGCGATGCTTTTCTCGGAAATGTCCGCGCTGCGCTGCCCCTGGTGGGAAGGGGAAAGGCGCAGATAAAGCAAACCGGCGATCGCCACCGCCAGAATGCCGATGATGGCAAAGTCGATCTTCCGGCCCGCCTTCCATCGAATCGATTTTCCCGCCGGAACCTCATCCGTCTTCCTGACCCCTTCCGGCGTGATCTCGAAGGCCCAGGCCAGGACCAGCGCAACCGGAAACCCAAGCACAAGCAGCAGCACAACCAGCCTGACAACCCAGTTGGGGATCTGAAAAAAAGGAAAAACCTGCGTCGCAATTTGGATCAGCAGCCAGCCCGCCAGCGCGTAGATCACCGCCGCCCGATACACGTTGCGCCGCCGCAGCTCGCCGAAAAAACTCTTCGATTCCAGCCCCAGCCACGAGCTATCCGCCGTCGCCTTCGCCTACGCCCCAGCGCGGGCAAACTTCGCCGGCACCGCCGCGTTGCCAAAATCATCCCCAAAAAGATTGGTGACCGAGAGCTTCACCCCATGCTTCACCTCGCACTCCCCCAGAGGATGCAGGTGGGCCGACCATTGCCGGTATTCGGAGAGATCCTCCGCCACTCGTTGGGAAAGCAGAATGTGGCCCGCATCGCCACAATCCATCACCCGTTGCGCCAGGTTGATCCCCGCCCCCGCGATGTTGGTCCGCTCGTTCAGATCGGTCACCTCACTCACCGGACCGCTGTGAATTCCCATCCGCACCGCCCGTCGCTAGTTATTTGCTGACTTCCCGTACTTCTCCAGGATTGGCGTGACCTCTTTGACCAATGCATCAGACTCCTGGTCGATGCTTGCGAAGTCAGGATGCGTCACATGCGTCGGTTGGCCTGTGGTGACATGCGTCGTGTCGCCAGGATGTGTGACGTGCGTCGTGTCGCCGGGGCGCGTGACGTGCGTCGTGTCGCCGAGACGCGTGACATGCGTCGTCGGAGGGTAATGCGTGACATGCGTCCTGGCGCCGATCTGATTTGTCCAGTTACTCAAACCGCTGGCGACCGCATTCGTGGAATATTCCTGAGCGATTTCTCCAATCTGAATTTCGTCCATATTGCCGATCTGCTTCTTCAGGCTGCCATTCTCGTAAACAGCAATCCGATAGAGCGAGTCGTCATACTTCTGGAAGATCCTGTTCAGCGCCTCCTGGTCCTCACTGGAGATCGCTGTTCCCGGAATCAGAACCGAATGTTCGTCAATCTGGACCGGGCTGCGACCAGAGGTGGTCGATTGATTGGGAGCGCGCTGGCAGGATACGAGCGCCACGACCGACAGACCGAGGGCAAAGATCAAACGGGTTTTCATGGGCTCCGGTTTGAGTCTCCCATTACCCGATTGCAAGCATAATTTTCGACAAATCCAAGGTTCATCTCAGGATTGTTTTTCGAGCAAATCGGCCGATAAAAAAGCATGTCGAAAAAAATGCGTGCAGTGCAGGTGTCGGAGGCGAAAGCGCCGTTCGAGATCGTGGAAAGGGAAATCCCGGAGCCGGCGGCAGACTGGGTGCGGGTGAAGGTGCAGGCTTGCGGGATTTGCCACAGCGACGTCCTGGTCAAGGATGGGCTATGGCCGGGGATCCAATATCCGCGCGTACCCGGGCATGAGGTCATCGGAACGATCGATGCCCTTGGGTCTGGCGTGGAAGGATGGAAGACCGGGCAGCGAGTCGGGGTCGGCTGGCACGGCGGGCATTGCGGCTATTGCGACAATTGCCGGCGGGGTGATTTCTTTGCCTGCCAGGTCGCATTGCTCACGACCGGGATTTCGTTCGATGGCGGCTACGCGGAATACATGACCGCTCCAGCCAAAGCCCTGGCCCTGATGCCCGCCGAGTTATCGGCGGTGGAAACCGCGCCGCTGATGTGCGCCGGGGTGACGACCTTTAATGCCCTGCGCAACAGCGTGGCGCGCGCCGGCGACGTGGTCGCGGTGCTCGGGATTGGCGGACTCGGCCATCTCGGGGTGCAATACGCGGCCAGGATGGGGTTCCGTACCATCGCCATCGCTCGCGGGAAAGACAAGGAACCGCTTGCGAGAAAACTGGGCGCCGCGCACTACATCGACAGCACGACGCAGGATCCGGCGGCGGAACTCCAGAAACTAGGTGGTGCCAAAGTCGTAATCGCCACCGTCACAAACGCTGACGCAATGGCCGCGGCGATGGGCGGTCTCGCACCAAAAGGCGTCTTTATGGTGATCGGTGCCGCGGGTCCGATCTCGGTTGACCCGCTCTTGCTCATCACGGGCAATCGTTCGGTCGAGGGCTGGTATTCCGGCACGTCGATCGATTCCCAGGACACGCTCCGATTCAGCGCTCTCGCCGGAGTGAAATCGATGAATGAGATTTTTCCGCTCTCACAAGTGGTCGAAGGTTACGAGCGAATGATAAGCGGCAAGGCGCGCTTCCGGGTCGTGCTCGACATGGGAAGGTAGCAGCAGAGACGGGCCGAATTCGTCAGGCGGAAAATAACGACGCGAAAGAAGTGATCAAGGTTGCCCTGAGATGAGTCCCTGAAAGCGCGGATCGGACCGCAACGGATCGAACATCGGATCGAGCAGGAGGAGTGCCGGAGTGAGCGGCACCTGTCCTCCACCGAGCGGGCCTTCATAAGGAATCGAAAGCACTTTTTGCAATGCAGCAATCCCGCGGTCGGGTTCACCGACCTGGGCCGCGACCCGGGCGAGGATCTCGATCGGCGCGGGCCCGTCGAAGGCATCTTTCTCGATCGGCATCGCGGCAATGGCGCGTTGCGCGAAAGTCAATGCGGCGTCTTTGTCACCCAGGCCCGTCATGATGAGTGCGAGATCGTAAAGAAGGTTGTAATTATCGGCCTGTTCCTTGAGGTAGGGCTCCAGTTCGCCGCGGGCCCGACGCCAACTTTCCTGGGCGGCCGCATGGTCGCCTGCGACATCCTGCGCCCAGCCCAGCCAAAAGCGCCGTTCCCCGAGGTTGTAACCCCACCCCGGATCAGGGTTGGCCAGGATTTCCTGCAACCGCGGAATGACTGGCGCCGGATGGCGCTCCAGGATCGCCTGGTAAACCTGTGTGTAGAGGACGTTGGAATCGTTGACCGCGGGGTGGAGCGGAGCGAGAAGCACGGCGGCCCGTGGCAGGTAGCCCTGGGCCTGAGCGACGGCCCCTTGCACCGCGATGGTGTCCATGTCGTCGGGAATGATCGTCAGAACCTGGTCAAGCTTTCGCAACGCATCCGCAAAGCGCCGCAGGGCGATGTAGGATTGGGCATGCTGCGAGAGCACATAAACGTTCCGCGGGTCGAGCCGCTCCGCTTCCTTGAAATACAACTCGCTCTGGTCCCACTTGCCTTGCCGACGCATGAGATAGGCGAGCGATTCGGGAATTCGGCTGCTGTTAGGCAGGAACTGCCGTGCCTGCTCAAAGTAACGTACGGCGGTGTCGTAATCCTTCAGGCAGGCATAGTAATAGTATCCCTCGGCATGCAGCGCCTCGCCAAGGTTGGGCTCCAACGCGAGCGCAGTGGCAGCTGCCTGCCGCGCTTCTTCCCGGAGGTCATCGGTTGGCTGGAGAGTCTGCGTAAGATAGCCGCGCGCATCGACGAATGAGAGCAGCGCCCAGGCCAGAGCGAACTTCCGGTCGAGCCGCACCGCGTCCCTAAGATATCTTTGCGCGCCCCGGGAGTTAGCAGCGGAGTTGGCCGTTTTCAGATTGTAAGCCAGCCCCCGCAGATAGGCATCGTACGCATCCGGATTTTCGGTTGGCCGGGCGGCGATGACTCGCTCTTCCTGACCGGTCAGTTTGGCTTGTAATTGACCGGCGATGGCTTTAGCCACTTCACTCTCGACCGAAAAGATGTCAGTGAGTTTGCGATCGTAACTCTCCGCCCAAAGGTGGGAATCCTCGGCGGCCTTGATGAGTTGAACGTTGACGCGGACGGTGTCGCCGCTCTTTTGCACGCTGCCTTCGAGAATGTGAGTGACCCCAAGTTGGAGGGCGATCTCAGGCAGGTTTTCCGGTGCGCTTTTGTATTGCTGGGTCGAGGTCTGCGAGATCACCTTCAGGTCGGCGATCTTGGATAAGCGGGTCAGAATCTCGTCCTGGATTCCATCGGTGAAGTAGGCGTTTTCCTTATCGCTGCTCAGGTTTTCAAAAGGGAGCACGGCGATGCTTTTCTCGGAAATGTCCGCGCTGCGCTGCCCCTGGTGGGAAGGGGAAAGGCGCAGATAAAGCAAACCGGCGATCGCCACCGCCAGAATGCCGATGATGGCAAAGTCGATCTTCCGGCCCGCCTTCCAACGAATCGATTTTCCCGCCGGAACCTCATCCGTCTTCCTGACCCCTTCCGGCGTGATCTCGAAGGCCCAGGCCAGGACCAGCGCAACCGGAAACCCAAGCACAAGCAGCAGGACAACCAGCCTGACAACCCAGTTGGGGATCTGAAAAAAAGGAAAGACCTGGGTCGCAATTTGGATCAGCAGCCAGCCCGCCAGCGCGTAGATCACCGCCGCCCGATACACGTTGCGCCGCCGCAGCTCGCCGAAAAAACTCTTCCTTTCCAGCCCCAGCCAGAGCGCCGCCTTCGCCTTCGCCCCCACCCCAGCCCGGGCAAACTTCGCCGGCACCGCCGCGTTGCCAAAATCATCCCCAAAAAGATTGGTGACCGAGAGCTTCACCCCATGCTTCACCTCGCACTCCCCCAGAGGATGCAGGTGGGCCGACCATTGCCGGTATTCGGAGAGATCCTCCGCCACCCGTTGGGAAAGCAGAATATGGCCCGCATCGCCGCAATCCATCACCCGTTGCGCCAGGTTGATCCCCGCCCCCGCGATGTTGGTCCGCTCGTTCAGATCGGTCACCTCACTTACCGGACCGCTGTGAATTCCCATCCGCACCGCAATCTCCGGGTGCTCCTTAAGCGCGCGCGCCACCTCCAGAGCGCATTGTGCCGGTTCCTCCGGGTTATTGCGAAAGACCAGCGCCATCCCGTCGCCGGTTGGCAGCCGCACCAGTTGCTCGTTGGTCGACTTATCCACCTGCGGCGTCGCCAGCACGATATCGGAGAGCTGGCGCATCTGCTCTTTCTGCTCGTCGATCAGGAGCTTGGAATAGCCCACGACATCGAGAAAGAGCACATGCCCTATCTCCAGCCGAAGATTCTTTTCCGATTCAGATGCGGTATCCACTTATGCAGTTGCGATCGTTCCAGAACCGTAGCTCGCCCAGACAAACAAAACGCTGAACGAAAAACCGATTCGTCATGGCGTGGATCGCGCTGGTACGATCGACATTGCGCCGCTCCAATTCGACAAGGAACTTCCCGAAATCATCGGCTAATGATAGATCGTGGCTGGCGCCGGTCCTTCAATCATCGCCTTAAAGCGCGGATCCTGACGCAGCGGATCCCACTCCCAGCTCAGGCGCAGATAAGGGAGATTCACTCGCTCTGCTGCGGGCGTCGTCAGCAAACGAGAGATTAAGGTGACTGCCTGATCCACTTCACCGGTCTGTGTATAAACGAAGGCCAGATTCGTTTCGTAGTTCGGGGCGTCGACCGCATCTTTGCTTTCCGGGCAAAGCTCGACCGCATGCCGAGCCTCGCGGATCGCATCCTCTTTTCGCCCGAGCAACGCGTAGATCCTTCCCAGCGAGGCATGGAATTTTGGATCGTCCGGATGATCGCGGACGCCCATCTCATGCAATGGTTGGGTTTCTTCGAAAAGGCGGCGCGCCAGATTCAGATCACCCTGCGCGAAAGCGATGCAGGCCTCGTAATAGGCCCGAGGCTCGGTGTTCGGAAATTCGTTCAACGGGCGGTCTGGAAAGCTCTCTTGCGCGGTGGCGAAATCGCGCGCCATCATGGCATAATCCCACCTGGCTTCACTCGCGTCCGACTTGATCTTCATGGTCTCAGGTAAACGCTCGAGGGTGGCGCTGGCGACGGCGGGGTTTCCGGTCTGCGCAAATTGGACGCGGGCTAGGCCAATCCACCCATCGAGGAGTTGGGGTTCGAGTTGCAGCCCCTTTTCGTAAGCATCCTTCGCCGCCGGCCATTGGCGCAACAGTTGAAGCGTGAACGGCGTCTCATCGAAATGCGCGCGCTGCGGATCCAGTTCCTTCGCACGCGCAAATGCCGCCAGCGCTTCCCGCCAGCGACCTTGCCGCCGATAAACGAGGCCCGACGCGTCGAGAATCTCGGAATCGTTAGGCGAGGCCGCGCCCGCGACCGCCAGTTCCTTCAACGCCGCCGTGTAATCGCGATCAATCCGATAAAAGCACAGCCCTAAAGCGAGATGCGCTTCGCCGAGGTTAGGCGCCAATCGGAGCGCTTCGTCGGCCAAAGCGCGCGCTCTTCTTTTTCGCGCCGGGTCACGCCCGATCAAATACATCAGGCTGTTCAGCATGGAGGCTCGGGCGCGGGCGAGCGCAAAGTTCGGATCGAGTGCGATGGCTTGCGCGTAGAGCTTGTCCGCATCGACCGCTTCCTGCCGCGAGGCAGCGACGTAGATCAATTCGTTCGCCTGCAGATAAAGCAGATACGCGTCCGGGTTGTTGGTTGGCTTGACGGCAAGGCGGGTCCTTTCCTCGGGCGCCAATTTCGCCTGCAGTTGTGCGGCGATCGACTGAGCGATGTCGCTCTGAATTGCGAAGATATCGGAGAGATCGCGATCGTAGGTTTGCGCCCAGAGATGGGCGTCGGTGCGGGCATCGATCAACTGTGCGTTCACCCGCACTTTTCCCTCGGCCCGCTGGACACTGCCTTCGAGGAGGTACGCAACCCCCAGTTGTTCGCCTATTTCGCGCAGATTGCGCGCGGCACCGCTCCGATATTGCATTACACTGGTTCGACTGATCACCTTAAGATCCGCGATCTTTGCCAGGTCCGTTAGGATTTCGTCCTGAATGCCATCCGCGAAATAGGCATTCTTTTTCTCTTCGCTCAGGTTTTCAAAGGGCAGAACGGCGATGCTCTTTTCCGGGATGACCGGGACACCTTGCACGGCGCTGGGGAGAGGCGCAGGCTTGATCGGGCGCGTGACAAACCACCAAGACGCCAGGCCAGACGAGACGAGGACTAGTCCGGCAACCGCGAGCATAAGTCCGCGCGAACCGAAGCGGCTCGCAGAGACTGAAGCCGGCGCTGTCTTGACCTCCAGCTTCGACGGTCGCGCCGGGTTGCCCAATTCATCGTTGTAGAGATTAACGAGGCTGAGGCGAACGCCGTGCTTCACTTCAAATTCGCCGAGCTCATGCAGGAACGGCTGCCAATGGCGGTATTGCGCCAGGTCGTCCGCCACCCGCTTGGAGAGGAGAATGTGACCCGCATCGCCGCAATCCATTACTCGCTGGGCGACATTAATTCCCGCGCCGGCAACATTGATCCGCTCATTCACGTCGGAGATTTCGTTGATCGGTCCGCTGTGAATTCCCATCCGCAGTTGGATCGCAGGCACGGTTCGGAGCGCCCGGCTGATTTCCAAGGCGCATCGCGCGGGCGCTTCCGGGTCGTCGCGAAACACCAGGGCCATGCCATCGCCGCTCGGCAGTCGAATCAATTTTCCGTTGGCCTCAGCCGCCCTGACCTGCGGGAGTTGACGCACCATCTCGTTCAGCTCTTGCAGCAGTTCACTCTGCTCGTTGATGAGCAACTTCGAGTAGCCCACGATGTCGACGAAGAGCACGTGGCCGATCTCGGCTTTCAGGTCTCGTTCGTTAGGCATGCGGACTGGGTGCAACTTCACCGGCCGTCAGGCGTGTGGGAGCAGTTTCATCGCCGCTGACTTCATAATCGATTTTCCCGTGCTCGGCGAGGATGGATAGCAGACCTGCGCCGAAAACAAATTGGCTTGCCCCTTCCGCCGTCGCAGCCTAAACCGGTGCGAAGGGAGGTTTGCCCATGGGTGATAACCCGGAACTCGCGCCGCAACCAAAGTCACTCGGAGATATCCTCGCCGAGGAACTCGATGGCCAGCTCGGGAAGGATGAAACGCAGGCATTGTCGGTAGCCGAAAAGCAACCGCGCCTGCGCGATGTCTACGACCGGATTCAGACGGAACAGCCGGAGCGTTCGGCGCTTTGCCTTTCTGGCGGCGGCATTCGCAGCGCGATTTTCGGCCTCGGCGTCCTCCAGGGTCTGGCGCGCAAAAACCTGCTCGGAAAATTTGATTTTCTCTCGACCGTCTCGGGCGGTGGCTTTGTCGGTGGCTGGCTGACGGCGTGGATCAAGAATCACCCGCAAGGGATGAGCGGCGTCTTGGAGGACCTCCGACGCCCGCCAGATCTCACTCTGAACCCGGAGCCGCAGCCGATTCGCCATCTTCGTACCTTCAGCAACTACCTGACGCCCAAGACGGGCATCACGTCGGTCGACTCCTGGACTCTCATCGCCACCTATCTCCGCAACATTTTCCTTAACTGGTTGGTGCTGATTTCCTGGCTGGCCGCAGCCATGATGGTGCCGCGGCTTTACCTGACCGCCATCCTGCTACCCCCGACCGGTTGGGCGTCCTCACCGGACTACACGCGCATCGTGCAGCATTACGACATTGTGCTCAACGTCCTGCTGGCCGCGAGTTTCGTGCTCGTGGCGGTGGCGATGGCTTACGCGATCGCTGACGTTCCTGCGACCGGCAATGCCGGCTTTCCACAGAGGACTTTTCTTAAAGTCCGACAAATTCCCCTGCTCATCGCGGCCCTGGCTCTGACGGAATGGTGGGCCTTGTTTTGCAACGTTCACGGTAGCGAAACGTTCAATTCCGGCACCGGGCTGTTTAAGTTTGTCGCCTTTGCGGTCACAGCTTACCTGAGCGGCGGTGTGCTCGGCACGATCTTCCTCTGGATTCGGCGGCGGACGACGAAGGCCCGCAACTTTGTGGCCTCCACCCTGCGCTTCAGCACGATTCTCGTGACCACGGCATTCGGAGGTCTTTGTCTTTGGGCCGCCGCCACGCGCGTCTTTTTCAATCCGGCCAATAGCGCATTGAACTATGTCTGCTTCGCACCGGCGATCGTGTTCGCGATGCTCCTGATCGTAAACTTCCTTTTCACGGGCCTCGCCAGTTGGGTCTCACAAGATCAGGACCGCGAATGGTGGGCTCGATCGGCCGCCTGGATTCTCATCACGATTGTCGCCTGGATCGCGATCAACGTCCTCGTCCTCTGGGGTGCGCAGGCGCTGACGACTCAAACCGATAACCGCCTGGCTGTTTTCCTAGGCCAGGTCCGCGCGAATCCCGTGGCCAAGGCCCTTCTCGGAGCGTTCGGTGGAGTGACCGGAATCATCGCTGCTTTTCTCGCGCTCCGCTCGAAATTCTCCAAGGCGCTTGGCTCGGGGCGCGGCTCGCAGGGAATCCTGGTGCTCGCGTCCATCGTCTTTTTCGTGCTCCTTTCTCTCGTTATCTCCTGGATTCTTCTTGTTCTTGGCTCGCGATCATGGGCGGTAAACGCCAGCCGCCTGTTTCTCGGCAAGGGCGAGGCCTATCAGACGCAGCTCTTCGTCGTCTTCTTCCTCACGGCCGCCAATCTCCTCTTCGGCATCGTGATGGGTTACTTCATTAACGTGAACAAGTTTTCCCTTCACGCCACCTACCGGATGCGACTCATTCGCGCCTTTCTCGCCGCCTCGCGCAAGTCGGAAGAGCGCCGGCCGCATCTCTTCACCGGCTTTGATCCGGACGACAATATCAAGCTGCGCGACCTGAAGCCGGGTAAGCCTTTTCACGTCATCAATGCGGCGCTCAACCTCGTAAGGGGTGAACAACTGGCGTGGCAGGAGCGCAAAGCGGAGTCCTTTACCATGAGCCGGCTGCATTGCGGTTCATGGCATCTCGGTTACCGCCCTTCATCGGATTACGGCGACGGGATCAGCCTCGGCACCGCACTGACCATTTCGGGTGCCGCCGCCAGTCCCAACATGGGGTATCACTCCTCGCCGCTGGTCGGCTTTATCATGACTCTCTTCAACGTGCGCCTTGGCTGGTGGCTCGGGAATCCGGGAACACCGGGCGCTGCTACCTGGCGGCGCAGCGGGCCGCATTACGCCGTCGGGCCGCTCTTCTCCGAGGCGGTTGGGAACACGACCGATTCCTATAAATACGTCAATCTCTCCGATGGCGGGCACTTCGATAATCTCGGCCTCTACGAGATGGTGTTGCGCCGCTGCCGGTTCATCCTCGCGGTCGATGCCGGCCAGGATTCCAATTACGTGTTTGAAGATCTCGGCAACGCCATTCGCAAAATCCGGATCGATCTCGGCATCCCGGTCGACATCAGGGTGGTGTCGCCCAGGAAAGCCGACGGCGCGATCCCGCGCTGCGCTTTCGGCACGATCGGCTATTCGGCGGTCGATGGAACGACGAGCGACGGCTCTCTCATCTACATCAAGCCGACCATCTTTGGCGACGAGCCGCCCGATGTCGCAAACTATGCCGCCGCTCATCCGGAATTTCCGCACGAGCCGACGAGCGATCAGTGGTTTAGCGAATCGCAACTGGAGAGCTATCGGTTGCTCGGGCTGCACGCCATCGAGTCGATCTGCGCGCAGAACGGGCAGCCCAAGGACGTGCCAGACTTCTTCACCCAGGTAAAAGCTGAGTTGGCGCGAGCAAAAACCGGCGCCGCTTGAGCATCCAGTCTTCGCCTCGCGCTGGCCGCTGAGAAATTTCGTTTCATTTCTTCTTGCCCGGCTTCGTGGAACGCGACTAAAAAAAGCATATGAAACCGCACGCGCTGGAACGCGGTTTGGCGGCGCGCCTCCGAATTGCGTCAATTGCAACCTGTGCCCTCGCGTTGCTTTCCCTCCTCGCCGCCGGCTGCAATCACAAGAATCCGGAGGACGAAGCCAAGCTGGCCGGGCTTTCGCCTGACGACTTTCCGCAGATCACGGCCGATATTTTCAAACCGATGGATGGCGGGATCGCGCTCGCGCCTAACGAGATCATGGGCCGCAATACCTGGAACCTCTGGAGCGGCGGCAACCAGCATTTCTGGAATCATGTCGCGCAGGACAGCTTCGGGCTGATGGACCTGCTCAAGATGCTCGACGATCGAAAATATCCGCGCGGCGAACGTTTCAAAACGCTCGGCCTGGTCAACGAACCCGGCTTCCGCGCCGCGTCCAAGCCGGATGAATATGGCCTCTGGCTCGACGAACAGGTCGAGCCCGAGCCGGCTGGAATCGACTACAAAATTTACGGCAAACCCTCCGGCGTGCTCGGCTTTCGACTTTTCCCGAATCCGGAGTTCAACGACGAAGCGCGCAAGAAATGGGACGGCGCGCGTTTCATGAACGACCCGCACTATTACAGTACGAACCAGCTCGTTAGGCCATACCGGGTCGGCGTCGCCTGTGGCGCCTGCCACATCTCGCCCAATCCCTCCAACCCGCCGGCCGACCCGGAAAATCCGCGCTGGGAAAATCTCGCTTCCGCGATCGGCAACCAGTACATCCGGGAGGGCAAAGTCTTTGCGCCTAACGTCGAGAAAGGCGGCTTCTTTTACGAGGAACTGGCCGCGCAACCACCCGGCACTTCCGACACCTCGCGCATCGCAACCGATCACATCAACAATCCCAACGCGATTAACGCCATCTTTCTCCTCGCCGAGCGGGAACGCATCGCCCAGACGGAAAAAATGGCCGGCGGAACGCTCGCTTTGCCGGGCGAGAAGGAGGAGATGGCCATCCCCCATATCCTGAAGGACGGCGCCGACTCGATCGGCGTCCCCGGCGCGACGATCCGGGTTTACGTCAACATCGGAATGTTTTCCGAATACTGGCTCACCCGGCATAACCGGCTCATTGGTCTGACGCCCCAAAAACCATTCGAAATCCCCTTTGCGCAAAAGCATTCTGTGTTTTGGCGCGCGACGGAACAGCGCGTGGCAAACGTCGCCGCCTTTTTCCGCCGCCTGAAGCCCTACCATCTCGCCGATGCACCGGGCGGAGCGGCCTACATCACGACCGACGAAGCGGTCTTGAACCGGGGCAAACTCGCTTTCGCCAATAACTGCGCCTACTGCCATTCGAGCAAGCAACCGCCCGCGGGGATCGATCCAGAATCGGGCGACGGCAAGGCCTGGTTCCGAAGCGCTGTGATGCAGCCGGATTTTCTTGAGAACAATTTTCTCTCCACCGACAAGCGTTATCCGCTCTCGAAAATCAAAACGAACTCGGCGCGTGCTTTCGGCACCAACGCGATGGCCGGCCACATCTGGGATAACTTCTCCTCCCAAACCTACAAGAAGCTTCCGCTGCCCGATGAAGTAGATCTCTACAACCCGTTTGACGAGACACAGCCGATCAAGTTCCAGCCGAAAACGAAGCACACCGGCCCCGGGTTCTATCGTGTCGCTTCACTCGTTAGTGTCTGGAGTTCGGCGCCGTTCCTGCACACCAATGCGCTCGGCAAATTCACCGGCGATCCCTCCGTCGCAGGTCGCATGGAGGCCTATAGCGACGCCGCCGAGAAATTACTCTGGCCAGAGAAACGCCTCGGCAAAGACTCCATCTGGCGGACGCAAAACGAATGCAACCTGCACCTGCGAAAGGAATTCGTGCCGAAACCCCTTCAGGTCTTTGCCGACAAGGACGGCTGGTTGAAGCTGGGCCCGATCCCAAAAGGCACGCCAGTCAACCTCCTCGCCAACCTCGAGCCCAACTTCGGCGACCTCGCTGCGCTCCAGGTGAAGTTGAGCAAAGCGCTCCTCGCGATTCACGCGAAAAATCTTTCACCGGAAGAAGCTCGCGCCGAGCTGATCAAGACGGTGCCGCAATTGCTCGCAGCCAGTAAGTGCCCCGACTTCATCGAGGACGAGGGCCACTATTTCGGGACCGATCTCCCCGACGAAGACAAGCGCGCGCTCATCGAATACATGAAGACTTTCTAATGAACGCAAAGGGATCAAACGCCATTTGAAGAAAGGAAAAGAATGACCGCCGCGGAAATGCTGAAAATGTCCCAAGCCGAACTGGACGACCTCTTCACCAAAAGTCCCGCCGGTGACATTCCCAGGGGCGAAGCCAAAGGAACCGCGATTGTCGCGCCCGGCACGACGTACTCGGAGGATGTCGCGACTTTTGTCAACCATTTCGCCTGGCAGGGAAAGGTCTTTGATCCGGAGAAAGGCGTCTTGCGCAACAAGATTACGCCGTTTGGCCTCAACGCGATCATCGCCAGGGTCTACAAAGGCGATAGCTGGCTCGACGGCAAGGAGTGCATCGTCCTCGATTACTCCGAGACCTCGCTCCTTGCGCATTGGATCCGCGACGAGATCAGGGAGGTCGCGCCCCACACCTATCTCGGCAAAGTTTACTGGAGCAAGAAGCGCCTGATCGACTTCGCGCTCGAATTCCCGGAAGTGTCTGCCTAACGAAGGGCGCGCGATCATGGCTGACGTCTCTGAAGCCACTTCGAGTCAGCCGCCGGCCTTCAATTCCAACGCCAGCCGTCCGATGCCGCGGGCGGATACCGGTTCGGTCTTCCTCAATGGGCTGAGCGATTTCTTTACCTTGCTCCTGCATCTGGAACGCCGGGTCGATCCCTGGTTTCGCCCCGCTTTCGATGCTCTCCTGCGCGACCCGATAGCGCGCTTCACGACCAACCTGATTAACCGGAAACGCCCTAACGAGGGACTCAGAATCGCAGAGGAAAAACCGCTGCCCGACGAGGAGGCTTATCTCGACTCGATCATCGACACCTTCTCGAAGCAGATGCGCAAGCTCTGGAAACCCGGCGGGATGGAGCGTGGCGGCAACACCAAGACGCATGGCATCGTTCGCGGAGAATTCATCATTCACGACAATCTCCCTGCGCAATTTCGCCACGGCATTTACGCCAAGCCGCAGACCTTCCGGGCCTGGGTGCGCTTTTCCGGGCCCGGTCCTTACATCACGCCCGACATCGACGATGTGGGTTTCATGAGCATCAGCATCAAACTCATGGGCGTGCCCGGTCCGAAGCTGATGGACGAGGAAAAATCGACCCTGGACATGTTTGGCGTTTCCACTCCGACCTTTGTCACCCCCGACACGAAGGCGAACGCGCAACTTCAGATCGAGAGCCTGAAGAATGCCCAAATTTATTACTTTCTGAACTTCCATCGGTCGCACATTCTCGACCTCATCATGCAATCGCTCTGGATCAAAACCCAGAGCAGCCCGTTCGAGGCGCCTTACTTCAGCTGCGTCCCATATTTGTTAGGCGAAGGTCAGGCGATGCAGTATTCCGTCTGGCCCAAGTCGAAGCGGCGCACGCCGATTCCGCGCCTGCCGCTGCGGCCACCGGATGATTACCTGCGCGACGCGATGATCGCATCTCTGGCCGAGGGCGACATCGAGTTCGACTTTCGCATCCAGCTCCAAACCGACCCGTATCTCATGCCGATCGAGAATAATGCCGTGCTCTGGCCGGTGGAGCTGTCGCCGCGCGTTTCCGTCGCCACACTGCGCCTGCCGAAGCAAAAGTTTGATTCCCGCGCCCAGATGGAATTTGCGAAGAAGCTTTCCTACAACCCGTGGCACACGATCGCGGAGCATCGTCCGTTAGGCAATCAAAGCCGGGCCCGACGCCGCATGTATGAGACGCTCTCCAGGCTTCGCCATACTGAGAACGCCGTGCCGCACTACGAGCCGACGGGAGACGAAGTCTTCGAGTGAACTCCGATGACTCCGCAATCGAATTTCATGGTGCTGGCGCCAATCGAGCCGTCGCGCGAGGCCGAGCTGCGTGCCTTGCTCGACTCGATGAACGAAGGACCTGGCCGGGTCAACCCCAGCAATGCGCTTATCCCTTTCGGAGAATTCGATCGGCTTCATTATGGGCGATTGGTCATCCTGAACGACCAGACGACGGCTGACATCCGAGTCTACGGTCTGGAGCCGGGGACTTATCCGCTCTATCTCGCGTTTCTGGGGGATATCGATGGGGACGCCGAATCTTTTCTCGAGCAGCTGGCCTACCGCGCCCCCCAGGGACTGCGCGCGCTCTTTTCCTGCTGCGCAGATTTCAATGCCCAGACCGATCTCCTCAGGTGGATGCAGGAGCACGAAGCGCCGCCGATCGCCAATTATGTGAACTGGCACGGGCGGACGGTGGTCCGCGCCCGGGAGGAGGCGAACTTGCACGACGCGATCGAGAGTTACCTCGAAGCCAACGCCGCCGCGCTGGCGGATCTTGCGCCCTTCGAGGTTCATCAGCAATTGCGACAATTCGTCCAGAACGAGAAAGCCGCGGGAAGATTGACGCTGACTAGCGAAGAACCAACGCCATTTGGGTGGTGGATCATGAACATGCTCCATCTGGTGGGAATGCCGCTCCTCTTTCTTATCGCGCTGCCCTTCCTCGTGATCCTCTCCCCGTTCTATCTCTGGCGCCTGCGGCGGCTGGAGAAGAGTGATCCCGAGCTTTGCGCGCGCGTCGACCAGGCTTACTCGGATGGGATGGCTCAGGCGGAAGATCGCCTCGTGACCAATCAGTTCACCGCCATGGGCAGTTTGAAACCTGGACTCGTTAGGCTCGTGACCACGATTGGCATTCTTTGGACGGTGAACTGGGGCGCGCGCCACCTTTTCACCCGCGGTCGGCTGGCGCGGATTCGCACGATTCACTTCGCACGCTGGGTCTTTCTCGATGGCCGCAAACGGATGGTCTTTTTCAGTAATTACGATGGCACGGTCGAGAGTTATATGGACGATTTCATTAACAAGACCGGGTTTGGTCTCAACATGGTTTTCAGCAACGGCGTTGGTTATCCGCGAACCAACTGGCTCGCGCTCGACGGCTGTCAGGACGAACAAAAGTATAAGGACTTCCTCCGCCGCCACACTTTGCCAAGCCAGGTCTGGTACAAAGCCTATCCGGGATTGACCGCGATCGACCTGGAACGAAACAGCCGCATTCGGCAAGGATTGGAGGCAACATCGCTTAATCAAGAAGAGGCCAGGGAATGGGTCGCACTCCTATGAAACAAGACCAGCTCGATTTCAGCGATGTCCAGGGCCTGGTCCGCTTCGGCTACGGGAAAATGACGGAAGCTTCCTATGCGCTCCTGCGGATTAGGGACCCAGCCGCGGCGCGTCAGTGGTTGCGGACGGCGCCGGTCACGAGCGCGGCCACGATGACTCCGCCTCCTTCCGCCGCGCTCCAGGTTGCATTCACCGCGCGCGGCCTGGCGGAGATCGGCCTGCCGGAATCCGTCATCCAAGGTTTTTCCCCTGAGTTCTTAGCCGGGATGACAGAGGAGAGTCGGACCCGCCGACTCGGCGACGTGGGCACGAATGCGCCGTCGCAATGGGCCTGGGGCTATGGCGCCAGTGTGCCGCATCTGGTGGTGATGTTTTTCGCGGCGCCAGGTACTCTGACGGATTTCATTCAGAGTGTCACCGGACCGCGGTGGTCCGATGCCTTCGAGGAAATGCGCTGGCTCAAAACGGCCGATCTGGACGGAATCGAGCCTTTTGGGTTCGCGGACGGCATTAGCCAGCCGCAGCTCGACTGGGCGCGCCAGCGCGATCCAACTCGCCCCCAGATTGATTACGGCAACGTTGTCGCGTTGGGAGAATTCCTGCTCGGTTACCCTAACGAATATAACAAATATACCGAGCGGCCTCTGCTCGACCCCGACCCCGCGAGCGCGGATCTGCTCCCCGCGGAGGACGCGCCGGAGAAGAAGGATCTGGGCTGTAACGGCACCTATCTCGTGATGCGCGATCTTCAGCAGGATGTGCGGGCTTTCTGGCAATTCGTCAGTCAGCAAACTGCTGGCAATGTCGCGGCCGGTGAGAAACTGGCAGCCGCGATGGTCGGTCGCACTCGTGCCGGCGATCCTCTGGTGCCGATCCAGCAGGAACCGATTCCCGGGATCGGTTCAAACCCGGACGAGGCACGCCAAAACCGCTTCACCTATGCGCAAGATCCGACGGGGAGCGCCTGTCCCTTCGGTGCGCATATTCGCCGCGCCAATCCGCGCAATCCCGATTTCCCCGGGCGACCGGCCAGCCTGTTGCAACGGCTCATCACCATGCTGGGCTTTGGCCCGAAAGGTTTCCGCGATGACCTGATGTCACCCGTCCGCTTCCATCGCATCCTGCGCCGCGGCCGGGAATATGGATCCGAACTGTTGCCGGAGGACGCGCTGACGCCCGCTCCGCCTAACGAACCGGCACGCGGCCTCCACTTCGTTTGCCTGAACGCCAATATTTCGCGGCAATTCGAGTTCCTCCAAAATGCCTGGATCGTGAACACGAAGTTCTCTGCCATGACCGGGGAGAGCGATCCGCTGCTCGGGACCCGCGCCGAAATTCCCGGTTGCCCGGTGACGGCGGACTTTAACCAGCCGCGCGCCGGCCGGCTGCGGCAGCGCGTTTCCGGCCTCCCGCAATTCGTCACCGTGCGCGGCGGCGCCTATTTCTTCCTTCCGAGTCTGCGCGCCTTGCGCTACATCGCATCCGA
>CAWAIY010000021.1:0-33253 GCA_963782205.1 uncultured Verrucomicrobiae bacterium | reverse complement strand
AGGAAATGAAACGCCTGATTCTTGTTTGCCTAACGATGCTCGCGTTTGTGTCCGCGATAAACGCCGCCTCATCTCCGTCGCCGCAGCCGCTCACCTTTGCCAATGTGCGCTCGTTCTTTTCCGACACTTTGCACATCCGTCCCACCGAAGTGCAGAAGCGTTGCGTCATCTTTTATGAGGGCGAATGGCTCAACTCCCGCACCTACAACTACTCGGTCATCATTGTCGAAAACTCGGACGAAGATCTCCAGGTCACCTATTACCTGACCGACGACCGCGAGATGAATTGGGTGAACGAATTCATCGACAGCGCCTTTTTCACCCGGCCGGAAAAGGAAAGCCTTTTCCGGCTCCTCTACCAAAAGCAGAATACGCGGGGCAAACGTGTCGGTCGCTTCCGGGTCGACGTCAGCCATTGGGAACCGCGCCACGCGGAGATCATCGTCCTTAGCTTCACCCCGCTGCGGCGGCCGGCAGGCTGAACGAAAAAACGTGGCGCGAACCTCTTCCCGCGATTGTGCAACGCCGCGCCCGTTGCTAATCCAATGACGTGAAACAACCGTCTCCGCCCGCGACAGCTCGCGATCTCGACCGCCACGGCCTCGACTGCGCCCGCTCGAGCGCGCCGATGAGATCATGCTTCTTGGGCCCCGCTCGCGGCTCGCTGAACTCTTTACGCTCTTCCATGTCATGGCGGATTTCCTGCGCGGTTTTCGCGTCCTCCATTTTGTTGGACCCTGCGTAACCGTCTTTGGCTCGGCGCGGATCAAACCCGGCAGCCCGGCTTACGAACTGGCGCGCGAAATGGGCGCGGGCATCGCGCGAATGGGTTTCACCGTCATGACGGGCGCCGGCCCCGGCATCATGGAAGCGGCCAATCGCGGCGCGCGCGAAGTCGGTGGCCGTTCTGTCGGTTGCAACATCAAGCTGCCCTACGAGCAGCGGCCTAACGAATACCTCGATCTCTGTGTCACGCTCTACTATTTCTTCGTCCGCAAAACGCTCCTCGTGAAATACTCCTATGCCTTTGTCGTCATGCCCGGGGGCGTCGGCACGCTCGACGAATTGTTTGAGGCGCTTACCCTCGTCCAGACCGGCAAGATCCAGAACTTTCCCGTCGTCGTGATGGGCACGGAGTACTGGCGGGAACTGACCGCGCTGCTGGAAAAAATGGCGCAGCTTGGGACGATTAATCGAGCGGACCTGGACCTGGTTTACGTGACCGATTCAGTGGCCGACGCGCTTGAGCACATCCGGCGGAAAGCGATCGAACCCTTCGGTCTCAAGCGAATCGCGCGGCGGCATTTTCCCTGGCTGGGTGAACAGGGTTTGCGGGCTGCGACTCCATGAAACAGCGCCCATCGCAGGAATGGGGGAGCGAATGCCTGGCGGCTTTGCCTAACGATCACCGGTACCTTATTGGCGTTTCGGGCGGACGTGATTCGGTCGCACTCCTGCATTGGCTGATGTCGTTAGGCTACGGGCGGTTGATTGTCTGCCATTTTGAGCACGGCCTGCGCGGTCGCGCGGGAAAAGCGGACGCACGCTTCGTCGAACGTCTCGCCGGAAAACATGGGCTGAAATTCGAGATCGGCTCCGCGGATATTCCCGCGCTCGCGAAACGGAGGAAACAATCAATCGAAACCACGGCACGTCAGGAGCGGTTGGCGTTTTTCGGGAAGGTTGGCCGACGCCGGCGTTGCCCGGGGATCTTCCTTGCGCACCAGGCGGATGATCAGGTGGAAACGTTTTTGCTCAACCTCTTTCGCGGCGCCGGAGGGCGCGGGCTCGGCGCAATGCGTCCGAGATTAAATTACGGTTCGCTCGAAATCTCGCGGCCGCTCCTCGGGGTCTGGCGTTCGGAGATCGATCAATACCTCAAGGAGCATCGGTTGAAGTTCCGCGATGACGCGACCAACGAGGAATTGTACGCCCGCCGTAATCGCCTGCGGCGCCAGATCATTCCGTGGTTGGAAAAGCAGTTTGGCCGAAATATTCGCGCCACCATCTGGCGGGCCGCCACCGTTTTGGCGGAGGAAGAAGATTTTCTTGAATCACAAATCCCAGTCGGCCTAACGAAAAGTGAGAAGCTGATGGTAGCGTCCGTTCGCGCCCTCGCGCCCGCGCTCCAGCGCCGTGTCATCCGGAATTGGCTGGCGCAACGCGGCGTATCGGAACTGGGCTTTGCTGTCATCGAGCACGTCAGGCAACTCCTTGCCGGCGGCGCTCCGGCCCGAATCAATCTCGCTCGTGGGCGGTATGCGCGGCGATGCGCGGGCAAGATTTTTGTCGAATAGGCAGTCGGGCGGTCGCTCGCGCGACCATGCCCGCGTTTGCGAGGTCCTTCGGTTTCGCTCAGGATGACAGTCGCATGGCTTCATCTGTCCGAGTTCGCTTCGCTCCTTCGCCGACTGGTTACCTCCACATCGGGGGTGCACGCACCGCGCTCTTCAACTGGCTTTTCGCTCATCACGCCGGCGGCACATTCGTCCTGCGCGTCGAGGACACCGACGAGACGCGCAACACCGCCGAGGCCGCGCAGGCCATCTATGGCGGACTTCGCTGGCTCGGCCTTGACTGGGATGAAGGCCCGCAGGTGGGCGGAAATTTCGGGCCGTATTTTCAAAGTGAGCGCAGAGAAATCTACGAGCGTCACCTCGCGAAACTGGAGGCTGACGGCCACCTCTTTGAAGATAATGGCGCGATCCGTTTCCGCTCGCCGCGCGAGCATGTCGTGGTCGACGACATTGTCTGCGGCAGGATTGATTTCGACCTCTCGAACGAAGAAACCCATCCCGACATGACGATTCGCCGGCCGGACGGCTCGTGGATTTTTCATTTCGTCAACGTGGTCGACGACATCGAGATGGAGATCAGCCACGTCATCCGGGGCGAGGATCATCTCTCGAACACGCCGAAGCACATCGAGCTTTACCGCGCGCTCGGAGCCGAACCGCCGCGCTTCGCTCACATCCCGCTCATTCTCAACCAGGACGGGTCCAAAATGAGCAAGCGCGACGCCGGCGCGAGTCTCAATACCTACATCGAGGAAGGTTTTCTCCCCGAGGCGGTGCGCAATTATCTTTGCCTCCTCGGCTGGTCGCCGAAGGACAACCGGGAAAAGATTGAGATCGAGGAAGTCATCAGGCTGTTTGAGCTGGAGAAAATTCATCGCAAGAACGCCTCGTTCGATCTCGCCAAATGCACCTGGCTGAATGGCGAATACGCGCGCGAATTGCCCGACGACCGCTTCCGCGCCCTCGCCCTGATCGCGCTCGCCAAAGCCGGGATCGACACGGCGAATTATCCGCCCGACTACGTGGAGGCCGCGCTCGATACCTGCAAAGGGAAGTTCCGCATCTTCAGCGAGCTGCCCGCTTATTGCGGTTTCTATTTTGCCGACGAAATCAGCTACCAACCGGAGGGCGTGGCGAAACATTTCATCGCGGAAAACAAACCGCGCCTGCAAGCTCTGCGCGACGCCTTCGCTACCTTGGAAAACTTCGACGCCCTCTCCATCGAGACCGTGCTCAAGTCGACCGCCGCGACGCTCGGCGTGAAGGTCGGCGCGCTCGTCCACCCAACGCGTCTCGCCGTTACCGGGAGCAACGCCGGCCCCAGCCTCTATCATCTCCTCGAGATCCTTGGACGTGGAAAAGTCCTCGAGCGCATGGATGCGGCACTTAAAGTCATCCCGGCCTGAGCGTCCTTGCTCGTTAGGCGGGAAGATGGCAGACCAAAGGTCAAATGAGCTACGCGGTGATCAACATCGAAGATCCGGCCGGGAAGTTCGTCGGCCGACGAAAGCTCTGGGGCGCCTGGAAGTTGGGGATGGAAGCAAAAAAAACAGGAAACGAGCTGCGGCGGAGTTCTGCTCACCGGGGGGCTTTGTTGTCTGAAGGGTGTTTTCCGCTTCAAATCCCCTGAACAAGCCGACCGAGAGTGATCTCGTTCTCCTCTGCCCTCGCCTGAATGAAATTGGTGCGCAGTGCATGGTAATCGGGGGCTTTGCGATCATTCAGTCGGGATACCCGAGGCCAACCGGCGACATCGATCTCATCGTCGCGACGGGATCGACTATGCGGAAGTGGCCAAAGGCGTGGTCATTCACGAGGTGCAGGGAGTGCCGATACCGTTCGCCTCGCCCCGCCTTCTCGGGCGAATAAAGGCGCATACGCATCGCGAGAAAGACGCGGGAGATCTCGTTTTCTGAAAGAATATTTTGCTGCGCACGGCGAGACGCCACCGGAGGTTCCCTCCGGCGAAGATCCCGTCGCCGGTCGCCGGTCCGTTGGATTGTAATTTCATGAAGGTGCGGCACGCGAATTGCGACCTAGCCTCCCACCCCAAGCGATTTGGGCGACGCCAGAATTCTGAACCAGCGATGCAACCCCTCAAAGATCGATCGATGCGGCAAAAGATCACCCTTGTGGTCGAGCTTACGTCCTGTGTGGTTTTGCTCCTCGCCTGCACGGTGCTCTTTGCCGTTCAAGCCTGGTCGATCAGAAAAAATCTCATCAACCAGCTCACGGTAACGGGCAAGATTGCAGCGAATAACATCGCCGTCGCCGCGCTCTCCCACGACCGTGGGCGCGCCAGCAAGATGCTCGCGGGACTCGATGCGATGCCACAGATCGTTTCTGCGAGCTTCGTCTTGAATGACGGCACACGCTTCGCGCACTTTGGGGCGGAAGACGACGCGACCGAGCTCAAGCTCGGCCCGTCGGGCGGGGATCTGGGCGTTCATGGCACGCGGGTATCGCTCGGCCAGCCGGTGATCAGCAACGGTCAGCACGAGGGGATACTCTATCTGCAGGCTGATTTTCAGGCGGCCTATTTCGACCTGCTCAGGCTTTACGGTGGCATCCTTGCCCTCGTTCTGGCGGTCTCACTTCTCATCGCCTTTTTCCTCTCCAGCCAATTCCAGCATTTGGTGACGGCACCGATCCTGTGCCTTGCATCCACCGCGCATCGGATCGCGCAGGAGAAGGACTACACCGTGCGTGCGCAAAAATCGGGCAGCGACGAGGTGGGTATGCTGGCCGACGCCTTCAACCAGATGCTCGCCCAGATTCAATCGCAGGATGCGGCTCTGCGCGAAAGCGAGGAGCGTTTTCGTTCCGTCGCGGAATCGGCTCGAGACGCAATTATCATCGCCGATCGCGCTGGGCGTGCGGTCTCATGGAATAAGGGTGCGCGCCTGATGTTCGGTTACGAAGCCGATGAGATTCGCGGCCAGCCCCTCTCAATCCTCATCCCAGAGCGTTTTCGCGCGATGTACGAGACCGGTTTGGCCAGCTTCCGCAAGACTGGCGGCGTCGAAGGCTTCGACAAGACGGTGGAGCTTTTCGGTCTGCGCAAGAACGGAACGGAGTTTCCATTTCAACTGGGGTTGTCTACCTGGCAGACCGCTTCCGGCACATTCTGTAGCGGCGTGATCCGCGATATCAGCGAGCGCACGACGGCGGAGGTCATGCTGCGCGATTCGCAACAGAGACTGCTCGAAACTTCGCGCCTCGCCGGCATGGCAGAGGTCGCCACCGGTGTTCTTCATAACGTTGGCAATGTCCTCAACAGCGTGAACGTTTCGGCCGGTCTCGTCGTGGAAAAGTTGCGCGCCTCGAAAGTGTCCAAGCTGGGCAGAGCGGCGACGTTGCTCACGGAGCGCAACGGCGATCTGGGCGACTTCCTCGCGCACGATCCCAACGGACGGAAACTTCCCGGCTATTTGGCGAAGCTCAGTCAATACCTTCTGGAAGAGAACGCTCAAATCCTGGACGAAGTCGCTCTCCTCGCGCGCAACATCGAGCACATCAAGGAAGTCGTGGCCATGCAACAGAGCTACGCGAAGGTCAGCGGCGCCTTCGAGAACCTGCAGGCCGACCAGCTGGTCGAGGATGCAATCGCGATGAACATGGGCGCCTTCGAACGCCATGGAGTGGTGGTTGAGCGGCGCTTTTCCCCTTCGCCGCCGGTCCACGTTGACCGGCACCGGGTGCTGCAAATTCTCATTAATCTGCTCCGCAATGCCAAATATGCGCTCGAGGATGTGCAGCGCCTCGACAAACGGATCACCGTTACCATCGCCCCGTCGAACGAGAACACGGTCCGCATCGTCGTAGCGGATAACGGTATCGGCATTTCGCAGGAGAATCTGGCCCTCATCTTTAGCCACGGGTTTACGACCCGCAAAGACGGGCATGGCTTCGGGCTACACAGCGGCGCGCTCGCCGCCAGGGAAATGGGTGGCTCACTCAGTGCTGGCAGTCTCGGTCTCCGCCGCGGCGCCACCTTTACTTTGGAACTCCCCGTAGCTCCCACGCCCGTTCATGAATATGTCACAACCGACCGCTAAACGGATCACCAATAGAATTCTTGTTATTGACGATAACCCGGCAATTCATGAGGACTTTCGAAAAGTCCTTAGCCCAGTGAACTCGGTCCTGGCGGGCGAACTCGAAGATGAGGAGGCAGCTATCTTTGGTGAGGCGCCCGCTTCGCGCGAGTCGATCTTTCAGATCGATTCAGCCTTCCAGGGAGAGGAGGGTCTCGAGAAAGTACGCGCCGCCGTCGCGGACGGCGATCCTTATGCCGTTGCATTCGTGGATGTGCGGATGCCTCCCGGCTGGGATGGCATCGAGACGATTACGCGTATCTGGGCCGAGTTTGGCGATCTCCAGATTGTTATTTGCACGGCCTACTCGGATTACTCGTGGGACGAGATTTCCAAAGCGATCGGAAACACCGATCAGTTACTCATCCTCAAGAAACCCTTCGACAATGTCGAGGTGCTTCAGATGGCACATGCTCTCTCGAAAAAGTGGCAGCTTACGCAGATGGCTTCCCGGCAGATGGAGGAACTCGACGCGCTCGTAAGCCTGCGCACCGCAGAGTTGCGCGAGGCCAATACCCGGCTCATCGGCGAAGTCGCCGAACGCGTTGCCGCCGAGGAGGCATTGCGTCGCTCTGAGGAGCGATTTTCCAAGGCTTTCCACGGCAGTCCGGTGCCCATGGTCATCCAGCGACCGGACGGCTCGGACTGCCTCGACGCGAATGCCAGCTTCCTCGCGCTGGTCGACGCGTCGCGTGACGCTGTGCTCGCCGGCAAAGTGCAGTGGTGGAGTGACCCAACCATGGCCAGCATCCTGCGCGACGCACTCGCTGGGCGGCGCCTCGTCCGCGGGCTCGCGGCAAGCGTCCGAACGGCCTCGGACGATGTGCGCGAAGTCCTCGTCTCGGCGGAAAATCTCGCCCTCGCCGAGGCCCCCTACCATCTTTTCATTCTTCAAGATATCACCGAGCGCGTCCGGCTTGAAAATGAACTTCGCCATGCGCAAAAAATGGAAGCCGTGGGCCGCCTCGCGGCCGGAGTCGCTCACGACTTCAATAACATGCTGACGGTCATTCTCGGATACTCCTCGATGATGCAGAGCGGAATTCCACAGCTTGATGGGAAACTTGCCTCCTATCTTCGACAAGTACAGCAGGCGGCCGAGCGGGCGACAGCCCTCACTCGCCAGCTTCTTGCTTACAGCCGCAAACAAATGATCCAGCGCCGATCGCTTGATCTGAATGAAATCGTCAGGCAAACGGCCACCATGCTCCGCCGCATCATCGGCGAGCATATCTCCATCGATACTCAGTTCGCTTCCGGGTTGCCGCTCGTCTACGCCGACGCGAGCAGCGTCGATCAGGTCATTATGAACCTTGCGCTCAACGCCCGCGACGCCATGCCCAATGGCGGCCGGCTCACCCTCTCCACCGCCGAGATCGTAATTGACGAAGCCTACCGGGCCCGCAGCTCCGAGGCGCAGCTTGGTTCCCACGTTTGCCTGACGGTGAAAGATAACGGACACGGGATGGACGCGGCCACCATGAGTCGCATTTTCGAGCCGTTTTTTACCACCAAAGAGCCCGGTAAGGGTACCGGCATGGGCATGGCCACGGTCTATGGCGTCCTTAAGCAGCACAATGGCTGGATCGAAGTCGAGAGCGCCCTTGGGCGCGGTGCCACCATACGCGCCTTCCTCCCCCTGAGCGATGGCGTTATCGAGGAAGCCCCTGTTGAAACAGTCACCGCACCCGCCAGTGCCCCGGACGCCGAGTCAGGGGAATCCGCCCCCCATCGCGATGCCACAATCCTCCTCGCGGAGGATGAAGAGATGCTCCGTGATTTCGTCAGCACAGCCCTCAGCTCACGCGGCTACCAGGTGCTTTCAGCCGCCAATGGGCAGGAGGCTCTCGATCTTTGGGCCGAACGCCGCGAGGAGATCGATCTGCTGCTCACCGACGTGGTCATGCCCGAGTCAATTTCCGGGCGCGAGCTTGCGCAAAAACTCATGGTCGATAAGCCCGATTTGAAGGTGATCTTTACCAGCGGCTACAGCGCCGAACTGATCGGTCCGGAGTTTGAGCGGGACAAAGAACACGGCTTTCTCGCGAAACCGTATCTGACCGACGACCTCGTCAAATTTGTCAACGCCGAGCTCGCCGGAACCCGATAGCCGACGGGGAACATTCCAAAGATTTCTGGCTGGCTTTTAGGGAAGATTTGCCGCGTCAATCTCTCTTGCATTAATGTGGCCCGCGTTTCGCCAGCCGACGCCAGGCGGGGCGAAGCATCTTTGGAGGGGTGGTCGAGTGGTTGATGGCTCCGGTCTTGAAAACCGGCAGGGCGCAAGCCCTCGTGGGTTCGAATCCCACCCCCTCCGCCAGCTAATTGTTAATTGCTGATTGGTGGCGGGCGCCAGCGCGCGCAGAGCCAGGCGCAGAAGAAGCCGAGGATGGCGGCGCAAACGACGTCCGACAGATAATGCGCTGCGACGTACATCCGCGAAGCGGCAATGAGGAGCGGGATGGGCAGAAGGGCGAGTGCGACCCGGCGGTTGGCAAAGAAAAGAACGCCGAAGAAAGCGGTGGCCGCGGCGGTGTGACCGCTTGGGAAGGAGTTATATTTGGAACTGAGACGCGGTCCGTTCCATCCGAGCTCCTGTTTGACCGAGGGACGAGCGCGGCCAGTCGCGATCTTCACCCCGCGCGCCGCGATGCCGGCGAGCGCGCAGGCCACGATCATCGTCACGCCGATGTGGACCCAGCGCTTGTTCCCGCGCCATGTCGCGACGGCGATGAGAAGCAACCCGGCGAGAACGTGCTCCGGCCAGTCACCGAAGTGGCTGACGTTGCGCATCACCTGTTTGACAGTGCGATTGGAATGCTCGACGACCCATTGGCGCGTGGCGGTGTCGAAATGAAAGGAGGCCGCGATGGCGACGATCGCGAGCAGAAGGAGAAGCAACCATTTCCAGGCCGGCGCGATTTTATGCATCGAAAATTTGCCGGTTGAGTTTCGGCCTGCGCCATCATTCAATCGCTCTCTTGCAACCTGCAACTCGCAATTTCCTCGCCCTCTTTTGCGGGTGCCTGCTTTTTCATCTGGCCGGCACCTGGTCGCTGCCGCTGGTGGATCGCGATGAGCCGCGTTTTGCCGAGGCTTCGCGCGAGATGATCGAGCGTGGCGATTATGTCGTGCCGTATTTCAACAATCGTTATCGTTTCGACAAACCACCGCTCACCTACTGGTGTCAGGTCGCCAGTTATCATCTTTTCGGCGAGAACCCCTTCGCGGCGCGTCTGCCCAGCGCGCTGGCGGCGGCGCTGACCGCGGTTGTGATTTTTTGCTGGGGCGCGCGTCTTGGGATGGCTCGCGCCGGGTTTTGGGCCGCGATCATTTTCACCCTCTGCCTCCAGACTTTCATCCACGCCAAGGCTGCGGTGGCCGACATGTGGCTGGTCCTTTTCATGACCCTGGCGCATTGGGCCGGCTACGAATTGTTGCGCGATCGATTTGGCGGGACCTGGCGCAGTGTGGTCGTTAGGCCGACCGGTTTGCGCGAATGGTGGTGGCTTTTTTATCTCGCGCTCGCGCTCGCTTTCCTGGCCAAGGGCCCGATCGGTTGGATGCCGCTCGGCACGGTTATCGTCGCGCAGTCTCTCCGGCCGGTCCCGCACGTGGCCGGCCGTTTTCTTTTCGTTAGGGGAATCTTGCTCATGCTGGGGCTCGTCGCGCTCTGGGGCGTGCCTGCGCTCCTCCGCACGCATGGTGAATTCCTTGCGATCGGACTCGGGTACCATGTCGTCGGGCGTTCCTTCGGCACCCTGCAGGGTCATGGCGGCAGCTCGATTGTGACCGCGCTCGTTTCTCTGCCATTCTATTTTCTCACTATCTTCATCAGCTTCGCGCCCTGGTCGGTCAAGATTCCCTGGCTCGCCCGCCAGCTTTGGAAGAAGCGCGACCCACTCGATCTCTATCTCATCGCCGGCATCGCTGTCATCGTGGTGATTTTTACCATCGTGAAAACGAAGCTGCCCCATTACATTCTGCCGGCCTTTCCGCTGCTCGCGCTGCTGCTTGCACGGCATTGGCTCGAGGCGGGGGTGGGCGAACGAATGCTTCGCTGGTGGTCGGGCCTGACCGCGGGAATCATGCTCGCCGTGGCCCTGATCGAGTTCCCTTTGATCGCGCCTTATTTCCCTTCGGCGGTCCTCTTCAGGAAGGCGGAACCCTATCTCCAACCCGGGATGGATTTCGCCGCCTACGACTTCGATGCGCCGAGCCTGGTTTGGAATTTTCGCAGCCGGGTGCGCGGCTTCCTGCAGTACAATCGGGAAAACAATCGTGACGTCGCGACCTTGCAGCCAGACCAGATTCCGCCGTTCCTCGCCAGCGCCGGCCCGCACTTTGTCGTCCTGCCGAGTAAAGTGGCGGATCGACTTTACCCGACGTTGCCGAGCGGGTATCGGAAGTTTACCACCCACGGCTTCGACATAGCGAAGGGCCGGTGGGTCGATCTCACCCTCATTTTGAAAAACACATGATCACTTTCCTCCATGGCCGCCTAACGAGTGCGCTTCCCACCCAGGCCATCATTGATGTCGGTGGCGTCGGTTACGAAGTCTTCATCCCGCTCTCGAGTTTCGACAAACTGCCCGCCCGGGGGGAAACCGTTCACATCCTCACTCATCTGCACGTGCGAGAGGATGCGCAGATTCTGTACGGCTTCATGACTGCGGCGGAGCGTGATCTGTTTCGGTTGCTCGTCAATCACGTCAGCGGGATCGGGCCGAAGCTCGCTCTCGCCGTACTCAGCGGGATGAGCGTGAGCTATTTCAAAAGCGCCGTCGTGAACTCCGACGTAGCGTCGCTTTCGAAAATTAGTGGGCTCGGCAAAAAAACGGCGGAGCGAATTGTTCTCGAGCTAAAAGACAAGCTCGGCGTGGCGGCGGCCTGGGAAGTAGCGAGTGGTGCCCAGGCGCCCACCCCGGAACAGGAGCAGGCCAACGAAGCAGTCCTCGCCCTGATTGCGCTCGGTTACAAACAGGTCGAGGCGCACAAGGCGGTGCGCGACATTCAGCAAAGCGGCCGGGAAATTGCGGCCGCCGAGGATCTCGTTAGGCTGGCCCTGCAAAGGCTCGCCTCAGGGAGAGTCTCGGGGTGAGCGCTGGCAAAGGGACCTGAGGGACGGAAGAGAGCGAAGGGACCGCCGCTGCCGCAATGTCGCTTTTGTCCTTTTCGTCCTTTATGTCCATTTGAGAAAATCGTTCCGTGCCCCACCACTTCATCCCCAGCCATGGCGGTTACGAAAACCTCCTTTTCCTTTCAGAAAGCTCGCATCGTCTACGACGGAACGGTCCATTTTTGCCGGCGCTTCTTCGTTAGGCACGACCGCACCGTCGGCCAGATGGTGCAGGCCGCGCGCTCCGGGAAACAGAACAATCTCGAAGGCAGCCGTGCCTCCGGCACTTCCAAGCAAACAGAAATCAAACTCACCAACGTGGCTCGAGCCAGTCTGGAGGAACTACTCGAAGATTACCGCGATTTCATGCGCGGGCGTGGCATCATCGAGTGGAGCAAGAACCATCCTCACGCTCGCCGTCTCAGCCAGTTGAGGCGCACATCCAATGCGAGCTATGACACCTTCCGAAAAGGCATCGAACACCCCGACCCGGCCATCGCAGCCAACGTGATGATCGGCCTGCTCAAGCTAACCAACTTTCTGCTCGACCGGCAATTGCGCCACCTGGAGGAAGCCTTCGTCAAAGAGGGGGGTCTGCGCGAGCCCATGACCCGCGCCCGTCTCGCCGAACGAGCCAAAGGCCGCCGTCCTTAAGTCCTTTTCGTCCCTTCTGTCGTTAGGCTTGCGGCCATTTGCCGACCACCCGTTCATAAGCAGCAGGATCAGTCGCTCCTTCAGTAGCGAGGACCAGGGCACGACTGCGTTCGGTGATCCCCAGGTCCGCGCGGTGGTGAGCGCTTTCAGAGCCGGTTAGCAACTCAATCAACCCGGCCAAACTGGCTGCGCCGGTTTCACCGGCAACGATGCCGACCCGGGCCAGCGCACGCATCGCTTCGCGCGCGCGTTCGTCCGAGATCGCGATGAAGGCGTCGATACCGGTCGAGACGATTGGCCAGGCGGTGATCGATACCCGGCCGCAGTTCAGGCCGGCCATGATCGAATCATGCGGTCCAGGAACGGTAACGATTTCGCCCGCCTCCATTGCCGCGATCATGCAAGCGGCATGGAGCGGCTCGACGCTCAAGATCTTCGGAGACTCGTTAGGCTTCCGGTCGCAGTAATGCCTAACGATGGCGGCGGCAAGCGCGCCAACGCCGACTGGTACCGCCAGGAGATCGGCATCTTTTTTTCCAAGACGCGCCAACTCGTCGTCGATCTCCCAGAGCATGGTGGAGTAACCTTCCATCACCCAGCGCGGAATCGCTTCGTAACCCGGCCACGACGTGTCCGAGATAACGAGAGAGCGATTGTTGGCTTCGCGCGCGGCGCGTAGGACGGCGTCGTCATAAGTGCCATCAACCACTTCGACGAGGGCACCTTCGCTCGCGATGCCATCGATGCGCGCCTCGGCGGTCCCGGCCGGAACGAGAATCCGGGCCCCGAACCCAAAGAGCGCCGCAACGTGCGCAACGCCGCGACCGTGATTGCCGTCGGTCGCCGTCACCAACGTCAGCGGCTTAAGAGACGCGAGACGCTCCGCAAGTTCCTCGACCGTCGACCACGGTTCGAAAATTCCGGAGGGACTCGCCGCGGGGAGTCCCGGACGTGCAGCCGTATCGGATGCGAAGCAACGGCCGGGCTTTCCAGCACATCCGTCCGTTGCTTCGGCTGCTCGTTTTTCGAGCGCGCGATAAACCGCCCACGACGCGCCGAGAATCTTGAAAGCGGGCAGCCCAAGACGCTTCGACTCGTCTTTGACCAGCACCTGTCCGATGCCGAGCATGTGCGCCAGCTCAGGCGCGTCGATCAGCGGTGTCGGTTGATAGCCGGGAAGGCGGCGATGAAAGGCGAGCGGAGCGCGCGTCGGTGGGGGAAGCGCGCTCTCGCTTCGCCGGGCTGGTTGGTTTAGGAAAAATTTCGACTTCATTTCTCACCCGCCTGCGTCAACCAAGCAGTGCTGCGAAGCAGCGGAAGAAAGTAACATGCGCTGGTCATTTCGCGGCGCGCGAATCGCCGGAATCGAAATCAGGAATCACGTCACTTTTTCTCCTCTTCCTCGCCTGGGTTGAGCCGCGGCCAGCGCGTAGCCTGTTTCGTGCAGGAGCACGCAAACAAAAATCAGGACGACCAGCAAGACCCCGTCGGCGGCCGCGAGTAGGCTGCGGAAGCGGTGGTAACCTCTATGCGCCCGCTTGGGCAAGGCGACGCAGGCTGTCGCCTAACGAACGCAACTCGGGCCGACGGTGGTTCTCCGCTCAGGCCACGCTTCTCGCAAAGGTGAGCGAATTGTCCCAGCGGTTGACCAGGCCTTTCCAGAACTTCTCCCGATGCCCGGCCACCCTTAGCTCATACAGTTCCCGGGCCGCGCGGAGCGCGGCGAGGAGTTTCGCCGGGTCCTTCTCCGCCTTGCGCAGTGCGCCAAGCGTTTCCGGGCCGACGCCACCGTCCACCGTCACGCCCAACGCCATTTGCAGGATCTTGGCCGCACCACCCGGTCCGCGATTGAAGGTACAATCTCGCAGGTAGGCCTCAATCGCCGGCACGGTGGTCCATTTGGCCACCACGTCGGTGTATTGTGCGATGTATTCCACGGCTTCGCGCTCGGCTTCGTCGTATTGGCCGGCGTTAATCATGTTGCGCAGCTTTGCCGCCTCTGCGGGATCGTAACGTTCGTTGATCCCGGCAACCTCGTAGCGCCCGCCACCATCGCCTGCTGGCAGGGCGTAAACTCGGAGGTGCCCCTGCGCATCGCGCCGCGCTTCGAAATTCACGATCGATTCGGCCATTTTCTTTCGCAGCTCGGCATGGGCGGCGGCGTCGACCGGCGTTGGGGGTGCGGGAACTTCGGGCAGCGGCGTGGTTGGGCCTGTATCGGCGTCAGTCGCGCGGCGCAGAACCGAGTTGGAGAGCCAGCCGCGCAGGACGCCCGAGGCGGTCATCGGGTGCTCCACTTCTACATACCACCAATCCTGAGGTGCAATCTTCACCCGCGTCCCTTTGCCGAGCAGGCCGCCGTTCAGCCTTGCCGCCGCCATGTCGGGAGCGGCGCGCAGGTTGACCTCGTCCGTTGTGACGTATTCGAGCGGAATCGCCCGGCGCACTTCTGGCTCAGCGGACTTCGCTTTCTTTCGCGCGGGCGGGCGAGTTGGCGTCCCGGTCCCTGCGTCCCGCTTTTTCGCTGGCGCCGTTTTCTTCGGAGATTTCTTCGCCGGACGAGCGGCAGACTGACGGGTTTTTCTCATCGCTTGCGTTTCTTCCGGATGACGGGCAGTGCTCGTTTGTAACCAAAGATGGTGTAGTCGAAAAACATGTTGCCCGTCATGTCATGCACGTCGTGGCTTTCGCGAATGCCGGCAGGATAATGTTCCGGCCGAATAAAGCTTGTCGTGACGGCGCCGAGCTGGCGATCGCCCTTCTTCATGAGCCGTTGTGCCCCGGCTTGCGCGACAAACTTGGCCACCTCAATGGCCGCGGCATAGGCCGGGTTGGCTAGTGCCGCGCCGGTTTGGATAAGGCTGAGCACGTTCGTGGAGAAAGAAGCGAACCCGGGTTCGCCCAGGATTTCGTTCACGTCTCCGGCCGCCTCGCGCACATCGAGCGAGGAACGCACGGCGACGAAGGTCCAGGTAAAAGCCTCCGGAATTTCATCGGCCTCGTAAAGAACGAGCCCGGTGTCGCCGAAGCTCACCGGCACATTGTCCTGAACGCGATCGACCTCGGTGAGTGCGCGCGTGCTGAGCGCTTTGCGCACCAGTTTCTCCAGAGCCGTTTGCTTGGCGGCGGGATCGTTCGTCTTCATCCACTTATCCAGCTGGGGCACGTTCTGGTCGGAAGGGGTGACGATGCTAAGAAATTTCACCTGGGCAAAGTCATGCCCGAAAATTCCCAGGCCGGATTTCACTCCGCCATTATCCAGGAAACGCACTCGATCGATTCGAAAATAAAACATGGTTTCTCCTGTTGCCGTCGGTTCTCCCAATTTCATAACGAGCCTGATCTGGAAAGAGAAGCTCAAAGTCGCACACAGCGGCATCTTATTTAACCCTGGGGAACCCCCCCCGGTTTCCTTTAGCTCTGGTTTTTGCGCGCGTGAAACCTCCACCAGCGCTACCCCAGTGGCCTCGCCATCTGCTTGTTCAGAGTCGTGGACGCGGGATGGGTCTGGCAATCGGCGAGAACGACCGGTGGCTGGAAGGATATCGATCGTGGTCGTGAGCGATCTTGCCGAAATCCGCACGATAAGCGACAATGCGCTCGAGTTGAAGATTCGAGGTAAATTTCTGTCGGTTGCGGGCTGGCATCACCATCTTGCCTCCACCGCCATAAACAGGAAACGCCGCTCAAAGTGATCATTCGAATTGAAAGATTTTTGCCGCAACTGCGCCCATGGAGCGTCTTAAGGTGATAGGTTTCGACGGACGCTGATGGACATGCCTGCTGCCTCTCCCGAACGGGTCACTCAACTGCTGGACGATTGGAGGCGGGGAAATCAATCCGCCCTTACAGCGCTAACGCCGCTCGTGTACGAAGATCTCCGGCGCCTCGCCCACCACTACATGAACGGGCAACGTCCAGACCACACCCTGCAAACGACGGCCCTGGTCCACGAGGCGTATCTACGCCTGGCTGACCAAACTAACCCAAGCTGGCAGACCCGCGCCCATTTCTTCGCCGTCGCTGCCCGAGCCATGCGGCAGATTCTGGTCAACTACGCCAAGAGCTATCGCTCGCAAAAGCGCGGGGGTGGCGGACTCAAGGTTGAACTGGACGAAGCTGCATTGGTTTCCCCGGGACAATCGAAGGAGATTGTCGACCTGCACGAAGCGCTCGACAGGCTCACCACGCTCGACGCGCGAAAGGCGGAGGTGGTCGAGCTGAAATACTTCGGCGGGCTCAATTACGACGAGATCGCGGAGGTGCTAAAGATCTCGCCTGTTACTGTGCGACGCGACTGGGAATTTGCCAAGGCGTGGCTCTACACGGAATTGTACAGCGCGGATTAACAGCCCTGTCGAAAGCCTCCCAAGCACTGATTTTTTATCCACAGATTTCGCAGATTTCCTCAGAGAAAAGATCAAGGCATTCGCTTCGTCCTCGATCTTCAATCTGTTTTGAAATGGAGAACGCACGGGACAATCTGGAAGCTGACAATGTCCGAACGCTTCCTCGCTCGCCTTCAAGCGGGCGAGCTCGGCGAAGAGGTCCGCCGAGCTCGCGACGCCGTGCTTCAATTAATTGGCCACCCGCGTGGCGACTTCGCTGCCGCAGAGAGTCGCAACCAGGTTGCCATTCGGGTCGAAGATTTCGACGCCGACGGTGGATGTATAGCTGTTCCTATCCATACCGAGCTGGATATTTCGTGAGATCCTGGCGGTTGAAGCCCAGGTGCCGTCTGGGTTGAACGAGAAGAACTGAAAGGGGGCCGAGTAACTCCCCCTGCCGAGACCTTGCCACGTTCCAACGCCGGGACCGTTAGCGGATTGATTGTCAGTGCTACTGAGGGTGCCGCCCTGATTAAACATCTCGAATGCCTCAAAAGTTTTGATGACGACGCCTTGACAGTTCGTCAGGGTGACCTGCGAATCCCAAAGGCCTATCAACGGCGCGCGACCTTGCGATGAATCCGCGGCGGTTGCCGAGGTTGCCGGGGTTGTGCAGATGAGCAGGGCCATAAGTCCAAGGACGGCCGTGAGTCGTTTGAGGATGGTGTTCTGAATCGTGGTTTTCATTCTTGTTCCTTTGTTTGTTGTTCTGTTTTTCCTTTCACTGAGATAAACAAGAAACGCCCGGCAAAGTGATCATCGGAATTTGGAAAATTGTAATTTGAAGGAAGACGACGCCAGCTGATGGATACGTTTTTATTCTTTCAAGAAGTGGCCCGACGCGGACTCGCGAAATCTATTGGAACATCGGTCGCCCCCCGCCTCAGACGCGCTGCAACAACGTTCTGGTGTCTTTTCAAATTCGAGGATACGATTCCCTCGCTTCCCTGATGGTCCCGGAAATTGGGGTGAAATATGACGCCTGCGCGGCTGCAAACGATCGAGGAAATCTTTCATTCCGCGTTGGCTCAGCGACCCGATGAGATAGGCGCATTCCTCGACACGGCCTGCGCAGGGGATGCGCTGTTGCGGGTCAAAGTCGAAACTCTCCTCGCTTCCCATGAGCGAGCCGATCGTTTCATTGAAACGTCCGCAGTTAGCCTTGCCGCGAAGATACTTGAAAACGCGCTGCCTGATGTGCTCGTTGGTCAGAGGATCGGCCATTACGAGCTTCTCAAACGTATCGGCGCAGGTGGAATGGGCGAAGTCTATCTGGCGACCGACATCACCGCCGGCCGCAAGGCCGCGCTCAAGCTCCTGCCCACGCGCTTTACCGGCGACGCCGAGCGCTTGAAGCGATTTGCGCGGGAAGCGCATGCTGTGGTTGGGCTCAATCATCCAAACATCCTGACGATCTACGAGATCGGCGAGGATCGCTCGACTCACTATATTGCGAGTGAACTGATCGATGGCGAAACGCTCCGCCAGCGTCTCGAGCGCGGGCCGATGGAAGCGGAGGAGGCGGTCGATGTGGCGATCCAGGTGGCCGGTGCCCTCGTCGCGGCGCACGACGCCGGGATCATCCACCGCGATATCAAGCCGGAGAACATCATGCTCCGGCCCGACGGATACGTAAAAGTGCTCGACTTTGGGATTGCCAAACTTGCCGAACCGGAAGGGCCGGCGACGATGACGGAAGAGGAAGTGGTTGAATCGGGACGTGCAGAAGCACGTCCCTCCGAGACCCGCCTCGGGTCAATCTTTGGAACCGCTCGCTACATGTCGCCGGAACAGGTGCTCGGTGAAGCGGTCGATAAGCGAACTGATCTCTGGAGTCTCGGCGTCGTGTTTTACGAGATGGTCGCGGGCCGGGCGCCATTCAGCGGCGAGACAGCCGCGGAAATGATGACTTCGATCCTGGAGACGGAGCCGCCGCCTCTGGCAAGCTACAACGGACAAATTCCAGACGAGCTTCAGCAGATCATCGGGAAAACACTCCGCAAAAAGAGCGCGGAACGCTATCAGAGGGCGAACGAACTCAGCGAGGCACTCAAAGCGGCGCGTCGCCGGATGGAGTTGAGCGCAGCGTCGCAACCCCTGCTCGCGACCTCCTCATCGCCGCGCTGGATCGGTGTGGCTGCGGCGCTGACCCTCGTTGTCCTGGGCGTTTCTCTCGCGCTTCCATTTTACTGGCGCCGCAACCCTGGCAACAGCCTGCCCCAGCCCGATAAAAGCATCGCGGTCCTCCCGTTCGAGAATCTAAGCGACGGCAAGGAAAACGACTCCTTCGCGGCCGGGATTCAGGACGACATCCTGACGGGCCTGGCGAAGATTCACGACTTGAAAGTCATCAGCCGCACGAGCGTGATGCCTTACCAAAGGCCCAGCCGAGGCAATGTGCGTGAGATCGGCCGGGACTTGGGCGTGGCAAATCTTCTCGAAGGGAGCGTGCGCCGCACGGGTAACCGCATCCTCGTCAATGTCCAGTTGATCGACGCGCGCAACGATCAGCACCTCTGGGCGGAACGTTACGACCGCACCGTGGCCGATTCGATCGGCCTTCAGGGAGAATTGGCCATGCAGATCGCGGCCGCCCTCAAAGCGACTCTCGCACCGGAAGAGAAAGGCCGGCTCGGTATCGACCCCACGACCAACTCCGAGGCCTACGTGCTTTACCTGACCGCGCTTGGAAACGAACGAGAAGATGAGATTGCGTCAGAGCAGCTTTACGTCCGAGCCACGACGATTGATCCCAGGTTCGCATTAGCATACGCGCGAGCGTCCATTCTTAACAGCGACATCGCGATTGAACAGGAGCTCCCGGCGCGGAAGGAGAAGGCGCGCGTTCAGGCTGAGCAAGCTCTCAGGCTATCGCCGAACCTGGGCGAAGCTCATCTGGCCCTTGGTCTTTGCCTCTATTTGGGAGACAAGGATTATAACGCGGCTCTCAGGGAGTTTGAACTCGCCGCGGCAAGCTCTCCTAATAATGGCGAGATCTATATGTATGTCGGTGGCATCTATCGACGGCAGGGACGCTGGCGCGAAGCGATTGTCAGCTACGACCGCGCTCTGTCTCTCGATCCTCGGAACACGATCGTCGTTTTTCACGCCGCTCTGAATCACCTTGTAATGCGTGACTGGACTGCCGCTGCCGTCGGTTTCGCCCGCGTAGTGGAGATCAATTCCGATGCGGTAGGTTCCAAGATCGGCCTTGCCTACCTGGAAGTGATTCGGAACGAGCAGCTCCCCGCGGCCAGAAACATTCTGCAAGACATTCCGCCCGCCCATAATGCTGAGGGCATCGTCGCTTTGGCGCGCTGGGACCTGGCCATGCTGGAGCGGGATTATGCCACCGCAGAAAGGATTTTGACTGATTTCCCCTCGGAAGATCTTTTCGAGTCCGGATGCACCCCGAAAACATTCTACCAGGGTCGGACCGCGCTCGCCCGCGGCGACATCGAATCGGCCAAGCGTTATTTTGCCGCAGCGCTTCCAGTTCTCGAAGGGTCGACGCGCACACATCCCGACGATCCGGACCGCCATGCCGCCCTCGGTTTACTCTACGCCTACATGCAGAGGAAAGAGGATGCCATCCGGGAAGGCCACCGGGCGGTTGAACTCGAGCCAGAAAGCTTGGACGCATTTCATGGCGCGGCGTGGGCGGCCAATCTGGCGCTGGTCTACGCACTGACTGGCGAACAGGATTTGGCGATTACACTCATCGAGCGTCTGCTTACGACCCCCGGTGCGGTGGGCGTGTCGGCGGATCATAGCTCGAACGTTACGCTGGCTGATCTGCGTCTGCGCCGGGAGTGGGACTCGCTCCGCAGCAATCCGCGTTTCCAGAAGATCCTCGCCGGCCCGGAGCCGAAGACGGTCTATGAATAAGAATGCGTCGCTAAGTTATTTCCCGCCCGTCACGGTGTAGCCCTCGGCGCGCAGGTCTTCCGCGAGTTCCTTTTCCATCTGCACCGCGGCCTCGAACGGCATCGGATTAAAGTGCGCGTAAAGCTCGAGCAGGAGGCGCACGCCGTATTTCTCAACAACCCATGAGGATTTGTAACCGTGCTTGTGATTTTCGAAACGATGCTCCACGGGAAGCCCCGTCATCCCCACGTAAACGCACGGCTTGGCCGGATCGCGCTTCGGATTGAGGCGCAGGACCGAGGGGTGTTTCAGCACCGCCGGATCGAGCAGAATCACATAGACGTTGTGATGAAAGTTTTCCTCTTCGGGCACGGCCGCATCCTAAACCGGCGGAGAGCGCCGGCAGAGGGGTTTGAGAAAAAAAGAAATTATTTTGATCTGTTGGACAGCCGATGTCCGACCCAGGCGTTTAGATTGCTCACATGACAAAAAATATCGGCATCAATCGTCGTGTGGCAGCTCCCCTGAACATTCGGCGTCAACCGCGGCGCATCCCGCGCGGGCTCGCCATGCTCCGGGCCTTGCGTCTCCGCCTCGCCGCCGAGAGCCGTCCGCATCTTTGCCAGATGGAGTTCCGTTTCAGCAAATAAGCCAGCCAGGCCATTTCTCGGCAGCAAGCCCACCGACTTGGCGGGTTGCCCGCAGCGACCTGACTTTTTTGGTCGTTAGACGACGCGACCGCGATGCCCTTGCCCGTAGTCGCCTTGCGCGATTCCGCGAATGGACAAATCCTCATCAAGCTCCGGCCAATGAAGGCCAAAGGGAGAAATCTCGATGTGACTCAACTGCTCGGGCGTGCCCCGGGCAAGACGAGGGTTCGCTGCCGCCGGAAACTGGAGCGTCGCCCCAGTCTGGAGAACGATGACAATCTGGCCGTCCTGAAAAACTGCTGACCGAGGTTGATCAATCAAGGTGCTCATGCCACTTCTCGACGATAAGTTGCTGCTGCTCCTCGGCAAGCGCCTGAGCCCGCGAAAGTTCGTTGATCTTCAATCCGAACGATTCCCGCAACTCCACGCGTGGTTCGACGTCAAAGACCGCTTCGCCGGCACCGTATCGAACGTGCACGTGGATGGGGCGGTGTTCGTTGCTGTAGAAGAAGAAGCGATACCCATCCTTCTCGAAGATTTTCGGCATCGAGCGATCCTCTCCGAACGGGCCACGAAAAGCGATCAGTTTATCCTGGGCGGCCATTGGCAGGGCCTGTCGAGCGAATCCGTGCAGATGGCGAGCAATGGTGGCGCTTGCTTCCGCACGAAAAACGACAGACGGAGAATTTGGCGCCGTTTGAATTTGCCGAAGCGCGCTCTGTCCCGCAGATTGCACCTCCCAATATTCAGATGGCAAAAAACACGAAAATCGATTTCGCAGTCGGCATCGGGGGCGAGAACGGCCAGGGCATCGCCTCCACCGGAGATATTCTCGCCCGCATCTTTGCCCGGCGCGGGCTTCATCTCAACGCCTACAACGCCTACCAGTCGATCATCCGCGGCGGGCACACTTTCCTGACCATTCGCGCGAGCGACGCGCCCGTGACCAACATGGGGGACAAGATCGACGTCTTCATCCCGCTCAACCAGGACACGATGGATCGTCACCTGCGCCTTTTGAAAGCCGGCGCCTGCGCCATTTACGACAGCGAGAAAGTCACGCCCGGTCAGGCCGCCGACGGCGTCCAGCTTTGCCCGATGCCGATGAAGGAACTGACCAAAGGCAACAAACTGGCGGTCAACACTGCCGCGCTCGGCGCCGCGCTCCAGTTGCTCGGGATTGAATCGGAGCCGCTCGAATCGGTTGTTGCCCGGCAATTCAAGAAGAAGGGCGACGAGGTTGTGGCCGGAAACATCGCCGTCGCCCGGGCCGGCTACGAATATGCGGCGCAGAATTTCAAACCGTTCTCGTGGAAGGCGCCGGTGGGCGCGAAGCCGCTCGGCATCGTCACCGGCAACCAGGCCACCGCCATGGGTGGCGCGGCGGCAGGCGTGAAATTTTACGCGGCTTACCCGATGAGCCCTTCCACCGGCGTGCTCATGTGGATGGCGCAGCACGCGCGGCAGCTCGGCATCATGGTCCGGCAGGTCGAGGACGAGATCGGCGTCATGAACATGATCATCGGCGCGGCCCATGCCGGTTGCCGCGCGATGTGCGCGACCAGCGGCGGCGGCTTTGCCCTCATGACCGAAGCGGTCGGCATGGCCGGGATGATCGAAACGCCGGTTGTCTGCGTCGATGTGCAACGCGCCGGACCTGCCACCGGCGTGCCGACCAAGACCGAGCAGGGCGATCTCTGGCAAATTCTCGGAGCGGGGCAGGGGGATTTTCCCAAGCTGGTCGTGGCGCCGACGAGCCAGCTCGATTTGTTCCGGACGATTCCGGAGCTGTTCAACCTCTGCGACAAATACCAGTGCCCCGGCCTCGTCCTGGCTGACCTCCTCATCTCCGAAGGCACATCGAGCATTGATCCCGACGACCTCGACTTCAACGTCGCGATCGATCGCGGCGAACTGATCTTGCCTAACGGGAACGGAGACGGCGCAGCTCCCGGCAGCGGTTACGGCGACAAAGCCTACCTCCGTTTCAAGAACACTGAGAGCGGCATCTCCCCGCGCGCCGTTCCCGGCGTGCCTGGTCACATCTTCACCGCCGCGACCGACGAGCACGACGAAGACGGCACACTCGTGAGCGACGAGTTCACCAACCCGAACATCCGTCGCATGATGGTCGAGAAACGCGGCCGCAAAATGAAGGCGGCGATCAACGACATCGCCCCGCCCAAGCTCTTCGGACCCGAAAACGCCGCCGTCACGTTGGTCGGCTGGGGTTCAACCGACGGCGTGATTCGCGAAGCGGTCGAGAAACTCGCGGGCGAAGAGGGGATCGTGGCCAATCATCTCCACATCAAATGGATCGTTCCATTCCACGCCGCCGAGATCAGCCGCCTCCTCGCGCAGAGCAAGCACGTCATCATCGTCGAGAACAGCTACAGCGGCCAGTTCGCCCGCTACCTCCGGAGCGAGACCGGCTTCGACGCCCAGGGCCACATCCGCAAATACGACGGCGAACCCTTCATGCCCCATCACATCGTCGAAGCAGTAAAGGAACAATTAGCTGGTAAAACAAAACTCTCCGTCCCAATCCACGAAGTGCTCGCGTGACCTGTGAAAAAGCTGAAAGCTGAAAACTGAAATGCTGAAATCTGACCTCCGACTTCTGATCTCTGACCTCTAACTAAAATGAGCTTACCCGTTGAACCCTTGTCACGCCGTAGCCTTGGCGAAGGCGGAACCGAGAAGCCCGGCCAACTCACCAAGGACACGTACAAAGGCCGCATCCACCCCGACTGGTGTCCCGGCTGCGGCGATTTCTCCGTCCTCGCCGCGCTTCAGACCGCCGTCTTCGAGCTCGGACTCCAGCCGGCTCAGGTCTGCGTCATTAGCGGTATCGGCTGCTCCTCGAATCTGCCGGGTTACATGAACACCTACGGCATGCACACCCTGCATGGCCGCTCCCTCGCCGTGGCCACCGGCGTCAAGCTCGGGAACCACGAACTGAAAGTCATCTGCACCGGCGGCGACGGCGACGGCTACGGAATCGGCGGCAACCATTTCGTCCACACCATGCGGCGCAACGTCGACCTCACCTACATCGTGATGGACAACCAGATTTATGGCCTCACCACCGGCCAGGTCTCGCCCACCAGCGTCAAGGGGATGAAGACCAAGAGCACGCCTTACGGGAGCGTCGAGAACCCGATCAACCCGATCCCGATGGCGATTGTCGGGGGGGCGACCTACGTGGCGCGCGCCTTCAGCGGCAAACAGAAACACATGGTCGAGATGATCAAGGGCGCGATCCAGCACAAAGGCTTCGCGCTCGTCGACGTCTTCAGTCCCTGCGTCACCTACAACAAGGACAACACCTACCAATGGTTTAACCCGCGAGTAAAGATGCTGGAGGAACTGGGCCATGACCCGAGCGACCTGCACGCGGCGATCGACCGCGGCTACCAGTGGGGCGACGAGATCCCGATCGGCCTCTTCTGGCGCCGCACCGACATGCCGTCATTGGAAGACCTTGAGCCCGTTCTCCACACCGGCGAAGGACCACTCGCCTTTCGGAAAACTGGCATCCCCGCGGAACAGGCGAAAGCGCTGGTGAACGAGTTGCTGTAGTTTGGCTGCGACAAAACACGGTTTTCGGGCGAGCCAGCACGTTTGGTGACCCAAATTTCAAATTTTACGCGATCCCGGTTTCAGGACCTCTGGTTTTTGGAATTGCCAACGTATCGATAAAGGGCTCCCCTCTAATCCTGGCTTCCAAATCTGATTTCATGGCGGCAGAAGAAACTCAAGGCAGTCGCGTTCGCGTGGTTCCAAACGCACCGCCCTGAATTGGTTTCTCACGGCTCAAACCCGGATCTCAGCGGAGCCGATTCTTACTATCGGACGATCATGGACGCGACCGGTCGGCATACCACCCGCGCAAAGTATCTAGAGGCATTGCTGAGTGCCAGACGGTCGCTGGTGGAGGTTCGCAGTTTTATCGCGACAAACTTACAGACATCTTCGTCCGCGCCTCCGAGCCACACGTCAGACATTCCACCTAATTTCTCGCCGCTGGTTTCTGACCCTAATATGCAGGCGATACTTCAACGGCGGTGGACTGAAGTGCAGCGTTGCCTGTCGAGCAATGCAAATCTTGCAGCTACGGTCATGATGGGCGGATTACTCGAATTCGCTTCTTCTTGCCAGGATCAATGGGAGCCCTGATAAACGAGGAGTCTTCACCACGCCCGCTGCCCCACGTGACAAAGCCGGGAGGACACTAGCACTATCCGAATGGAAGCTTTTGAAACTGGTCGAGGTAGCTCACGAGCTTACGTGGGTCACAAAGTCAGCGAAAGACGTTGGCAATGTGCTCCGTGATTTTCGAAACTATATTCATCCTCACAAGGAGTATACGGATGGCGTTGTGATCCTCGAGGAAGATGCCAAAATGTTCTGGGAGGTCACGAAATCGATTAGTCGCCACGTTTTGGCTTCGGTGGGGAAATCTCCCTAAAGAACTCTTGAAATTCGGTGTCTGGGGCAGGGAATAGCCGTCGCGATCTGTTGGGTCAGTCCTGAGTAAATGATCATTTTGCGTTCGCCGTTGACTCTCGAAGCGGCGTGCGAATTGTGCGCATGCCAATTTCGGGCTCAGAGCTTACTATCGACACAGATTCGGGCTCCGGGCAGGAACTCTCAGCGACTCGGGCCTCGAGCGCAGAGTCGGGGCAGCTTGCGGACTGCCATCTTACCGCAAAAAGGCTTGCCGGGTGGTGCCGCTGAGATACAAACGAGAAAGACCTAAGACAATGAAATTGGCATCAATCCCAGTTTTTCTGCTCGCACTGTTGCTCGGTGGGTTTGCCTCACCCGGCGTTGGGCAGGAATCTCGATGGGGATCGCCGGGGGAGGAGACAGTGAAGTTCATCATTGCGGCGGAGACGAAGTGGGCCAACTCGGCCTGTAGCCCGCAACCGGATCTTAAGGACGTGATTGCGGACGACTTCCAGGGGACATCGCCAAGCGGGCGGCGCTACGGTAAGAAGGACGCGATCTCCACCGATCTCAAGTCGCTCGCGCGCGACTGCCAATTGGGCGAGGTAAAGGTTAGATTTTTTGGCGACTCGATCGCGATCGCGTATGGAGCGGAAAGCGCGGTCTCCAAGGCGAAAGATGGCAAGGAGACAAAGCATTGCCTGATCTGGACTGACACGTGGCTCCAACGCGCCGGGAAATGGCAGATCGTGGCGGCACAGGATACGAACATTCCTTGTAAGCCTTAGGAATTGGCAAGGATCAGCAAAACCGGGCAGGGATTTCTCCCTGCCCGGTATGCTGGGTTTTGGAATGTAGCGAAGTTTAAGTCTTAGGCTTGATGGCTCCCAAGCTTTCGGCGGAGTATTTGAATACCCACGAGCACGCCACCGAGCAGCATGATCGTCGTCCCACCGTCAGGAACGTTCTGCTCAAACACAGCGCCTGCTAAAAGCACATTCGCATGCCCGGCCGTTACACCAAAATAGCCGTTCTGGTACTGCCCAGATGGGATGAAAAAAGTGCCGTCACTGTTGGAAATCGACCCGATCATCGTTCCCAAAGATCCGAGTGTAGTGGACCAATAGATGTCCGCTTCTTCACCATTTTGCACGCTAGCCAAAAGAGCCGAGAGAAAAGTGGATGGCGGCGTAGTAGGCAGCTTAAGCTGGACGAAATCAAAAGTAGAAATTTCGTGATCACCTGTGGGATCTTCTGCCAAGCCTAGTCCATTCTCACCAGGTCCTCCATTTTTTGCCCAGAGATCCGTGGCTCCACTTGCGTTGAATCCATAGGCGGTCAGGGAGAGACCCGACACAGTCCAAGTTTCGGACGGACCCTTGTTGCCGGAGCCATTTTCCAAGAAGGTGAACATGACGGTCGCCTTCGCCTGAGCGGCGAGCACAATTCCGATCCCGACCAGCATTATTAAGAGTAATCGATTATTTTTCATTTTGGTTACATTTTGGGGTTATTTAAGTTCAATTCCGTCTAGCCAGTTTCGTGCCAGTATATGAGCACGGTAAAACAACAGATTGAAGCTGAATTTTTTACGACTACTTACTATCCATAGATAAATTTAAAAAGAGTGCGAAAATGTAAAATACTCCGTCTTTTTCCTCCTTCTGCGCATGAATCCAAAGGACGCAAACTTTGGCAGACTAGGAATCCTGCGGAAGGAACTCGAGAGGGCGAACTTGTTCTGCGGCGGAGTTGCCGCGACGAAGGAAGGGCGACGTCGTTAAGGTGCGCCTTGCACGCTGGCTGCGACGGGAGACGGCCCTGACTTTGCCGCGAATCGCCGAATCACCGCATATTGGGTGCGCCGACTCACCTCGCCCACCTGCTCTACCATCAGCGGGACGATATTTGATTGGTGATACTTGGAACTGACCCCTTTCCCGGGTGGATCACCGTGCTGCCTTCCGCGCCGGAGCTTGGCAGAGTCGGGCGATCGCCGGGGAGTTTACTTGCCCAGGTGATCGGTCGCGTGGATGAACGCCGCTGCGTCGTCGTGGAGGGCTTTGAGCGACTCCTGGTGAGCGTAGACCATGTGACCCGACTGATAGTAGTGATATTCAATGTGGTCCTGGAGCCTGGGTGGAATAGGCAGGTGATGCATTTCATACCAGCCTTCATAAAAGGGCGTAGCCAAATCGAAGTAACCGCCCGCCAAAAGAATTCGCAGATCCGGGTTGTATTTCATGGCGCTGGCCAGGTCCGGCATGGTGTTAGTCGCCTGTTGCAGCGGCCGGTGTGCACCCGGTGGCTGGTGCTGGAAGTTCCATGTCTTCCACAACTCAATTTCGGGCAGAAACTTTTTGTCAGCCCCATAGTGCAAGGTCTTTCGCACGTAATCGTTGAAGGCGGACACATAGGCGGAGCTGATGGCGGCGGACTGTGGATCGTATTCGGCCTCCTTGCTCAACGGATCCATGGTTGGACCCGAGAAACGCGTGTCGAGCCGGCCGGTGGTGGTGTCGGTATCGTCCTGGAGGTTTTTCGCGAACTCGCCGCCGTCGATGCGTAGATTCGCCTTGAGAATATAGCTGACGGGAAGGCCGGTATAAGCGTGTAGTTTTTCGGCGATGGCCTGGCGCTCGGCTTTCGGCAGAGTCGCTCCTTGCGCCAAGGCGTTGGCATAGTCCTTCATGGCGAACTCCTCCACTTCCTTAAGGAAAGATTCGAGCGTGGCGGGAGAATTCGGGCCGGGCAACTTGTGATGATACCAGGCTGTGGCCGCGTAAGTCGGCAGTGCTATGACATAGGGCGCCTCGATTCCGGGATTGTTTTCCGGTTCATCCACGCTCAAGTCGAAGTTCAGGATCTGCGAGAGCATGATCACGCCGTTCAAGTCGAGGCTGTATTCGCTTTCGAGCAGGTTCACCAGCACAGCGGCGCGAGGAGTACCGTAGCTTTCACCGAAGAGGTACTTGGGCGAGTTCCAGCGACCATACTTGCTCAGATACGCCACGATGAACTCCGCGAACGCGTGCGCGTCCGGGTCCACGCCGTAAAAGCTCTTTTCCTTATCCTTCCCGGCGATGCGACTGAAGCCGGTGCCGGGAGCGTCTACAAACACCAGATCACTGGCGTCCAGCAGGCTGTAGTCGTTATTAACAATCTGATAGGGCGCGGCCGGGGTATGCGCGTCGTCCGCGGTGATTACCCGCCGGGGTCCAAACGCGCCCATGTGCAGCCAGACCGTCGAAGAGCCGGGTCCGCCGTTGAACAAAAACGTGATGGGCCGTTTGTCCGCTTCAACCTTCTGCTTGGTATAGGCCACGTAAAACATCGAAGCTTCAGCCGTCGGATTCTTTTCGTGGTCGTTTTCGCTCTCCTTGTTTTCCTGGCCTCCAGGCAAAGCCGCGTCATCCCAGCCTTTCGGATGCACGACCAATGTGCCGGCGACAGCTTGATAATCGACCCGGCCGCCTTCGACAGTGACGTTGCCCGTGCTGCTGGTGGATTCGGGCTTAAAGTCGGGGGTCGGGCTGGGCGTAGGCTTTGACTCACCCTCCGCGCTCTTTTCGGGCGCCGCTTTGACCTGAATGGCGAAGGTTGCAGTCGCCAGAAGGAGGCTAAAGGTGAGACCGAGCAAGTGTCGCCTCTTGGAGGCTGCGCGATTGATCGAGGAAGGTCTTTTTATCATGATTACGGTGCGCAATTCTGGTCCGGAACGGGGTTTCGAGCAAACACCCTTTTCGGCCAAAGCCTTGGCGAAGTCTGGAGCCCACGAATAGAAAGAGAATCGGCGCTCCCGGCTGGAATTTGCAGGAAGAATGCAGGATCGCTGCCTGGAGGCTGAGGATCCGTCGAGGGTGGTGCTTCGGAGTGGAAGATTTTGTCCCTCGCTTGCAGGATCGGCTCCAAAATTCTGCGAGGGAGCACCATGATTTCGTTAAGCGCAGCCAAACGGACGAACAAAAGGCGGAGATCGGATGGCGCGGCTAAGAGTTGCACATTCAGCGCGAGAGCGATCCGCACAAAGTGATGCCAGCCAGGCGGCTCCGCTCCCAAACGGCCGTAAGCTTGAAATGGATTGCGCAACGCTTGGAAATGGGCTCCTGGACTCACGTCTCCAATCTTATCCGGCGCACGAATGTCAAAAGTTAGGACTGACCCGTATCGATTTTCACGTTCAGAAATAAAGCCGGGCGACGCCGAATATGCTGTCTCTGCGCGACCAGCAGGCGAGTGATCACCCCGAAGCTGTCGCACGGCGTAGATGCGGCTGATCACAACAAACGACTGGCAACAAGCGTTACCTCCAATCCAAGGTGATCGGACAAAAATTCTTGATCGTCCGTCACACGTGAACGTCGGAAGCCTCGTCTGCGAACTCTCGTTAAATCCAGATTAAAGGAGTGAGTAACCTTAGGATTTTCGACGAATAGATAATCGAACCGACCGACAAACTCGGATGTTGACCGCGTTGTAAAGGAGTCGTCACAGAATAGATCGGAAACGGTCGCAGCTAACGGAACGCAGATGTGTGTAAAATCTTCTTCCCGCGTGCCGTCCCCGTCATCATTTCGGCAGGTTTGTCCTCCCAGGATGGCATTGGCGAATGGTCCTTCCGCCCAAGAATCATTCATGAAAATCGCCCCGAGACGTTTCTTGATTTCAGCGAACTTGAAGGGATCTGACCCATCAATATTGAAGTCGCCGCAGATGATTGCGATGTTTTGCGGCTGGTGGTTGTCGATATAGAATTGTACAAGCTCGTCAATTTGCCTAAGTTCTATGGCGAAGCGTTCTTCTGAGTTGGCTGGGGAAACGTGGTCGCCAGCTGGTGTGAGAGTGTTCACCGCTGTTTCGAGGGCCCCCGGGAGTCCGCCTCCAAACATCAGGTGAGTGGAATAAACCTCGATAAACCCGAAGCCAATATCGATCTCAGTAAGTAAAACCCCTTTGTGGGCATAGAAGTCTGAATCCAGACTCATTTCAAACTTAGGTCCAATCAGTGGGTCGATAACAAACGACTTGCCCTTTTGAACGTATTCGTGCTGATCCCCCTCACGGCGTGGTTTGATCGGGAACTTTCCGCTTAGGGTGCACAGACTACTAAGCATGCCGCCGAACGCCAGCGCTGGCGGGGATTCTCCCCAAGCGGTTAATATTTCAGATTTCTGCTTTTCTTGCATGACTTCATAAAGGGAAGCGAAGTCATATTCGTCGTGAATTGTTTGCCCTATTTCTTTCGCGCGGTCATGGAGCGCCGGCTTTGCATGGATTTCCACGTCAGGGAGGGATCTGGAAACTGAATATGTGCCTCTGTTAGATAGGTGTTGTAGCTAAGAAACTTGATGGTTTGCCCCTGTAAATGACGGCGCGCGATCTCTCGCAGGCTCTTCGACGAATTGGGAGTGCCATCCTGCCATCGATGCCAATTTATCACGTCCCGAAAGGATACCCGTGCGTCGCCCGAAAACGGGTCCATCTGGAGCGCAATGTCTCTTAGAGAAGCACCCATTAGAACAGTATTCTTCTCAATCGGGCACTGTTCTAGCGGGCGCCAATCGTCACCCCACCTACCGGTGCAATCAGTCTTGCTCGTCGCCTAAAAGATGGTCTCTCGTTCGTGATCCCAGGCATGATCTTGACCACCCCACCATCCGCGACGGCGGCAGTGGCAGAAGCAATGGTTGTGAAGGGGTGAAAGAAATCGCCTTCATTTGGTCCCGTCCAGCCGAAATCAACCCAAACTTCGTGATTCGCACCACCCTCCTCGACATTTCCGAGCTCGTCGATTCGTCTGGGACGGTCTTGGTCGCTCATGTCGAGCGTAATAGTAGTTCCAAGGAAGTGATTGGTAATTTCCACAATCCCTTCCGCTGGGCTATTCATCACCGTCCCATTAAGAAATTGTGTAGTGGAATTACCGGCGTCTCCCTCGCTGTCCATGGGGTCGCCCGCGCCATATTGGATGCTTAGGATTCTCGCACCGAAATCCGCATCGTCTCTCTCACCGGCGTTCCAAACTACAAAGCGCAGATGATTTCCATTCTCTGTCGTATACTCAGTTTCGACGTTGCTCTTAAGCCCGCCTTGGATCAGATTCTGGTTTCTTTCCAAAACGCTGCTCTTAAATTGCTCAAACGTGAGATCAGAATGGAGCCAAGTGTCAAAAGCTTCCATTGCCGCAAATTCGCCGTCTCGGAAGAGGGCGAGATAGAAGCCCGGGGCGCCACCCTGACGCTCATCTTCGTTTGTGATCCGTGACCCTTTATTCACAAAGCTGAATTTGCCGCGGGTTTCCTCCGGGTTAATCGAATCGCGACACCGAGCTGGTAAGTCCACTCTGTGTCCGCAAGCGAAATCCGGAGCTACGCCGTAGTTAACCGCCTTACCTGGGTCAGCGGAGAAACTCGAAAACTGGATTAAATCCTTTGCTCCAATTGCGGTCGTGCGATCCCCCGCGCTCAGCCCCGTCGGGATAAACGAAGTTGTTACCGCCACGCCTAATTGTTGATCTTGCTCAGGCGGTACGGTTCCCAAAAAATGGGGGTCAATTGCATAAGTCGCGGGACTCCCGCCCGCCGTAATGAGATAACTCGGAGAACTCGCATAGATTTCATGGTTATCGCAGTTACGCCCGGTTATGACAGGGTCGTCTTGTGGAACACGGTGAAGCCTCTGAAAAAAGCGACGGTGCAAGTCGTTCACGAACAGGTCATGAATAGAGGGAGGAATTCGATATTCGCTGAGCGCATCCATAATCCCGTCGTTCCCATCCGAACCGTTTGTCTTGATGCTCCAGTCGTTTGGTCGCTCCCGCCATCCCTTTTCATAAGCCCTGGTGTTTCCCGCAAGGATTGCAAATCTCTGCGCCATGGGGTCGGCGCCGAAGGTCCGCTCCAATAGGGTGACCTCCAAGTAACCATATATTCGGGTCACATTCTTCCCTTCATTGCGGCGCCGAAACGGGACCATGCGGCGTACGTCGTTGCTTGAAACGGCGGATGCGCGCCGAAATATAGTCCAAAACCATGCGAGCCCCCAAGCGCACTTCATGGTCGTAGGCATAGCTGCAGAGAATGAGGAGGGCCGAGCGAGTTTCGTTTTGGTAGTTTTTTGGGTTATATCCGAGAAGTCATCTCGCAGTATGTTACATAGCGATGCCAGCATCAAATTGGTGGAATGGGTCCTGGGTTCCCGCCGTTCCTGCGATTATCATGATTGGGATCGTCGTCTCGCTGATGAGCAGTTGGTTCGTCAAATAGCGCGCTGTATGGATAGTAAGGATATGATTTTCGGTTTCGCCGATTCTTTTGTGAATACCAGCCGGACTGATGAAACCAGCTCTACCCCTGTCATTAGGGGCTACTCCGCTAGGACGATATCATCCTCGTTGACGCGATGAATGCGCCCGGTGGACAAGAGAACGCGGATAAAGTGTTTGATACGGGCTTCCGTTGAAAGGTCATCAAAGTGACGATATGCCAGTCATCAATAAATGCGGTCGCGACATATCGTTAATTTCATTCGGACTCGTCAGTGCAAATGAGATGGCCCCGTCTATCGCCGGCCCGATGGGGGCCCGCACCATCCGGGCTCGCGGCCAGAATGACTTCATTTACATCGGCATAAGCCGTTGGCGTGCACACTCGGAAAGAAATCAGATACACCACGCGCCAGACACTTTGAGTTGGGATGAGTATCTTGGGGGCGGCGTCACCAAATTCCT